>CACAZW010000001.1 GCA_902537055.1 uncultured Pelagibacteraceae bacterium
AAATGTTTATAAAAAGATACTCAAATGTTTCTCAAGGACCAGAACAATGGCAAAAAATTAAAACAGAGGAAACCAATATTTATAATTGGGAAGATAATTCAACGTACGTAAAAAAACCTCCGTTTTTTGACAACCTTCCTGATAAACCAGAAGGATTTAAAGAAATTAAGGATGCAAGACCACTGTTAATATTGGGTGATAGCATTACCACTGATCATATTTCACCTGCTGGATCAATTCAAAAAGATAGTCCAACTGGAGAATATTTTATGAAACATCAAATACTTCCAAAAGACTATAATTCCTATGGAGCAAGAAGAGGGAATCATGAGGTTATGATGAGAGGAACTTTTGCAAATATAAGAATTAGAAATGAAATGGCACCTGGTACTGAGGGTGGTTTTACTAAGTTGTACCCTGAGGAAAAAGTAATGCCAGTATATGATGCGGTTGTTGAATATAAAAAAAGAGGTACCGATTTAGTTGTAATTGGTGGTAAAGAGTATGGAACTGGATCTTCTAGAGATTGGGCGGCCAAAGGAACCAAACTTTTAGGTGTAAAGGCTGTTTTTGCAGAAAGTTTTGAGAGAATTCATAGATCAAATCTTATAGGAATGGGTATACTACCATTACAGTTTAAAGATGGAATAAATAGAACTAATCTAAAATTAGATGGCTCAGAACTATTTTCTATTATTGACTTAGAAAAAGGCATAGATCCTAGAGATGAAGTTGATGTTGAAATCAAATATGTCTCTGGAGATATCAAGAGAATTAAAATGTTAAGTAGAATAGATACTAATAACGAATTAGAGTATTACAAAAATGGTGGAATTTTACAATATGTACTTAGGAACATGATTTAATGGATGAAGATATTGAAATAATAAATACCCAAACACGTAATGAAAAAATTAAAAACTTTTTCATAAATAATAAAAATTCTTTAATTTCGATATTAGTAATAATTATTTTGGCTTTAATTGGTTACTTTTCTTTTGAAGAATATCAATCTAGCAAAAGAGAAAAATTAGCTGATAAATACGACTTAGCTGTAATAAGATATGAAGCTGATAATAAATATAATGTGATCCCGGATCTTAAAGAGGTGATTAATGCTAAAGACAAAACATATTCTCCTCTAGCCTTCTATTTTTTGCTAGATAACGATTTGATAAATTCAAAAGATGAAATTAACAATTATTTTGATATTTTAATTAATGATATTGGCTTGGATAAAAAGTTTAAAGAGCTAACAATCTTTAAAAAAGGCTTATATAATTCAGATTTTTCAGATGAAAATGAATTGTTAGCTATTTTTAATCCTTTAATTAAAGCGGATAGTATATGGAAACCACATAGTCTTTATATTATGGCAGAATATTATTTATCAAAAAATCAAATGCAAAAATCAAAAGAATTTTTTGAGCAAATAGTTAGTCTTGAAAATAATAACTCTAAAATAAAAACTAAAGCTCAAAAAAGGCTAAGATCTAGTTTCAGTGAGTAGGATAAAATTATATTTCGTCTTTTTACTTTTATTATCATCTTGTGGTCAAAGTGATAAATCTGTAGAAAATACTAATTCTAAAATTTTATTTGAAGAAATTAAACCAATTCAAGAACAATTAAATCCAAATATACAAATAAATCTTTCTAAATTAGTTAAAGACAATAGTTTTGTAAATAATATTACAAATAATAATGGAAACATTAACTTTGAGCCAACATTTGAAAAGAAGAAAACATTTAAATTCTCAAGGATTAAACAGTTTAATTCAATAGATACAGAAATTTTGTTTATTCAAAATAACGATCTAATTTATTTTGATAACAAAGGCACAATATTCAGAATTAACGAAAATTTTGAAACTTTGTGGAAAGCAAATCATTACTCAAAGAAAGAGAGAAAACTTAATCCAATATTATATTTTAATTATATTGATAACAGACTTTTAGTTGTTGATACTTTATCTAATATTTTTTCAATAAATTTAGAAAATGGACAATTAATTTGGAAAAAAGAAAGCATTACTCCTTTTAATTCTAATGTTACTGTACAAGCAGATAAATTTATAACTGTTGATTTTGATAATGTTATAAGATGTTTTTCTGTAATCGATGGAAATGAATTATGGAATTTCAAAACAGAAAATACATTTATTAAATCACAAAAAAAATTATCTATAGTTATTAAAGATGATAATGTTTACTCGCTTAACAATTTAGGAGATCTTACAGCTTTAAATGTTAACGATGGTAGTTTAGTATGGCAAACACCTACTCAAAGTAACGAAATATTCTTAAATGCATTTAGTCTTAAAAATTCGGAAATGATTTTAAATAATGAGACAATATATTTTTCAAATAATAAAAATGAATTATTTTCGATTGACTCAAGAACTGGAATAGTAAAATGGAAGCAAACAGTAAACTCCAGTTTAAAACCTACGATTTCTGAAAATTATATTTTTAATATTTCTGAGGAAGGATATTTATTCGTCATTGATACAGAGACTGGAAATATAATTAGGATAACTGATGTTTTCTCAAATTTTAAAAAAAGAGAAAAAGTTAAACCAGTAGGTTTTGTTATTGCTAAGAATAAAATTTATTTGTCTACCGATAATGGAAGAATTTTGATTATCAATTTAACTAATTCTGAAACTGAAAAGGTAATTAAATTTAATAACGAAAAAATATCGAGACCATTTATTAATAATGCTAATATTTTTTTAATTAAAAATAATGGAATTATAAGATCAAATTAATGTTATTAAAATTTTTAGAAAAAATTGGAAGAAAAAAAGTAGTTTTAGATAGGGGTCCATCTCATCCAAAATTTAACGAAGCTAAACCATGGATGAATAGATATTATTTATTATTTAGGAATAGACCAAAATGGTTTCCATTTAATATTTTAATTCATGAAATGTTGGATGACGATCATGGGGATGGAGTTCATAATCATCTATTCCCTTATATTACAATAATTTTGAGAGGCGGTTATTGGGAAACTACTAAAAAAGGCAAGTTCTGGAGAAAACCTGGATATATTGGATTTAGATCAGCCAATGCATATCATAGAGTAGACCTTAAGCCAGGAACAAGGCCAATGACAATTTTTATCTCAGGACCTTTTGGATTGAGAAAAGGACCAAGATCAGAATACGGTATCGATTTTAATTCAAAAAAGAATTAATGCAAAAAAGTTTTGTTAAAGAGTTTAAACTCTACTGCAAAAAGAAAAATTTAGATGTTAATTCTCATCAGATAAAACTCATAAAAACATTAGAAGAATATTATAAATTAAACTACAAATCATTTATCTCAAAAATTTTATCAAAAAAAAATTATAGAAAAGGCTTTTATCTTTATGGAGACGTTGGTGTCGGCAAAACTATGATATTAGATTTTTTTTTCGACTTAGTTGAAGGTAAAAAATTAAAACTTCACTTCAATGAGTTTATGCTTAGCTTTCACGACTTTGTACACCAATCCAAAGATAAAAATAATGAAAATAAATTAAGTAAATTTGTTAAAAAATTAAAATCGAAAGCAAAATTAATATATTTTGACGAGTTTCAAGTTACAAATATAGTAGATGCAATGATACTTGGAAAATTATTTGATGAAATATTTAAAGAAGATTTAAAAATTATTGTAACTTCTAATATAAAAATAGAAAATTTGTACAAAGAAGGGTTGCAAAGAGATCAATTCAAACCTTTTATAAAAATAATGCAAAAGCAATCATTTGAATATGAATTAAATATAGATGATGATTATAGAAAGTCCAAAGGTAATAAAACTCAAAGATATTACTCACCTTTAAATCAAGAAAACAATTTTAAAATAAACAAATTATTTAGAGTGATGACTAAAGATAAGGTTTTAAAAGAAAAGATTTTAAATATTAAAGGAAGAAAATTTATTTTAAAAAATTTTTATGATGGAATTGTTCGATTAACTTTTAATGAAGTATGTGATAAAAATTTAGGATCAGAGGATTATATAAAAATAGTAAAAAATTGTTTTTTTATAGTTATGGAAAATGTACCAGCGTTTAATGATTTAAATTCAAATCAACAACAAAGATTTATTACTTTTTTAGATATCGTGTATGATCAAAATATACCTATGGCCATTAGTGCAGAACAAAATATTGATAAACTCACATCATCAAGGTTATTGGAAAAACCATTTAAGCGTACAATTAGCCGATTATATGAACTAACATCTAAAAAGAATTTATGAGACAAGAATTTTTTAATCTTGAACTTAAAACAAATGGTCAAAAATTATATGAATTTACCGATCAAACGATAGACTGGATAAATAAAAATAATTTTAATAATGGTATTTTAAATTTAAGCATACAGCACACTAGTGCATCTTTAATTGTTCAAGAAAATGCTGATCCTGATGTTCAATCAGATTTAATTAATTATTTTGATAAAATTGCTCCAATGGATAATAAATTATATATTCATACAATAGAAGGTAAGGACGATATGCCAGCTCATATAAAGTCAGCTTTAACTAACAATCAAATATCCCTCAGTATAAAAAACAAACAACTTTTGCTGGGAACTTGGCAAGGAATTTACCTTTTTGAACATAGGTTAGCTTCTACAAAAAGGCTGATTATTCATCATTTTATTGGAGATTAATTTTTTAAAGTTTGAAATGCTTTGAGAGCTGCATTTCTGGCTTCTTCATGTACAACTATTGGAGAAGGGTAATCAGAACCAATTTTAGTTTTTATAGCTTCTTGATATTTTGTTTCCATTTCCCATGGTTTATGAATAAATTTACTTGGAACTCTCTCAAGTTCAGGTACCCATTTTTTTACATACAAACCTTGTTTATCAAATTTTTCACCCTGCAATATAGGATTAAAAATTCTAAAATAAGGGGCTGCATCTGCACCACAGCCAGCAACCCATTGCCATTGTGCAACATTGTTTGCTTCATTAAAATCTAACAAACAATTTCTAAAATGTTTTTCACCCTCTTTCCAATTAATTCTTAAATGTTTTACAAGAAAAGAACCAACTACCATTCTAATTCTATTATGCATCCAACCTGTTTCATAAAGTTGTCTCATCCCAGCATCAACAATTGGGTATCCAGTCATACCATTTTTCCAAGCTTTCAAATTTTTTGCATTTTTATCCCATGGAAATTTATCAAATTCTTTTCTTAAATTACCTTTTAGCATTTCAGGGAAATAATTAATTAAACTATGTGAAAATTCTCTCCAGCCTAATTCATTTAGATATTTTTTAACACTAATATTTTTTGATTTATATTTATAACATTTGTCCCAAATGTTACTTACATGTATTTGTCCATTTCTAATGAATGGCGAAAGTTTTGATGAACCATTTATAGCTGGATAATCTCTGTCAACTCCATATTTCAACATTCTATTTTCAACAAACTCATTTAAATATTTTTCGGATTGTTTTTCCGTTGGGTCCCAATATTTTTCAAATTTTTTATACCAATTTTTCTTTGGTAAAATTTGATCTGGAACATTATTATTTTTGAATAATTTTATTTTGCTCTTAACTTTTTTTACTTTTAATGTTTTGTTTGGGATACTATCTAAGTAAATTTGCTCTCCAACTCTCCAAAATGGACTATAAACTTTATAAGGGCTTCCATCATCTTTTGTAACATTGTTATATTCATTAAGAACATTTCCTTTAAAGCATTTTGAAAGTATTTTGTTTTTTTCAAAAATTTTAATGAGATCATCATCTAACTTTAATTGAGATGGCTCATATATTTTATTCCAAAATATAGAAATTTCTTGTTTGCCTTTGATTTTACTAAAAAAAGTTATATCATCAGAAAATACTAATTCTAATTCAATATTATATTTAATTAGTTCATCTTTAAAATTTATTAATGATTTACTTATCCACCATTTTTGAGCTTCTCTAACATCATCAAAATTTTCCTTGTTATAAATATATAATGCTGTGACAGTATCGTAATTATTTGTTGCATAAGATAACGCAGAATTATTTTTTATTCTAAAATCGTCTCTTATCCAAACAACAGCTTTTTTTGACATATAATTTACTTTCTGCCTTTAGATAGCAATTGTTTATAAAGTTTTACATCTGCATTACCTTCGCATCCAATAATTAAAACGTTAGATTTTTCGTTAAGATTTATTAATTTCTTTGTTTTAGGATTATTACAGAGACTAATAAGACTAATAATTCCTGGTGTAGCACATTCACCACCTATTATTGATCTTTTACTCAGTTTCTTGTCTTTAAGCATTGCAACAGTTTTAGGAACTTTTGAGTCATTTACTGTAACACAACAATCACTAGCCTTTTTTAATACATGCCAAGGTATTAAAGACATTTCATTACATGACATACCACCCATTATGCTTTCTTTTTTTATTTTAATTTTTTTTAATCTTTTGCTTTTTATACTTTGAAGTACACAATCAGCTCCATCAGGTTCAACTATTATTATTTTAGGAATTCTCTTGAAATACTTTGCAACTCCTGCAACTACACCTGCTGCCATGCCACCAACTCCAGCTTGAAGGAATATATGTGTAATATAATGCGTAGTTTGTTTTGAAATTTCTTTAATCATAATTGAATAACCAGCCATAGTTAGCAAAGGAACATAACTATAATTCTTCGTAGATACATCTTGAACAATATTCCAATTATTCTTTTTTGATAGTTTTTTACACTCGTTTAATGAGTTTTCGTAATTACCTTTTACTCGAATTACATCGGCTCCAAATTTTTCAATTTCTTTTACTCTCTCTTCACTTACATATTGACTAACAAATATTTTACATTGTAAACCCAATCTTTGAGCGCCCCAAGCAACTGATCTACCATGATTTCCAGCTGTTGCAGATGATATTATTATATTTTTTTTCTTTTTAGATATTTTTTCTACGGCATATGCACCACCTAAAGCTTTAAATGATTTTAAATGAAATCTTTTCGACTCATCTTTGTAAAAAATATTATTAAGTTTTAAATTTTTGTTTAGTTTCTCTAATTTTAATAATGGTGTTTTTTTATAGTTTTTCCACTTAGATATAGAATTAAACGCATCAGTGATTATTTTTGACGAAATGATATTTAAAATATGGTTTCGATTAAAATTATAATTTTTATTCGATAAAAATCTTGTATATTTCCATTTTCTATAACTATCAAAGCTTTTCACTTTAACAGTCTAGAGTATTCTGTCTTTCCCATTTTGTAATTGGTTTGGACTTATCAAATTTTTCGTTATCATTAAAATCTTTTAATTCCGAAGTCCTTAACTTGACATAACTTTTAATTACTTCTTTTCCAAATGCTTTATTCATTTCTTTATTATTTTCAATTTTATCAAGAGAATCTTTTAGTTCATTTGGTAATTTAGAAAGGTTTGGATATTTTTTATAATCCTCATACATATTACAAAAAAGAGGTTTGCCAGGATTAATTCTTTTACTTAATCCCTCTATTCCTGCAGCTATTACACTAGCTTGAAGTAAATAAGGATTTGCGGATCCATCCATAAGTCTTAATTCAAATCTTCCCGGATCAGGAACCCTTATCATATGTGTACGGTTATTTCCTGTATATGATATACTGCTTGGAGACCATGTGGCACCTGATTTTGTTGGTGCAGCATTTATTCGTCTGTAACTATTTATTGTTGGATTAAAAAAAGTAGATAAGGATGAAGCATGTTTCATGATGCCTCCTAAAAAGTTATAAGCTGTCTTGCTTAGCCCAAGCTTATCATGTTTATCAAGAAAGATATTTTTCTTTCCTTTCCATAAAGAAATATGTGCATGACATCCATTACCAGTTAAATTTTCAAAAGGTTTTGGCATAAATGTTGCTCTCAAATCATGCTTTTCTGCAATAGCTTTAACCATAAATTTAAAAAAAGTATGTCTATCAGCAGTTTTTAGACAATCTGAATAATCCCAATTCATTTCAAATTGCCCGTTAGCATCTTCGTGGTCATTTTGATAAGGACCCCATCCCATTTCAATCATACAATCACATATTTCTTTTATAAGCTCATATCTTCTCATTAATGAAGACTGGTCATAACAAGGTTTAGATTGAGTATCTCTGTTATCTGCAATTGCGTTCCCTTCAGGAGAAATCAAAAAATACTCACACTCCACACCTGACTTCATTCTATATCCCAATGCAGATAATTTTTTTATTTGTTTTTTTAACATCACCCTTGGTGAAGCATCGACTGGTTTACCATTCATCCATAAATCCGAAGCCAACCAACCAACTTCTTTATTCCATGGTAGTTGAATTAAACTGTCAGGATCAGGTATTGCAAACATATCAGAATCAGCTGGTGTCATATCTAGCCAGGCTGCAAATCCAGCAAATCCAGCACCATTTACTTGCATATCTTTTATTGCATGAGCAGGAACCAATTTTGATCTTAAGACACCAAATAAATCTACAAAACTTATCAAAAAATATTTAATTTTTTTTTGTTTTGAAATTTTAAATAAATTTTTAGCCATCTAATAACGTAACACAATTATTTAAAAAATGATAAAAAGAAATCTTTGTAATAAATTAAATTTACACCGATAATAATTAATATCGCTATAATTACTCCATACTTTGCTTTTGGCCATGCAAGACGTGCCATTTTGCTAGGAGTTTTATTTTCATTTTGATTATTTTCTTCAGAATTTTGCATTAAAAAAAAAGAGGGCACAGTATTTCATGCGCCCTCTTAAAAGTTTTAACCGTCTGTTATATTGCTTTTCCAGTCGTTAGCACTTGGTTTTTTTCTGACAATTGCATTCATTTTACCATCTTCTTGTTTAGATGAAATAACATGCCAGCCAACCCAAATAAGAATTGCTATTATAACTAGCACTCCTTCCGAACCAACACCTGGATAGACAGATCCTTGTACCTCAGAGGCACTTAAATGATCTATCCAATTTGATACTGTTGCCATTTACATACCTCCTTTATCTACTGGCCGAGACTACAGCTTTTTCGTCTTCTTTAGCCTCTTCCATAATTGTATAGTCAAGTCCTGCAAGTTCTACTTCTCTTGGTATTCTTAATTTACCCATTCCGTGAAGAACTTTTGCAATTATATATCCAGGAAGCATACCTAAAACAAAAAACATTATTATTGCTCCGATAAACATTCCTAGTGGATTAATTGCTGCATAATTAGTTCCGTCCCACATTGCTCCAACACTGTATCCAGATGAAGGATAACCATTTAAAACGAAACCACATATTACAAGACCAACAAATCCAGCATAACCATGAACAGCTACTGCTCCAACTGCATCGTCGATTTTATATTTTTTCTCGACCCAGTAATGCATTTTGTAAGCTATAACTACTCCGATCATACCGATTATCATTGATTGTATTGGATGATATAAATCATTACCTGCAGATGCACATATTATTCCCGCAAGTCCTGATGAATAAGTCCAGAAAGGATCTCCCTTCGAGACCACATACCCTGCTAACAACCCTCCAGATAACGACATTAAAAAGTTCATCGTTATTCCACTAAGTGTGGTGGGAGTTAGGTAGATGTTCGTTGCAGTAAAGAAAGTTACACCTTCCATACCATATTCAGGTCCAAGATCATAAATCGGAACATTACATGCAGCGTAAAAGCCCCAAAAACCTGTATAGATTAAGAATAATCCAACAGTCACTAACCAAGGATTTCTTGGTCCAATGTTTCTTGGTTCTCCGCTAGATGAAAATTTTCCAATTCTTGGTCCTAAAACAATTAGAACACCTAAGGCAAAACCTCCGGCAATTGCGTGAATTACTCCGGAAGCATAAGCATCGTGATATCCTAATATTTTTAACATCCATCCATCAAAATGCCATCCCCATGAAGCATCTATTGTCCAGAAAACAGATCCAATTGCAATTGCAAGTATTCCAAATGCAAAAGTAGTTATCCTTTCAATAACCGCTCCAGATACAATTGAAGCTGCAGTCCATGAAAATAATAAAAAGGCTGCCCAGAAGACACCCATTATATGATCATTAAGATTTACGGCCATCAATGCATTTGTAGGATTAGCAAGATCATTTCCACCAAATCCACCTCCAAGAACTAGACCAGTACTTTCGGTCATAATCGAGGGAGCTAATCCGGGTCCTGTTGGAAATGCCCAGTATATCCACCAACCAAAGAAAAACCATGTGACTGTTACCAGTGGTATCAGCATTGTATTTTTCATAAGAGTGTGTTGGTGATGTTTGTAACGAGATGCCCCAACTTCATACATACAGAAACCCACGTGGATCAAAAACATAAGAACCACAGTTACCCAATAGTAAAATTCTGTAAATAAGGTTGTGAGAGCACCTAATTGATCAGTCATATTTCTCTCTCCTATTAATAGTTAACAGACTCTATGAAATTTTTTTTACGCTGACAATTTTATTTTATTTATAAAAAGTAGAAGTTAATAATTATTTTATCAACTTGAAATTGAAATTAGAATTTTAAATATGCTTTTTTAAGGTCAACCAGAGGATGATTCGGAGACATTTGAAACTTTACCAATAATTCTCTAGCTATCATATCTCTATCCTGCTGATTATTAGGTAATTTTATTTTACTTGGTATCGTTACCCAACCGTTAGCATTTCTATCGAATACAGCAGGTCTATTTTCTTCATATCCCATATGAACATCTTCTAACCAATTAAGATCATCCCAACCCATAGCTTCTATATATTTTTTTAAAAATGGAGTGAGTCGACTATAGTCAGGCAAAAGATTAACGTCATATCGATAGCCAATTGTTTGGCCAATCATTTTTTCTCTAGCAGTCTCTTTTTTCTTACCTAATTGACCTTTGATCTCTTTTGATTTGACTTTTTTCTTACCTTTTTTCTTTGGCATATTTGCTATTAGATTTTATGGAAATCTTTAACTCCTACTGTATGATTTGTTCCTGCAAGAGGCACTTTAGCTAAAGCAGAAGCCTCCATTGTTAATGCAGCCATATCTTCTGGTTCTAGTGAGTGAATATTTGTTTTTCCACATGCTCTAGCCAACAATTGAGCCTCCAATGTCATCGCATGCAAGTAATTATACACTCTTAATGCTGCATCATCAGGATTTAATCTTTTCCTTAATTTAGGATCTTGAGTAGCAACTCCTACCGGACATCTACCCGTGTGACAGTGGTAGCAATGACCTGCGGGAACACCCATTTCTTTTTCAAAGTTAGATTCTGGTATTTCCTTATTGCAATTTAAAGCCACCATTGCGCCTGTTCCGATTGCAATTGCGTCTGCACCAAGTGCTAAAGCTTTAGCCATATCTGCTCCATCTCTAACACCACCGGCATAAATTAAAGTTACTTTTCCAGTTTTACCTACATCATCCAAAGCTCTTCTTGCTTCTCTAATTCCAGCAATTCCTGGGATACCTGTGTTTGCAGCTGCAATGTGTGGCCCAGCACCTGTTGAACCCTCCATTCCATCAAGATAAATTGAATCTGGATCACATTTCGCTGCCATCCTTACATCATCATACACTTTAGCTGCTCCAAGTTTTAATTGAATTGGCACTTTATTTTTTGTTAATTCTCTAAGCTCTTGAACTTTTAAAGCTAAATCATCTGGACCCAGCCAATCAGGATGTCTTGCTGGAGATCTTTGATCAATACCTGCAGGTAGCGATCTCATTTCTGCAACTTGGTCAGTAACTTTTTGACCCATCAAATGACCACCCATTCCAACTTTTTGTCCTTGTCCAATAAATACCTCAATTCCATCAGCTAATTGTGCATGGTGTGGGTTAAAACCGTATCTTGATTGTATGCACTGATAAAACCATTTTTCTGAATATCTTCTCTCATCTGGTATCATTCCACCTTCACCAGAACATGTTGCGCTACCAGCCATTGTAGCACCTCTAGCTAATGCAGTCTTTGCTTCATAAGATAAAGCTCCAAAACTCATTCCCGTAATGTAAACTGGAATATCAAGCTCAATTGGATTTTCACATCTTGGACCAATAATAGTTTTGGTCTCACATTTTTCTCTGTAACCTTCAATAACAAATCTTGTTAATGTACCTGGCAAGAAAACTAGATCATCAAAAGTAGGTATCTTTTTCATCAAAGCCATTCCTCTCATTCTGTATCTTCCTAATTCGGCTTTGATATGAATGTCGTCCATAACTTCTGGGGTAAAAATAGCGTTGTGTCCCAACAAACTTTTGTTTCTTGAAGCTATTCCATTACCATTAGAATGTCCGTTTGATTTTCCATTACCATTTTTTTTCTTTGCCATTTAAATTGCTCCTTTTTTTTCTGTAGGTTCAAGAGCATCGTAATTCCAAAGTTTTTTTCCTGCTACAACTTTGGTCATCTTAGAAACATCGAAGTTTTCTCCGATCTCCGCAACCTTTAATTTTCTTTTAAGCCAATCTTGATCTGAATCAGTTAATTCAGCTTCGACAGCATCACTACCAAATGATCCAATTTTTCCACCTACAAAAATTGTCCCATCATACATAGAATCTCCTAAATTTATTCCAACATCTCCAAGAATAATAATTCGCCCTCTCTGCATCATAAAACCTGTAAAAGCACCAGCATCTCCGCCAATAATTATTGTCCCACCTTTTTGATCAATTCCTGTTCTGGCACCTACGCTTCCTTTGCATATCAGATCTCCACCTCTAATTGCCGCACCAAAACAAGACCCTGCATTTTTTTCAATTACTACTTTTCCCGCCATCATATTTTCTGCACATGACCATCCCACTCTTCCATTAATTCTAACAATAGGACCATCCATTGATCCACACCCAAAGTAACCCAAACTACCTTCAAATATTAAATTTAATTTATTGAGAATTCCAACTCCCAAGCTATGTTTTCCCTGTGGGTTCTTTATTACAATAGTTCCGTATCCATCTTTCATTAATTCATCAATTTTTTTATTTGCTTCACGACAATCCATGTTCTTAACGTCAATCTCAGTTCTTTTATTAAAATCTACATCATATGTCCCAAAGTAATAAAAATTCTCTGCCTCATCTGGATTAAAAAATTTTTGTTGTGTTTTTCCAGTTAAGACTTCTGTATGAAGTCCCATTGATTGAGCTTTACTTTTTTTTTCTGATGTTTTTAAATTTGCCATACTTTAACTTCTCCATCAAAAGGATCATAAGTTTCGATTTCTTGTGGTAATATTGATCTTATTGCAATTTCTTCTGACCCCATTGCAACTAAATCATCTGACTCATACAATACTAGTGGTTTTGCAGCCATTGTATCTTTCGCCATTCCTAAGCTATCTTTTGTAGCAACAAAATAAGTAAATACCCCATCTAAACCGACGAGAGACTCTTTCATTCCCTCTTCTAATGTAGCTCCATTTCTCATTTTTTCTGCAAGATATACAGCGATTAATTCAGAGTCACATTCTGACATAAATCTCATGCCCTTGTTTTCCAATACTCTTCTATTGTTCCAATAGTTTGTTAATTGTCCATTATGAACGACTGACACATCGCTAAAAGGATAACCCCAAAATGGGTGAGCAGATTTAATATCCACTCCCGACTCTGTTGCCATCCTAGCATGACCAATTGCATGTGTCCCGACAACTTTATCTAAATTATATCTGTTACAAACAACTTCAGCGTTTCCTAGATCTTTAATTACTTCTAGAGATTTTCCCATAGATAATATTTCTACACCTTCAACACTTTCTATTTTTTGAGAAAATTCCATTAAATCTTTGTCATACTGAATTTCATATCGTAATGAATAAGGAAGAATTCTATCTTCTTTTATTACTTTAGCGCCTAGCTCAGAAAGATAAGAATCAACAATTTTTTTTCTTTCGTCATAAACTGATACATCTTCTTTTACTGAAGAACTTCCCTCTGCAACATTTTCACCAACCTTAAATCGCATGATGAAATTTTGACCGTCAGTTTTTCCGTATAGAGCGTATCCAGTTGAATCTTCTCCTCTATGCTTTAATGCTTGAAGCATACCTTGAAGTTCAAAACCAACGTTTGAAGTATTTCCTCTATGAATTAATCCTGCAATCCCGCACATATAATTTCCTTATTAAATTATGGTAAACAATCCAGATAAGTATCAAGATCCCATTGTGTTGTTGCACCCAAGAATTTTTCCCACTCATCTCGTTTGTACCAATTAAATACTTTATACATTTCATCTGGCATTGATGATTTTATTACCTCATCTTCCGCCAATCTATCTAAAGCTTCACCTAAACTTAGTGGAAGTTTTTTAACATCTTTACCAGCTTTTTGAGCTTCATATATATTTCTAGACTCAGGTTTGGCTGGTTTCATTTTTTTAGATATTCCTTCATCACAAGCTTTAAGTAATGCTGCACCTAATAAATATGGATTATGCATAGAGTCAACTGATCTGTACTCAAATCTACCTGGAGCAGATACTCTTAGACCACATGTTCTATTTTGATAACCCCAGTCAGCATATACTGGTGCCCAAAAACCTTGATCCCATAATCTTCTATATGAGTTCACTGTCGAAGAACCAATTGCTGTTAAAGCTGGTAAGTGTTTCATTATCCCTGCAATTGATTGTAATCCAATCTTTCCAGGCAATTGCATATCCTTAGTATCTGGCATGAAAGTATTAGTTCCACCGGATACATAGCTAAAGACTTCTTCTACTCCTGGAAGTTTTTTGTTACCCAATTTGTTTACTGATACTTTTCCACCTTTCCACAAAGACATGTTGGTGTGACATCCACTTGCTGAAACTCCCATAAATGGTTTAGTCATAAAGCAAGCTATAAGATTATGTTCTCTTGCTACTTGAGCACAAATTTGTCTATACGTAGATAATCTATCAGCATTTCTTAAAACATTATCAAATGTCCAGTTAAGCTCTAATTGACCAGGAGCATCTTCATGGTCACCTTGGATCATATCAAGACCCATCGCTTTTGCGTATTCAATAACCTTCATAAACACAGGTCTTAATGATTCAAATTGATCAATATGATAACAGAAAGGTTTTGAGAAACCTTGTCCAGTTGGAGTTCCGTCAGGATTTTTTGTTAACCACATCATTTCAGGCTCTGTTCCAACTCTTAATTCTAATCCATGTTTCTTTTTGAACTCATTCATGAAAATTCTAAGATTACCTCTGCAGTCACTTGTTAAATGACCACCTGGATTTTTTCTTTCTTCTCTATTTCTAAAACAAGTAACAAAAACTCTTCCAACTCTCTTATCCCAAGGCAATTGAACAAAAGTTTCTGGATCAGGTATTCCTACCAATTCCATAGCTTCTGGACCATATCCAATATAATTATTATGACGATCTAAAAATAAATTTGCTGTTGCTCCATAAACTAATTGAAAACCTTTTTCTGCAGTTCTTTCCCAGTGGTCTGCTGGTATTCCTTTTCCAACAACTCTTCCAGTTACTGAAATAAATTGATAATAGATATAAGTAATTCCTAATTCGTTTATTTTTTCTCTAACCTTTTTGACGAGTTTAGCTCTACCTGGTTGGTTTACGTGTTTTTCAAGATCCGTCATTCTTCCCCCTTTGAATTTTCAGATCAAAAGGGTAACTGAAAAAAAAACGTTTGTCTACTTAGATAAATTAACTCCAAGGAAACGGACTGTTCGATGTCGGATGAAGTTTGCCTTTTTCATATCTATCGAACCTGAACGGTTTTAGTAATTCACTTTCTTGACCTAAAATTTCTTGTGCAACAAGGTGCCCAACACCTATCATTTTATAACCATGATTTGCATCTGCAATCATGTAAACATTTTCAAAAAATCTATCGAATATCGGGAATGAATCTGGAGTTAAACAACCCAATCCTCCTGATGGTCCCTTTCTATACAAATGAGATTTACCAACAAAACGTTTCTGAATATGTGCAAGTGCTGAAGTCCACATATCAGAAAATTTATCAGTAGTTTGATATTCAGGAGAGTCAATTCCATATGGGTCAACATTAACTTCATCAAAATGTTTTTGAACAATGTAAGGTGATGTTCCACCTTGAACTCCCAATCCTTCAATATCAGGTTTATAATATATACCCCATAAGTCTTCTGTAATTATTTTACCATCTTTGTCAGAATAAAGTGGTGCATCTGTATCAACATGAATTACTGGAGGCGGTTTACCTTCATTAGTTTTTAAATAATCTGCATCTACACCCAATACACCTTCTTGTAAAAACCAGTACTTCCACATTTCAACTTCATGCATTTTTCCATTTTTAGCATCTTTTATGTTAGTAGTTTTTGGTAACTCCAACATATTCCAAAAATCTCTTACCCATGGTCCTGCTCCAATAACTACCTGATCACAATCAATTGTACCTTTATCTGTAACCACGCCAGTAATTGCATTGCTGTTGCTCCCTCTTTTAAAACCTGTAACCTTTACTCCTTTATGAACGTTTACACCGTTTGAATTTGCTTTTTTCTCTAGTGCTTTAATTGAGTCCTTATTAAATGCATATCCACCTTTTTTTTCATGCAAGACTGATGTAATACCTTTTGCTTGCCAATCACTAAAAATTCCTTGCATATATTTCATGCAATCTTTTTCACCTTCTATAAATTCTGATTCATATCCAATAGCTTTTTGTTGTTCATAAATACTTGCAACATCTTTATGCATTACTTCTGGAGAAATTTGCATATAGCCAACAGCATTATATTTAAATGCCTCTGGATCACTTTCCCAAACACTAACTGAATGAGCCATTAATTCTCTCATTGCTGGTTGAAAATAATTATTTCTAACAACTCCACATGCAATTCCACTTGCACCTGCAGCAGTGTCTTTTTTTTCTAGGACAACTACATCGTTTGGATTTTTATATTTTTCGGAAAGTTTCCAAGCAGTACTTAACCCGTGAATTCCTCCACCAATTATTACAACTTTTGCTTTTGTCGGTAACGACATGGATCAACTTTAATTTTTTAGCAAAGGAAAGAATATAATAATTTTTATATATAATTTATATAAATTCTAAATATTTATTAGATTTTTAATTAAAAACTCAAATTTTTGAGAGTTTTCAAATATTCGTTAAATTCATTAACAAAATTCTGTGTGGGTAAAACGTACTTTTTTCTATGGTCATTTCCGGTTTTCTCGAGGTAAAAAAATTCTTTATCACAAGCTTCTTTGATCATGAGTGCAGATTTGGGTCTAGAGGTTTTGAAAAGTCTAGTCTTAAGTTCTTCGACAGATAGGTTTTCATTTAATTTATAGGAATTCATCACAATCAACATCATGTGATAATGTGAAGGAGACTTTCTGAAAAAGTAATTACTGGATGTATGGGACAGTTTCATTTGATCTTCCCAAAATTCCAGTAAATCCTTTGATGATTTTGACATTAAGATTTTACACGTGTTTTTTGAGGATCGTAATGCGGGAAACCAACAATTTTAGCAGGTATTCTTTTTTGATGTCCATCAATTTTACCGACTTCAACGTTCATACCTATTTCTGAATGACCCACATCAATTCTGCACAAAGCAATATTTTTATTCAAAGTAGGAGATAGACATCCGCTTGTAACTACGCCAACTTGGGATCTTCCAATGTGAACGCAATCACCGTGATTAGCTTTTTCTTTGCCTACAAGTTCTAATCCAACTAATTTCTTTTGCGGATTTTCTTTTCTCTTTATTAATGCTTCTTTACCAATGAAATCTGCTGTTTTTGTTTTTAAAGGAACCGTAAATCCAACACCAGCTTCAAAAGGGTCAACTTGGCCGTCAAATTCATTACCAAATAATATTAGTCCAGCTTCAATTCTTAATAAATCTAATGCTCCAAAACCAGCAGGTATTATTCCTTCATCTTTGCCAGCTTCCATAAGCACATCCCAAACCGCTGGTGCATCTGAAGGGTGACACCATATTTCGTATCCTAACTCGCCTGTGTATCCAGTTCTAGAAACCATTAATGGAATTCCACTAAGTTCTTTTACTCTACAGATTGTAAACCTAAACCATTGTAATTCTGAAATAGAAGGTTGTGTTGGTGGAGTAAAAATAAACTTTTCTAAAATTTTTCTACTGTTTGGTCCTTGTAGAGAAATATTATTTATTTGATCAGTAGAGTTTTTAACTAAAACATTAAATTTTTTCTTTTTTGCTTGTTCTTTTAACCATTCACCTGCGTATTCATCACCACATACCCATCTAAATCCATGATCACTCATTTTTAACAATGTTCCATCATCAAACATAGAACCATTTTCATAACACATCGAAGAATAAACAATTTGTCCAACTGACAATTTTTTAACATTTCTAGTTAAAGTATAGTCCATTAATTCTTCTGCATCTGGACCTAATATTTCAAATTTTCTTAAAGAAGATAAATCAATTAAAACTGCTTTTTCTCTACACGCTGTATATTCATTTATTACTCCGTGTTTAGTGTAATCATTGGGTAGCCAATATCCTCTAGCATCAACAAAGTTTCTTGTTAACTTAGAAGTTCTTTCATGAAATCCTGTATTTTTTGTTAGTTTTAATTCTGAGTCTGGTTTCATTCTAAATGCAAAAGATTTTGTAAATTCTCTTTTTTTTTCGTAAGTTCTAACAAAAATATCTGTAGGGTTCCATGAATTACATGGATCTATATCACTTGGACAGGCTGATGTTCCGCAGGTTAAATCTTTTAAAGCTCTTAATATTACATAATCTCCAGGTCTAGCAAACGACTCATCAGAAAGTACAGTATTTAAACCTCCTGCTGAAGTATTAAAAAATAAATTTATAGCGTGCCATCCTTTTTGTCTATTAACCCCAAAATTTTCCATAGCACCACTTAAGTTATCTGAGCAATTTGGATGTCCAAAATAACCAGCATCTTCGTAATACTTCGATGTACAAGCAAGATTAAAAGTATCATGTCTACCAACAGTATCTCTTATTACTTCTACCAAAGGTTCATGGTCTGTATCATAAAATTTTGAATACAATCCTGGTCCTGGAAATGTATTTCCCATAAAGGTCCTAGTTGTTTGCCAATCTAAACCTTTCTCAATACCTTTACCCAATTTAGCTGTATCAAAAGCAACAAAATCTGAACATTGTCTACCAGTTGGACAAATTATTTGAATATAATCTCCTTCTTTAACTTCAAAAGAAATCGCAGATTGTTTTGCAATATTTTTTTCATCTAGAGGATCAAAAATTGGATCTGGAATTATTCTATGTTCTTTATAGTCAACAATATTATTTCTTTTAATAAATAAAGTTAATTCTGTAGGAGGATTTTGTTCATGAACCAACATATCATTCCCAGGGGCAGAAAAAATACAATAACATTTATCTTTTGAACTAATTTTAATTTTTTCTCCTGGTGGAGTTTCTTTATCAAAAAGGATTGAAGATTTAGACTTTGCAATTTTAAGATTTCTTTTTTCTAATTGACGCAATGCAATTTTTGAACTTTCTTCTTTTCTATTTAAAATTTTGATTATATCATTTTCTGATTTAGAAGATTTTAAATTTAAAATCGATGGATCTGAATTTCCATCAGAATTAAAAACAACTATTTCGCAAATTTGATTTCCTTCATTATTAATAATTTCAATTTCATCATCTGGAAAAATCTGAACTCCTGTAAGTCCACCACCATTAATTACATATCTTTCAACTCCAGGTGGCAAAACATTTAAACCAGGTTCATTTATTCTTAAATTCTCTTCCAACATTTTAAATTAGTGATAATTAGTTTTAAGAATAAATCAGTACTGATTAATTGTATATATAAATTTTAGTATCAACTTTTGTTGACTGTTCTATTAATTTTAAGGATAATTAAAAACTTAATATATTAAGAGAGGAGAAATAAATGAAGAAAATACTATCATTACTATCAGCTATAGTAATTTCATTAGTAAGTTTTGCAGGAGTTTCAAACGCAGCAGATAGTAAAAAACCTATAGTAATCCCAACTCACAACTGGTCAAGCCAAATTGTTATGGCTTATGTTATTGGTGGGATTTTTGAAAGTATGGGTAATAATGTTAAATATGTAAATGCTGATTCACAAGCAGTTTACGAGTCTATAAGAATAGGTGACGTGACTTTATCTCATGAAGTGTGGGAGTCTGCTTTCGGTAAGTCATTTACAACAGCTTTAGACAAAGGTGGTTTGTTAGACTGGGGTGATCATGAAGCAAGAACACTTGAGGATATGGGATACCCAAACTGGGTTGTTGAAAAAGGTCTATGCCCTGGTCTACCAGATTGGACAGCTTTAAAAAATCCAGACTGTGCAAAAAACTTTACAACACCTGACTCTCCAGATGGAAAAGGAAGAATGTTGGAAGGTCCACAGACTTGGCATGGTGACTTAATCCCTCAAAGGATTGATGCTCTTGGCTTAGGTGATTTATGGTGGGTTAAATTTGCAGGAGGTGCAGATGCACTTTGGGCAGAGTTAGCAGCTGCTGAAAAAGAAGGAAGAGGAACTATAATTTTCAACTGGACACCAAATTTTACTGATGGTGCAGGTTTTACATTTATCGATTTTCCTCCATACACAGCAGGCTGTAGACCAGCTGATGGCGGTGATGGAAAATGTGGTTCTCCAGATGGTTATTTGAAAAAAGCAGTTCACGAGGATTTTCCAAAAACCCATCCAAAAGCTGCTAAGGTATTCAAAAAACTTTCATTTTCTACAAGTCAAATTGGTGCAATGGCGGCATTGGTTGACGTTGATAAAATGACTCATGAGGATGCAGCTAAAAAATGGTTAGCCGATAACAAAAAAGTGTGGGAAGAATTTACACACGATCATTAAGGCTAATAATTAACAACTTATATAAATCTCCCCCAACTCTGTTGGGGGGGATTTTTTTTTAAAAGAAATTGTGTAGAATACATTAATGATAAAATACCTTGTTTTAATATTTTTTAGTTTATTTTTAATTACAAATGCAAACGCAAGAAGCACAGGATGCAAAGAAGGTAATTGCGAAAATGGTTATGGCAAATGGGTTTATACAGATAAAACAACTTATGAAGGTGAATGGGTTGATACAAAAAAAAATGGCCAAGGTGTAGAAACATGGCCTAATGGATATATATATAAAGGTGAATTTAAAAACAGCGTTTGGAGTGGAATGGGAACTTTAACTTTTCCGGATGGCTCTACATATGAGGGTGAGTGGTTAAATGGATTTATGAATGGCGAAGGAACATTTACTTGGGCAAATGGAGAGCAAAAAAAAGGAATTTGGCAAAATGGTAAATTACAAGATTAATGTCTAGCGATAATTCAATTAAAACAATTAAAAAACTACCAGAAACAGCAAAACAATTTATTGGACTTATATTTTTAACATTAGTTATCATTCTATCTTTTGCAATTTTAAATAAAATATTTGGAGAGGGAGATGAATTAGTCAGGAAAATGAAATTAGAAGAAGAAAGAATTGCGAACGAAAGAAAGCTAAGCGCATTAATTTCAAAACTCCCATCAGGTATACTGGTCACCTTTGATGGTACTGAGCATTACAAATTATCTGATGAACTTTATGAAGGTGTATGTAATGCTACAAAACTTATTCCTCAAAGAGCTATAATGGGTGCTAATTTTCTCAATTTTAGAGCTCATGAGCTTTACACAATTAATGGAAACAAGATTGATGATACATATGTAAAATGGGATGCTGAAAAAAAAAAATGTTATGCAGGTTTTACTGTTAGTGGAAATAACGTAGGAGTGGATGAAACAATTACAATAAGCGGTGAAGCATTAAGTTTTTTAAGCACTGGAATAGATACAAGGGTTTATTTTATTAAAAATTTCTGATGAAAAATAGCATCAATTATATTGATTTTAATTTAATTAATTTTCGTATACCTTCTTAATAATTATGTCTGAAGCAGTGATTAAGTGCGATGGAGTTTATAAAATTTTTGGTGAAAATGCTAAAAAAATGCTTCAAAACTCGAATGGCAATGTTGATGCTAAAACATTTCAAGAAAATGGTTGTATAGTAGGTGTTAACAACGCTTCCTTTGAGGTAGAAAAAGGAGAAATGCTTGTTGTGATGGGTTTATCTGGATCGGGTAAGTCAACTTTACTAAGGTGTATATCCAGATTAACAGATGCAACGGGTGGAAAAATTTTCATTGAGGGTCAAGATTTATTAAATTTAAATAATAAAGAATTAATAGAGCTTAGAAGAAATAAAATGGGGATGGTTTTCCAAAGCTTTGCTCTTCTTCCACACAAAACTGTTGTAGAAAATATAGCATTTCCTCTTCAAATCAAAGGTATCAAAACCGAGGAAAGCATTAATAAAGCAATGGAGATGGTTAAATTAGTTGGACTTGATGGGAGAGAAAATTATTTTCCAAGAGAACTTTCAGGCGGACAACAACAGAGAGTTGGAATTGCTAGATCTCTTGCAGTTGAACCTGATATATGGTTTTTAGATGAACCTTTTTCTGCTTTAGACCCTTTGATTAGAAAAGAAATGCAAGATGAATTCTTAAGACTTCAAGAAAAATTACAAAAAACAATTATGTTTATTACTCATGATTTTGATGAAGCATTAAAACTTGCTGATCGAATTGCAATTATGAAAGACGGAATAATTGAACAACTGGATACACCTGCAAATATAGTTTTAAACCCAGCTACGGAATATGTAAGAAAATTCACAGAAGAAGTCCCTAGAGAAAAAGTTTTATTAATTAAAGATGTAATGGACAAATCTATATCTAATAATTTAGGAGATGTTAAAGTTTTAAAAAATGAAATTATAGAGAATGTTGCTGAAAAAATATTAACGCAAGAAAAATCTGTAGCAGTTGTAGATGAAAATAACAAAACTGTGGGGTCAATTAACCCGACAAAAATAATAAATACTGTCTTTGGCGGAAGAAAGAATGGGAAATAAATTATGAAATTTCTAAAAAAATATCCAAAAATATTTCAGTGGTTATTTCTATTAATTGTTTTCTTTGCTCTTTGTTTTGCTATTGATGTTCCAGAAACATATAAATTCATTAGAGGCCAAGCTGAATTCGTCAAAGACCCTAATCAAAGTAGTTACATATTTTTAGGTAAAGAAGTAAGATATTATGCTTTTGATGTTTTCTGGAGGCTTCCGCCATTACTTGGATGGTTACCAATATGGATAAATGACTCTTTGTTTTTCTTAATGAATGAGTGGATGCCAATGGAGTTTTGGAATGAGGACACTCAAGAGTTTAAAACTAGACCAATAGTTTTACAAATTAGCAGAAATTTAACGGCTTTTATGACCTTTTTAATAGAATTAATTAGAGAAATTCTATTAGGTGGACTTGAAACAATTGTTGCCTTTACAAGTTGGGACTGGATCGATGCGAACCCTTGGGCGGAGTTACCGGGTCTACCTTGGACTATAGTTGCAGCTGGTTTTGCAATACTTGCTTATAAATTAAGTGGCATTGGACTTGCTTTATTTGCTGGTTTAACCATGGTTTACATTTCTATATTTGGACAATGGAAACCATCAATGCAAACACTCTCTTTTATTTTAGTTGCTGCGCCTCTATCTTTTATATTTGGTTTAAGTTTAGGTATTGCAGCTTATAAAAGTAAACGTGTAGAAAAAGCTTTATATCCAATTCTTTTAGTTATGCAAACAATGCCACAATATGCAGTATTAGTTCCTGCACTTGTTCTTTTTGGAGTCGGTGACCATGCTGCAGTAATTATAACTATGGTTGTTGCTGTTCCACCTATGATATTGCTTACTTTATTAGGATTAAGAGCTATTCCTCCAGAAGTGATTGAAGCTGGAAGAATGAGTGGTTGTAATAATTGGCAACTAATGTCTAAAGTGCTAATTCCAACGGCCAGACGAGATATTTTAATTGGCGTAAACCAGGTTATCATGGTGTGCTTTTCTATGGCTGTTATTTCAGCCTTCATTGGAGCGAAAGGTCTAGGTTTTAATTTATTGTTAGCACTAAATCAGCTTAATATCGGATTAGCGTTAGAAGCAGGTCTTTGTATTAGTTTAATTGCAATTTTATTAGATAAAATGTCATTAGCGTGGGCAAACAAACAAGTTGATTATTTTGGCAACTTAAATTTTTTTCAAAGAAATAAAAATTTATTATTTTTTAGTGTCACATTCATAATTGGAATTTTACTTGCTTACTTTGGATCTGTTTATTTTAAAGGTGGTTACAATTATTTATTTGAAGTGCCTCACAACAAAGGAATATCAACTGCTGATTTTTGGAATAAAGGCGTTGATTGGATTTTTGATACCTTCTTTGTTTATATAAAAGCTTTTAACACTTGGTTAATTCAAGAAGTTTTACAACCAATGAGGGCTTTGTATTTAAGGATGCCAGCTGTTGCCACATTAGTTTTAGTAGTTGGTGCTGGCTACTTAATTGGTGGAATTAGATCTGCATTAGTAGTTTGTGGTTTGACATTATTCATAGCCTTAAGTCCCTGGTGGGATAGAGCTTTGGTAACAGCTTACATGGCAACTTTTGGGGTAATAGTTTCTTGTATTATTGGTTTTACAGTTGGCACATTGTGTTTTCAAAATAAACATTCTGCAAAATTTATGTTAGGTGTCTGTGATATTTTCCAAACATTCCCATCATTTGTTTATCTTATTCCTGTGATGATGCTTTTTGGTATAACTGACACTTCTGTTCTTATTGCAGTAATTGTTTATGCAACCATACCAGCAACTAGATACACAATTGAAGGCCTTAGAAGTGTTCCGGCCGGTTTACATGATGCAGCTACAATGTCAGGTGTAAATAAATTTCAAAGATTAACAAAAATAGAATTTCCTTTAGCATTCCCTCATATGATGCTTGGTATAAATCAAACAATAGTGTTTGCATTATTTATGGTAATTATAGGGGCATTTATTGGCACTGAAGATTTAGGGCAATATATTTTAAAAGCTTTATCAGATAAAAATGGTGCTGGTATTGGTTTAACTTTGGGTATTTGTGTAGCTTTTATAGGTTTAATCTTTGATAATTTGATAAGAACTTGGGTTGAAAAAAGAAAAAAACATCTAGGAATTGCTTAAACTCAAATGAAAAAAATTTTAATAATCGGCGGTGGCGCAATGGGATCTGCTTTTACTTTTCCATGCATAGATAATAAAAATGAGGTAACTATTACAGAGCCTTATAATAAAACTTTTATTGAAAATTTATCTTCAAAAAAGAAATATCATTCTAGTTTGAAAATAAATTTGCCCAATAAACTAAAATATAAAAAATATTCAACTCATTTGTTAAAGAATAAATATGATTTAGTCGTTGTTGCGTTAAGCTTATCGGGAATAAATTTTATTAGTGAAGAATTTAAAAAATCAAGTATCAAAAGTCCAATTCTTATTCTTACTAAAGGTTTGAAGTATGAGAAAAAAAAACAGCAAATTTTTACTATCTCAGAGGATATAAAGAAAACTAATAAAAATATAAATGTTTCAGTTCTAAAAGGCCCTTGCTTAGCAAAAGAACTTTCAGATAAAAAACAAACAAGTGTAATTGTTGCTAATAAAAATATCAAAACTGCAAAAAAAATTTGCAATATGATAACTACAAAATACTATTTAACCGAAACTTCGAAAGATGTTATTGGAGTTGAGATCTGTTCCTCAATTAAAAATATTTATTCAATGATTATAGGTGCTGGTGATAGTTTAAATATGTCGTCAAGTTTATTTAAAAAATCTATAAATGAGATGATATACATTACTAAATATTTTAAAGGAAAAATTGAAACTGCTCTTGGATTGGCTGGAGTTGGAGATCTTTATGTTAGTGCTGCTGGAGGTAGAAATAGTAAAATGGGGAGTTACTTAGGGCAAGGTTATACATTTAAAAATGCTAAAAGAAAATTTATGCCCAATGAAACTGTAGAGGGAGAGCAACTTGCAAGAGAAATTGCTCCTTTTGTTTTAAATAAAATTCAACAAAAAAAAATACCTTTGATGACAAAATTAATTAAATCTATAATTAATAATAAAAAATTAGTTTTAAATTAAAAATGGCGAGTATTAATATAAATAAAGTAAATAAATTTTTTGGTAATACACATGTTATCAAAGATGTTTCGCTTGATATAAAAAGTGAATCTTTTACTGTTCTGGTAGGACCAAGTGGTTGTGGTAAATCAACAATTTTAAGGATGATTGCCGGTCTAGAAGAAATAAACTCGGGAACAATTTCTATTGACGATAAAATTGTTAATGACCTACCGCCTAAAGAAAGAAATATTGCAATGGTATTTCAATCTTATGCCCTTTACCCACATATGACAGTATTTGATAATATGGCTTTTGGTTTAAAGATTGAAAAAAAATCAAAAGAGGAAATAGAGCAAAGAGTAATGGAGGCTGCTAAAATTTTACAAATAGAAGAGTATCTAGAGAGAAAACCCAAACAATTATCTGGCGGACAACGTCAAAGGGTGGCAATAGGTAGGGCAATTACAAGAAAACCAAAAGTTTTCTTATTTGATGAACCATTATCTAACTTAGATGCGGCTCTCAGAGTACAAATGCGAGTAGAATTGGCAAAATTACACGACCAACTAAATGCAACCATGATATACGTAACCCATGATCAAACTGAAGCCATGACACTTGCTAACGATATTGTTGTATTGGATCAAGGTATAGTTTCACAAAAGGGATCACCTATGAATTTATATAATAACCCTGACAATTTATTTGTTGGCGGTTTTATTGGATCTCCAAAAATGAATTTTATAGATAGTAAAGTTTTAAGCAAAAGTTCAAAGAGTTCTGAAGTAGATGTAATGGGGACGGGAAAGTTAAATGTACCAAAAATTTCCGAAAATATTCAGGAAGGTGACAGTATAAAAATTGGAATAAGACCAGAGCATTTAATATTAAACGCAGAATCAGACTCATTATGGGAAAGCAAGGTTTTTGTTGTAGAAAAATTAGGTTCAGGAACTTATTTATATTTAGAGAAAGAGGGAGATCCTCTTGTTGTACAAACAGATGGAGATACAGATATTAAAGTAGGAGATACTGTTAAAATAGGTTTTGATCCATTTCGTTGTCATTTATTTGATAATAAAGGTATTTCTTTTAAAAATTCGTAAATCAATCTCAGGTAGTATTTTATTTTAAATACCTAAGGTTCTTCATTTAAATTTAAACTTTCATTTAGTGTACATTTTTATTATCTTTAAGAAACATGAAACAAGAGGGGAATATATGTTTAAAAATATATTAATAACAATCTCTGCAATAGCTTTTGTTTTTAATTCAATTGCATTTGCAGATATCAAATTCTGGACTACAGAAACTCAACCAGCAAGAATGGCTAAGCAAGAAGAGATGGCTAAAGCGTTTGAAGCTAAAACTGGAATTGGAGTTGAAGTTATTCCGATTGATGAAAAAGATTTAGGAACAAGAGCTACTGCAGCAGCGGCAGCTGGTGACCTTCCAGATGTAATTTATCATACATTGCAATATGTATTGCCATGGGCTGAAGCTGGAATTTTGGACGTTGACGCAAATAATGATATAATTAAAACACTTGGAAAAGATACTTTTGCTCCAGGCGCTTTAAAGATGGCAAAAAAAGGTGGCAAAATTGCTGCTGTTCCTGTCGATGGCTGGACGCAAATGGTCGTTTACAGAAAAGATTTATTTAAAGCCGCTGGTTTAGAACCACCAACAACTTATGCAAATATAGAGAAAGCAATAGACGCTTTATCTAGTAACGATATGTTCGGTTTTGTTGCAGCAACTAAAACTGATGAAAACTTTATGAGTCAGGTTTTGGAACATGTTCTGCTAGCAAATGGGGTAAACATTGTAAAAAAAGGTGGAACGAAAAAACAAGGAAGAGCTTTAAAAAATTCTTTACAGTTTTATAAAAAATTAGCTAAGGCTAGCCCTCCAGGAGAACTTTATTGGAAACAATCACGAGAACTTTATTTTGCTGGTAAAACACCAATGATAATATGGTCACCATTTATCATGGATGAATTAGCTGGTTTAAGAGACTCAGCTCCACCAACAATTAATAGTGATCCTACATCACCAGAATTAGCATCTAAAACTGGTTTTATAACTAATTTTAGTGGACCAAATAATGTAAAGGGTGCAGCTTGGGCAGATGTTAGATACTTTGGTGTAACTGCAGATGCAGATACCGATGAAGCTAAACAGTTTATTCTTTATTCAATGGATGAAGGATACACAAGTACTTTATCTATAGCGCCAGAAGGTAAGTTCCCTGTAAGAAGAGGTAATGCAAGTGATCCAAATGCATTTACAACTGCTTGGAGTAAACTTCCTGTTGGAGTTGATAGAAAAGCTCCTTTAACAGATCTATATTCAGCAGATGTAATAAATAATATTGTTGCTGGTTTAGACACTGCTAATAGATGGGGTGTTAAAGAAGGTGAATTATCAAGAGCATCTAAGATCATTAACAATAAATTTATAAATAGAATCACTAGACAATACATAGACGATCAATTGACGCTAGATGAAGCAGTAGATGAAATTAATACTGTACTAGCTAGTTTCTAGTAATTTAAATAATTAAAAAAAGCGGGTAATATTAATTATCCGCTTTTTTTTATGAGTACAAAACTTGCAAAAATTGAAAAAAGAACAGCTTATCTTTTAATATTACCATCGGTTCTTTTAGTTTTTTCTATAATTTTATTTCCAATATTTTCCAATATTTGGATCAGTTTTAAAAATGTAGAGCTTAAAGATTTAAGAATTCCAGAACCAAGAGCAAAAAAATTAGTAAAATCAATTAAAGATAATCCAAATCAAATAAAAATAATTTATAAATTAAGAAATAGTTCTCTTATACAAGAAATTACTAATGTAAAATTTAAAGATAAATATCCAGATGATATCGAACCAATAGATTTAGATAATAAATGCCAATTTAAATCAAATTTACTTAAGTGTGAGTTAGGTAATTGGCCAAAAAAATATCGAGAAAATTTAGAAATAGTATTTCAAAATACTAATAATCAAGAAATTTCTAAGAAGGATATAAAATCTTATAAACCTAAACTATCAGGTAAGTCACAAAATATATTATTAACTTATGAATTTACTTTAAATAATTTCAAAAAAGTAATTAAAGACAAAGCATTTATAGATCTATTATCAACAACTTTTTATTACACTTTTTTTGGAACAATAGGTGCAATAGTTTTTGGAATTTTGGCTGCACAAATGGTAAATCAAAAATTTTTTGGAAGAACATTTATGAGAAGTGTTCTTTTATTTCCTTATGTTGCGCCAGTTGTTGCTCTTGCTTATACCTGGGAACTTTTACTTGATCCAACAAATGGAACTTTGAACAATTTATTAATTAACTATCAAATTATTGATGGACCAATAAATTTGCTAGGACAAAAATATGTAACTTTAAACATACTTGGTTTTGATTTTAAATTGAGGCTAGCATTAACAACTGTAATTATTTTTGAAATTTGGAGATATTTTCCTCTAGCATTTTTATTTATTCTTGCTCGTCTTCAAGCGGTTCCAAAAGAATTGTATGAAGCAGCCGATGTTGATGGTGCAAATCCTTTACAAAAATTTCTTAATATTACTTTACCCCAGATATTAGCAGTGATTTCAATTTTATTTATGATTAGATTTATTTGGAATTTCAATAAATTTGAAGACATCTTCTTACTTACTGGAGGAGCATCAGGTACAAGAACATTGCCAATAAATGTATATCAACAAGGTTTTTCAATCGGGGATATTGGTATGGGCTCTGCAGTTTCTATTGTGATTGTAGTCTTTCTGTTAATTTTTATGTTTATCTATTTTAAACTTTTAGGAAAAAGAGCGGATGAAAATTAAAAATATATTAACTTATTGCTTTATCTCATCATTATTTTTGTTTTCATTAATTTGTATTTGGAAAATCTTAGTTACACTACAAGGAATTGAATTAATAAATTTTAATTTTAATAAATTATTTATTTTTGGAATAATTCTTTGTGTAATAAACCTTTTAATTGGAAAAAAACTTAATTTAAATATTAAACTAATTTTACTTGCACTTTTATTTTCTATCTTCGATTATTTCATCTCATTAAATTTACCTTTTTGGTACAGTCTTGGTATATTTATAATTTCATTATTTTTCTTCAATACTATTAAAAATTACGACAAAAACTTTTTGTCAAAAAATCACTCGTCTCAAAAATTATTCTTTAATTTTTTAACACTGTTTGGGATTACACTGTTCTCTTTTGTAATTCTTTTCCCTTTTTACATGATGTTAGTTACAAGCTTTAAAACTCAAGCATTATTATTATTAAACCCATTAGACTTTAGTATTAACTTCGCACAAGGTTTGCCAGAATTATTCAAGTCTTATTTTGTAGTATTCAAAGATTATAATTTTGGAAGATATATGCTTACTAGCACAATTGTCTCTTTAGGAACTGTAGTTATAACATTAATTTTTGCAATACCAGCTGCCTACGCGGTTGCAAGACTTAATTTCTTTGGAAAAAATTTTTTATCAACATCCATATTAATAATCTATTTGTTTCCAGCGATAGTTTTGGTGATACCTTTATATACAATTTTTAGTCAGCTTGGTTTAAGAAACTCTATTGAGGGTTTGCTAATTGTTTATACAGCTACGACTTTACCTGTAGCAATTTATATGCTGCAAGGTTACTTTAAAAGTATACCAAAAGAACTTGAAGAAGCTGGCATAATAGATGGTCAAAATTGGCTCGGTATAATTTTTAAAATTATACTTCCACTTAGTTTACCTGCAATATCATCAGTAGCCTTGTATGTATTTATGATAGCTTGGAATGAATTTTTATTTTCATTAATGTTTTTAGACCGGCCAAATACATTCACATTATCAAGAGCTATTCAGTTTCTGAATGTTGGAGCTGAAACACCCAGACAATATTTGATGGCAGGATCGGTGGTCGTAACTTTGCCTATTTTAATAATTTTTGTTTATTTTGAAAAATATTTAGTAAGCGGTCTTACTGCTGGAAGTGTTAAAGGTTAATAAAAAATGGAACTTACAAGGAAAATTTAATTTATAGATTTTGGAAAATTATATAAGATTACTATAATTAATTTCTGATAAATATTTAATGGATCAATCTATTTACATATCAAAAATAAATAAAATTTTTCATGATTTGTACAAAAGTTATGAGGATAAAAATGACTTAAAATTTTATTCATCTGAAATATCTAATTTAATAAAAGATTTTAATAGACGAATAAAGTTATCTAAAAATTTAATAATAGACGAAAAGTTATCAGTTCTAATAACTTATGCAGACAACATTACTGCTGGAAAAAATAAAAAAAAACTTAAAATTTTTAAAAATTTTTATGCAAGATTTTTAAGAAATTACTTTAATACAATTCATTTTTTACCATTTTATCCCTCAAGTAGTGACAGCGGTTTCTCAGTTAAAGACCATTATGAAGTTGACAGTAAATTAGGTACCTGGGAAGATATTAAAGATTTGTCAAAATATAATTCAATTATGGCAGATATCGTAATAAACCATTCTTCTTCACGTGGTATCTGGTTTAAAAATTTTTTGTTAAATAAGTCACCTGGAAATGATTATTTTTTTACGATAGATAAAAAATTTAATTCTAAAAACGTTGTGAGACCACGTGAACATAAATTGTTAAAAAAAATAAAAATTCGTAATAAGACCACTTATTTGTGGAGAACTTTTAGCCCCGACCAAATAGATTTAAATTTCAAAAATCCAAAAGTATTAATTAGATTTATTAAGATAATGTTCTTTTTAATAAATCGTGGAGTGAATATTTTTAGATTAGATGCAATAGCATATTTGTGGAAAGAAAGTGGCACAAAATGTATTAACCATTCAAATACACACAAAATAATTAAACTATTAAGAATAATTTGTTCTAATCTCAAACAAAAAAAAATTTTAATCACTGAAACTAATTTACCCGAAAAACAAAATCTTAGTTACTTTGGAAAAAATGATCAAGCGAATTGGATTTATAATTTCTCACTACCTCCTTTAATAATTAAAAGTTTACTATTTGAGAATGGCTCTGAACTTACTAAATGGAGTAAAAAATTTCCATGTTTAAAAAAAGGAACTAGCTATCTAAATTTTTTAGCCTCTCATGATGGAGTCGGAATGAGACCAGTTGAAGGATTATTATCCAAACCAACTTTAAATAAATTATTTAATCGACTAAAAAAAAATGGAGGTGAATTTTCATATAGAAAAATAAATGGTTCAAAAAAGCAAGTGTATGAAGCAAACATTACTTTATTTAACGCTTTTAAAGCAACTGATTTTGATGAAAATGGAAATTATTCATTAGAACGCTATTTAGCTGCACATGGTATAATTCTTTCATTCGAAGGCGTTCCAGCTTTTTATTTCAATTCACTTTTTGGAACTTCAAATGACATTAGTAAATTTATAATTACAGATAATAAAAGAGATTTAAATAGATATAAATGGAACAATGAAAGACTAATAAAAAATTTAAAAATAAATAATTCCAAACAATCAGTATTTTATAATGAAATGACAAATTTAATAAAAATTAGAAGAAAGCAAAAAGCATTTCACCCAAATGCACAAAGAAAAAATCTAAATTTTGGGTCAAAATTCTATGCCCTGGAAAGAATAAGTTTAGACAAATCACAAAAAATATTAGCAATCACAAATTTAACATCAAAAACTCAAGTTTTAAAAATCAACTCAAAATACTTAAAATCAAAAAATTTATTAGGTCAAAAATTTAAGATTACTTTTGATAAAGAATTAGTTTTTAATCCTTTTCAAACTTTTTGGTTGAGTATTAATTAAAATTAACCTCATTTATTATTCATGAAAGTTTCAGACGAGTCATCCATTGCTTTTGCCCAAGCTGTATGATGGACCGGAGCGACAGAACCCGTAACTGGAGATGAAAAAGATTTATTTCTATACGTTGATATATCTTCAACTTTATGATGTTCCCACTCTTTAAAATGTTTTCTGATTAGTTCAAAATCTATTTTTGGATAATCCGACATATCATGCAATTCCTTTGTGTATTCAGTTTGAAAATCAATCATCTGATCAGGATTTTCTAGTTTTTCTTCTAAAGCAACCCACTTGTTAATATCTTTTTCGATTTCATCTCCACTTGGCATATTTATTTTCCCCATTATAACATCTCTTGCGTACCAAGCTTGGCAATCAAACATATTAAATGTGTGAAACTGGTCTTGCATTCCTAGATACAAAAGATTGTGATTATCCTGCCAAACAACACCTTTGTATAATTTTGGAGGATAAAGTCTGTTTCTTGTTTTAAGTTTTAAATTTTCTTCCAAGAAAGGAAAATGATGTAGGTAACCAGTACATAGTATTATTACATCTGCATCCTGTTCCGTGCCATCTTTAAAAATTGCTTTTTTTCCCTCTAATCTATCTAAATAAAATACTTCCTTCATTCCTTCGGGCCATTTAAAACCCATAGGATTATGCCTGTAGCCAATTGTTACACTTTTTGCTCCATATTTATTGCATTGAAGCGCAATATCCTCAGCGGAATAACTGCTTCCTAAAACTATAATATTTTTTCCTCTAAATTCTTCTGCATCTCTAAAATCATGTGAGTGCATTATTCTTCCAGGAAATGAACTCATACCTTTATATTCAGGTATAAAAGGAACTGAAAAATGACCAGTGGATACTACAACGTAATCGAAATGATCAGTTAAAATTTTATCATTTTCTTTATCTTGATAGCTAACTTCAAATTTATCTGATTTAAAAACTGTATTAACTACTCTTGTATTAAATTTAATTTTATTTCTTAAATTTCCTTTACTTACTCTACTCGTGATATAATCATAAAGTACTTCTCTAGGTGGGAAAGATGGAATTGGCTTACCAAAATGTTCGTCAAAAGAATAATCTGCAAATTCAAGACACTCTTTAGGTCCATTTGACCAAAGATATCTATACATACTATTATGAACTGGATCTCCATATTGGTCAGATCCTGTTCTCCAGCTATAATTCCAAAGTCCGCCCCAATCACTTTGCTTTTCAAAGCAAACTATTTCAGGGATTTTATCTCCTTTTTTCTCGGCATGTTCAAAAGCCCTGAGTATTGATAACCCGCAAGGTCCAGCACCGATAATAGCGACTTTAGTCATGATAATTTTTCCTCTACAATTAAAATTTTAAATATATTGTACTAAGAAAAATAGAAAAATTAAATATTATTTTAATATGAAAACTAATTGGAATTATCCTACCACAATTTGGGTTGGAGAGAACAGAATTCAAGATTTAAGCATAGCCTGTAAAAATTTGAAAATTGAGAAACCATTATTTGTCACAGATAAGGATTTAATTAATCTAAAAATGGTTCAAGATATAATTAAAGATTTAAAAAAAACCCATAATCATCTTCAAGTTTTTTCAAATTTTTCAGGTAATCCTGTAGGAGAGAATGTGGAAGAGGGGGTAGGTGAGTTTAAGAAATTAGGTTGTGATGGAGTTATTGCATTTGGTGGTGGCAGTGGTCTTGATGTAGGTAAAGCTATTGCTTTTATGTCAGGACAGTCTAGACCAATATGGGATTTTGAAGATATAGGTGATTATTGGAAAAGAGCAGATGAAACTAACATTGCACCTATCATTGCTGTACCCACTACAGCAGGGACAGGATCAGAAACTGGAAGAGCGTCAGCTATAATCAATAAACAAACAGGTATAAAAAAAATTATTTTCCACCCGAAATTTTTACCTTCAATTGTAATTTTAGATCCTAATTTAACTTTAGATCTTTCTCCAAGATTGACTGCAGCTACAGGTATGGATGCTTTGGCACACAATTTAGAAGCTTTTTGTGCACCAGGATTTCATCCTATGGCTGATGGAATTGCAATTGAAGGAATGAAGTTAATCAAAAATTCATTAATTAAAGCAGTTAAGAACGGTAAAGATTTAAATGCTAGAGCAGAATTATTAGCTTCAGCTAGTATGGGTTCTACCGCTTTTCAAAAAGGGCTTGGTGCTATTCATTCTTTAAGCCACCCTATTAATGCGCAATTTAATGTTCACCACGGTTTATCAAATGCAATCTTTATGCCTTATGTATTAACTTTTAACAAAGAAATGATTGAAAAAAGGATAATTTCTATATGTGATTATCTCGAACTCGATAAAAGTTTTGATAGTTTTTTACACTGGATTTTAGAACTAAGAAAAGAATTAAATATACCACATAAATTATCAGAAATTGTTGATGTAAATAAAATAAATTTAGAGCAGTTATCAGTTATGGCATTAGAAGATCCTTCAACTTCTACCAATCCAAGGATGATGCGTAAGGATGACATGAAAGCACTTTATGAACACAGTATTTCAGGTAAATTATTTTAATGAAAAGAATTCTTATAGTTGAAGGCAACCTTAGAGAAGAAAATCAAAGCTTTACTGATGGTGGAATTAAAACTCATACTGAAAGTTTAAAAGACAGTATTAGTTATTTTACAGATCAATTAGATATTGATGTTGTTAATCCTTCCTCGGATGAAAACATTAACGAAGTAGCTAAAGATTTAACTAAATATCATGGAATGATATGGGGTGGTAGTAGTTTAAATATATACAATGATACTCCAGAAATAAGAAGACAAATAAACTTTATGAGGGAATGTCAAAAGAATATAAAAAATATATTTGCAATATGTTGGGGAATGCAAGTTGCTGTAACCGTTGCTGGTGGTGAAGTAAAGAAATGCCCAAATGGCGCTCACAGGGGAATAGCTCATGATATAGAAATAAATGAAAATGGACTTAAACACCCACTTTATAAAAATAAAAATAAAAAATTTAATACTCCTGCGTTTAATTTTGATGAAGTTGTAAAATTACCCGAGGGTTCTACATTACTTTCATCAAACCCAATAAATAAAGTCATGGGTATAAATTTTAACGTTGGTCAAACCAATGTATGGGGAATTCAATATCACCCAGAGATAACTTATGCCAAAATGATAAGCTTAATTCATTTTAGGAGAGATCGTCTGTTAGAAAAAAAAGCCTTTATTGACCAAATGGAAATAGACTCTCATGTAAAAATTATAGAAGATGAGAATAAAATTTCAAATAAAGATGCAAGGATGAGAGAATTAGAAAATTGGCTAAATAATTTAAATTAGAACAAGCCTTCTATTTCACCTTTTTCATTAAGCTTAATAGAGTCTGCTGCAGGAACTCGTGGAAGTCCAGGCATTGTCATGATGGCTCCGCATATAACAACAATAAATTCTGCACCTGAAGATAATCTTACTTCTCTAATTGGTAATGAATGGCCTGTTGGAGCACCTTTTGCGTTTGGATCAGTAGAAAAACTATATTGTGTTTTCGCTACACATATAGGTAAATTTCCATAACCCGCTTCTTCAAAAGATTTTAATTGATCTTTTATTTTACTTTCAGCAACAACTTCGTTTGCTCGATAAATTTCTTTTGCAACAGTTTCAACTTTCTTAAGTAAAGGTGTTTTTTCATCATATAAAAATTTAAAATTTGCTTGTTTTTTATCAATTAAATCTACAACATGTGTGGCAAGTTCTTTTGTTCCTTCACCACCATTTGACCAATGAGTACATAAAGTAGCTTTAACCCCCATATTATCACAAGCATTTATTAACTCTTTTACTTCATTGTCAGTATCAGCAACAAAATGATTAACAGCAACCGCTACCGGTAAACCAAATTTTTTTACGTTCTCAATGTGTCTTTCTAAATTTACTAAACCTTTTTTTAATGCGTCTACATTTTCATTTTTTAAATCATCTTTAGCTACACCACCGTGCATTTTTAATGCTCTAATTGTTGCAACAATAACTACACACTCAGGTTTTAAATTTGATTTTCTACATTTAATATCTAGAAATTTTTCTGCTCCTAGGTCTGCTCCAAATCCAGCTTCAGTTACAACATAATCGGCTAGTTTTAAACCTGCTTTAGTTGCTATCACAGAGTTACATCCATGAGCAATATTCGCAAAAGGACCACCATGAATAATTGCTGGATTATTTTCTAAAGTTTGAGTTACATTAGGTCTAATTGCTTCTTTTAACAAAACAGTCATTGGTCCATGAGCATTTAAATCTTTTGCAAAAATAGGTTTTCTATCTCTAGTATAAGCAACTGTAATATTACCTATTCTCTTTTCCAAATCTTCAAGATCATTAGCTAAACAAAAGATTGCCATTATCTCTGATGCTACTGTAATATCAAAACCATCTTCTCTTGGAAAACCATTTGCAACTCCACCTAAATTAATATTGATAGATCTTAAAGACCTATCATTCATATCCATAACTCTTCTCCAAACTACTCGTCTTACATCTATGTTTAATTTATTTCCCCAATAAATATGATTATCAATTAACGCTGACAATAAATTGTGTGCAGATGTAATTGCATGGAAGTCCCCCGTAAAATGTAAATTGATTTGTTCCATTGGAACAACTTGAGCATATCCACCGCCTGCTGCTCCGCCTTTCATTCCAAACGAAGGACCTAAACTAGGTTCACGTAAACACACTATAGAATTTTTACCGATTTTATTTAATCCATCATTTAAACCAACTGACGTAGTGGTTTTTCCCTCACCTGCAGGAGTTGGTGTAATAGCAGTAACTAAAATTAATTTTCCATTTTGTTTATCTTTTAAACTATCCAAATATTCTAAATTTATTTTAGCAATATGACGTCCCATAGGGCTAAAAGCACTTGGTTCATCTGGAACATTAATTTTACCCAAAATCTCATTTATGGGTTTCATTTTTGCTTCTCGTGCAATTTGGATATCTGATTTTGACATAAAACTAATTACTTATTAATGAGCAGAATTACTATCCTTTTTTGTCACGTATTTAAACATCTAAAAAATATATATAAAAAAAATTAGCAAAAACTTATATTTAATTTTATAAAACTTACGAATGCATAAATATTCAGTATTTAGTCTAATCAAAAATGCTTTCTCCAATCACCAAAATTGGGAAGTTGCTTGGAAAGATCCAACTCCAAAAAGTGAATATGATGTAGTCATCATTGGAGGAGGAGGACACGGTCTTGCTACTGCATATTATTTAGCAAAAGAACATAATATTAGAAATGTAGCTATCATTGAGAAAGGCTGGATTGGTGGTGGAAATGTTGGTCGAAATACAACGATCATAAGATCAAATTTTATGTACGATGCTAATGCAAGATTTAATGAATTTGGTATGGATTTATGGAGAAACTTAAGTCAAGAATTGAACTTTAATGTAATGTTTTCTCCAAGGGGAATAATAAACTTAGCCCACTCAGATGCTCAAATGAATGCGTATGCTCGTAGAGGAAACTCTATGAGATTAAATGGAATAGATGCAAAGTTATTAGATAGAGACGAAGTTAAAAAATTAATTCCAATGGCTGATTTTAGTGATGAAGTACGTTTCCCAATTTTTGGAGGCTTAATGCAACCAAGCGCTGGTACCGCAAGACATGACGCTGTTGCTTGGGGTTATGCGCGTCAAGCAGATGATATGGGAGTAGATATAATACAACATTGTGAGGTCACTGGTTTTGATGTTGTTAATGGAAAGATAAAAGGAATTAGAACTTCAAGAGGAGATATTAAAGCAAAAAAAGTTGGATTATGTGTTGCAGGTAGCACAAATATATTAGCTGAAAAATTAAATATGACACTGCCAATAGAAACTCATGTACTGCAGGCTTGTGTTTCAGAACCTGTAAAACCATTACTAGACGGAGTAGTAACTTTTGGTGCAGGCCATTTTTATATAAGTCAATCAGATAAAGGCGAGATGGTAATGGGTGGTGATCTTGATGGATATAATAGTTATGCTCAAAGAGGTAACTTGCCAACTATACAACATGTATTGACAGGTGGCTTAGCTTTGTTTCCATTTTTAAGTAGATTAAAAATGTTAAGGACATGGGGAGGGATCATGGATATGTCAATGGATGGTTCTCCAATAATTGATAAAACTCATATTGAAGGTTTATATTTAAACTGCGGATGGTGTTATGGAGGTTTTAAATCAACTCCTGTCTCAGGTTGGACATTTGCTCACACAATTGCACAAGATCAAGTTCATGAATTAAATTCAGAATTAAGATTAAATAGATTTTCTACAGGCCATCTTTTAGATGAAAAAGGTTTAGGAACTAAAACCTGGATTGGTTAAAAAATGTTATACATCAAATGTCCTTATTGCGGTTTAAGAGCACAAAAAGAATTTTCATATGGAGGTGATGCAACTGTAAAAAGACCTAATATAAATGAAGAAGTATCAAGTGAAGATTGGGATAATTTTGTTTATATGAGAAAAAGTCCAAGAGGGAAACATATAGAGTTATGGCAACATATAGCTGGGTGTAGACAATGGATTAAGGTGCAAAGAGACACTGCTACACACGAAATTTTCCAAACAGCAAAAGTCACAGAAGAAATAAGATGAGCCAACCATTTAGATTAAATAAAGTGGGATTAATTAATCGAAACAAGAAAATATCTTTTACTTTTAATGGTAAAAAATTATTTGGATATGAAGGTGATACAATTGCATCTGCTTTAATAGCAAATGGAATACACTTAGTAGGTAGAAGTTTTAAATATCATAGACCCAGAGGATTTTTTGGTGCAGGAGTAGAGGAGCCAAACGCAAAGCTTCAAGTAGAATTCAATGGTCATTCAGAACCCAATGTTAATGCAACAGAAATGGAACTCGTTGAAGGATTGTCAGCAACGAGCCAAAATTGTTGGCCATCAGTTAATTTTGATATTGGTGCAATTAATAATTTTTTAAAAATGTTTTTCCCTGCTGGGTTTTATTACAAAACATTTATGTGGCCTAAAAGTTTTTGGTATAAAATTTACGAACCTTTCATTAGAAAAGCTGCAGGATTAGGGGTTGCTTCGATAGAAAAAGATAAAGAAAGATATGAACATAAATTTGAGTATTGCGATTTGTTAGTTACTGGATCCGGACCCTCTGGATTAGCAAGTGCTTATGCTGCTGCAAAAAATGGAGCAAAAGTAATTTTAGCTGAGGATAAACCAAGATTTGGAGGAACACTTTTAACTGATGATGTAAGCATCGATAATTTATCAGGAAAAGATTGGGCAGAAAAAATAATTACTGAATTAAAATCTATGCCTAATGTAACTGTAAAAAATAGATCTCAAGTTTTTGGTTACTATGATCATAATATGTTGGTTATGTTTGAGAGAGTTGGTGATCATTTAGAGAAAAAATCAAAATTCACCCCAAGACAAAGACTTTGGTATATTAGAGCCAAAGAAACAATTTTATCAACTGGTTCAATTGAAAGACCAATTGTGTTTGGCAACAATGATACTCCAGGAATATTTTTATCAGCAGCTGCGAAAGAATATATGAAAGTCTACGGAGTATTGGTTGGAAAGAAACCTTTAATATTTACAAATAACGATAGTGCATATGAAACAGCTTTAGGGTTCAAAAAAAATAATGTTGAACCAATTATATTAGATACAAGAGAAGAACATTCATCAGAATTAATTGATGAAGCTAAATCAAAGGGAATTGATATAAGATTTTCTCACGGTGTTATTGTCGCTAATGGATACAAAAAAGTTAAATCTGCAAAAATTGGCAAACTGAATAAAGATAAAAATTCTTTTGAAAAAATAGAAACTGTAGATTGTGATTGTATTTGTGTATCTGGATTTTGGACACCATCTGTACATTTAGCATCACAATCAGGAAATAAACTTAAGTATGAAGAAAAAATTGATGCATTTATTCCAGATAAGAAAAAACAACATGAGACATCAGTCGGTGCAGCAAATGGATCATTTACATTAGAAGAAAGTTTAAAACATGCTTTTGAAAATGGTTCAAATCTTTCCGCAAAAATTACAGAGACTAAAACAGAAATCTCAATTCCAAATGTAAATGAAAAGAAATACGGAGCTCATGATAAATTTTGGTGTATGCCGTTACCTAAAAATGAAAATCCAAAAAGATTTGTTGACTTTCAAAATGATGTATCTGTCTCTGATATAGAAATCGCACTAAGAGAAGGTTACAGATCAATAGAGCACGTCAAAAGATATACAACTCTTGGAATGGCAACAGATCAAGGCCGTACAAGTAATTTAAATGGTCTTCAGTTGGTATCTAATATAGAAAATAAAATAGTTCCTGAAGTGGGACACACAACATTTAGACCACCTTTCACACCAATTACAATCGGGACAATAGTTGGTCGTGAAGTAGGTATGGAATATATGCCGACTAGAAAAACTCCAATGCATGAATGGCATGAGAAAAATAATGCTGTATTTGTTGATGCAGGTGCCTGGAAGAGACCTCGATATTACAAACAAGGAAATGAAACTTTATTTGAAGCCTCAAAGAGAGAGGCAAAAAATGTTAGAGAGAATGTTGGTATATGCGATGTAACAACATTAGGAAAAATTGATATTAAAGGCCCAGACGCAGCAGAATTTTTAAATAGAGTTTATACAAATGCTTGGATGAAATTACCTGTTGGAAAAGCAAGATATGGATTGATGCTTAGAGAAGATGGAATTGTCATGGACGATGGAACAACAACAAGAATTTCAGAAAATCATTATCATATGACAACAACAACTGCACAAGCTGCAAATGTTTTATCTCACTTAGAATATTATCTTCAAATTGTTTGGCCAGAATTAAATGTAAATGTTGTCTCTACAACTGAGCAATGGGCAGGGGCTGCAATTGCTGGACCTAAATCTAGAGACATGTTATCAAAATTATATCCGGACTTAGACGTATCAAATGAAGCTTTGCCTTTTATGGGCTATAAAGAAGCAGAATTTTTTGGTGTTCCATCAAGAATTTTTAGAATTTCATTTTCTGGTGAACTTGCATATGAAATTAATGTCAAATCAGATCATGGTTTGTTCATGTGGGAGAAAATGATGGAAGTAGGAAAAGAATTTGGAAATCAGCCTTACGGAACTGAAGCTTTATCAACATTAAGAATTGAAATGGGACACGTTGCGGGACCAGAATTAGATGGCCGAACAATCCCATCAGATGTTTCATTAAATGGATTAGTTTCAAAGAAAAAAGATTTTATTGGCAAAAATTCTTTAGGAAGAGAAGCATTTAATGTTGAGAGCAGACAAAAAATTGTTGGACTTATTCCAATTGATAGAAAGTCTAGTATTCCTGAAGGATCTCATATTGTTCAAGATCAGAATGCAAAATTACCAAACCCTAAACTTGGCCATGTTTCTTCTTCTTGTTGGAGTGTAGAAAATAATAATCCATTTTCACTAGCAATTATGAAAGATGGAAAAAATATGATAGGTAAAAAGTTTTTTGCGGTATCACCATTAAAAAATAAATCAATTGAAGTAGAAGTTATATCTTCACATTATGTTGACCCAGAAGGAAAAAGAGTTAGATCATGAAAAATGTTTCTGCACTAGAAAATATTCATAAACATGGATTGTTTGGCAATCACGATAGTAAAGATGAGCTAATTAATATTAGAGAAATCAAAGATGTTTTGATTTATCAAATTGTTAAATATAAAAAATCCTCAATTAGTATTAATAAAATAAAAATAGATAATTTAAATTTACCTGAGACACTTTTGGTTTCTTCAAATAAAAATACAAGAATTTTATGGATGGGACCTGATAATTGGTTAGTCGTTTCAAAAAATAAAGAAATAGAAAAATCTATTTTAGAGAACTTAAGTCATGATGATTTTGCATTAACAGATCTATCTCATTCAAGAACAATACTGGAATTGGAGGGTTCTTTGGTAGATGAAGTATTGAAAAAAGGTTGTCCGTTAAATTTAGATGGTCTTGATGAAGGAAAATGTTCTAATTCTGCTTTTCATGCAATTACAATAACTATTGATTTTATAAGTTCAAATCCAAGAAAAGTAAGAATATTTGCTTTAAGAAGTTTTGGTGAATCTCTTTATCATTCAATAACTGATGCTTGTTTAGAATTTGGCTATAAAACTGAATAAAAATTATTCTGAAGTTTTAAATTTAGTTTTTTGAATAATAAACACAAACACAATTGGAATTATTAAAGTTATTAGTGTTACTGTTATCAACAAAATACCTAGATCTGAATAATCGGCAGTGGTAAGAATAGCATTTGTTACCTTATCTTTTACCTCTCTAGTAATAACATAAATTTCATTTAAATATTTAGTCCCTAAAGCACTTGCTGATAAAGCAAGATTTGTAAAAGATGCGAATACTGCAAAGAAAGTTGCTTTTAAGTGCGAAGGCGCATTTTTAGCAATCCATGCAAGCAAAGGTATCATTGAGACTTGTCCCAAAGGTGACTCAAGTGCAGTATTTAATATTGCAATAAACTTGGCATCAACAACTCCATTAGTAATTGATGATGTCCAATTATGAAATCCATAATACATTCCCACACTTGGTAAAAATAAAATTGCACCTGCAACAGATAAAATCACTATTATTCTAGCTATTGAGTTGTTTGCCATAAATGGTCTTAATAAAATAATACCAACAAGCGTTAAAACAGAGGCTATAAGAGATAATACAGAAAAAAATTGTTCATTGAATTCAAGTACATCAATTTCAAACCACGATAAACCTGGACCAGGTCCTGGCATTGCTCTAAAAATAAAAATTATTATTGCTGTACCTACAACAGTAAGTCTTAAATCTTGAGGAAGTTCTTTAACTAATTTATTCATTAAAAATAGAATAATTGCCATTGAACCTACGAAAACAATTTCTTGAGCAAAAGGCACTTTGAATGATCCAATACCTAAAGTGAAAATAACAAAAACCAAGCTTCCACCTAATATCCACCAGTTTACTTCAGTTTTCTCTGAAGGAGCATAATCTTGGTCACCCTTTAAACCTTGTTCAATTAGTTTTCTTTTCTTTTGATTTTTTAAATATGAAGCAAGAAATATTCCTAGTACAGATACAATTGGAATAATTAAAGCATATATATAAATTGAACCGTATAAACTTATCTTATCTACTTGTTCAAGTTCGTCTACTCCTTTAAAGAGAATAACGTTAGCTAAAGCAACTAAAACAGTTCCACCAATTATTGCAAATCTTCCAAGAGTTTGCATTGTTGTATGCATAAGTTTGATTTCATCTCTTGAAAATTTATTTCCACTATCATCAACTAAAGGAACTGCTTCTACAGTCATAGCATCAGCTACAACATCTTGCACAACATAACCAATCGGAGCAAGCAAAACACTGATCACAAACCATGTTTCGACTGAAAGAATTGAGGACATCCATTCAGTATGAATTATTAAACCGTACATTATAATTAAACTTAATGAGATTAAGGAAGCTCCTACAAAAACCATGTAATTTTTTTTATTCCAGATAAGATCAACAAGATGACCTAAAGGCATCTTTAGTGCCCATGGAATTCCAGCCCAAAAACCCAGTCCAGCAAGAAAAGCAGCAGATAAGTTTAGATAGTCTTTAACAAAAAAAGTTCCAACAATACCTGTTAGTCCTGAAATACCAGCAGCAAGATAAATCATCAATGGTGGTAGATAGGTCCATTTAAACTGTCTTCCTAAATCTATTAAAGTACTATCTATAAATCTCAAAATTTTATTACTCATAAATTATTCTGTTAAATTTAATAATATTAATGCATTTTGTTTAGTTTCTTTACACCAAAGTTCATAACTTTCACAAACTCTCCACAAATGATCAAATGCTCTTTGAGATAATTCCAAAGGAAAGTGACTTTTTGCATAATATAATTTTGGGATTTTCATTAGTTGTTTAATCATAGTATCTTTTTGTATTTGTAAAAGTCTTATAGTTTCTTGATTAATCTTTTTTTTTGTAGATTTATCTATGTAGTCATTATTCTCAAGTTCTTTAAACCATTTATCATGAAAATTACCTGAGCTAATTTCATTATAATCATCTGATGCAATAAATATTTCAAAAGCTTGAATATTAGTTAAATTTGGATTTTTAATCTTGATTTCATATATCTTTCGATAAATGATTTCAGCAACATATAATACGAATGGTCTTGATTTATCAGTTTCCAAACTAAACTCCTCAAATGTCTACTGAATAATAGCACGAATTAGGATCGTCTTTATAGTGCGCAAAAGGCCCACACTCTTTAAAACCAAAACTTTTAAAAAGTTTTCTAGCGGGCGCAAAAAAATCACCCACACCAGTTTCGACACTTAGTTTAGTAATTCCTATTTGTTTAGATTTTTCAATAAGATGTGAAATTATTTTTCCACCATATTTTTTATTTCTAAACTTATCTGAAACTCTTATAGATTTAAATTCTCCATGTGTTTCATCAAATAATTTCAAAGCTCCACAACCAATTAATTCATTATTTTCCCACAAACTCCAGAATTTTATACTTGGAACCTTTAATCCAGGTATATCTAATACATGAGAACTCCCCTCAGGAGAAACTGATCTCAATTCAATAAAATGCTTAGTTAGCAACTCATTTACTTGCGGATCATCAAAATTATTTTCTATTGATTTCATAGTTTTGAAAAACATATAATCTAAATTTAGATTAAACCAAGAAAATTAAATATGTGTGGAAGATACGTAATAACTAGCCCCGTTACAAAAACAAAAAAACTTGTTAAGTCAGCTATACAAGTTGAAGATAATGAAAATTATAATGCACACCCATTTCAAAAATTACCTGTGATTAAAAAATATAATAATGGAAATACTCTAGAAAATTTAAAGTGGGGAGTAGTACCTAGTTGGGCTAAGCAAAAAGATTTTAAACCTTTAATAAATGCAAGACTAGAAACTATTGATGAAAAAGTGTCTTTCAAAAAATTAATTCGATTACATAGATGTGTAGCTGTAGCAGATGGTTTTTATGAGTGGAAAAGAGAAAAAGAAAATAAAACACCTTATTATTTTTTAAGAGAGGATAAAAAGCTTATGTATTTAGCTGCTATCTATGACAATGATCAATTTTGTTTAATAACAGAGGATGCAGATGAAAATATTAAAGAAATACATCATAGACAGCCTGTTATAATTAACGAAAATGATGTTAATAGATATTTAAATCTTGAATTAACAGGATCGAGTTTTCTGAAAGAGTGTAAAAAAACAAAATTAAACTTTCATGAAGTTTCAAAGGAAGTTAATAAACCTACAAACAATAATATTTCTTTGATACAAACAATTTCTTAAAACTATTTTTCTATAGTTGTTAAATGTCCCATTTTCCTTTTAGCTTTAACTTCTTTTTTTAAATAATCATAAAAAAATTCATTTTCTTTAAATTTTTTATTTTTATATTCTAATATATCTTCACCAATCAAATTAAGCATTTTTGCATTATAAATTTTTTTTGTTTCTAATTTTTCAAGTCCACATACAGCTCTAATATGATTTTCAAATTGGCTAATGTTGTGCGAATTTATAGTTAGGTGTCCAGAATTATGTACTCTTGGTGCAACTTCATTAGCATATAAATTATTATTTTTATCTATAAAGAATTCAACGCACATTGTACCAATATAATCAAGCTCTTCAGCCACTGTTTTTGCCCAGTCCAATGCTTTATTTTTAATTTCATCACTTATATCGGCTGGAATTTTGGAGTGTTTTAAAATCTGGTCTTCATGATAATTTTCAATTGGATCATAAATTTCATATTTTTGATGACCAAATCTTGTAACCACTACTGAAATTTCTTTTTTTAAATTTACTATCTTTTCTAAGATGTAGCCTTTTGAAAAATCAAAATCTTCATTTAAATCATTTGCATTATTTATTTTATATTGACCCTTCCCATCATAACCAAGGGTACAAGTTTTCAACAAGCCAGGTATTAATCTATCGTTTATTTTTATATCATCTAAATCGTTAATACTTACAAACTGTGTTGTAGTTATATTATTTTTATTTAAAAACTCTTTTTCAGTCATTCTATTTTGAATTAATTTATTTATTTCTGGGCTTGGTAATACAGATTTGGTTTCATTAATTTTTTTCAATATATCATATGGGATATTTTCAAATTCATAAGTAACAAGATCAACTTTTTCTAAAAAGTTATTGATAATATTTATGTCTTGGTAGTCTCCATAAATAAATTCATCTGCAAAATTAATTGCGGGTGCATCTTTATCATCTGATAAAATAACAGTTTTAATATTAATTTTTTTTGCTGCGGATGCTAATAGACTTCCTAATTGTCCTCCACCTATTATTCCTAGATCAGGTTTAGACATTAATTACTTTGGTTTTTTTTTTACTTTTGATGTTTGTTTTTTTCGCCAATTTAAAAGTATTTTTTTTACATTGTTATCATACGTAGCTATAATTGAAGCAGCATATAAACCAGCATTGATTGCACCATCTTCTCCAATAGCAACTGTACCAACAGGAATTCCTTTTGGCATTTGAGCAATTGATAGTAGGCTATCTAAACCTTTTAACTTTTTACTTTCAATGGGAACACCTATGACTGGAATTCTAGTTATTGCAGCAATCATACCAGGTAAATGTGCTGATCCTCCGGCCCCAGCGATAATAATAGAAATATTATTATTTTCTGCTTTCTTTGCATAGGTATAAAGTCTATCAGGCGTTCTGTGTGCAGAGACGATATTTGTCTCATAATTAACTTTTAAAATCTTAAGAACTTTTTCACAATTTTTCATTGTTTTGTAATCAGACTGACTGCCCATTACAATTGATACTTTATGTGATTTTTTTTTGTATTTCATGAAACCAATATCAATTTATAGATATTTCCCTTAAATTGCAATTTTTAGCTAAGGACAGTTTAAGTTAGTGACAATCATAATAATAATAATAGTGTATACCAAATATGAATTATCGAATTGATAATCTTCAGTATTGTAAATGGTCTAGAGAAATCTTTGAAATAAATAATAAAGCTGGATTAAATGCGGTTCACGTAACGTTAGTTTATCATGAAGACTATGATGAATTACAACAAAGAATACATGAGTGGAATAAACATTTTGAAGAAAATAAAGATCTTATATTTCTAGGCAATAACTACAATGATATTACAAAAGCAAAAGAAGAAAACAAAACAGCAATTTTTTTTGGATTTCAAAATTGTTCACCAATTGAAGATGACATAAGTCTTATAGAAAAAGTACACTCACAAGGTTGTAGATTTATGCAACTAACTTACAATAATCAATCATTACTAGCCACTGGATGTTATGAGAAAAATGATAGTGGAGTTACTAATTTTGGAAAAGAGGCTATTAAAGAAATGAATAGAGTAGGTATCGTTGTTGACATGTCTCATTCAGCAGAGAAAAGTACACTTGATGCAATTGAAATTAGCCAAAAACCTATTGCGATCACTCATGCAAATCCAACTTTTTGGTTTGAAGCGAAAAGAAATAAATCTACAGAATTATTAAAAGTTTTATCCGATAGTGGAGGAATGTTAGGGCTATCATTGTATGCTCATCATTTAAAAGATGGAACGAATTGTAAAATAGAAAGTTTTTGTGAAATGGTTGCAAGAACAGTTGAAATTATGGGTATTAATAATGTTGGTATAGGATCAGACTTATGTTTGAATCAACCAGACAGTGTAGTTGAGTGGATGAGAAATGGAACATGGTCAAATTCAAAAAATTTTGGTGAGGGCAGTAAAGATAAACCTGGTTTTCCAAAACAACCAGATTGGTTTTTGGATGCAAGAGGATTTAATAATATAAACACAGAACTAAAAAATAAAGGTTTTCACGAAGAAGAGATAAATAGGATACTTGGCAATAACTGGTTTAATTTTTATAAAGGAATTAATTAATGCAAGTTCCACTAAGAGATCCTAAAATTGTAATGAAACTCTCTAGACTTGGATCGTTTCATCAATCTAAATTATCTTTTCTAAGATCATTTTTAAATGAGTTCAAAGATTGGAAATATAACAGAGATTTGTTCGACTTGAATGATAGGGGGTATGGAGTTGCCATTTATTCATTTTCAAAAGATAAAAAAACATATTCTCTAGTTTGTTTTGCCAATGAACTTAAAGATGAGGAAAGATCTGATAGAGTAATAGCAACTAAATGGGATGCTGCATTTGCTTTGTATGATGGCATTCCTTCAAAAATTGATATTGATAGACTCTCACAAAATGTCCCTAAACAAGAAGTAGGGAGACTTTCTTATAAAGAACTTACTCTTTCAAGAGCAAATAGATCAGTTAGAGCATTTAATTATGTGGTTGAGTGTTTATCAAAAGGTATCCAGCCCAATACTAATGAGCTTTCAAAAGTTGGATATTTGTACAGAACAACTGCAGTATATGGCTCAGGAAAATTTGGATTAGCAGACAGGTTTAGAATTAAAAATAGAGATGAAATAAATGGTCCTTTTAGATTGGAAATGATGTTAGTTTACCTTGTAAGACAATTCACTTTCGATCAAGTCAATCATATAGCAAAACATAAAAATCCTAAAGATGCTGTAGAATTAGACTTGGATATTTGCAGAAATTTAGGAATTGGAAATTCAACTGGATTAGGAATGGCACCATTTATTGTTAACCACCCTTCATTATTAAATAATTGGATCTTAGCTAAAGAAACAGCTTTAAAAAAAATAAGAGAAATAGAAAAAGTATCAGAAGAAGATTTTAAAATTTTTTACAACTGTTTAACAAAATCTTTAAAAAATGTGACTTCATGGAATACTGACAGCGAATACCAAAAGAAAAAAATTGAGAATTTAATTAATGATTTACAAAATTTAATTAATTATTTGAAAGATAATATTGATAGATCAAATTTTTATATATTTGATAAATTATATAATTGGGCAGAGGAAAATTTATCTGAAGAAGGAGTTGAGTATTTGGTTTCTATAATGATGGAGCCATATAATGAAATAACTGATCCTTTAATTTCTCAAATGAGTTCAGACGAAGATAATAGTTTTAATATACCTGTAGACAGAACTATAAATGACCTAAGAGAAATAATTGAAAAAAATTATTCAGATATTTTAAAAATTGATTTTTCAAAAAATGAAAATAATAAAAAATTTTGGTTCATTTCAAAAAATAAAGAAGAGCCTAGAATTGGAGATCGGTTTGAGGATAATGGTTCAGAACTTGAGCAGCCTACAGCTATTGCTAGAGATATAAAAAAACTTTATGAAACTATTTTTACATTAAAAAACAGCTTAAAGATTGGCAATTTTCTAGTACGGAACAATGATTTAAGACATATTGTAAGAAGAGTGTTTATAACAGAGAAATATCCATATTCTGAAATTCAAGATAACACCATCGGCTCAAAATTGGTCCCTATTGATATGTTAAGACTTAAACTATCTTTTTTTGGGGCAGTAAAGTTTGATCCAAGATCTGACAAATGGTTGAGGATTTGTATGTTTCAAGGAGCTCCATTACCAAATGAACTTAATTCATTTAATCAATATTGGATATATAACTAAAGCAATTAATGAGAAGTTATAGTGAAATTGACACGATAGTTAAACGTTCAACTAAAGCAAAAGGTTTTTCTTGGGGTGTTGCTGAAGAAATAGGAAAGAACATTAAACAACTTGAGTTATTTGGTTTACCAGGAATAAAACACATAAACCAATATTTTAAGATTTATAATAATGAAAAGTTTGAAACTTGCCAATCTTTTAAAAAAAGCAACAGACCTCAAAACTTTTACTGTCCAATTAAACTTGGATTAAGTTTTTTTGATCAATCTTTCTCTATCCAAGAACTAAAAGATATAGAAATTGAAAAAATTGCTTACCCATTGATATTTTTGCCGTTTGTCAGTAGATCTTCGGAAATAACAGGAAAGAGAATTTTTTTAAAGATAGATCAAAAAGAATTTTTATTAAATTTCAATCAATCAATTTATTCAAATTATTTAAGTAGTGAGGTTGTAGAAAAAGCTGATGTAATTAAAATTCAATTCTTAGAAAATAAGAATAATTTTTCTGAAGAAGATTGGAAAGAATTAACAAAATTATCAGAAAACACATTTGTTGAAGAAACTGATGAGTTAAAACAAAAAACTGCAGGAGCAGGATTAACAGATAATGACTGATAAATTTGACTATAAATCAGACAAAACAGATAATAATGAATTAAATGATATTTGTGATGAATGTAAAAAGGAAGATGAGACAGTAACTCAAAATCTAATACTCACAGGATATAAACTTTGTAACTCCTGCAGAACATCTAAAACTTTATTTCCGATTTAAATATTTGTACTTATTGGTAATGAATTAATTTTTGTCATTACGAAAGAAATTGTCAAAAAAGAAATAATTAAAAAAGACAAAAATACAATTCCGAATGCTTTTAAATTTGATTTTAAATTTAAAATATGTCTCGTTGCTATAATTAATGAAGCAAAAATCCAAAATTGAGTAAGAAAAATAATTAAAAGCACTAATTCTGGTGTGACAGCAAAAAATCTTATTAGTCCTGGAGCGTGTGCGTACCCAACGGCTATAAGAACTCTTTTAAATGGAATTTTTCTATCTTTATCAGGAAAAATTTTAACCCCAATTACAAATATAAAAATTGCCCACACCAGCCATGTTAATAATGCTGTTAAACCAGATATACCTACTGATGTTTTTACAATCGTATTAGCTGCAATAGCACCTGCAACCCCATCTAAAATCATAATTAGAATTGCAAAATAAATTCCAGCTTCTCCATAATATCTTGGGGTTTTATAAAGAGTTTTATCAAGCTTTAATGATTTAAAAACAATATCTAAAAACTGAGCAAACATTAATTATCTTTATTTTTTTTTTGCGCCTTATATGAAACTATTAATGGGAATATTATTAGAGCAATAGCGATTATAATGCAAACAACTATGAAAAAGGTTTTCGTCATATTTAGGGGGAATTAAATTCCCCCTAAAAAAATTTTTATCACTTACTGACTACTTCTCTTGTATTTGCGTTGTAAGATTCTGTAAATGGAATATCAACTACAACTGCATCAACCGGTTCTCCAGGTTTATCAGAATATTTTTCTGGTAGATGGACTTTAAATTTCGATCCAACTTTACCTCTTGGAAAACCATTTGCATTCAGCGTGCCATCAAAAGGTACATATCCCATAGCAATATTTTTCCCTTTTTCTGGGTGATACCAAGGAGAAGTTACAAATCCTACAGGCTCACTGCCGTTTTCTGAAATTAACCAAAAATCTGGAGCATATTCTTCAATAGGTTTTCCTCCCAATTCAAGTCCAACTAATTGAAGTTTGTAAGGTTTATGACCTGCTTTTAAATCAGCTTTCATTTTCTCAAGAGCTTTTTTACCAATGTAATCTGCTTTTTTGTTCCATTCACCTTTACCAGATAAAGAAACTTGATATCCAAGATTACATTGAAATGGATTATGCTCATGATCCATATCTTGTCCCCATGAAAGAATTCCAGCTTGTATCCTTCTATGGTGTGCAGGAGCAATTACCATTAAGTTATGTTTTTTACCTGCTTCAAGAACAGCATTCCACATATCTTCGGCATATAAAGTTGCTTCTCTTAAATATATTTCAAATCCAGACTCGCCTGAAAAACCTGTTTGAGAAATTATACAACTTCTTCCACCAACTTTTGTAGATGCCAATCCATAAAAAGGCATGTTGTCAATGTCAACTTCACTTCCACAAAGATCTTTCATTAAAGCTTTTGCTTTAGGACCTTGAATTTGTACAGGACAAGCATCTATTTCATTAATTTGAACATTAAACCTTTCATCTGCATTTACTCCTTGCAGATATAATCCAATATCACTATCTGATAAACTAAACCAAAATTCATCTTTAGATATTCTTAAAAGAATTGGATCATTTAATACTCCTCCGTATGCATTACACAAAATTACATATCTTCCTCTCATTGGAGAAATTTTTGTAGCATCTCTTGTAATTACATAATCAACAAATTTTTCTGCATCTGGTCCTTTAACTTGTATTTGTCTTTCAACAGCAACATTCCACATTGTTACATGGTTTTTAATTGCCTCGTACTCAACCATTGCACCACCATCTTCAGGTTTAACATAACCTCTTGGATGGTAAATTCTGTTATATACAGTTGCTCTCCAACATCCTGCTTTCATTGATAAATGCCAGTATGGAGACTTCCTTACTCTTGTTGATATTAGCATCTCAACTTTAGTAGGTCCGCTTTGTCTTAAATTGTATGGTACTTTTCTATCAGACTGATCTACTGATGTTGTATGTCTTAGCTTACTATAGTCAAATTCATTAGACATAGTTATTCTCCTTCAACCACTTGTTAGTTTCCTTCAAGCCGCCGAATGTATAAATGTGGAAATAATCAGTATGCGATTTAACTTTCCCAATTAAATCATTAGGGTCTTTAGGTTTCAATAAATCTAACGCCTTACTAAAATTAGATTTAAGAAAGTTAATGGAATTTTTTGCCCCTACAATATTAGCAAATTTAATTAAGCTAGATATTTTCATTGGCCCAGTTATTCCAACATGAACTGGTATTGTTTGTTTTGAGATAAAATCTATAATTGGCTGAGTATCCATTAGCCACTGTGTAACTATATAATCAGCATAAGGCTTTTTATCTATCATAGCTTTTTCTAAATCAGAGTCGGATATATCAGGACTCCCCTCAGGATGTCCAGCAATTCCAATCTTGATACCATCAAAAAACCCTGTCTCTAACATTTGATATGAGCTATCAAATTTTCCGATCGGGTCACGACTTCCACCTATCACCAAGACCTGATTAACACCCAAATCTTTACATCTAGAAACATAATCTTTCAGCTGATTTTCATCATTTATTGATCTTGCTGGGAAGTGAGGAACTGGATTAAATCCCTCTTTAACTAACTCTCCAGACTGTTGAGCGGTCTCTTTATAATCACCTCCAGGTAGCATTGTAACATAAACATCCTGTACCTTAGGCAACGTGCTTAAATCAGTTTTAGGACCTATTTCTAAAGAAAAATTCATAAGTAAATTCTTAATTATTTTACATTCCGTGTCTATAAAAATATTAAACAGCTGAACACATTGTAACCCATTGTCATGATCTGAAAATTTAATTAAATTTAGTCATGGAAAATAAATTATCTCAAATTACAGAATTATTCTCCAAAACAAGACAACAAACTCTATCCTTGTGCGAGAACTTAGAGGCTGAGGATATGGTAATACAGCCCAGCAAAAATGTTAGTCCTCTTAAGTGGCATCTTGGTCACACCACATGGTTCTTCGAAAAATTCATCTTGTCAGAATTGGATGAAAGTTACAAACTTTTTAACAAAGATTATAATTACATATTTAATTCGTATTATAATTCTGTAGGTGAGTACAATCCTCGAAATAAGAGAGGTTCACTAAATAGACCCATCTTAAAAGATGTAGTACAATATAGACACTATGTAACTGAAAATATTATTGACTTTTTAAAAAGGACAAAAAATAACAGAACATCATTTTTAGTTGAACTAGGTTCAAATCACGAACAACAGCATCAAGAATTAATGTTAATGGATATTAAAAATATTTTTTACAACAATCCATTGATGCCGACTTATAATTCTAATGATGATAAACCAACCACTAAAGAAGAAAATGAATTGACATTAGAAACTAGTAAAAAATTTAAATATGGAAACAACGAGGATATTTTTTGTTACGATAACGAATTACCAGTATCAGAAACACAATTAGATCCTTTTAAAATATATTCATTTGTTACAAATGGAGAGTGGAAAGAATTTATTAATGACGGAGGATATAAAAATCATGAGTATTGGTTATCTGATGGATGGGACTTTATAAATAATACCAAATTAGAAAAACCAATGTATTGGATAGATAATAATAATTATTTTACATTAAACGGTGTAAAAAAAATTGATAATGAAAAACCGGTTTCTCATATAAGTTTCTATGAAGCGGATGCTTTTGCAAGATACAAAAATAAAAGATTGCCAACTGAATTTGAACTAGAATATTTTTTAAAACAATCTGAGAAAAAAGGTAATTTTTTAGAAAATAAAATTTTTCATGAAGTTGAAGAAAAAGCAGACGATGTTTATGGAAATTTATGGGCATGGACAAGCAGTAATTACACGCCTTACAAAAAATACAAACCATATGAAGGAAATCTAGGAGAATATAATAATAAGTTTATGTGCAATCAGTTTGTCTTAAAAGGTGGCTCACACTCTACATCTATTAATCATATCAGAGCATCTTATAGAAATTTCTTTTACCCAAGTGATACTTGGCAGTTTTGTGGTGTCAGATTAGCTGATGACATCTAGTGACTAATTTAAAATTAATAAACATAAACAATCAAATTCAAGATGATAAAAAATTAATCTTGCAGGGATTATTAAATAAAAAACAAAAATATTTACTGCCAAAATATTTTTATGATGAAAAAGGTTCAAAGTTATTTAATAAAATAACAAACCTTAAAGAATATTACCCAACAAATAAAGAGTTAGAAATACTTGGTAACTTACAAAAAGAGATAAGAAAGAAATTACCAATTCATTCAACAATTGTAGAATTCGGAAGTGGCTCAAATAAAAAAATCAACAAATTTATAAAATCATTAAGCAAACCCAAAGAATATATTCCTATAGATATTAGTAAGGAATATTTGTTTGAAAATGCATCAATAATTGCAAAAAAATTCTCAGATTTAAAAGTAACAGCAATATGTGCTGACTTTAGTCAGACCAGTAGATTAAATAAAATTTTAAAAAATAAAAAAAAAATAGTAAGTTTTTTTCCAGGATCTACCATAGGAAATTATTTACCCAAAAATGCAAAAAAAATATTAAAAAATTTTTCAAAAATCACAGGTAAAAATTCTTATTTAGTAATTGGGGTAGATTTAATCAAAAATAAGAAGACCCTTGAAAATGCTTATAATGATAAATTGAGAGTAACAGCTAAATTTAATAAAAATATATTAAATGTAGTAAACAAAATTTGTAATTCAAAATTTCAAACGAAAGATTTTGAACATAAAGCATTCTACAATTTAAAAAAAAAAAGAATTGAAATGCATCTTATCTCGAAAAAAAATTTCACGTTAAAAATTAATAAAAAGAATATTAAATTTACTAAAGATGAAACCATTCATACTGAAAATTCTCATAAATATTCAAAAAATAATTTTGTTAAATTAGTTAATAAATCTGGCTTTAAAGTCTTAAAATATTTTACTGATAAAAAAAATTATTTTGGAGTTTTTTTATTAAAAGTGAAGTAAGTTTTATTATGGCTCAAAAAGACGTAGGTAACAAAATTCCAATCTATAAGCTAAAAGACACTGATGAAGTAATGAAATATTATGATGAGTGGGGAGATGGTAATAAATATGATAAGGATATGGTCGATTGGAATTACACAGGACCAAAAGAAACAACAAGAGTATTTTCAGAATTCCAAAAAAATAAAGATGCAAAAATTTATGATGCTGGTTGTGGAACTGGATTGGTGGGTGTTGAATTAAAAAAATATGGTTTTAAAAATTTTCATGGGGCAGATCTTTCAAAAAAGTTATTAGAATTAGTACCAAATGATCTTTATGAAAAGCTTGAACAAGTAGACTTAAATAAACCCATTAATAAAAAAGATGACGTATATGACTCTGTTATGTGTGTTGGTACATTTACTTTTGGACATGTAAAGCCACCAGCTTTAGAGGAATTTATCAGGATTACAAAGAATGATGGATTTATCTGTTTTACTATTAATGAGGGAATACATGAAAAATATGGTTTTGATAAAAAAATTGAACAACTTAAAGAGCAAAATAAGTGGAAAGAAATAAAATTTTTTAAATCAGATTACATTGCGAGCAAAGACGTAAATGCTTGGTTAGGGTTATATCAAGTGATAAAATAAACCATGTCAGAAATTTACAATATTATAGATAAACAAAAGTTAGATATTGTATCTAAACCAATTAGTGAAGCTCATGGTTTACCAAATGAATGTTACATCAGTAAAGAATATACTTTAATTGAAAGAAAAAAATTATTTGAAGATAAGTGGATTGTAATTGGAGTTGGAAGTTCTATTCCAGATGAAGGTGATGTTAAACCAATTGATTTACTTGGAATACCCTTACTTATTGTTAGAACAAAAAATAAAGAAATAAAAGTTTTTCATAATATTTGCAGTCATAGAGGAGTAAAATTAGTTAAAGAAGCTGGCAAAATTAGAAATGTTATGAGGTGCTCATATCATTCATGGTCATATGACTTAGAAGGAAAATTAGTTGCTACACCTCATATAGGAGGCATGAATATCCATCAAACACCTGAATTTGATAAATCAAAAAGTAATTTAAAAGAGATAAGATCATATATTTGGTTAGATCTAATTATGATTAATATTAACAACAATGAAATTTCATTTGAGAATTACATTAGTCCTTTAAGTCAAAGATGGGAAAAATTTTGGCCTTTGAAAGATAGAGAATTAATTCATCATGCAAATGACTATGGTTATTTTAAATTAGATGCAAATTGTAATTGGAAATTCGCAATTGAAAATTATTGTGAGAGCTATCATTTGCCTTGGGTTCATCCAGGATTAAATTCTTATTCAAAATTAGAAGATCACTATCATATACATGGTCTTCCGAATCGTTTCGCTGGACAAGGAACAGTTGTTTATAATCCAAGGTTTGAAGGAAATGAAAAGTTTCCTTGCTTTCCTAATTGGCCTAAAGATAAAGAAAATATAGCCGAGTACGTAGCACTATTTCCAAATGTAATGTTAGGAATTCATAAAGATCATTATTATGCTTATTGGTTAGAGCCAATCAATCATGAGCTTACAGTAGAACATATGGAAATTTATTATGTTGGAGATGAAGCAGCAAATTCAACAAAGTATAAATCTCTAAGACAAAAAAATCACAAACAATGGGAAGATATTCAAAAAGAAGATGTAGATATTATTCAAAGTATGCAAATAGGTAGAAACTCTCCAGCTTATAATGGTGGTAATTTTTCTCCAAAGATGGACAATCCAACACATCACTTTCATAAGTGGGTTGTTGGTAATTTAATTTAAAAAATGAAAATTATATTAATTATGGGACTACCGGGAGCAGGAAAAACTACATTAGCTGATGAACTTGCTCCATTGTTAAATGCAAAAAGATTAAATGCAGATGAAGTAAGAAAAGCTGCAAACGATTGGGATTTTTCAGAAGAGGGTAGAACAAGACAAGCAAAAAGAATGGCTGACTTTGCATTAAAATTAAAAGACGAAGGAAATTATGTGATTGCAGATTTTATTTGCCCAACTCCAAAAGCAAGAAGTTTATTTCCTGCAGATTATGTAGTTTGGGTAGATACAATAAAAGAAGGTAGATTTGATGACACTAATAAAATGTTTGTTAAACCAGAAAAATATGATTTTCATGTTACCACACAAGATGCTAAGTCTTGGGCACCAAAGATTTTAAAGGAGATAAAAAATGGCGTACCAATGGGACAATAAAAAACCAACCGCTCAAATGTTAGGAAGATGGCAACCGTTTCATGATGGTCACTATACTCTATTCAAGGAAATTATAAAAAAAACAGGACAAGTATGTATTCAAATTAGAGATGTACAAGGTGTTGATGATAATCCATTTGATTTTGAAACTGTCAAAAAAAATATTGAGGAAAAACTTAATCCAGAGTTTGAGGGCAGGTTCAAAATTATACTTGTCCCTAATATTACAAATATTTGTTATGGAAGAGGTGTAGGATATAAAATTGAAGAAATAGTTTTGCCTGAAGAAATTCAAAAAATTTCAGCAACTAAAATTAGAGCTAAGATGAGAGAAGAAGGTAAATTAAAATAAATGACTGTAAAAATAAATAAAGTATCACCAGGCGTTAAAAGAGTTTTAATTAATGATCCAAAATCTTATAATTCATTATCCTACAATACTCTTTCATCTTTATTAAAGGCATTCAAAAAATTAGATAATGATAAAGAAACAAGGGTTATTATTTTAGAAGGAGCTGGAAAAGGATTTAGTGCAGGTCATAACTTAAAAGAGGTAAGAGGTATAAAAAATAGATCTAATCATCTAAAACTTTTTAAACTTTGTTCAAAACTTATGATGCAAATTGTGGAGGGAAACAAACCAGTCATAGCAAAAGTGCATGGAGCAGCTTACGCAGCAGGATGTCAATTAGCTGCCAGTTGTGATCTTGCATATAGTACGAACTCAGCAACGTTTGCTACACCTGGAGTAAAAATTGGATTATTTTGCAGTACACCAATGGTTGCTGTCAGTCGAAAAATTAGCAGAAAAAGAATGATGGAAATGCTACTTACCGGTGATCCAATTAGTGCAAAATATGCAAAGGAAATTGGATTAATTAATGATCATTACAGTCCAAAAACTTTGAATAAAAAAGTTTTAGATATTGCAAAAAAAATATCTTCAAAATCAAATTTAACTATCAAAATTGGTAAAAAAGGTTTTTATAAACAATTAGAAATGCCCCTTAACAAAGCTTATGATTATACAAGTAAGATGATGACACTTAATATGTCATCTTATGATGCCAAAGAGGGTATAAGTGCATTTATCGAAAAAAGAAATCCAAGTTGGAAAAACAAATAACCATTAAGTTGAAGTCACTAAAAAAAAAGATTAAGTTGTAATTAAAGGAGAAAATCAATCATGGATGGATGTTGTGGTCCTGGATATGCTAGTCCTATAGAAGCAATAAAAGCACCAAAAGAAAAGCTTTTATATACTATAGCTATTTACACAGGGACGGGAATACAAAAACCAGACTACTTAGCAACAGTCGATGTTGATCCTCAAAGTCCTACTTATTCTAAAGTAATTCATAGACTTGAAATGCCAGGTATTGGTGATGAATTGCATCATATGGGATGGAATGCATGTTCTTCCTGTCATGGCGACTCAAAAATGAGCAGAAAATATTTATTAGTTCCAGGTGTTAGATCAAATAATATTTATGTTGTTGATACTGCATCCGATCCTAGAGCTCCAAAAATACATAAAGTAGTAGATGGATCTGAAATAAAGAAAAAAACTAATTTATCAGGACCACACACAGTTCATTGCTTAGGTTCTGAAATTATCATTTCTTTTCTTGGAGACGCTCGAGGAGAAGCGCCAGGAGGATATTTACATTTAAATAAAGATTTTGAAATTGTAGGTAGGTGGGAAAATTCAATGGGTGACATACCTTTTAGTTATGACTTCTGGTACCAGCCAAGACATAATGTAATGGTTAGTTCTGAGTGGGCTGCCCCAAATACTTTCATGCCTGGATTTGATTTAGAGGAAGTTGGTCATTTGAAATATGGTAGACGACTTCATGTTTGGGATTTTAAAAAAAAAGAACCAGTTCAAACAATGTATTTAGGTGAAGATGGTTTAATACCATTAGAAGTTAAATTTATGCATAATCCTGATAGTAGCCATGGATTTTGTGGTGCAGCTCTAAGTGCAAATGTGATTCATTTTTGGAAATCAAAAGATGGAAAATGGGAATGGGAAAAAATAATTGATGTTGAAAATGAACCTCATCCTGATTGGCCAATCCCAGTGCCTGGAGTTATGTCAGCGATATTAGTTTCTATGGATGATAAATATCTCTATATAAATAATTGGCTTCATGGAGATATGAGACAATACGATATTTCAGATCCACACAAACCAAAATTAACTGGTCAAGTTTGGATGGGTGGATTATTAGGAAAGGCTCCAGAAGTAAATGGCGTTAAAATTGCTGGTGGACCCCAAATGTATCAATTATCATTAGATGGTAAAAGGATGTATGTAACAACATCATTATTTTCTACTTGGGATAATCAATTTTATCCTGAAATAAGAAAGCAGGGTGGAGCAATGATTATGATTGATTGTGATGTTGAAAATGGGGGAATGAAAATTAATAAAGATTTTATTGTTGATTTTGGTAAAGAACCAAATGGACCTAGCAGATGTCATGAAAGTAGATATCCTGGTGGAGATTGCACAAGTGATATCTGGCTATGACAAAGATTACAATCTCAAACAGAAATAATAGTGCATTTGAGGTAACTGGAAAAAAACCTTTATTAAATGAATTAAGAGATCAAGGGGTTGATCTTCCTTACGGATGTCAGTATGGAGGATGTATTACATGTGCAGCTAAATTAATTAATGGAGAAGTGGATCAACGTTCTCAAGTTGCTCTAAATAATAGACAAATAAATGATGGATATATTATTTTATGTGTTGCTAAAGCAAAAACGGATTGCACAATTGAGATAGGAGTTGAAAGTCATGATAAATTGTATCGAAATCCTTTCCTAGACCCTTTAGAACCTCATGAATTAAAAGCAGATATTGCAAGTAAAAAGGAAGAAAAAAAATAAAGATGAACCACAACGAACCTTATAGCGCTGAATATTTAAAAGATATTTTAAGCTCAGTTAAGACAATTGCTATGGTTGGTGCTAGCCCAGATAAAACTAAATTTAGTTATGGTGTGCTAAGAGTTTTGCATGAGACTGGTTATGACATGATACCTGTAAATCCTAAACCAGGTATAAAGGAAATTAGAAATTTGAAAGTTTATCCAAATTTATCTGCTATCGATAGACCTGTTGATATGGTTGAGGTATTTAGAAAATCTGAGGATCTTTATGGAATTGCTGAAGAGGCAATATCAATTGGCGCAAAAGTATTATGGGGACAAATAGGTGTAATTAATCATGATGCAGCAAAAATTGCTGAAGATGCAGGTTTAAAAGTAGTTATGAATAGATGTCCAAAAATTGAACTCTTCAGACCATTTTGGAAACCGCGACTAGATCTTAAAATTTAAATCAAATTATGGATACAACACTTTTAGATGAAAAAATAAAAGAACTATATTTAAGTTATAGGACAATAGCAATTGTTGGAGCAAGCCCAGACTCAAAAAAAACTTCCAATATAATAATGAAATATTTAAGAAATACAGGTTACAAAGTTTTTCCTGTTAATCCAGTAACAGATAATAAAATTATACATGGTGAACCAGTTTATAAAAAACTAACGGATATTAAAGATCATGTAGGAATTGTTAACGTTTTTAGACCTAGTGAGGAGGCTGAGGAAATAGCAAAACAAACAATAGAAATTGGTGCAAATGTATTATGGTTGCAATTAGGAATTCACAATGAAAATGCAGCTAAATTAGTCTCTCAAAATAAAATTTATTATATCTCTAATAAATGTATTAAAAACGAATACGATAGATTATTCAAAACTATATAATATCAAATTATTAAGTGTGATATTAAGACCTTTTATTTCATTTTAAATTTAAGATAAATTAAAATATGAAATTCAAAATATTATTTTTTTTAATTACATTTTTTTATTTTAATTCTTCATTTGCCGATGTTTTAAAACCAAGTGTGAATATAGATCCAAAACAAGTTGTTTTAATTCAATTAAAGGCGTTAATGAAAAATGACAGTCCATATAAAGATAGAGGAATTGAGCAAACATGGGAATTTGCACATCCAAATAATCAAAGGATGACAGGTCCCTTAGATAGATTTAAAAGAATGTTAAAGGGGGCTTCATACTCAATGTTGATTGATCACAAAGAAAATACAGTAACTGAAATTTACAAATCAAGTACTATGGCAACTTATGAAGTTGTTGTTTTGGATAAGGACAAACAATATTTTAAATTTAAATGGAAAGTTGAAAAGAATAATAAAGAAGGCAATCTTTTAGATTGCTGGCTTACAACAGCAGTTTCACAACCAATACCTATGGGATCATCAATATAATGAAAAAGCCTCCAATGTATATTAGGTACGCAATTCTAATGTTTATTTTATGCTTTCCGACAATTTCATCCACTCAACTTGGATGGTATTTTTGGGGAAGTGAAGTCGGGATTAATATTGGTATGGTAGTAGGTACAATTTCGGTTGTAGTTGCCGCTTATTTAATGTTCAGAATGGGCTGGCGTGACGCAGATGATGAATAATAGAATTTTGTTTCGTAAGTAATTAAAATTTAGTAGGAATCTGATAATGAAATCCAAAGCAAAAGTAGTTGTAGTTGGTGGTGGAGTAGTAGGTGTAAGTGCTCTTTATCATTTAGCAAAAAAAGGTTGGTCAGATGTAGCTTTGATTGAAAGAAAAGAACTAACATCAGGCTCAACTTGGCATGCAGCTGGCTTATTACCACTATTTAATATGAGTTATTCCGTAGGACAACTCCATAAGTATGCTGTCAATTTGTATAAAACTTTAGAAGAAGAGACAGGCAAGAACGTAGGTTTCAGCGTTGTATCAAATATTAGATTAGCAAGCACTAAAGATAGAATGGATGAATACTTTCAATACGCTGGTGTTGCTCAAACAATTGGTGTTGATGTAAAATTTTTAACTCCAGATCAAGTTAAGGAAATCTGGCCATTATGTAATACGTCAGATTTAGTTGGTGCAATACAACACCCTGAAGATGGATATATCCAACCAGCTGATTTAACTCAAGCTCTCGCAACAGGCGCAAGAAATAGAGGAGCAGAAATTTATAGAAATACAAATGTCGTAGGCATGAAACAAACCAAAGATGGATGGGTTGTTGAAACAGATAAAGGATCCATAGAATGTGAACATATAATTTCTTGTTCAGGAAATTTTGCAAGACAAACTGGGAAGATGGTTGGTTTAGATATTCCAGTCATTCCAGTTGAACATCAATACATTGTTACTGAGCCTCATCCAGAAATTCAAAAAAGAAAAAAAGATGGATTACCAGAGATGGGAGTTTTAAGAGATAGTGATAGTAGATGGTATATGAGAGAAGAAGCAGGTGGATTAATTTTAGGGCCATATGAAGATGGTGCACCAGCTTGTTATGTAGATGGACCATCAAAAGATTCTGAATATGAATTATTTCAGGAAGATTTGGATAGATTGGCTCCACACATTGAAGGTGCAATACATAGAGTCCCTGCGTTTGGAGAAGTGGGAGTTAAGAAAGTTTATAACGGTGCAATTTGTTATACACCTGATGGTAACCCAATTGTTGGCCCTGCTTGGGGATTGAAAAATTTTTGGATAAATGAAGGTCATAGCTTTGGTATCACTGCAGCTGGTGGAGCAGGATGGCAACTTGCTGAATGGATCGTAGATGGTGAACCAACTATTGATATGCTTGGTGTTGAACCAAGAAGATATGGAGATTATTGTTCAAAATCATATTTAAAAGCTAAAAATGAAGAAGCCTATAGTCACGTTTTCATAACTCACTTTCCTGATGAAGAAAGACCAGCAGCAAGACCATTAAGAACAGCACCATGTTATGACAGAATGAAAAATTTAGGAGCAGTGTTTGGTCAAAAATTTGGATGGGAAAGACCTAATTTTTTTGCAACTGATGGAATGGAGCAAAAAGACGATTGGTCATTTAGAAGATCTAAATGGTTCAATGCAATGGAAAAAGAATGCAAAAACGTAAAAGAAAATGTTGGTCTTTTAGATATGACTGCATTTGCAAAATGTAGAATTAAAGGACCTGGTGCTGAGGAATTTTTAGATAATTTAGTTGCAAACAAATTACCAAAAAAAGTTGGAAGAATTAATTTATGTCACGCTTTAAATACTAAAGGCGGAGTTCATTCTGAATTTACTATTATGAGAGAGTCACATGATAGCTTTTATTTAGTATCAGCAGGAGCTTTCCAAAGATTAGATCATGATTGGATTTTAAAATGGATGCCTTCAGATGGTTCAGTGCAGTTTGAAAATTTAACTAATAGTAATGGAGTTTTGGTTGTTTCAGGTCCGAAAGCAAGAGAGTTAATGCAAAGAGTTTCAAAAGATGATTTTTCAAATGAAAACTTTAAATGGCTAAGTGCAAAAATGGTTGATGTAGGCTACGCACCAGTAAATGCTATGAGAGTTAATTTTGTTGGTGAATTAGGATGGGAACTGCATCATCCAATGGAATATCAAAATCACATTTTTGATAAACTTATGGAAGCAGGGCAAGATCTTGGACTAAAGCCATATGGTATTAGAGCAATGAATAGTTTGAGAGTAGAAAAATCTTATAAATTGGTTGGAACAGAACTATCAATAGAATACTCACCTTATGAAAGCGGTCTTGATAGATTTATACATCCTAATAAAGGAAGTTTTATTGGACTTGAAGCATTGAACAAGTGGAGAGAAAAAGGTTTTGATAACAAACTTGTTACCTTGGAGGTTCACAATCCAAAAGATGCAGATGTATTAGGCAACAATCCCATTTATGAAAATGGAAGTGTTATAGGAAGAGCTACAGGAGGAGATTTTGGTTTTAGAATTGGAAAATCATTAGCATTAGGAATGGTTAAACCAGAATTAGCAAATGTTGGACAAAAACTTAAAATTGAAATATTAGGTGAGAAATATGATGCTACAATTTTAGATGAAAGTCCTTACGATCCAGAAAACAATTTATTAAGAGCTTAATGAAAATATTAGTCGCAGTTAAAAGAGTTATTGATTACAACGTTCAAATAAGAGTTAAAGAAGATGGTTCTGGTGTTGTTACTGACAACGTTAAAATGTCAACAAATCCACCAGATGACAATGCAATAGAAGAAGCAGTAAAAATTAAAGAGGCTGGCAAAGCTAAAGAAATAGTTGCAATTACAATCGGTGAAGAAAAAGCACAAGAAACTGTTAGAAAAGCATTAGCTGTTGGAGCGGATAGGGGAATACATGTCAAAGTTGATAATGTGATTGAGCCATTAGCAGTTTCAAAAATTTTGAAAAAAATAGTAGAAAAAGAAAATCCTGATTTGGTGTTTATGGGAAAACAAGCAATTGACGATGATTGCAATCAAACTGGTCAGATGCTTGCAGCTTTATTAAATTGGCCTCAAGCAACTTTTGCATCGAAAATTGAAGTTAAAGATAATGCATTAGAAGTAACTCGTGAAATTGATGAAGGTTTAGAAACTATTGAAGTAAATGTTCCAGCTATTGTTACATGTGATTTAAGACTAAATGAACCAAGATATGCTTCGCTTCCAAATATTATGAAAGCTAAGAAAAAACCAATAGAACAGATAAATGCTTCAGATTTAGGAGTTGATATTAATCCTAGAATCGAACAAATTAAAGTTGAAGAACCACCAAAAAGAAAAGCTGGAATAAAAGTCGCTAGTGTTGAAGAATTGGTGCAAAAATTAAAAAATGAGGCTAAGGTAATTTAAATGTCAGTATTATTAATTGCAGAACATAATAATAAAGAGGTTAGACCATTTACTTATAATGCTATAACTGCAGCTTCTCAAATAAACGAAGATCTTCATGTTTTAGTTTTAGGTCATCAAGCTGATGATGTTGCAAAATCTTTATCTGAAGTTCCAAATGTAAAAAAAGTTATTCACGTTGATAATGAAATTTATGAAAACTACATTGCTGAAAATTATACAACAGCAATAATTAAGCATGCAGAAAGTTATTCACATATTGTAAGCTCAGCAAATACATTTGGTAAAAATTTAATGCCAAGAATTGCGGCATTACTAGATACTTCGCAAGTGAGCGATATAATTAAAGTTATTTCTGAGGATACTTTTTTAAGACCAATTTATGCAGGAAATGCTTTTGCTACAGTTAAAAGTAATGACAAAAAAAAATGTGTTACCATTAGACCGACGTCGTTTGACCCTGCTGATAAGAGTGGTGGATCTGCTGAAATTACAAAATCCGATCCAGCAGAAGCTAGTTCATCAACTAAATTTCTAAAGAAAGAAGAAGTTAAGTCAGACAGACCAGAGCTTGGAACAGCTAGAATAGTTATTTCTGGTGGCAGAGGAATGCAAAATGGCGAAAATTTTAAATTAATAAGTGATATTGCGGATAAACTAAATGCAGCAATTGGAGCATCTAGAGCAGCAGTTGATGCTGGTTATATTACGAATGATCATCAAGTAGGGCAAACGGGTAAAGTTGTAGTTCCAGATTTATATATTGCAGTTGGAATTTCGGGTGCGATACAGCACTTAGCGGGAATGAAAGAAAGTAAAGTTATTGTAGCTATAAATAAAGACGGTGAAGCTCCAATTTTTAGTGTCGCAGATTACGGATTAGAAGCAGATCTTTTTGAGGCGCTTCCTCAGTTTTTGTCAGAATTGAACAAATTAAACACTATACAAAAATAGCAAATACTGTAAGAAATTATCATTATGTCCAGAGAAGTGATGGAATACGATGTTGTCATCGTAGGTGGCGGACCATCAGGACTTTCAACTGCAATTAAATTAAAGCAGTTAAATCCAGATATTAATGTCTGCCTTTTAGAAAAAGCATCTGAAATAGGTGCACATATTTTGTCAGGGAACGTGTTTGAAACACGTGCTTTAGACGAACTAATACCTAATTGGAAAGAATTAAATGCTCCCATTAAAACAAAAGTTACAAAAGAAAAATTTTTATTTTTAGGAAAACAAAAATCATTAAGTTGGCCAACATGGTTGCTTCCTAAGGTTCAACAAAATCATAACAATTATATTATAAGTCTTGCAAATCTTTGTAGATGGTTAGCAGAGCATGCTGAGGGATTAGGAGTTGAAATATTCCCAGGATTTCCAGCAAGTGAAGTTTTATATAATGATGATGGATCAGTTAAAGGTATTGCAACCCAAGATATGGGTATCGACAAAGAGGGAAATAAAAAAGATACTTATGAACCAGGAATGGAATTACATTCAAAAGTTACAGTATTTGCAGAAGGATGCAGAGGTCACTTAGGAAAAGAATTAATTAAGAAGTTTCAGTTGGATAAAGGTAAAAATCCTCAACAATATGGAATTGGTTTTAAAGAAATTTGGGAGATAGATGAAAAAAATCATACAGAAGGTTTAGTAATGCATACTGCTGGATGGCCTTTAGACAATAACACCTACGGTGGAAGTTTTATGTATCATGCAGAAAATAAACAAGTTTTTCTTGGTTATGTAATTGGATTAGATTACCAAAATCCTCATCTATCACCTTTCGATGAATTCCAAAGGTTTAAAACTCATCCAGATATAAAAAAAATAATTGAAGGTGGAAAAAGAATTTCTTATGGCGCAAGAGCTTTAATTGAGGGAGGTTTACAGAGTTTACCTCAGATGTTCATGCCTGGTGCTTTGTTAGTTGGGTGTGATGCAGGAACATTAAATATGCCTAAAATAAAAGGGTCTCATACTGCAATGAAGAGTGGAATGATAGCTGCTGAAACAATTTATGAGCATCTTACAAAAAATTTAAATTTATCTACATATGAACAAAAATTTAAAGAAAGTTGGGTTTACAAAGAATTACATGAGGCAAGAAATGTAAAACCAAGTTTCTCTTGGGGATTAATTTTGGGTATATTATTTACTGGAATTGACCAGATTTTATTTAGAGGAAAGCTTCCTTTCACATTAAAGCATAAACATGCTGATCATGAAGCTTTAAAACCAGCAGACAAAATGCCAAAAATTGATTATCCTAAGCCTGATAACATTATTACTTTTGATAAAACAAGTTCGGTTTATTTAACGGGTACAATTCATGATGACAATCAACCAGTTCACTTAAAACTTAAAGATCCAGATTTGCCTATAAAATATACTTTAGAAAAATTTGATGAGCCTGCACAAAGATATTGTCCAGCAGGAGTTTATGAAGTTCAGGAAGTAAATTCAGTTCAAAAATTTGTAATAAATGCACAAAATTGCATACATTGTAAAACTTGTGATATTAAAGAGCCATCTCAAAATATTACATGGGTCACTCCTGAAGGTGGGGGCGGACCTAAATATGGAAATATGTAGTTAGGATAAATCGATTGCAAACTTTTTTAAAGTTTCAATTGGAATAAGTTTCAAAGTGTTTTTATGAGTTTTCTTTAAATAAATTGGACATCCTTTTCCCGCTTCTAAAGCTCTAGCATACCAACCTGCACAAACACACCAACTATCTCCATCTTTTAAACCCGGAAAACCAAATTCAGGATGAGGTGTAATTAAATCATTGCCTGCTTCTTTACACCATTCTAAAAATTCAGTATTTACTTTTGCACAAACAGTGTGCACACCATGATCATTTTCATCTGTATTGCAACATCCGTCTCTATACCATCCTGTTAAAGGATCATTTGAACATAACTCCAAGTCTTCGTCTAAAACATTTTTTTGTTTATCAGCCATGAAACAATCTTGTTAATTTTTTATCAATATCTATGTTAAAAGAAAATGATCTTCTTTCACCATCAGATTTAAATGGATATGCAGTATGCATTAAATTATTTGGGAATAAGATAAGATCACCAACTCTTGGTTTATGATTAAATATAGAATTATTTAAAAAAGATTTAGAACCATAAATAAAATCAATTGTTCCGTTAGTTTTAATTTTTTTATGTCCCTTTGTTAAATTGTTTGGAATTTTTAAATAACCAACTCCAGAAACATTGCCATCATGAAAATGTACAGGATTATAATCATTTTTAAATTGTCTTACGACCCATAAATTCTTAATTTTAATATTTTTTGACTTCTTATTAAGATTTTTTTTTAAATATTGATTTACGCTTTTAGAAATAAAACTTTTTAAATTTTTTTTAATAAATTTATTTTTTAATTCAATTTCTTGCTCAACTTGACCTACTAACTTTTTTGAATAGTCATTTGATTTCAATTTTTTCTTATCTTTAATAATACTTTCAACTTCGTCATTAATTTTTTTTACCAAGTTTAACGGAATTTTAACAACAGCAATTTTTGGTCCAAACGGACTTAAAACTTTCATTAATTTTTTTATATTTTTGTTGGATTAGGTTGCCCTTTATAAACAACTTCTGGATCAAATTTTTTTTCTTCTTCTTCAAATTTCATTTCGATTTGTCTTGCATTATCAATTTTACCCAAAGGAACAGATCTATAAAAACAGGATCTGTAACCAACGTGGCAACTAGAGCCTTCGCCAATATCTACAGTCATCCAAACTGCATCTTGATCATCATCAATTCGAATCTCCTTTACTTTTTGAACAAACCCACTTGTTTTTCCTTTATGCCAAATTGATTGTCTTGATCTGCTCCAGTAATGAGCTTCTTTAGTTTCAATAGTTAACTTGAAGGCTTCGACATTCATATACCCATGCATTAATATTTCTTTTGTTTTTGAGCATGTTGTAATGACTGGAATCAATCCATCATTGTCAAATTTAGGAGATAAAAGCTTGCCTTCTTCTATTTCTGCTACATTTTCTCTTTTTTTAAACATATATGTGGAATTATCTAACATAATAATAAATATAATAAATATTTTAAAATTAAGGTTTTATATATATAAAAGCACGTCATGAAATTAGTAAAAAACGAAAACGAAAAAAAAATTAATGAAGTAACTGACAAAGAAGCTGAAGAAGCTTTTGTCAAAATCCTTAAATGGTTAGGTGAAGATCCTACTAGAGAAGGTTTATTGGAAACTCCAAAAAGAGTTACAAAAGCATTTAAAGAATATTTCAAGGGTTATAAAGAAGATCCTAAAGCAGTTCTAGATAAAACATTTGGTGATGTTGAAGGCTATAGCGATATGGTTGTTCAAAAAAATATCTCAGTACAAAGTCATTGCGAACATCACATGGCACCAATTATAGGAATTGCTCATGTAGCATATATTCCAAATCAAAGAGTTGTAGGATTAAGTAAAATAGCAAGAGTTGTAGAAGTATTTTCAAAAAGATTACAAACACAAGAAAGATTAACTGTTCAGATCGCTAATACTTTAATGGAGTCGTTGGATGCAAAAGGTGTTGCGGTTACAATAGATTCAACTCATCAGTGTATGACTATGAGAGGTATAAAAAAAGAGCAAGCTACCACAGTTACAAATTTTTATCTTGGACAGTTTAAAGACGATTTAAGTTATCAAAATAGATATTTGCGATTTATTGCAAAATAATATTTACTGATAAACATGGCGGACTCATTTAAAGCAGTTGTAATAAATAATCAGAACGAAAATTTTACAAGAGAAGTTAAAGAATTAAGTTTAGACCATTTTAAAAATGGTGAGGTGCTAGTTAGGATAGATTATTCTGATCTTAATTGGAAGGATGCAATGATACTAAAAGATGGTGGTAAATTAGTTAAAGAGTATCCAAGAATACCTGGTATTGATTTTTCTGGAACAGTTGCACAAGGCGATGGTGAAGAATTTAAAGAAGGAGACAGAGTTATATTAACAGGTTGTAGAGCAGGAGAACTTTTTGATGGTGGATATTCTCAATACGCAAAAGTTAAAAAGGATCATATTACAAAAACACCTGAGGGAATGACAAATAAACAAGCTATGATTTTAGGTACTGCTGGTCTTACAGGTTTGTTATGTGCCTTTGCGGTTAAAGCAAGAGAGGAGCTATTGATGCAATCAAAAGTTAACGATGTATTAGTAACTGGTTCTACAGGAGGTGTTGGAATGGTAGCAGTAATGGTTCTTGCTAAAATGGGAATTAATGTAACAGCAATAACTGGTAAACCAGATAAAGCAGATTATCTAAAAGAGCTTGGTGCTAAAAACGTTATAGATCGTAAAGAATTTGAGGGTGAAGCAAGATTAATTGATAAAGGAACATGGGATGGAGTTGTAGATACTGTGGGTGGTAACATTTTATCTAATGCAATAGCTCAAACTAAACCAAAAGGAATTATTGCCATATGTGGAAATGCTAGTGGCAATAAATTAAATACATCAGTAATTCCATTTATTTTAAGAGCAGTCAAATTATGGGGAGTAGACTCGGTTAATATCAGTAAAAAAAGAAAAGAGTTTGTATGGGGAGAATTTCCTGCTTTGCTAGATTTTAATATTTTAGAAAAATCAGTAAATACTATTGGATTAGATGAATTATTAAATGTCTATCCTGATATATTAAAAGGTAATTTAAAAAATAAAATTGTAGTGGACGTAAATAAATAATGGATTGGGATAAATTAAAGATATTTCATGCAGTTGCTGAGGCAGGTAGTTTTACAAGCGCTACAGTAATTCTAAATCTTAGTCAATCAGCGATAAGTAGACAAATTCAATCTTTAGAAGAAGACTTAAAAGTAAAATTGTTTGAGAGACATGCTAGAGGATTAACTCTTACAGAAAATGGAGAATATGTATTTAAAACTGCTCACGAGGTAATCTCAAAATTAAAAGAGGTAGAAACAACTTTAGGAGACAAAAAAACCAAACCTTCTGGAAAATTATCAGTAACAACTGTAGTAAGTTTTGGAACAACATGGTTAACGCCAAGAATACAAGAATTTATGCAATTAAATCCCGAAATTGAAGTTGAACTCATATTTGATGATAGAGAGCTAGATTTAAGCACAAGACAAGCGGATATTGGAATATTTATGAGAAGACCAAAACAACTTAATTATATCCAAAAAAAGCTTATAGATATCAATTATCACATTTACGGATCACCAAAATACCTAGAAAAACATGGATATCCTAAGACAGTTAATGATTTAAATAAGCACAACTTTATTTCATTTGGTAGAGGAGCTCCATCTCCAGTTTATAATCCAGATTGGGCATTAAAACTTGGAATGAAAGATAATAAAAAAAGAAAAACTGTAATGAGAGTGAATAGTGTTTATGGTTTACTATTAGCCGTTCAAAGCGGTGTCGGATTAGCTGCAATACCAGATTACTTGACTGTCAAACAACCTAATATTGTTAAAGTTTTACCAAGCGTTCAAGGTCCAACTACCGAAGCACACTTTGTATATCCTCAATCACTTAAAAATGTTGCTAGAGTACAAGCTTTTAGAAACTTCCTTTACAGTAAAATTTCTGAGTGGGAATTTTAATAAAATTTTCCAAAAAAACAGCACTAATTGCGATTGATTATCAATTGCGACATTATTGCAATTGATTATCATTTACATTGAGAATAGTTATCATCCGCAGTGCAGGACAAATAACGTTTAATTAATATATTAATTTAAGGAGTAGAATGAGAAAAATAACAATAATTTCATTGTTTTTTGGTTTAATTTCAAGTTTTACGATTGCAGCTGAGGTCAATATTTTTAGTGCTAGACACTATGATTCTGACATTCAATTATATGAAAAGTTCACAGCAGCAACAGGAATTAAAGTAAACGTAGTTTCAGGAAAAGACAAAGCTCTTCAAAAAAGAATTACTGAAGAAGGAGCAGACTGTGTTGGAGATTTATACATCACAGCTGATGCTGGAAGACTAGGTGCATTTGCAGCAAAAGGAATGATGCAAAATGCAGGTTGGTCAAAAGCTATTAAGGATGCCGTACCTGCACAATTTAGATCTGCAAAATGGACTGGAATAGCTAAAAGAGCAAGAATAATTTATTATTCACCTGAAAGAGTAAATGCAAACGAACTTAATGGCATGACTTACGAAGGTCTAGCTGATCCAAAATGGAAAGGCAGATTAGTAATAAGAAAATCTAACAACATTTATAACCAATCTTTAGTTGCTTCACTTGTTAAAAATAATGGTAAAGCAAAAACTGCAGAATGGTCTAAAGCTGTTGTAGCAAACATGGCTAGAACTCCAAAAGGTAATGACCGTGCTCAAATCATGGCTGTTGCTGCAGGAGAAGCTGATATTGCTGTTGCAAACACGTACTATCATGCGTTGATGTTATCTGGAAAAAAAGGTGCTGAACAACAAGAAGCAGCAAAAAAAGTAATGCCTTTTTTCCCTAATCAACAAGATAGAGGAACGCACATTAATATTAGTGGAGCTGGTATGCTAAAACATGCACCAAACAAAGCTAATGCTGTAAAATTAGTTGAGTTTTTATTATCAACAGAGGCTCAAAATCATATTGTAAATAATACTTTTGAGTATCCAATGATTGGCGGTGTAACACCTAATGATTTAGTTCCAGGCAAAGAGATGAACTTTGTAATGGATACTAAAACAAGTGTTAAGTCATATGGTGCAAAACAAGCAGATGCATTAGAAGTAATGTTAGCTGCTGGTTGGAAGTAAATGACAGCTGTTAAAAAAAAATTTACTACGGAAGTTGATTATAATAAATCTACCAAAGCCTGTCCTGCATGTGCTTCGGAGTGTGAAAAAATCAATAAACGTGTAAATAATAGAAAATTGTCCGAAATTAAAACTAAGGAGGTTCCGCATATCCTAAAAGTATTTAATTTTTGATTTTCTAAAGTTTGTGCCTATGGTTTGGTCTCCTAAACCATGGGCACTTTTGATTTTCATGATTATAAGGCGGATTATAATATATGAAATTTAATTCCTGGTATTTATCATCTTTTATAGTTTCATTTATTGTTGCAATCCCAATTTTAACTGTGTTTGCAAGTTTCTTCCAAGAAACTACAAATTACTACGATATATTAAAAAATACTTTTCTAATTGAGTACATCTATAACTCTTTAACTTTACTTATTGGAGTATTAATACTTACCTTAGTTTTAGGTGTTGGATGTGCTTATGTAGTTTCATTTTATGATTTTCCAGGTGTTAAATTTTTTAAATGGGTCTTAATATTATCTTTTGCGGTACCTGCTTACATTTATGCTTATTCATTAACTGCTTTTTTTGAAAACTTTGGAACACTTTATTCAATTTTAAAATCTTTATTTGGACCTGGTGAATATAATAGATCAATCCCTAAATTTGATGGTATGCTTGGTGCTATCTTATCGGTTTCTTTTTCACTATTTGGTTATGTATACGTTCTAACTAGAGCATCTTTTCATTATCAATCTCAAAATTTAATAGAATTAGGACAAAATCTAGGTTTTTCAAAATATAAATCTTTTTTTAAGATTATTTTACCATCAGCTAGACCAGCAATTGTTGCGGGATTAGCCTTAGTTGCAATGGAAACACTATCTGATTTTGGTGCAGTATCTTTTTTTGGAATAGCAACTCTTACAACAGGTATCTATGACTCATGGATATCTTTTGATGATTTAGCTTTTGCAAACCAGCTTTCATTTTTTTTGCTGTTATTTATTTTAGGACTTTTTTTTATTGAAAATATCTCAAGAAAGCGTGCTCAATATCACTCTCCAATTAAAGGTGGCATCAAAGAAAAGAAGAAAATTAAACTAAATTTTTCTAAAGGGACTTTGGCTTTTGTGTTTTGTTTTTTAGTTTTTTTTATAAGTTTTCTATTTCCCGTTTTACAAATGTTATATTGGACAATAATTTTTCCAAAAAATTTATTTGATTTAAATACCTTTCAATTGTTTTCAAACACCATTTATCTAGTTTTTTTATCTAGTATTGTATTAGTAGTTTTTTCATTTATCTCAAATTATGGAAATAGAGTAACTAAAAGTAAATTTTTAAACTTTCTTACAACATTTTCTATTACAGGATATGCGATACCTGGTGTAATTTTAGCTGTTGCGTTCATCACTTTTATTGCTTGGTTTGACAATACTTTTGTTAAAGCCTTTGAATTTAATTCTATGAAGAAAATATTTATAGGATCTATTTTTGGTTTAGTGATAGTTTATTTTATAAGATTTTATTCACTAGCTTATAACGGATTGAAAACTGGTTACGAAAGAATTAACAGGTCAATTGATGAAAGTTCTTATCTTCTCGGCTACTCAAAAATAAAAACTTTTTTAGGAATTCATGTTCCTTATTTAAAAAATTCTGTATTTCTAATAGGAATATTGATTACTATAGAAGTAATAAAAGAATTACCTATCACATTAATATTGAGACCATTTAACTTTGAAACTTTTGCTACAACAGCATATATATTTGCATCTCAAGATCTTTTAGAAGCAGCAGCAGTTCCATCATTATTCTTGATATTAATTGCAAGTACATTTATTTTGATCACATCTAAATTTATTTTGAAAGACTGATGGCTAATAATTTTTTTGAAATCGATAATGTATCCTTTGCTGCTGGTGGAAAAAATAAAGTTAATAACGTTTCTTTAAAAATCGAAAATGAGGGAGATATTGTTTGTTTACTTGGTCCGTCAGGTATAGGTAAAACTACAATATTAAGAACTATTGCAGGTCTAGAAAAAATTAATAAAGGTAAAATTAATTTAAAAGGCAGAACACTTTCATCTCAAAATATTCATATTGAGCCAGAAAATCGAAATATAGCTCTATCTTTTCAAGAAAACAGTTTATTTCCTCATTATAATATAGAAAAAAATATAAATCTTGGCTCTGATAGAGTGAAAGAAGATAAGAAAATAGAAACTAAAGAAATAATTAATTTTTTAAATTTAAACAAAATATTAAATAAATTTCCTCATGAAATAAGTGCTGGTGAAGCACAAAGAGCTTCTTTAGCAAGATCTTTAGTTTCTCAACCAGATTTATTAATGCTTGATGAGCCGTTATCAAATGTAGACCAAAGTTTTAAAGAAGAAATTCAGGTTGAATTAAAACAAATTTTAACAAATTCTAAAATTACAACAATAATTGTAACACACGATTCTTATGAAGCTTTTTATCTAGGCAGTAAATGTGGAATAATTTTAGATGGTGAATTAAAGCAATATGATGATCCATATAATGTCTACCATTTACCAAATTCAGTTGAAGTAGTTAATTTTCTAAATAGAGGAATTTTGATACCTGCTGAGGTTACTAGCCCCAAAAGTCTAGAAAATGAGGATTTAGGAACAATAACAGGAAATTTCGCAAAACCATTCCCAATAGGATCTAAAGTAAAACTATTAATACAGCCAGAGGACCTACAGCATGATGATGCAAGCAATCTTAAACTTGAGGTAGTAGATAGAAAATTCAGAGGATCAAATTTTATTTATACATTAAAAACATTAAGTAATAAATTAATACCAGTTTTTGTGCATTCTCATCATATTCATCAACATGAAGTTGATGAAAAATTTGGTATAAAAAGACCCATCCATATCGATCATATTGTTTGCTTTTAAATTTAATTGTATAAATCACTTTAAGTATGAAAGAGATACCAAAAAGTACTAAAGTAGTAGTTATAGGCGGAGGTGTTGCCGGAACATCATGTGCTTATCATTTAGCTAAATTTGGATGGAAAGATGTAATATTGCTTGAAAGAGATCAATTAACATCAGGAACTACCTGGCACGCCGCAGGTCTTCTAGGTCAATTAGGTGCATCGTCTACAATTACCAAAATTAGAAAATACTCGTTAGATCTTTATAAAGAATTAGAAAAGACTACAGGATTATCAACTGGAATGAAGCAAAATGGTGCAATTACAGTTGCATCTACTAAAGAAAGAATGCAAGAATTGTTAAGACAAGCAACGACTGCACAATTGTCTGATGTTGAAGTTGAAGTGTTAGATCACAAAAGACTAAAAGAATTATATCCAGTGATCCATAGTGAAGATCTAGTAGGTGGTGTTTACATGCCAAAAGATGGACAAGCAGATCCTGTTGGAGTTACTAACGTTCTTGCAAAAGCTGCAAGAATGGAAGGTGCCCAAATTTTTGAAAAAACTCCTGTAAAAAAAATACTTACAAAGAATTCAAGAATAAGTGGAGTAGAAACAGAAAAAGGTATTATAGATTGTGAGTATGTAGTTATGGCTACAGGAATGTGGTCTAGACAATTAGGTGAAGAAATTAATGTTAGTGTTCCTTTATACCCAAATGAACATTTTTATATAATCACTGAGCCAATGAAAGATTTGCCTCAAAATCTTCCTGTTTTAAGAGATTATAATGCTTGTTTATATTTGAAAGAAGATGCAGGGAAAATGCTTGTTGGAATTTTTGAACCAAATGCAAAACCAGCATTTAAGGAGACTGGAAGAGTGCCAGATGATTTTTCTTTTGGCGAACTTCCTGATGATTTTGATCATTTTGAACCGTATTTAGAAAAGTCATTTCATAGATTACCAATGTTGGAAAGTGCAGGAATTAGAAAATTTTTTTCAGGCCCGGAATCTTTTACTCCAGATACACAGTATTTATTAGGTGAAACTCCTGAGATAAAAAATTTATATACATGTTGTGGCTTCAATAGCATCGGAATTGCTAGCTCTGGAGGAGCGGGTAGAGTAACAGCCGAATGGATGATGAATGGACATATAAATGAAGATTTATTTTCATTAGATATTAAAAGGTTTCAAAAATTTCACTCTTCAAAAAACTTTATTATGGAAAGAGTTACAGAAACACTCGGTGATTTGTATGGAATGCATTGGCCATTTAAACAGCACAATACATCAAGAAATCAAAAGCTTTTACCTTATCACGAGGAATTAAAAAATGCTGGAGCTTGTTTTGGAGTTGCAGGAGGTTTTGAAAGACCAATGTGGTATTCATTAAATGGTAAAGAGCCTAAGTATGAATATAGTTTTAATTATCAAAATTGGTACCCATCAGCAAAGCACGAAACTTTAAATGCTAGAAAGAATGTTGGTCTATTTGATTTTTCAACATTCTCAAAATTTGACTTAAAAGGTGAAAAAACACATCAAGAATTGCAAAAGTTGTGCACTGCTAATATTAAAAATGAGATTGGTAAAACAACATATACTCATATGCTGAATGAAGATGGGGGAATAGAAACAGATTTAACTGTTGTATGTATGGATAAAAACTTTTTTAGAGTTGTAAGCTCTGCAGCTACAAGAGAACACGATAAATACCATATCTTAAAATATTTAGATGAAGACGTATCTTTTAAAGATGTAACAGAGGATATTTGTTGTTTAGGATTGTTTGGTCCAAAGAGTAGAGAGATGATCTCAAAAATAAGCAATGATGATTTTAGTAACGATAAATTTAAGTTTGGAACTGGAAAGTTCATAATGATAAATGGTGTTAAAGTCTGGGCTCAACGACTTTCTTACGTTGGTGAATTAGGATTTGAGCTTTATGTTGACTCAAGTTTAGCTAAGGATTTATATGAAATTCTAATTGAAGAGGGGAAAAACTCCGAACTATCTCATTGTGGAATGCATGCAATGGATATTATGAGAATGGAAAGTGGATTTGTTCACTGGGGACATGATATTTCGCCTGAAGAAAATCAGTATCAAGCAGGTTTAAAATTTGCAATTAGTTATAAAAAAAATGTCAACTTTATTGGAAAAGATGCTTTATTGAAAATTAAAGACCAAAAATTAGATAAGAGGATGATGATGTTTACTCTTAAAGACAGCAAACCTGGTGAGCCACTTTTACTTCATGAAGAACCTATTTATATGGATAACAAAATCATTGGTAGAACAACTTCAGGAAATTATTCTTTTTGTTATGATAAAAATCTTTCTTTTGGATATGTCAATTCTGGAAATACAGTTGAAACATTAAAAGACAAAAATATATATATTGAAATTGAAAAACAAAAATATCCAGTTCAGGTATTAGAAAAACCTTTAAACAATAAAAATTTTAAGAACTAACTTTCCTTTTTCTACTTTCGGCCTGAACAAATAAAACTCCAAAAACAATTATTCCAATAACTCCAAAAGTTTTATTAAAATCAAAAGGTACTCCAAATATATAAAAATTGATTAATGTTGACCAAATTAGTTGTGAATATTGAAAATTAGTAACAAAAGATAAATTTGATAGCTGAATTGCAAATATAATTAAAAGGTGGCTAGTAAAACCTAATACACCTAGAAATACTAACCAAATCCATAACTTTTTATTCTCAATAGGTGTCCAGTCTAACATTACATAAATAGAGAAAACAATGGCCCCAACAACAGCAGCATAAAATAACGCCACTAAAGGATCATTATTACCAGAAATAAATTTTGTAAAAAATTGATATAAAGCCCAACATACTGGCGGTACCAAAGGAAAAATTAAGTCTAAACTTAAAACCTTCATACTTGGACTCATTGAATAAATTATACACCCAAAGCTTAATAACATTAAAATTATACCTTTAGATGAAAGAATATCTTTTAAAAACAATGCCGTTAAAATTGATACTATTAATGGAGCTGAGAAGAAAACTACATAGATATCGACAAGGTCAAATTTTTGTAAAGAATGAATAAAAAAAAAAGTAGCAAAAACCATTAATATAGATCTAATAATATTAATTTTAAAATTGCTTTTTAAGTTTAACTTAGGTTTTAATATCACGAATAAAATTAAAATAATCACAAAGTGAAAAAAAAATCTTCCCCAAATTACTTGATTTAATGGCATTAATGTTCCCAGATATTTTGCAGTAGAATCTTGGCAAACTAAAATAAAAAATCCAGATATAGATAAAATTATAACTTTGGTAATAGACTTATTTTTAAGAAAATTCATAATTTTGATTAAATTTTAGACTGAACTTAGATTATCTAAAATTTTTTTTGAGCACTGTTCTGTATTACTAGAGCCTTGAAGATCTTTTGTTCGACTGTCTTTATCTTTAAGAGTTAATTCAATTGATTTTACTATTCTATCAGAAGCTTCTTTTTCACCTAAGTAATCTAACATCATTGCAGCTGACCAAATTTGACCCACTGGATTAGCTATCCCTTGTCCCGCAATATCTGGTGCCGATCCATGAACGGGTTCAAATAATGATGGATACTTATTAGTTGGATTAATATTTCCAGACGGTGCAATTCCAATAGTTCCAGTACAAGCTGGTCCTAGATCAGATAGAATATCCCCAAAAAGGTTTGATGCGACTATCACATCAAAACGTTCAGGACTTAGAACAAATCTAGCAGCTAATATATCAATATGGTACTGATCAGTTTCCACATCAGAATAATTTTTCTTATTCTTATTAAATCTTTCGTCCCAATAAGGCATTGTAATTGATATTCCATTTGATTTTGTTGCACTTGTTAATTTTTTTCTTTTTCTTTTTTTAGCTAATTCAAAAGCAAATTGTTGAACTCTATCTATTCCATATTTTGACATTATTGTTTCTTGAATAACTACTTCTCTATCAGTTCCCTGATACATTCTTCCACCGACTGATGAGTATTCACCTTCAGTATTTTCTCTTACAATTATCATGTCAATATCACCTGGCTTTTTATTAGCTAAAGGTGCATTTACACCTTCAAAAAGTTTTACAGGTCTTAAGTTAATAAATTGATCAAATTCTCTTCTAAATTTTAATAATGAACCCCAAAGAGTTATGTGATCTGGATATTTATCTGGCATACCAACTGCACCAAAGAAAATTGCATCGTGTTTAGTTAATTTATCTTTCCAGTCATCTGGCATCATTTTTCCATGTTTTTCATAATAATCACATGATGCAAAATCATAATCTTCTATCTTTAATTTGAATTGATGTTGTTGACAAATTTCTTTTAATATTTTTTGCGCTTCAGGTACAACTTCTTTTCCAATGCCGTCACCAGCAATAGAAGCTATTGAATATTCTTTCATTTATTTAGTGAATGTATCATTAAATTGCTTAGTAACTCTGACAAAAGTTGTGCACTTACTTAATTGTTTTAAAGAGGGTGCACCAACATATGTACAACTACTTCTTACACCACCTAAAATATTTAAAATGGTATCATTAATTTTACCACGGTACTTCACTCTGACTGTTCTTCCTTCGCTACTTCTGTAGTCTGATAGTCCGCCGTAATGTTTATTGTTAGCTGTTTCAGAACTCGATCCATAAAATTCAACATATTTAGAACCATTAGATTTCACTAATTTTCCTTTACCTTCATCATGACCTGCAAACATTCCTCCAAGCATAACAAAATCAGCTCCTCCACCAAATGCTTTAGCAACATCACCTGGACATGTACATCCACCATCTGCAATGATATGTGCACCTAATCCATGAGCAGCATCAGCACATTCTATCACTGCACTTAACTGTGGATATCCAACTCCAGTTTGTATTCGTGTCGTACAAACACTACCTGGTCCAATTCCAACTTTAACAATATCTGCGCCTGATAAAATTAATTCTTGAGTCATATCAGCAGTAACAACATTACCTGCTATGATTGTTTTTGTCGGATATTTATCCCTAACAGATTTTAAAAATTTACTAAAATGCTCTGAATAACCGTTTGCAACATCAATGCATATAAATTTAATGAAACTAAATTCTTTTAAAACTTTGTCTAAATTTTGAAAATCTTCTTTTTTTGTTCCAATACTTAAAGCTACATTTGGATATATTGATTTAATTTTTTTAAATTGTTTAATTTTCTTTACATCATGTTGTTTTGTTAAACATGTAATCATTCCATAATCAGATAATTTTTCAGCAACACCAAGCACGCCCACACCATCCATGTTAGCTGCCATTATAGGAATTCCAGACCATTCGTTTTTACTGTATTTAAAACGATAGGTTCTCTTTAAATTAACGTCTTTTCTACTTTTAAGAGTGCTTCTTTTAGGTCTAAAAAGTACGTCGGAATAATCTAGTTTTAGCTCTTCTTCAATTCTCACAAAAATGAAGGTATACATCCAATGAATAATAATTCAATTTAATAATTGACCTTATTAACGTTGTATTTGAACAATTTTAAAATTACTGATTGAATTATAAAAATATATATTAAAGTAAATAAATGTTTGAAGGTTTTAAGAGCAGATACATAAAAGTTAAAAAAGGGAAAGTCTTTTGTAAAGTTAAAGGAGATGGGCCACCTTTATTATTACTCCATGGTTACCCCCAAACACATTTAATGTGGCACAAAACAGCTCCAGAGTTATCTAAAAGTTTTACTGTAGTTGCAGCAGATTTAAGAGGTTATGGAAATAGTTTAGCACCGTCATCTGATATTAAGCATTTTAATTATTCAAAAAGAGAAATGGCAAGTGATATGAAACAAATGATGTTAAAATTGGGGTATTCTAAATTTTTTGTTGCTGGCCATGATAGGGGCGGAAGAGTTGCTCATAGATTGGCAAGAGATCATAGAAAAAACGTGCTTGCTCTCAGCGTTTTAGATATTTGTCCAACCTTAGATATGTATGAATTAACAACAAGAGATTTTGCAAAAGCTTACTTCCATTGGTTTTTCTTAATTCAACCAAAGTGGCTACCCGAAAGAATGATAATGAATGATCCAAGAAAATGGATGAAGTATTGCTTAGATAAATGGTCTGGGAATCATAAATTTGGAAAAGTTGAAGAGGGTTATCTAAAGTGCTTTAAACAACCAAATAGAATACATGGATCATGCGAGGATTATAGAGCATCTGCTACTATTGATCTTGATCATGACAGACATGATCGAAAGAAAAAATTAAATATTCCTGTTCAAGTTTTATGGGGAAAAAATGGAGTTATAGGTAAACAATTTAAACCAATTAAAATTTGGCAAAAATATGCAAATAAAAAAGTTGTTGGAGTTGCTGTTAAATCTGGACATTTTATACCAGAGCAAAACCCCAAAGAAACAATTAAACAATTAAAAAGTTTCTTTTTAAAAAATGCTTAAAATTATTCCAAATAAAAAAAATATAGGTGCAGAATTAATCTGTGATTTAAATAAAATTAATGATTCTACATTAAAAAAAATAAAATCTGCACTCTCAAAATATGGGATGATTTATTTTAGAAACCAAAAATTAAATTCTGATCATTATATAAAGTTTGCAAAAAAATTTGGAAAGCTTGCAAACTATCCAAGACTTAAAGGATTGAATAAAAAATATCCTCAAATAACTGTTGTTCAAAGAAAATCTACTGATAAAGGACCTAGTTTTGGTGAGCAATTTCACACAGATTCTATTTATACTAAAAAGCCCCCTAGATTTACAATGTTGTTATCTAAATTAGTTCCAAAAAAAGGTCAGGCAAACACAGATTTTTGCTCTCAATATTTAGCTTATCAAAAATTACCAGCCAGTTTCAAAAAAAAGTTTAAAAACGAAAAATGTATATTTTCATCAGAAGGTCCTATTTCTGTAACAAGATTAGAGCGAGAGAAAGAAAAGGGGAAAAAAGCTAAAGAGCTTATTTCAAAGCATAAATTAATAAGAAAAATAAATAGTAAATATACTTTATATTGTAGTCCAGGGCATTTTATTCGATTTAATAATAGTAAAATTGATAAAAAATTAAAAACTTATTTATTTAAACACCAATTAAAAAAAAGTTTTCAATATTCTTTAGAATGGGAAAAGAACCAATTAGCTATTTGGGATAACAGATCTATGCTTCATCAAGCTACAGCCTTTAAAGGAGATAGAATTATGCATAGAATTACTGTCCAATAATGTTTCAAGTATTTCTAGGCTTAACTCCATTTATAGGCATCACTCTTATTGGTTATATTTTAGGATATATTAAAATATTTGATTTACAAAAGGCTAGAATATTTAATTTATTTTCATTCTATATAGCGGTACCAGCTTTAATAATAAAACTAGTTGCACAAAGTGAAGTCAGAGAAATAGACGTATCTCAAATTTCATCCTATTTTTTAATGCAGTTAACAAGTGGAATATTTGCTTTTTTATTAACTAAAAATACTTTTAAAAGATCTATGCAGGAGTCTATTATTTGGGCTTTAACTGTTGCTTTATCCAATCACGTAATATTAGTTTTACCTATTGCAGAAATATTTTTTGCAGGAAGTACGATAACTCAAATATCAGGTATTATTTTAATGGATAGTGTAGTTTTATTATCAATAATTAGTTTTTTTTTAGAGCTTACTGTTAAAAAAAGAATTAAATTATTTCAGTTTTTAAGAAATTTAATATTAAATCCAATGATATTAGCAATATTAATTGGATTGATTATAAGAATTTCAAAGATCAATATAGACGAAACACCATTTGAGTATATTCTTCAAAGACTAGCAGCATGTGTGATGCCCGTTGGTTTATTTGCAATTGGTATCATTCTATCTTTTTATTCAAAACAAGTTTTCAATAAATTAACAATCACTATTTCAATATTAAAATTAGTTATATCTCCGACGATATTACTAATTTTAGGGTACACATTCTTTAGCTTATCAAATCCAACGAACTTTGCTGGGGCTTTGTTAGTTAGTGTTGGTCCATGTGGAGCTACCTCAATAGTCATGTGCTCTGCATATAATGTAAGCCCAGAAAATATCATTAAGGCAATATTTATATCTACATTTGCTTCAATATTTACCTTTTTATTTACTATAAATTTATTAAATTAAAATTATGTTTAAAAAAATATTTAGTGTAGTTTTTATTTTTCTTTTTTTGTCATCGATCTCGATAGCCAAAGATAAAATAGATGAAACCATTGATAAAACTACTGATTTTTTAAAATCAATATCTAAGAAAAGTTTGAATAAATCACAAACAGCAGAGTTTTTGAACAATTATGCAATAACATTAGAAGATGAAAGAAATCAAGGTGTTGTAACATATATATTTGATGAAAAAAATTATAAAAGATACCAAGATGGAAAAGTGATTTCTGAGGATGGATGGAGATTTACAAACTTAGGTAAGTTAAGAGTTTTTTCAGGAGATATCAAATTAACATGGAAATTTAAACTTGATAAGCAAAATGTGATAGTAATTAAAACTAAATTCCAACCACTTGGAAAAGAATATCCTTTTACTTATCAATTAAAAGAAAAGTTTTTTGAACAAATAAATTAAATGTCAAAAAGATATAGTGGAAAATCATTTAAAGACTCTAGTGTGATGAAAAAAGCTAAACTTTCTTTGAAGGAAAAAAGAAAAATTAAAAAAAATAAGAAAAAAAACAAGTGAAGTCTTGTTTGCACCAAAAAAAACAAAAAATAACAAAAAAAACAAAATTAATTTCTAATTTTATAAGTGTTGTTCTTTGTGGTGTTCCTCTATAGTGTTGAGTTCAGCCTATAATTTAAATTCTCAAAATATAATAAAAGCTATTTTTATCTCTACATTTGAATCAATAGGTACTATATTTTTTGCAATAAAATATTTATTATTTTAAAAAAAAGTGAAAAAGTTTATAGCAATCTTATTGCTTAGTTTTTTTCTGCACGAAACTTCCAATGCAGAAATTAAAGAAGCGGGAAAAGACAATTCTCTATTATGCACTATTGGAGCATTAGAAGCTTACAATGAAGGCTTACAGTATTTAGAAAAAAATCCTAAAAAAAATGTTGTTGTATACCTGGCTTGTAACGCACCCAATTATACCTGGAATTGGCGAAAAGGTAGTAATTTAGAAAAAATACATAAAAAATCATTTAAAGAATGTACAAAACTTTCAAAAAAACAAGGTAATGGAAAATGTTATTTGTTTTCCATAAATGAAAAAATTGTTTGGGAATTGTCAAATGATAAAATGAAAAATTTGATTAAAATAAATTCAAAAAAATTACGAGCTCTGGTAAACCCAAAAGCAAAACCAATATTCAGTGATGAAAAAATGAGTGAATTTGAAAAAAATATAATAAAAAAAACAGATCCAACAAGTTTTTTAAAGTTGGAATTTATCGGTCGTAAAAATTTAAAGATGGAAGAGAGCGATCCGTTAAATTTAATTTTATATGAAAATGTTTATATTTATAAAGCTTTCTATAAAAATAATCATGAGATTACACTTAGATTACATCCCAAATTTAATGAAAAAAAAGCTAATGATATTGCCTACAGTCTTTCATATGCGATTGGACAACTCCCATATTTTTTAACGAAAAGTTATAACAAGGCTAATATTTTTAAAAATAAGATTTATTCTATAGACGATAAGAAAAAAAAATTACCAGCTTCGGCAAAAGCAGCTCCGAATGGAATACTTATTATTGATGTTACATCAGATGTATCCAATCCTAGCAAACCCTATTTTCAAGAAACTCTTGTACACGAAGCAGGACATTTTGTTTTCAGAGCAATTTCGTATTCTGAAGATTTTAAGTTTACAAGAAACCAAGATTCAAAATTTATTTCAAAATATGCTACAACAAATATTGACGAAGATCTTGCAGAGTCTGTTGTTGCGTGGGTTGGATTAAGGTGTAAGCCAGATAGAATAAAAAAAATTTATTTTAAAAAAGTATCAGAGGGAATTAAAAACCGACTAAAATTTATTGATAATTATGCAAATGATAAAGCAGTTGATACTTATCCGATGAAATGTGATTACTAAATGAAAAAAAGTGATCACAATCTGATCACACTCAGATCAGAAATTACATAAATCTTGTTTGCATCAAAAAATAAAAGTAGTATAAACCAACAATTATTTACGGCGGGGTAGCTCAGTTGGTTAGAGCGCGGGACTCATAAGCCCGAGGTCAGTGGTTCGATCCCACTTCCCGCTACCAAAATAAAGAATTTGATATAAGAAATCAGTATCTGTTTCTAGATATGAATTAGTTTTCTTAAGAAATTAAATCTGCAAATTAGTGACCTGGAAAATCTAAAAGGTTTTCAACACGATATCCCTTTTTAATTAGATTATCTGTACCACCTAAGTCAAAAAGATTTATTACAAAAATAAAACCAGCTACTTTACTTTTTGATATTTCAATTAATTGACCAGCTGCTTCTGCTGTACCACCAGTAGCAATTAAATCATCAATTATTAAAACTTTGTCACCTTCGTCAAATGAGTCTTTATGGACTTCTATAGTAGCTGTTCCATACTCTAGTTCAAAATCAACTGAATGAACTTCACTAGGTAATTTATCTTTTTTTCTTAACATTATAAACGGCTTGTCCAAAATATAAGAAATTGCAGAAGCAAAAACAAAGCCTCTAGATTCAACAGCAGCAATTTTATCAAACTGAAACTTTTTTGATCTTTCAACGATTTGATTTATGCACTCTTTAAAGGCTTTTTCATTTTTTATGAGTGTTGTAATATCTCTGAACAAAATTCCTTTTTTGGGATAATCATGAATTGATCTAATATGTTCTTTTAAATCCATTATTATTATATAACTACTATAATAGGTTGACTTTATATATGATTATAAAAAATTCTTATTTAATTAACGCTTTCAAAATACTTTTATTTTTAATTATTTTAGAAGGTCTTATTTGTCAACCAAATATTGGTAGATTGGGAATTACGGACATTAATGGTGGAAATATATATAAGGTTTTTATTACTGACAATTTGAAATTTTCAACATTTGATTTTTGTCAAGAAAATTATTTTTTTTCTAATTTTTGGGCAGAGAATGGTTTTGTTGAAAACATGCAATCATTGTTTTTATTTATTTCAATTATCCTACTTTTTAAAGCACGAATGAAATTTTTACAGAATAACATAATTAGCCTTTTTTTAATAATTAAAATATTTGCTTTAATATATTATTTAGGAGAAGAGATAAGTTGGGGCCAGCATTTTTTTAAATGGGGTACAAGTGAATGGTTTAAAATTCATAACAATCAAGATGAAACTAACTTGCACAATATTTCAAATCTTTTTGATCAATTACCTAGAACACTAGTTATGATATGGTGTACTTTAGTTGTTCCATTAACACTTTTTTTGATTAATCGTATAAAGATAAATAAAGACATTCTCAAAATTCTTTGTCCAGATAGAAAACTATTAATAATCTCTATTATTCTAATTACTATTATTGTCCCAGATTTATTGATTGATAAATTTAATTTACATCCAGGCTGGACTGATGTAGATGGATCCCGTTTAAATAATTATTCATATTTTTATGATATGATATCGTTAAATTTTATTAGGTTGTCAGAATTGCAGGAATTTGTTTTTTCTTACTATTTCTTCATCTATTCAAATTCATTTAAAAATAAAAATATATAAATTATAATTATTAATTTTCATGAAAAAAAATAAATTAGCAATAATTGGTGGAAGTGGCCTTTATGATGTGGAAGAGTTAAAAAATAGAGAATTATTAAACTTAGATACTCCCTGGGGAAAGCCGTCTGATCAAATTTTAAAGTTTAATTATAAAGATAAAGAAGTTTATTTTTTACCAAGACATGGAAAAGGTCATTTTATATCTCCTTCTAAAATAAACTTTAGAGCAAATATTGATGCTCTTAAACAACTAGGTATCACAGACATTGTTTCTGTTTCAGCAGTAGGATCTTTAAAAGAAGATCTACCTCCAGGTAAATTTGTTATCGTTGATCAGTTCATTGATAGAACTTTTGCGAGAAACAAAACTTTTTTTGATGATGAAATTGTTGCGCATGTATCAATGGCACATCCAACTTCAAATGGGCTGATGAATGCTTGCGAAGATGCTATTAAAAAAGAAAATATACCTTATCAAAGAGGTGGAACTTATGTTGTAATGGAAGGTCCACAATTCTCTACATTAGCTGAGTCAAATCTATATAGATCATGGAAAGCAGATGTTATTGGAATGACAAATATGCCAGAAGCTAAACTAGCAAGAGAAGCAGAAATTAGATATGCTTCAGTTTCTATGGTGACAGACTATGATTGCTGGCATCCAGATCATGAAAATGTTGACGTTCAACAAGTTATAAAAGTACTCTTAGATAATGCTGCAAAAGCAAAAAATATGATTAAAAATTTGATAGATAACTTTGAAAATCATATTGATCCTAATGACCCAACTAATAATTGTTTAGATGTAGCAATAATTACTGCTTCAGAAAAAAGAACACAAAAAACTAAAGACAAATTAAAAACAATTGCAGGAAGGGTACTTAATAAATGAAAAAAATTTTAGGGATCGTGGTTATTAGTTTATTGTTAATCAGTAATGTTTATTCTAAAACAATAGTGGTAAAAGCTAATCCAGAAAAAGGTTTTAATTTTCCTTATTTATTAAAAACTTCAAAAAAAACTGTTGATGCTAATTACATAGTAGTAGAGTCAAATAACACTGGTAGTGATTATTCAATTAAAGGCATGACTAGTAAAGCTAAAAAATCTTTGAGTTGGGTTTTAGGCTCAAGTATTTCAAAAAAACTGAATTACCCAATGTTAATGCCTGTTTTTCCATTCGGCACTTCGGCACTAATGCAAAATAAATATTATTTTCCTCAATTAGACAGCGATGTTCTAAAAATAGATAAAGATAAATATAGAAGAATTGATTTACAGTTAATTGCAATGATTGATGACGCAAGAGAAAAATTATTGAAAGAAAATAATCAAAATATTAATGAAAAAGTGATTATGGTAGGATTTTCATCATCATCTTTATTTTCTGCAAGATTTACTTTTTTACATCCAGATAGAGTTTCAGTAGCTATAGGTGGAGGAATAGGAGGCTTATTACCTGTTCCAGCTGACAAAATTAATGGAATTGAAGCAATATATCCAATTGGAACATATGATTTTGAAAATATTACTGGTACAAAATTTAATTTAGAAGAGTACAAAAAAACTCCACAATTTTACTATCAAGGCACAAAAGATAAATCAAATCCCTTTAGAAGAGGGGCTGAAGATTTAACAGATGAAGAATACAAAATTGTAAAAAAACTTTTTGTAGATGGTTTACCTTTTGGAGACAAACCTGTTTCTTTAAAAGTAAGCACTGTTATGTGGAATAATTCTCAAAAATATATTAATCAAATAGTAGATAATGTTAAATTTGAAAGTCCTAAAGGTTTAGGACATGAAATAACACCTAAAATGATAAGAAAAAGTACAAAATTTATTAAAGAAAATTTAAAATAATGAAAATTAATGGCGTTGAATATAAAACAATTTGGTTTGATGAAGAAAAACAAGTTGTAAAAATAATAGATCAAACAAAGCTTCCACATAAATTTGTAATAAAAGAATTAAGTTCAGTTAAAGATGCTATAAATGCTATCAAAACAATGGAAGTTCGAGGTGCACCATTAATTGGAGGAACGGCTGCATTTGGATTAGTTCTAGCTATTAAAGAAAATAACAATTTAGATTTTATAAAAAAAAGTTCAGAAGAATTAGTTGCTTCTAGGCCAACGGCTATAAATCTTCAATGGGCAGTGCATAGAATGAACAATAAACTATCATTTGTTGAACCTGGAGATTTATTTAATGTTGCACTCAAGGAAGCTAAAGAAATTTGTAAAGAGGATGAAGGATTTTGTGAAAGTATTGGTAAAAATGGATTAAATATTATTGAAGATATATATAATAAAAAAAAAGATACCGTAAATATTCTCACTCATTGTAATGCAGGTTGGTTAGCTACAATAGATTGGGGAACGGCAACTTCTCCTATTTATCACGCACATAAAAAAGGAATACCAATACATGTTTGGGTAGATGAAACTAGACCAAGAAATCAAGGAGCAAACCTTACATCATATGAACTTAATGAAGAAGAAATTCCTAATACAATTATAGCAGATAATACAGGTGGAATATTAATGCAAAGAGGACAGGTTGATATGTGTATTGTTGGAACAGATAGAACATTATCTAATGGAGATGTGTGCAATAAAATTGGTACATATTTAAAAGCTCTTGCAGCTCATGATAATAAAGTTCCTTTTTATGTTGCTTTACCAAGTTCAACGATAGATTGGAATTTAAAAAACTCTAAAGATATTCCAATAGAAGAAAGAGATCCAAAAGAACTTTCTCATGTAGATGGAATTAACAAAGATAATAAAGTTGATAAAGTTTTAATTTATCCAGAGAAAAGTAAATCATTAAATTTGGCTTTTGATGTAACTCCAGCTAAGTATGTTACAGCATTAATAACAGAAAAAGGAATATGCGAAGCCTCTACTGCAGGTTTAAATGGTCTCTTCAAAAACTAATAAAAAGAAAAATGATGTTATTAAGTTTTCAAAAATGCTTAATGACAAAAAATTATCAGCTTTAAGATCCGGCAATATATCAGTCAGACATAAAAATGGTTTTCTTATTACCCCTTCAGGAAAAAAATACTCATCACTAAAAGTAAAAGATATAGTGTTTGTAAGTCTAGATGGAAAATATGAAAAAAAATATAAACCTTCGTCAGAATGGAGATTTCATCAAGATATTTATATCAAAAAGAAAGATGCACAAGCAATAGTTCATACACATTCAACTAATGCAACAGCTCTATCTGTTCACAAAAAACCTATACCAGCTTTTCATTACATGGTTGCACTTGTGGGAGGTAATGATATTAAATGTGCAAAATACGCAACTTATGGAACAAGAGAGCTTTCAAAAAACATTTTAAAAGCTTTGAATAATAGAAAAGCCTGTTTGATTGCAAATCACGGTCAGATTGCATTTGATAAAAATCTACCTGATGCTTTTGAATTGGCACAAGAAGTTGAAAATTTGAGTTTACAGTATATAACCGCCCTTAAGCTTGGAAAGCCAAAAATTCTTTCTATAAATGAAATGAATAAAGTTTTAAAAAAAGCTAAAGATTATAAAAGAGGTTAATAGGTGACAAAAGTTGGTGAACATATAACTCTAGATATCATTGGAACTAAAAAAGAATATGATCCCTCATTTTATGAAAAGTTAGTTTATAAAATTGCAAAATTAGCAAAAGTAACAGTTTTAAAGATTTCAAAATATAAATTTGAGCCTCAAGGTTTTACATTGGTAGCTCTGTTAGCAGAAAGCCATATAAGCTTTCACACTTTCCCGGAAAATGAAATTATAAGCTTTGATTTTTTTACTTGTGGTAAAGTTTCACCATCAGTTGCTCTTAAAGTAATAAAAGAAGAAATAGAACACAAACAAATCATTATTAAGGAATTTAACAGAGATACGATTGATCTATATCATGATAACTATAGTTCACCAGGATTAAAAAAATCTTATGTTGTAAATAAAGTATTAGAAAATTTTAAATCTAAGGTTGGTCAATATATTGAAATATTAGATTTAGAACAGTTTGGAAAAGCTTTATTTATTGATAATGAAATACAAGTTGCTGAGAGTGATGAACATTTATATAGCTCAACCTTTGTAAATTCTGGTCTTAATTTGAATTCAAATAAAGAGAAAGCTGCAATTATTGGTGGAGGTGACGGTGGTGTTGCAAGAGAATGTATTTCACAAAATTTTGGATTTATTGATTGGTATGAATTAGATCCTGAAGTTGTTGATGTATGTGATAAACATTTAAGTAAAATAGGAGAAAAGGCGACAGAAAAAAATTCAGTTAAATGTGTCTGGGGTGATGCATTTGAGAGCATTAAATCAGTCAAAGATAATACCTATGATCAAATTTTTGTTGATCTTAACGATGATCAATTTTGCATAGATTTAGCAGCAAAAAATATGTCATCTTTAGAAAGAATTTTAAAACCTAAAGGTGTAATTACTGCTCAAGTTGGAAGCCAAGATAAAAAACCAAAACAAGTTGAAAATTGGTTAAATGTTTTCAACAAAAATTTTGGAAATACAAAACTTTCAAGAGTTTACATACCAAGTTTCGATTGTTCTTGGAATTTTTCCTCTTCAATAAATCATTAATTTTACTTTTTAAAACAATAATTTTATGAAATAATCTTCAAAATTTTGGAGGAAAAAAATGAAAAAATTAAAAGTAATAGGACTTGGTATTTTAATATCATCATTCCTAACAATTTCTTCAATTGCAGATCAAATTAAAATTGGAACCGAAGGTGCATATCCACCTTGGAATTCTAAAGACTCAGCAGGAAATTTGATTGGCTTTGAAGTCGAATTAGCAAATGAACTATGCAAAATTATGAATCATGATTGCACTATTGTGGAGCAAGATTGGGATGGAATGATACCAGCTTTAGTTTCAAGAAAATTTGATGCTATTATGGCTGGAATGTCAATAACTGGTGAGAGAATGAAAACAATAAATTTTTCTCAAGGTTATGCTGATGAAGTTGCATCATTAGCTGTTATGAAAGGATCGAAAAACGAAGGCCTTAAAACAATGTCAGCTATAAATCTATCTGACGTAAGTGCTGATGAACAAGCAACACTAGATGTTTTGACCAAAGCATTTAAAGGTAAAACTATTGGTGTACAAACAGCAACAATTCACCAGAACTTCTTAGAATCTGGATTAATGGGTAATGTAAAAATTAGAACTTACAAAACTCAAGACGAAGTAAACTTAGATTTATCTGCTGGTAGAATAGATGCAGCACTAGCTGCAGCTGTTGCTTTTACTGATTATGCAGAAAAATCTGGTAAAGGAGTAGTATTAACTGGACCAACATTTGCAGGTGGAGATTTTGGTAATGGTGTTGGTGTTGGTATTAGAAAAGGTGACTCTAAACTTCTAAATGATTTTAATGCAGCAATTGATAAAGCTAGAGATGATGGCATTATTAGTAAGCTTGCTATAAAACATTTTGGTTTTGACGCTTCTATGTAATAAATTATTTATGGGTGGCTATAATTAGCCACCTATATTATGGAACTTCTATATTTTGGTGATAAAGGTTGGGGAGACGAGTTATTCTTTGCAACATTAATGACAATTGCAGTTTCCATAACTGCAATGATAATAGGCTTTATATTTGCTGCTTTATTTACTCCACTAAAATTATCTAATAATAAATTTCTTAACTCTATTGGTAATGCATACACCACTGTTATTAGAGGTGTACCAGAGCTTCTTGTAATTTATTTGTTTTTCTTTGGTGGAAGTGGAGCAATTATGTTTGTTGCTTCTATATTTGGTTATAATGATTATATTGAAATTAATGCTTTTTTAACTGGTTCATTTTCAATAGGAATTATATCTGGAGCGTACTCGACAGAAGTATTTAGAGGAGCACTACAATCAATTGATAAAGGTCAGTTTGAAGCTGCAAAAGTTTTAGGTTTTAATAAATATATTTACTTCTTTAAAATTATTTTGCCTCAAATGCTAAGACTAGCAATACCAAACTTAAGTAATGTTTGGCAAATTACATTAAAAGATACTTCTCTTATATCTGTCACTGGTTTAGTTGAAATAATGAGACAATCTTACATTGCCGCTGGCTCAACTAGAGATCCATTATTTTTTTACTCATTTGCAGCAGTTTTATACTTAATACTTACATTTTTAAGTATGCAATTATTAAACAGATTAGAAACAAAATATAGCAAAGGTTATTAATGGATATTGAATTAATGATTAGTAGTTTTCCAAAGTTGTTAAATGCAACCTTGATTACTCTTAAACTATTATCTGTATCTTTAATTCTTGGTCTTTTTATTGGATTAGGTTTTGCAATCTTGAGAATGAATAATAATAAGTTGATTAATAAATTTGCTTATGGATATTCATATATTTTTAGGGGAACACCTTTGTTGGTTCAAATCTTCATAATATATTTTGGATTAGGTCAAATTGAATATTTAAGAACAACATTTTTGTGGGTAGTTTTAAAAGAACCATATTGGTGTGCGATAATAGCATTTTCATTAAATACTGGTGCTTATACATCAGAAATATTGAGATCAGCTTTTCAAACTATAAAACCAGGATATTTAGAAGCTGGGAGAAGCCTAGGGATACCTTCAAAAATTATTTTTACAAAAATACAAATTCCTATAGCAATTAAACAATCTTTACCAGCTTATGGTAATGAAATTATTTTAATGCTTAAAGGCACATCTTTGGCAAGTACAGTCACTCTTATGGACTTAACGGGTGTTGCTAAATATATAATTTCAACAACGTTTAAGCCAGTAGAAGTTTTTATTGTGGCAGGAGGTATTTATTTGTTTATGACTTTTATAATTCATAATGTTATTAAATATTTAGAAAAAAAATATGGTTTTCAAACATGAAAATAGCTTGCATACAATTATCTAGTGGAGAAAATTACGAAAGTAATTTTAAAGACATTCTTAAATATGTAAATCAAGCTATAAAAAATAATTCTGATTTAATTATTACACCTGAAACCTCTTCTTTGATGTCTAGTAGTAGAGAAACACTTTTTAAATATTCATTTGAAATGAATAAAGATCCGATTTTGAAGAAAATTAGAGAAGTGTCAAAAAAATATAAGAAATGGATTTTACTCGGATCGATTTGTGTTAAGGTTAAAAACAAACTCAGAAATAGATCTATACTGGTTGGACCAAATGGAAAAATTGTCAAATATTATGATAAAATTAATATGTTTGATGTTAAAATTCCAAATAAAGAGCAACATAAAGAAAGTAAAACTTTTAAAGCAGGAAATAAATTAGTAACCGCTAAATTGCCTTGGGGTAAAATTGGTTTTACAATCTGTTTTGATTTAAGATTTCCTGAACTTTATAGAAATTTATCAAAAAAAAAATTGAGTTTTATTGCTGTTCCATCAGCTTTCACAAAGTTTACTGGACAAAAACATTGGTTAACACTTTTAAGAGCAAGGGCGATTGAAAATTTCTGTTATATTTTTGCACCAGCTCAAACTGGTAAAAATACACCTAAAAGAGAAACATTTGGTCATACAGCAATTATTTCACCAGACGGAAAAATATTAGCATTAAAAAAATTTGGCAAGGGAGTGATATATTCAAAAATTAACCCTAAGCTTTCTATGGATTTAAGAAAAATAATTCCAAGTTTAATTTAATTCCTACTATCAACAATCAATGTATCTTTAGATCCACCTCCTTGAGAACTATTAACTATTGTACTGCCTTTTTTTAGAGCAACTCTAGTTAATCCACCAGTTGTAACATAAGTTGATTTACCTGTTAAAATAAAAGGTCTTAAATCTAAATGTCTTGGTTCAATGTTATCAGGTGTGATTGTAGGAACAGTAGAAAGAATTTCTAATGGTTGTGCAATATAATTTCTTGGATCTCTCTTAATTTTTTTTATCATTTCATCTTTTTCTTTTTTAGATGCTTTAGGGCCAATCATGATACCATATCCACCAGATGCATTAGCCGGTTTTACAACTAATTTGGATATATTTGAAATAACATGATTTCTATGTGTTTTTATATTACATAAAAAAGTTTCAACCTGATCAATTTTTGGTTGTTCGCCTAAATAATATACAATCATCTTTTCTACATACGAATAGACTGCTTTATCATCTGCGACACCAGTTCCTAATGCGTTTATGATACCCACATTACCTTTTCTCCAGCATTTAAATAGACCAGGAACTCCTAAAAGAGACCCTTTAAAGAATACTTTTGGATCAATAAAATTATCATCTAATCTTCTATATATACAGTCTACCTTTAGAGGCCCTTTGACAGTTTTCATATAGACATTGTCATTTTCAACAAATAGGTCTTTGCCCTCAACTAAAGCAATACCCATTTGTTCTGCTAAAAATTCGTGTTCAAAATAAGCTGAATTATAAACTCCTGGAGTTAATAAAACCATATGTGGATTATTAGTTTTTTTAGGAATGCATTCATTCATGCAATTATATAATTTATTCGCATACTGATGAACTGAAGATACCTTATATCTTGTAAATAATTCAGGGAAAATATCTCTCATTACCATTCGATTTTCCAACATATATGAAACACCAGATGGAACCCTAAGATTATCCTCAAGCACTAAAAAATTACCATTTATATTTTTAATTAAATCTGTTCCAGAAATATTAGCCCAAGCCTTATGTTTTGGTGAAAAACCATCGCATTCTTTCAAATATTGTGGAGAATTAAAAACTAATTCTTTTGGAATTATTTTGTCCTTAAATATTTTTTTTTGATTATAGACATCATCTATAAATAAATTTAACGCCTTAATTCTTTGGGATAATCCTATAGATACTGTTTTCCATTGCGATTTCGTTATAATTCTTGGTATAATATCTAAAGGCCATTTTTTTTCTTCCGCTCTATTACTTGCAGAGTAAACTCTAAAATTTATTCCTCTAGCATTTATTGTACTTTGGCAATTTAACTCAATTTCTTGAAGTCTCTTTTTTCCATATTTTTCGAGAATACTTGAAATAATTTTAGCATGACTTCTTAACTTTTTATCTTTGCTAATGTATCCGTCAAAAGTTGATTTTGAATCATAATTTTTCCAAAAATCTGACATATTTACTTAATTTTTTTACATAAGAGTCAAATAAGCAAATGATTAAATTAGATACCTGATATGAAATAAATGGGTTTTATTGTGATAACATATAATTTAAACAGTTAATTGATCATGACTTATTGTATTGGTATTAAAACAGAGACCGGATTAGTATTTGCATCAGATTCCAGAACAAACGCTGGACTTGATAATGTAAATATATACTCCAAAATGCTAACACATGATGTTGGGGATAGATCAATTGTAATTGTCACTTCAGGAAATCTTGGAACTTCCCAGGCAGTTTATAATTCAATAAAAAAAGATTTAAAAAGTGAAACAGGTATTATGAATTTAAATACATGCAGTGATTTTGAGCAAATTGCCTCCTACATAGGTTCTCTCAATATTGAACATTCATCTCCTCAAGGCATTAATACTGATAGTGTTTTACTAGGCTCAACCTTTATTGTTGGTGGTCAAATAAAAGATCAACCACCACAATTATATTTAGTTTACCCGCAAGGTAATTATATTCGTCCAGCAGATAGCAAACCGTATTTAGTTATAGGTGAAGTAAAATATGGAAAACCAATTTTAGATAGAGTAATCACACCAAAAGTCTCAATTGGAGATGCATCTAGGTGTGCGCTGATTTCAATGGACTCTACATTAAAAAGTGATTTAACTGTTGGTCCACCAATAGACTTTGCTGTGATAAAAAAAGATGAAATCAAAATAGCATCACTTAAATGTTTAAATATGAATGACCCTGAATTTTCTAAAGTTTGTAATCAATGGTCACAAGGTATTTTTAAGATATTTGACTCTTTTCAAAGGTTTGATTGGGAATAAATTAATATTTTGTGTATTCTTTAATTTCTTTAATTTTAGAACCAGTTTTATTATTTATCTCTAATTTTATTTTTGACCTTTCATCATTAAGGAAGTGAACATCTCTAGATAATTTTATAAATTTTTCACCAAAGTCAGAATTTTTTTCACAAAGTCTTTTATCATCCTCTATTACCCAAAGTTTTGAATTAATTTCTTTTAGTGATTTATATAAATTTTCAATTTCACTATAATTTTTGATATTTGTATTTAATTGGTCTTTTAAAATTTTATACTCATCATTTATGAAATTTAGTTTTTCATGATCTTTAATTTTTTCAGATTTAATTTCTAAAATTGAAATTTTATCAAGTAATTCTCCAACTGATACTTCTACTAAAATTTTATTCATATAAATCTATATTATGTTAAGTTGTTAAAAATATGTCTAATATACTTATTATAAAACATGGATCTTTAGGTGATATAGCGCAAGCAAGTGGTGCAATTCAAGATATATCTGATAATCATCCAAATGATGATCTTTATATACTATCAACCAAACCTTATTATGATTTATTAAAAAAAAATCCAAATATAACCGATGTCATTTTAGATAAACGACTCTCTAAGTTTAACTTAATTTATTTATATTTATTAATGAGAAAGATAAAAAAATATAAATTTATTAAAGTTTACGACCTTCAAAATTCTAAAAGAACTAGTTTTTATAAAAATATTCTCTTTCCAAAAGCAACATCAGATATTTGGTCATCAACAGAAACAACACTTCCTGAAGGAACTAGTAAGATTGATTTTGATAAAGACACTGTACTAAACCGCTTTGAACATCAATTAAATGTTTCTGGAATTAAAACCAATAAAGTAACTAAGCCAGACTTTTCTTGGAGCTGTGAGGATATTTCAGAAATCAAAAAAAAATATAATTTAAACAAATATTTAATTTTATTCCCCTTTTCATCATCTCATTTAACTATAAAAAGATGGCCATATTATAATGAATTGATAAAAAAAATTAAATCTACTTTTAGAGATGAAATCCAAATTTTAATTGCTCCCGGTCCTAATGAAATCAAATTAGCTAATGATATTGATGCTAATATTATTTTAGATAATGATAAAGCGCTCAACATTTCTCAACTTTCATCATTAATAAAAGAAAGTTATTTTGTTATATCTAATGATACTGGGCCAGCACATATGGCGGCTCATTTAAATGTAAAAGGATTAGTTTTATTTGGATCGCATACTACTGCAAAAAAAGTTAGTATTGAGCGAGAATATTTTAAAGCAATTCAAGTTTCAGATTTAACTAAGCTCTCAGCAGATAAAGTTTTTCAAAGAATGCAAGAAGCTATTAATTAGTTTTTTTAAATTTTGATAATAAAAAAGGCAAAAATAAAACTATTATAAAAATTCTCAAAAAATGATGGTAGCTTACAAATATTGGATCAATGTTATAAGCGACACTAATAATAACCATTTCATGAATTCCTCCTGGAGCAAAACTTAAAAAAGTTGGAATAAATTCAAATCCTATGTAAGTAAGCAAATATGCAGTTATCATAGCTATAATTACTAGAATTGAACTAACAATTATTCCATGAAATATAAAAAACAGTAATTCTTTAATTTTTAATCCATTTAATCTTGTGCCTAAAGCTGTTCCAAGAAATATAAATGCAATATTTATAAATGCATCTGGGAATCTAGCATTAATTATTTCAAAGGTATAAAAAGCACCGGATAAAGCCATTGCACCAACCAAAGTGGGCGATGGAATTTTGTAATTTTTTAAGATATTTGCAAAAATGAAACAAATAAACAATAAAAATAATATCTCTAAAAAATATCTTTCATTATAAACATTTTCATAATTGTAACCGGTCATTTCTGAGAAGCCTAAATTATTAATAAAAAAAATAGGAACAAAACTTACAATAAATATTACTCTAGTAGCCTGAGGGATCAATACACCTTTATCATTTTTGCTTTTACCAAATTCTAATAAAGCTGCAGATATTGGAACAAATGCACCTGGAAGAGCTGCCAAAACTGAAATGAATTTACTAAATTTACAAACTTTAAAAAAATAATAACCAGCAAGAATAGTACTGACTATTGTACAGACCAACATTGCTAATGATGAAAAAATCCATAAATGAATTTTATACAATAATGTTACATTTAATGTTCCGCCTAGAATTATACCAACGATTAAAAATATAGGATTTAACAATTTAGTTGGAAAAATAATTTTGAAATTCGTAAAAGCAAAACATAAATTTAATCCTAAAGACCCTAATAACCACGGTAAAGGTAGATTAATTAAAGTACCTAAGTAACCTCCAACAAGACCTATAAATAATGCCTTGTAACTACCTACCAATGCTATGAAATATTCCTTTATATTTTTCGATAAATTATATTTGAGCATTGACTATATTTTATAACTTATGTTTAATGATGATTTCATAAATATAATAAGAGAGGAAATAATGAAACTATTTAAAACTTTTATTTCAGTTTTATTCTCTGCTTTCCTTCTATTTTCATCAACAAGTTCATTTGCCGTTGAAAAATTACATTTCTTAATTGGCGGTGGTGCTGGTGGTGGTTGGGATGGAACTGCTAGAGGTACTGGAGAAGCACTAACAAAAGCTGGTTTTTTGAAAAGTGCATCATTTGAAAATATGTCGGGTGGTGGAGGCGGTAAAGCTTTGGCCTACCTAATCAATAACGCTCCAAAAGATACAGTGTTAGTTCAATCAACACCATTGGTATTAAGATCTATTACAAGACACAAAGGTTATGTAAAAGGTACTGGTACATTATCTTATAAAGATGTTAAACCAATTGCAGGTGTAATTGGAGATTATGGCGCGATAGTTGTTGCAAAAAATTCACCTATCAAAAATTTCAAAGATGCTGTTGATCAATATCAAAAAGATCCAAAGTCAATTAAAATGGCTGGTGGATCTGTAAGAGGAAGCATGGACCATTTAATTGGTGCGTTAGCTTTCCAAGCAGCTGGAGCAAATCCTAACGATGTGATTTATGTTCCATATGATGCTGGTGGTAAGGCACTTGCTGGACTTTTATCTGGAGAAACTCAAATACTTTCAACAGGTTTAGGTGAAGTAATGGGTGCTAGAGATCAAGTAAGAATAATTGGTATCACTGCTCCTGAGAGAGTAGGTGATGCACCAGAAGCTCCAACATTAAAAGAGCAAGGATATGATGTTCAGTTTGTTAACTGGAGAGGTTTCTTTGCACCAAAAAGCATGAGTATGAGTGACTATAATAAAATCTCTAAAATGCTTGGGGATGTTCAAAAAACACCAGAGTGGGAAGCTGTTAGAAAAAGAAATGCATGGGTAAATATTTATAACCCAGGTTCTAAATTTGATGCGTTCTTGGAAAAACAAACAGTTGAAATGACAGCTCTGATGAAAAAACTTGGAGTAATATAATCTTTATAGATTATTAAAGAATGTAAAGCAGTGAGAATAAGTCCTACAAAATTTATCTCACTGCTTTTTTTAGTTTTATCAGTATTTTATTTATACACAGCTTATAACATTCAAGTATTTGCATTTGATGAGAACGCACCATTCAATGCTAGGACTTTTCCAATATATTTAGGTTGGGCAGGTATAATTTTATCAAGTTTAAAAATAATTTTACCTGAGAAAATTACTACAGAGGTAAATCATAAACACTTAGATTATAAAAGTATAATCTATCTAATAATTATCTCTCTAATATATGCAGCTGTAATTTTAAAAATTGGATATTTTATATCAACTTCTTTATTTCTTTTTGCATCTTACTATTTCTTAGGTGAAAGAAGATGGGGATTAATGTTTATTTTATCTTTTCCATTTGTTGCTGCATTTATGTATTTATTACACGGTTTATTAAACATTTATCTTCGTGATCCATTTTTAAAATATATTGGAGTTATGGGATGATCGAAGGAATACTTATCGGATTATCAACAGCGCTATCATTAACGAATATTTTAATGGTGATGGTTGGTTGTTTTGCTGGAACAATAATTGGAATGTTACCAGGACTTGGACCAATGACTGCAATAGCATTAATGATACCAATTACTTACGGCTTTGATCCATCAACAGGTCTGATTTTAATGGCAGGTGTATATTATGGAGCAGTATTTGGAGGATCTACATCTTCTATTTTATTAAATGCACCTGGAATTCCAGGAACAGTTGCTACTGCATTTGATGGTTATCCGATGGCACAACAAGGGAAAGCTGGCAAAGCTTTAGCTATAGCAGCTTATAGTTCATTTGCAGGTGGAACAATTTCTGCAATTTTTTTGCTAGTTGCGGCACCTAGTTTGTCAAAAGTAAGTTTAGCTTTTAGGTCGCCTGACTATTTTGCATTAATGATTTTAGGCTTAACAGCAATTTCTGCATTTTCATCTAAAGGACAGTTTTTAAAAGCAATGATGATGGTAGTTTTAGGATTAATGTTAGCAACAGTTGGTCAGGATTCATTGTCAGATATAACAAGATTTACCTTTAACAATATGAACTTAACTGACGGAATAAGCTTTGTATTAATTGTCATGGCTACATTTGCAATGAGTGAAGCTCTAACGATTATTTTTAGAGGTAAAGATCCTAACAGAGCAGCAAAACAAATCTCATTAACTGAATTAGGCTCAATTAAAGTAAATAAAGAAGAAACAATTAAAATGGCCAAAACAATTCCAAGATCTTCAATACTTGGTTTTCTGATAGGTGTTTTGCCTGGCGCAGGCGCAACTATTGCATCTTTCTTAGCTTATGGAATGGAAAGAAATTATGTAAACGAGGAAGAAAAACAAAAATTTGGAAAAGGTAGTGTTCATGGTTTATCAGCGCCTGAAACGGCAAATAATGCTGCTTGCTCTGGTTCTTTTGTACCATTACTAACATTAGGAATTCCTGGAAGTGGTACAACTGCAGTTATGCTTGGAGCTCTTTTAGGGTTTGGTATTCAGCCAGGTCCAAGACTATATCAAACTAACCCTGAAATTTTCTGGTCAGTTATTATGTCAATGTACATTGGTATGGTCGTACTTTTGATTTTAAATTTACCCTTAATCCCTTATATCGCTAGAATTTTAGCAGTACCTAGAAATTATTTAATTCCTCTAATTTTATTTTTTTCAGTAACAGGAATATATTTGATGTCATTTAATAATTTTGATATTTTTTTAATGATAGGTATTGCTGTAGTAGCAACTTTTTTAAGGCTCTATGATTTTCCCATGCCACCTTTAATATTAGCTTTTGTACTTGGAGGACTAATGGAGGAAACATTGAGAAGATCACTTTTAATAAGTGATGGTTCACCTAATTTTTTATGGGATAGACCAATAACTCTAATAATATTATTGATCACAATCACAATTGTTGGGTGGCAAATATTTTCAACTTTTAGAAAAAAAAATTAAATATAAATTTTATCAGCTAGACCGTAGCAAAGAATTCCACTCAGCACTGTTAAAATTCCAGATGCAATGACACCTTCGCTATTTGTTTTTTCGTTATGTCCAAGCTTATTGATATAAATTGTATATATCCCAATTAAAAAATATAAAACGTTTTGAGCAAAAATTAGTGTAAAGAAACCCCATGTTCCAGCCAAACCATCTGCTTTGATTAACATTATGTAAAGTGCCACTAAAATTGATGCAATAAATGGAGCCCCAAAAAATCTAACCATCACAGCTGCAGAGTTATCTATATTGTATTGATCTAAAAAAGACTTAGTTGCAACTACTGTTCTGAAAGCGTAAACAGCGTAAACAAGAAAATGTACAATAAAAATACTTAAATAAATTATTCCATTAAATTTATCTAACATATTTAAATCATATAGGATTCTCTTATATTTTTCAATCTGATGAAATATTAGATTTTTTTATAAATATGAAAAATTATGTCTTTGGGAAAAACTTTTTGAAAATAATAAAATAAAAATAAAAGATAACTAAAAAAATGACAAATTAGTTTATTTTTAATAGTAGAATTTAATCTCTCAAAATTTTTATTTCTGCTCACAGTTATCAAAGAAGATGCATAAATCTGCTTATAACCATTTTTGCACAAAAATTTACTTAAGTTATGACTATTAAAATATGATAAATGTGGTGATGACAGACCTTTTTGCCAAAGACGATCATAAAAATTTGTAATACCTATCTTTCGTAATAAATTAGAAGTTTTAAATATTAATCCATCTGATGATGGAAGATTTAAAACTATTTTACCTTCATCATTTAAAATTGATTTCAATTGACTAAGAACTAATTCAAGGCTTTCTAAATGCTCAAAGACATCATTAAAAATTATATAATCAAACGTGTTATTTAAATTATTTGTTGAAACATCAAAAGGAAGGCTTAATTGAATAATTTTATTATATTTTTTTCTTAATAAACCTAATTGTTCTTCATCCGCCTCTGAACCAGTAATATCAATTTCTGCTTTATTACATTCTTCAATAAAGAAACCATTTCCTGATCCAATTTCAAGAATTTTTATATTTTTAGTTTCTATTGATTTAATTTTTTTTATAATACTTTTAAAATTATTTTTCCTAACCTCACTTATTCCCTCAATTTCTCTTCCGAAACCAGGCTTGAGGTTTGACTTTAAAAATTTACATTGATTACATTCATAAACGTATTCATTTAACTTTTGAAATTGATTGTTACATATAATGCAATTATTCATTAGTTTAAAATCTTACTGTATTGATCAATTATGTTGGACCAATAGAAATTTGGTACTTTTTCTTTGGCATTTCTTCCATATTCAAGATGTTTATTATTTTTAAACATTAAGCATATTGATGAATAAATCTCATCTAGACTATTACCGTCGCAAATTAATCCAGATTTGTCATGCTCTATTGCATCTGATGCTCCCCCGTCTTTGCCACCAATTGAAGGTATCCCATACTGTGCTGCTTCAATAAATGAAATTCCAAAACCTTCTACAGAGGATTTGTAGATTATTGATGGCATAATAAAAACATCTGATTTAGTAACCAATGCATTTTTCAATTCATTTGAAATATCATTCAAAAAAACTACGTGCTTTTCTAAATTCAATTCAATTACTAATTTTTTTAAATTTTCCTCCTCATCACCATAACCTATACAGGTGTAAAAAATATTTGGAAATTTTTCCTTCAAATTTCTTAATGCCATTATAACTTTTTCATGATTTTTTCTTTTATCATATCTCGATACAGTAATTAACTTTTGCTCTTTACCTTTTAAAATTTCTTCTGCTTGTTTTATATCTTCTTTTGGTATTTCATTTGCTGGATCAATACCTGGATTTATTACAACTATTTTATTTTCTTCAACACCTTTCTCAATTGCTAGGTTTTTTGTAAATTGAGAATTAGCAACAACATAGTCAATATTGTTCAGAATTTTTAACAACTTTGTATTATTTCTCGAACCTTTGTTGTGATTTATTTCTTTAGAATGAATTAAACAAATTTTCTTTTTCTTTGATGAAATCAATTCCAAACTTTTCCAATGATCAGCAATTATACATTTTACATTTTTGTTTTCTTTTAAATATTCATTAATTAAAAAAGATTTGCGATATTTTCTGATTAACTTTAATCCACTTATTCTTTCAATCGTGAATGAAACTTTTTCGTCAAATTTTTTGTGATTTTCATGATAATCGGCAAATACTTTTACCATGTCAAGTTTGGCTAAAGATTTTGCTAATCCCCACATTAAATTTTGCATACCACCGATATCAGGTGGGAAGGTTCTTGTTATTATTAAATACATTAATTAGTTGACCATTTTATCCCACAGCCCATACTAGGAAATTGCTCCTCTGGACCTTTACCTGTTTCTGAAACTTGTTTCATAGCAATAAACAAATCACTATCTCCAGATCTTACAGGTTTTAGTTCTCTTAATTCTCTAATTCTTCCTCTATATTGAAGACCAAAATCTTTATCGTAACCAAAAAAATCTGGAGTGCACACAGCATCATATTTTCTTGCAATATCTTGTGTTTCATCAATTAAGTAAGGAAAATTAAACTTATGTTTAATTGCAAACTCTATCATTTTTTTAAAAGAGTCTTCTGGATAATTAATTGGATCATTAGAACATATAGCAACTGAATTTATTCCTAAATCATTAAGTTTATTACAATCCTCCACCACATCTTTTATAATTGCTTTTACATATGGACAATGATTACAGATAAACATTACCAACGTTCCATTTTCACCTTTGATATCATTTAATGATATTAATTTGTTCTCTGTAGATTTTAATTCAAAGTTTTCTGCTTTTTTTCCAAAATCACATACTGGTGTTTTAATAGGCATAATGTAATAATATATAAATTATGTTTTATGATTTAAAAGATAAAAAACCAAAAAACTCTGGCGAAAATTGGGTGGCACCAAATGCAACTATAATAGGAGATGTCACATTAGAAAAAAACTCTAGCGTTTGGTTTAATGCTGTAATTAGAGGTGATAATGAAAACATTCATGTTGGAGAAGGTTCAAATGTTCAAGATGGGAGTGTTCTACATACTGACCCAGGATGCCCATTAAGAATAGGTAAAGACGTAACCATCGGTCACATCGTTATGCTTCATGGATGTACAATTGGAGACAATAGTTTAATAGGTATTGGAGCTGTCATTTTAAATAATGCGAAAATAGGCAAAAACTGCATCATTGGTGCAAAAGCATTAATAACTGAAAACAAAGAAATTCCAGACAACTCATTAGTAGTTGGAGCTCCAGGAAGAGTAGTTAGAAAACTTACAGACGAAGAGATAGGTAAAATTACAGAGAACGCAAAACATTACCAAGATAATTGGAAACGATATTCGAAATCAATATTTTAAATGAAAAAAATATTAGCGACCATATTTTTTAGCTTTATATGGTGCGAAACTTCTAATGCAGAAAATCAACAAATATGTGATTGGATTGTTGATGAAATTTATGCCGACCTTTTAAATCAAGGCTCTAATGATCATCTTTTTGTTGTAGTTGGGAATGATGGAAAATGTGAGTACGGACGTGGAACAGAGAAGCAAGATGGATTTAATGATTGTGAAAAACATAGGAAAGAAAAAGGAATAAATGGTGAGTGTAAACTTTTTGCAATTGGCAAGAAAAAATTTATAGAAAATAAAACAGCCCTTAAGACTGGTTGCATAAAAGGTAATTGCGTTAATGGAAAAGGAACTTTTATATGGCCCAATGGGGATAAATATAATGGAAATTGGAAAAATCAAAAACCCCATGGCCTAGGTACTTTTAAATGGGTTAATGGAACAAAATATATTGGTGATTGGGAGCTGGGTATACAAAATGGTCAAGGAACAGTTACTTGGGCAAATGGAGATAAATACATCGGTGGAAGAAAAAATGGAGAAGCTGATGGGCAAGGAACCTTCATATTCGCAAACGGCATAACACAATCCGGAGAGTGGAAAAATGGAAATTTAATCGAGACAGACTCGAGCGGAAAGGCAATAGGTTGTGTTGAAGGCAATTGTGATAATGGAAAGGGGACAGGTGTTTGGGAAAAAGGTTTTAAATATGTCGGTGAATGGAAAATGCAAAATATGCATGGTTTTGGAATTGGTACTTGGCCAAATGGAGATAGATATGAAGGTGATTGGGTAAATGGCCAAAGAACTGGACAAGGTAAATATTTTTATAGTAGTGGTGGAGGTGTTTATACCGGAGAGTGGAAAAATAATAATAGACATGGCGAAGGAACAATGATTTGGAACGATGGTGTAAAACAAGTTGCAATATGGGAAATGGACAAACCTGTAAAAACAATAAGTTTAAGCAAAAATTTCATTTTTAAAGGTGGTAGTGAGTGGAAAGATGGAGACATAATAAATAAAAAAGACCCAAGTAATTTTATAAATTTATCATTTGTAGAGAAAAAAAAAGTGATGGGTTATGATAAGAGAACCTTGACAAACAAATACACAAAAGATGGTTGGGGTAAAAGTAGTTTTACAGTTTTTGTCTTTAACGCAAGTTTTGAGAACAGTAAGGATATATTAATAAATGTTAATGATGAATTTAAAACTAATAAAAAGGCAAAAAAACAAGCAATAAAGTGGGCAAAAATATATGGACAAATGCCAAAATTTTTAAAAAAAAATGTTAAAGAAATAAATATACATAAAGGCAAAGTAGGCTGGGCAGGAGGACAAGGTACTATAGTAATTCACACAGATTATCTTACAAATGAAAATAAAAAATATGCTGAGGAGTTAATGTTTCATGAATTAACCCACGCTTCTCTTGATTGGTGGTGGGGCGGATCTGTTAATGAGGAAAAATGGCTAAATGCTGTTAGCACAGACAAGTATTATATTTCAGAATATGCTTGGGAATTACCAGGAAATGAAGACTTAGCTGAAACTGTATTATGGTGGTATGCATCAAGGTGTAAAGTAGATAGAATTTCAAAAAAAAATAATGAAAAAGTTAATAAATTTTTAACTAATCGTTTTCAATACCTAGATGAACAAAACTATGACACGAGTCCATCTAACTGTATTAATTAGATAGATTAAAGGAGAATAAATGTCGGCAGGGTATGTAATTGCGCAATTAAGAGTAACTAATTCAGAAAATTATAAAGAGTACATTGAAAAAGTTAATCCAATTGTAAAAAAATTTGATGGAGAGTTCTTGGTTAGAAATGGTGAATATCAAATATTTGATGGAGAAACTAATTTTCCAAGAATAATTATTCTAAAATTTCCAAGTTATGAGAGGGCTTTGGAGTGGTATAATTCAGAGGAATATAAACCTATTAAACAGATTAGACTCGATAATTCTGAAGGCACTAATATAATAATTAAAGGTTTGTAAAATACAGTATGTTAAAAATATTGTTTTCAATTTCACCTGCAATTTTAATTTTACTTTTTTTTTATTTTAAAGATAAATTTAGAGAGCCACCAATACATGTTTTCCAAGCTTTTTTCCTAGGGATAATGATTGTTCTTCCAGTGGTATTAGTTAATGAAATTTTTTACTATGATTTTTGTTGGAACAAAATTCAAGGATCTTATTTTGGTAAATCAGTCTACAATCATTTATCCAGGGTAGCTTTTCAAGAGGAACTATGGAAATTTTTAATTTTGTTCTTTTTCTTTTCACATTTAATGGAAGAGCCAATGGATGGAATTGTTTATGGAGTGGCTGTTTCTTTAGGTTTTTCTGCATATGAAAATATTGATTACGTTTTTAGAGCCGACAAATTTAATATTTCTTGGACGTATATGTCTTTTGTAAGAATTTTGCCAACATTTATGCATTTTGTTACAGGTGCTTTTATGGGTTTATTTATTGCTCTTAACCTTCTGTATTATAAAAATAAAAATAATTATTTTTATATATTCCTTTTATCTGTTGTATTTCATGCTTCCTATAATGTATTTTTGGATTTCTTTTTTTACAGCACCATATTTATACTTTTTATTGCAGTAACAGCTATGTTCTATTTTTATAAATTAATAAGTAAAGAACAGATTAAAAATTTAAAAGAGTTAGATAAAATCCCTGAAGAATTTAAATTAAATCCTGAAAGGTTATTTTATCCCGATCCATCTAAAGCAAAAATAAAAGATATTGTATTTCCAATAACATCTGTATTTATTTTAGTTCATTTGATTGCAGCAATTACTTTATTTATCTCACCAAATCTTACTCCAGAAATATATCCTATTTTAGAAAAATAATTATTAAAGATTTAAGAAGTTTAACTAGATAATTTTGTATATAAATATATTATTTTATTAATGAAAAAAATATTCTTAATTCTAATAATCACATTATTTAGTTCATCAATATTCGCATCAGATGAAAAGCCAGGTAGATTTTTTGAAGACCAGCCAGATGTTACTGATGATTATCAAATTCATTTTATTTATTTTCTTGCAAAAAAAACAAAAGATAATGAAAGAGATATTAATGGCTGGATAGAAAAAGAAGTCAAAAAAATAGATGATTTATTTTTTAAAATGACTGGCAATAAGCAAAGATTAAAATTTGATTATCGACAAGATGGCAAACTAGATATCTCATTTGTAAGAATGGATCGTAAAGCTAAAAAAGGTGGATGGAATGTTAATTATCCAGATTATTACTTGCAAAAACAAGGATTTAATAATCCAAAAAAATTATATTTCTCATTTACAGATGCGGCAAGCGGAGACGGAGGTCAAATGGGACCTCATCATGGATACTTGTTTATAAAAAGAGCATCAGGTCAAATTACTAAAATTTCAATTCATGAATTACTTCATGGCAATGGTTTTGCTATGCCTTGTACTAAAGGAGTTAAAAATGGAGCACATTTAACCACTGGTATTCTTAGTCAAAATCTTTCAAAAAAATTTGGAAAAGGAGTTTACGATCACAATGATCCAACTTGTCCAGACTTAAAAGACTCAGTTTATTTAACTCCAACTTCAGATAATCCATTTGATCCACTTCAAATTGCTTGCGCTTTAGGTCAAAAGAAAAGAGGTAATCCTCCTGGAAATTATCAAATTCCAGCAAGATATACTCATAAAAAATTACTTAAAGGACGAAAAAATGAATGGTGTACTTATAAGTTAACTGAGTATGCCAAAGAAGATTGGTTTAAAAAATGGAAAGAATAATCTTGTTAAAATTTATTATTTATCACTTAGTTTTAATATTTTAAAAGATAGTTTTAATTTAGGAAATCTTTTATTTAAAATTGCTTTAATTTTTTCAAATGAGTCTTTATGAATTTTCTTTTCTACAAACGAACCAATTTCTTTTTTTCCATTTACTATTTTAGCTGCACCACAATCTTCATGATTAATAACTATTAATTTATTAATATTATGCAACTTTATCGAAGTTGATAAATTATCCAAAAAGGTTGATTGCCATTTTTTAAATTTTTTAGAAGTTACACCAATTGCTGATCCAGCAATAGTAAATGAGCTATACTTTCCAGTTAATTTCTTTTTTTTTAAATAATTAAAAACTTTTGGCTGAAACCTTGGATCCATACATGACAAAACCATAGCTTCATATTTTTTCATTATGGTACCAACCAAGTATCTTTACTATTATCAATATCAAATCTAGCTCTTCGATGACCTTTTGCAGCTAAATATAACCATTCTATAGATTTAATTTTACACTGTATAACAGTAAAGTTTTTATATCCTTCTTCGCTTTGTTCTTTTGTATAATCAAAATTATCTAATTCAGGTTTTAAACCAGATGTTGGAATATCAGACTCTGTTCCTGGTCCATTATCTACCAAGTAACATTTACGACTTATATGTTGAGTTTTTTCCCAAGATTGTTTTGTTATATCGTTATTGTGATTAATAAGTGCTTCAACTTTTAATCTAACCTGAATTTTTTCATCTTTATCGTAAAATAACATTGAAGAATTAGGATTTTTTTCTAAGATTTTAATTTTATCAGATCTAATATCACTATGGAATTGTACTAAATTATTTTGTTCATCTGATTTTCTAAGAACAACAATTCTACTTTCGATATCGCTCTCACTACCACATGAAAAAACAGGTATTCTAAAAGGAGAAGATCTATTAGTAACTGCATCAGTTAGCATTAACCAAATTTTCTTTTTTATTTCGGAAAAATCCTCGTAGTAGGGAACGGTGGTATTCACAATTACTTTTTCTTTTTTAGTCTAGCAATTAAACTTGAACTATCCCAACGGTTTCCACCCATTTTTTGAACTTCTGCATAATAACCATCAACAATTTCAGTTACTGGTACAGGTGAACCATTTCTTTTTGCTTCGTCAATACAAATTTTTAAATCTTTTCTCATCCAATCTACAGCAAATCCGTAATCAAATTTATCAGCTACCATAGTTTTATATCTATTTTCCATTTGCCAAGATTGAGCTGCACCTTTTGAAATAGTTTCCATAACTTTATCCATATCTAAACCTGCATTAATTCCAAAATTTACTGCTTCAGATAAACCTTGAACTAAACCACCAATACACATTTGATTAACCATCTTAGTTAATTGTCCACTACCTGATGGTCCGATTAAAGTTACTTTTTTACTATAACAATCAATTATTGGCTCTGCTTTTTTAAAATCATTGTCATCTCCACCAACCATAACAGTTAATATCCCACCTTCAGCACCTGACTGTCCTCCCGATATAGGAGCATCTAAAAAACCAAATCCTTTATCTTTTGCAGCTTTATAAAGTTCTCTAGAAATTTCAGCAGACACTGTTGAATTATCTATATATACGCATCCTTCTTTAGCATTATGAAATAAACCATGTTCTCCTAAAGAGACTTGTCTTAAATCATCGTCATTACCAACACACGTAAAAATAAAATCAGCATCTTTAGCAGCTTCAGATGGTGTATCAGCCATTTTACCTTTGTATTCACCAATCCACTTTTCTGCTTTTGATTTTGTTCTGTTAAAAACAGTTACATTATGTCCTACTTTTGATATATATCCTGCCATTGGATAACCCATTACACCAAGACCTATGAAAGCAACTTTAGAAGCCATATTTTTTTATGTTTAAAAATTTAAGTTTAAAAGTAATTGTATTTGGTTTTATATTTACATTTTTTTCAAGCTTTGGACAGAGTTTTTTTCTTGGAATATTCAATACAAGTATAAGAGAGACACTCTCGATAACTCATGGACAATTTGGCTCAATATATGCATCAGCAACATTGTGCAGTAGTTTACTACTTATTTGGGTTGGAAAGAAAATTGATGATATAAATATTTTCCGATTTGCAATCTATGTAACATTACTTTTATCATTTTCTTGTTTTTTCTTTTCAAAAATTTCATCAATCATTTTTTTATTCATTGCAATTTTTTTAATGAGATTTTCGGGTCAAGGAATGATGTCTCATACTGCAACAACAACAGTTTCAAGATATTTTACAAAATCTAGGGGTAGGGCATTAAGTATTTGCTGGTTTGGTTTATCAAGTGCTGAATTTATTTTACCTGTTTTAATGGTATTTTTGTTGTCATTAACAACTTGGCAAAATATTTGGACAGTAATTGCTTTATTAATTTTAATATTTTTACCGATTGCATCATTCTTTTTAGTTCGAACTGTTAAACTTGATACGAGAGAAAGCACTGAAGGTGAAGAATTTAAAGAGGAAAATATTAAGCAATGGAAAAGAATTGAAGTAATAAAAGATTATAAATTTTATATAGTAAGTATGAATATGCTGGCCATGCCTTGGATTGCAACTGGTGTATTTGTATACCAATCATTTATAACTGAATCAAAAAACTGGGGACCATTTGTAATTGCTCAGTCTTTTATGTCTTATTCCGTATTTTCAGTAATTACACTTTTAATATCTGGTTTTTTAATTGATAAATTTACAAGTCGAAAACTTTTAATATTTATGAATATTCCTTTATTTCTGTCGACTTTTGTAATTATTTATTTTGATGCACAATTTACTGCATTTATATTTCTAGGTTTAATTGGAATATCAAATGGTTTAGCAAACGTTTTGGGATCTTCTACTTGGGCTGAGGTTTATGGTGTAAAGCATATTGGATCTATTAAAGCTTTGACCACTGCACTTATGGTTTTTTCTACAGCTTTCGGAACCGCTCTTTTTGGTATTTTAATTGATATTGGATTTTCAATTGAGAAAATTGCTATAATATCTGCACTTTATATACTTATTTCTTTTATTCTTCTTTTTTTAGTTAGAAAAAAATTAAATCCAATTTTAGTATAAAAATACTTGATTTTGTTGATCTTGGAGTATATTTAATCGCCCATGGCAAGAGTTACCGTTGAAGACTGCATAGATAAAGTAGATAGCCCTTATGAATTAGTTTTGGTTGCTAAAGAAAGAGCTACTCAACTTAATTCAGGAATTGAACCTACATTAGATAGAGATAACGACAAGCATACAGTTATTGCTTTAAGAGAAATAGCTGAAGAAACAATTAAAGTTCCAGATCTAACCGAGGCTGCAGTTTACAAACTAAGAAAACATGTGGAACAAATAGATGATACTACTGAAGAAGATGAAGATATTGGAGATGATTTTGAGAATTTGTACAAAGGTGAAATTTCTAAAAGTGGTGTACCAATTCTTCCTTCTAAAAGAGCTAGAAAAATACCTGAAAAAATTCAAGTTTCAAAAGAAGATCTTGCAGAATTATCACCATCAGCTCAAACTGATGTTAATGTAGAAGCTCCAAGTGAAGCTGATGAAAATGATGACGTTTCACTAGATCAAGTTTCAGAAGCAGAAGAACAAGTATCAGATAACGTAAGTGACGAAGAAAATAATTCTTAATTAAGAAAACTCTTTTAATATCTGTTCCCTGTGTTCATCAAGATCAGGAATGTCTCCTCTAGTACTTTTATCTTCGTATGAAGACATTTTTATAGGATTGCCTGCTAATCTAAAATCACCAACTACTTTATGATAAGCTTTAACAATCATGTTTCTTGCTTCGACTTGAGGATTTTCTACCGCTTCTTTAATATTAAATATCGGTCCACAAGGTATCTTTAACTTTTCCATTTCATTTACCCATTCAGAAGTATTTTTTAAAGAAAGTTTATCTTCAAAAATTGATTTTAGTTCATTCATATTTTCACATCTGAGTGAATTGGTATTAAACCTTTTATCACTGACCATTTCAGTTATTCCTAATACTTCACAAAGTTTTTCATATAATTTATCGTTACCTGCAGCAATAATTATATAACTATCTTTTGTTTTAAATGCCTCAAACGGAGCGATTGAAGGATGCCTAGATCCCATAGGTTTAGGAATTTCATTTTTAGACAAATATCTTGCAATTGCATTTTCTAAAATTGCAATTTGGCAGTCTAACATAGAAACATCTATAAACATTCCTTTACCTGTTTTTTGTCTATCATACAAAGCTGCGTTAATTCCGATTGCAGTAAAAAGTCCTGCTGTAATGTCACCAATAGATGTTCCAACTCTTGTTGGTTCACTATTTGGATGACCTGTAACACTCATCAGTCCACCCATTCCTTGAACTACCATGTCATAAGCCGGCAATTCTTTTAAAGGGCCAGTTTGACCGAAACCAGATGCAGATGCATATATTAACTTTGGATATTTTTTACTTACATCTTTCCAACCATATCCCCATTTTTCCAAAGTGCCTGGTTTAAAATTTTCTACTAAAATATCTGCCTTTGCTAAAATTTTATCAAAGATTTTTTTATCATCTTCATTTTTTAGATTAAGAGCAATACTTTCTTTTCCTCTATTCAGTGACATAAAATATGCTGAATAGTCTTTTACAAAAGGTCCAAACTTTCTTGAATCGTCACCAATTTCTGGTGCTTCTACTTTAATTACACGTGCACCGAGATCAGATAAAATCATTGTACAATATGGACCTACTAAAACCCTAGTAAGATCAACAATTAATAAATTTTTTAAAGGACCATCCATAATAAGTACGTCATTTCCTTATATTGACTCTTCTGCTCAAGTTCAATTTAATATCATCATTATAAATAAAAAGGGGAAAACTATGTTAAGAAAAATAACATTATATTTGTCTTCAATAATTATAGCTTTTTCAATAGTAGGGTCTGCATATGCAGTTACATTAAAAGCAAGTCACCAATGGCCAGGTACACCAAGAGCTGATGGCTCTTTTGACCCACGTCATGAAATGGTACAAATTATTGCTGACGAAGTAAAAAAAGCAAACGTTGATTTAGAAATCAGAATTTATCCAGCTAAATCACTTTATAAGCCAAAAGAACAGTGGAAACCTATGACTACAGGTCAATTAGATATTTCTGCTTTCCCATTAGCTTATGCATCAAAATTCCATCCAGAGTTTGATGCTACATTAATGCCAGGAACTGTAAAAAATCACGAACATGCATTGAGATTTAATAAAGGTCCAATGATGACTGAGATAAAAAAAATAATCAGTGATGCTGGTGTTGTAGTACTATCTGATGCATGGTTAGGTGGTGGTTTCGCATCAAAAACTAAATGTATCAAGAATCCAAGTGATGCTAAAGGACAAGTGATGAGAGCTGCAGGAAAAGCTTTCAACCAAATGTTAGAGGCTGCTGGTGCAGGTATTCAAAGTATGCCATCATCTGAAATTTATACTGGATTACAAACTGGTGTATTAACAGGTGCAAATACTAGTTCAGGAAGTTTTGTAAGTTACAAAATTTACGAACAAGTAAAATGTGCAACTCCTCCAGGGAAATTTGGTTTATGGTTTATGTATGAGCCAATTTTAATGTCTAAGAAAAGCTACAATGCTTTAAATTCTAGCCAACAAGTGGCTTTGATGAAAGCAGGAAAAGTTGCTGAAAAATATATGACAGCACAAGTAGAAAACTTAGATAAAAAGTTTGAGGAAGCATACAAAGCTGCAGGTGTTAAATTAGTGTATATGGATGCTGATGATCATGCTGCATGGGTTGATATTGCAATAAAATCATCTCACAAAGCTTTTGCTGAAAAAGTTCCAGGTGGAGATAAGCTAATGGAAATGGCTTTAGCAGTTAAATAAAATAATATATAAAGAACCCCTATTTATTCTCTATAAGTAGGGGTTTTTTTATGAAAGAAAAATACTTAAAATTCTGTGATTATGTTGCCAGAGCTTGTGGAGCTTTTGCTGTTTTAGCTTTACTCTTATCAATTCTTGTTATTGTTGAATTAGTTTTTGAAAGATACTTTTTTCAAAGAGCAATAACTTGGCAAACAGAGCTAGTTACAATGCTACTAGTTGCTTCAACATTTATAGGAAGTGCATATGTTTTAAGTGAAAAAGCTCATGTAAGCATGGAGTGGATTTACGATTTTTTATCAAAGAAAAATATTTTAAGACTTAAAATATTTACCTCATTAGTCAGTTTATTATTCTTCTTAATTTTATTCTACTTTGGTTTTCTAATGGTTGAGGAAGCGTTTACTAAAAATTATTCAACAGGAACAGTTTGGGACCCTCCATTGTGGGTACCATATTCTTCTATGATGATAGGTGCTGCGTTAATGATTTTACAATATATAGCAGAGATTATTAAGCTTACAGACGAAAAGGATACTAACTAATGGATCCATTAATAATTGCAATAATCGTTGCTGTTTTTACTTTGATAGTTTTATTTTCCGGAATACCAATTGCTTTTGGTTTAAGCTTTGTATCAATAGCTCTTTTAGTTGCTTTCGAAGGTTTCCAAATGTTAGATGTCTTTGCTGAAACTTTTTATGCAGGATTGAATTCGTTTGTTCTTCTTTCAATACCAATGTTTATTTTAATGGGAATGGCAGTTGCTAATTCTCCAGCAGGAAAAGATTTATATACAGGATTAGACAGATGGTTATGGAGAGTACCTGGAGGACTAGTTATCTCTAATATAGGAGCTTGTTCAATTTTTGCTGCACTTAGTGGATCAAGTCCTGCAACCTGTGCTGCAATTGGTACCATGGGAATTCCTGAAATGAGAAAAAGAGGATACTCAGACCAAATTGCAACAGGCACTATAGCAGCGGGCGGAACATTAGGAGTTTTAATACCTCCAAGCATTGTGTTAATTGTTTATGGTATTGCTACCGGAACATCGATTGGAAGATTATTTTTAAGCGGATTGATACCAGGATTTATGCTTGCAGGTATGTTTGCTATCTGGGCACTGATACACAGTTACTTTATAGATAAAGATTCAGCTAAAGCTTTAAAAAATAGAACACCTCCAACTTTCAAAGAAAAAATTGAAGTGTTACCAAGGATACTTCCTTTCTTGGCAATCATTGCTGGTGTTTTATATGTTTTATATGGTGGTGTTGCTACTCCATCAGAGGCTTCAGGGGTTGGAGCCTTTTTAGTTTTTGTTTTGATTGCAGTTGTCTACAAAATTTACCAACCAAAAAAAATATGGAATATTGTAAAAGTTTCCATGAAAGAAAGTGTGATGATAATGTTTATCATCGCAGCTTCTTATCTTTTTGCATTTACATTATCACAACTTTACGTAACTCAATCATTAGCTCAAAGTATGGTAGAGATGAGCTCTAATAAATGGGTAGTATTTATTTTAATAAATATATTTCTTTTGATTGCAGGTTTCTTTTTACCCCCTGTTGCCGTAATTGTTATGACTTCAGCAATATTATTGCCAGTTATAACTCAACTGGGATTTGATCCGTACTGGTTTGCAATTGTATTTACAATTAATATGGAAATTGGTCTTATTACTCCACCTGTTGGATTAAACCTTTATATAATAAAGGGTATAACACCTGATGTTAGTTTGTCAGAAATTTTAAAGGGATCTATACCATTTATGATAATTATGGCTTTAGCTATACTTATTTTGTGTATTTTTCCTGAGATTGTGACCTGGTTACCTGACAAAATAATGGGTAAAAGTTTAGGTTTTTAATATATAAAAAACACAATGCTAAATATAAAAAGAATATTCGAGACAATTGCTGATGCTGGTCAAAAAATTTTAGAGAAAAAATCATTAAAAAAATTCTCTAAAAAAAGAGATTTGATTGAGCTATGTGATGACCTGTTATCATCAAAAGGAGCAGCTTTTGGAATTACATTAGCAAGAGATGTCTTGTTTAGGTATCATAACTTGTCTTACGATGAAAAATTAAAATTCTTATTACAAGTTAATGAAAAATATAAACCAAATTCAGATAGCATAGATGAGGCAATAAAAGATTATAGTCAAAACAAAAATAGTAGGTCAATTTTAAATTTATCAAGAATATCATCAGGTAAACGAAAAGAATTATTTAAAAGATTAAATATGGCACCAAATGGTACACCAGAAATAGTTTCTTTAAGAGAGGATTTACAAACTTTTCTAATTAAAAATCCAGAATTAAAAGATTTAGACTATGATCTCATAGATATCTTTAAAAATTGGTTTAATCCTGGATTTTTAAAATTAAGAAAAATTACATGGGATACTAAAGCAGCAATATTAGAAAAATTACTAAAATATGAGAAAGTTCATTCAATGAAAGATATGAATGAATTAAAAATTAGACTTGGAGAAAATAGAAGATTTTTTGCTTATTTTCACCCTGCTTTAGATGAAGAACCAATTATTTTTGTTGAGATTGCATTAACCAAAGGTTTGGCTAAGTCCATTCAAGAGTTGACACGACCTAATAATGAGAAAAAAGAAAATTATGACACCGCAACATTTTATTCAATTAGCAACTGTCAAGAGGGACTATCTAGGGTTACTTTAGGAAATTTTTTAATCAAAAGAGTAGTCTATGAGTTGCAAGAAGAATTAACTGATGTAAAGAATTTTGGAACACTCTCTCCAATGATAGGTTTTGCCGATTGGGTTAAGTCTTTAGATAATGAAAAATTAGGAGAAATAGTTAAAAAAGAAAACTTTCCTAAAGTTGAATTTCTAAAATCATTAGGATTAAAAATTGGAGATAGAAAATTTATAGACAATAAAGATTTACTTACAAAACTTGCTTTAAATTACCTAGCTGTTCAAAAAAATGATCTAGGTTTTCCAATTAATGATGTTTGTAGATTTCATCTAAACAACGGTGCAGAAATTGACGATATTGTAATAAATGCAAATGTGTCCGATGTAGGTTTTAAAAGATCATTTGGAATCATGGTTAATTACAAATATGAACTTGGAAAAATTGAGCAAAATCATCAAGAGTATGTAAACGAAAAGAAAATTAATTTATCAAGCAAACTCAAAAAATATGTCTAGATTAAATAGAACAGTTTCTGTTGCTCCAATGATGGACTGCACAGACAAACATGAAAGATTTTTCTTAAGACTGATTAGTAAAAATGTTCTTCTTTATACTGAAATGATTGTTTCAGAAGCTATTGATAGAGGAGATAAAAACAAACTATTAGAATTTGATATGAGGGAAAAACCTGTTGCTCTGCAGTTAGGAGGGTCTTCTCCAAAATTATTAGGAAATGCCGCATATTTAGGTGAAGAATTTGGCTACGATGAAATAAATTTAAATTTAGGTTGTCCAAGTAAAAAAGTTCAGAAAAATAGATTTGGGGCTTGTTTAATTCAAGAACCTAATCTTGTTGCTGATTGTCTAAGTGAAATGATTTCAAAAACATCACTTCCTGTAACAGTTAAAACTAGAATCGGATATGACAATGTTGATCAATACGAAAATTTATATAATTTTGTGAATATTTTAAAAGAAACAGGTGTTAAAACTTTTATAATTCATGCCAGAAAAGCAATGCTAGGAAAATTTACTCCTAAACAAAATTTAAATATTCCACCTTTGAAATATGAATATGTTAATAGATTAAAGAAAGATTTTAAAGATTTAGAAATAATAATAAATGGTGGCATAACTTCAACTGATCAAATTAAAGAACATTTAGATAATGTAGATGGTGTTATGATTGGAAGGTCAATTTATCATTCTCCTTACATGTTAGCAGATATTGAGAACCAAATTTTTAATAATAGTAAAGTTTTGACAAGACAAGAAGTTGTTGAGAAACTAATTGAGTATGTTAAGGAAGAAATTAAAAAAGGTACAAGATTAAATCAAATCATGAGACATACTCTTGGTTTATTTCATGGACAAACAGGTTCTAGTTTTTGGAAAAGATATTTAAGTGAAAATATGTGTGTAAGAGATGCCGATGTTAAGAAAATAGATCACATAATGGATAAAGTAAAATTTAATCCACAAAGTATTTCGGCAGGTCAAATTGAATAATACTCTTTTAGAGATTAATAATATTTATTTTATTTTTTTAATGATGGCAGCCGCTGTTCCGGTTGGTTTTTTTGCAGGTTTTTTTGGTATTGGTGGAGGATTAATTTCAGTTCCATTTTTATTTTTTGTATTTGAAGCATTTAACGTGGATAAAGATTATTTAATGCACTTATCTGTAGGGACAGCTTTCTCAATAACAATTTTAACTGCTACAGCTTCAGTACTAACTCATAGGAAATATAATGCTGTTGATTTTAATATTATTAAAAATTATGGAACATTTGTAATAATTGGAGTTTTTTCTGGAACATTGATGGCAGCATTGATGAATACTAAAACATTGTTATTTTTTTTTTCTGCTGCTGTTTTCTTTTTTGGAGCTTACTTGCTATTACAAAGTGAAAAGAAAAAAAAAATTAAGAAAAAATTTAATATTTTCCCAAGAATAATATTTGGATTTTTGTCAGGATTAATATCTGCTCCTATGGGCATTACAGGAGCTATGATGAATGTTCCTATATTAAGATACTTTGGTTATCCAATTAATTTAGCAATTGGTAGCTCTGCAGCGATTGGATTTATAATAGCTTTATTTGGATCAATTGGATTTTTTACATCTGGTTTAATGTTAAAAGCTGATATCCCTCTCAGTATTGGATTTATTAATATACCTGCATTTATAATTTTTGTTCCAATAACCACATATATGGCAAGGATTGGAGCAAAAACAGTTCAGGACCTTGATAGAGTTAAAACACAGAGGTTATTTGGTGTTTTTCTATATGTTATTGGCACTTTATTTTTATATAGATTTTTAGTGACTTAGGAGACGAGGTGGTTTCAGTCTCCCTCCGCCACCTCAACTTAATTTTAATCGATTCTCTTCTATTCCTTTAACTCTTTTTGGTTGTATTACGTTTGATATTAACAATTTTGAATGCTAAAGAATTTCAAGTAATGAACACTATTATAAAAAGTCTAATAATTATTATGCTTTCGACTATTACACATTTTACGTTTGCGGACGAAATAAAGTCGAAAATTGAAAGTAAAATATATTCAAAATTCGATGATTTTGCAGAAAATATAGGGGATGACTTTGCTGAAAGCCTAAAAGATTTTGAGAATTTAAAATATCTAGATTTTTCATATAATCTTCATGAGGGGTTTGATCCATCAATACAAATTGAGAGCGTTTCAAAATTAATAGAATATGATGATGGTGCATTGTTTAATCAATTAAATTTAATATCCCAAGATAGTAAAACTACAATTAATCTTGGAATTGGAAAAAGGAAGTTGTTTGATAATGATACTTACATGCTAGGAACAAACTTTTTTATTGATTATCAATTTGATGAGTCTCACCTAAGAAGTGGACTAGGCTTTGAAGCAATTTCTAATTCTTTAGATTTTATAGCCAATTATTACAATGCAATATCTGGCTTTAAAACAGTAACTAATGGTAGAGAGAAAGCACTTGATGGTTATGATTTAAAATTTAATTATCATTTATCTAGTAAATCCAATACAGACCTTTTTGTTCAATTATTTGAATGGGAAAATCCAAATTCAACTTATGAAGAAAAAGGAGAAAAAGTTGGAATTACTTCTTCAATTGGAAATCTTGCTTTTGAAATTGGATATTTAAATGACAACAAAGACAATGATGGCCTGTTTGGAAGTTTAAAAGTAGTTATACCTCTTGGAGAACAAACAGAAGATGTCAATCAAAATAATGAAAAAACAAATAAAAATAATTTAAGTGTTAGAAATAAATTATATATGCCTGTTCAAAGAGAAAATAAAATAAAGTTAGTTAAAATATCTTCAGGAGTAAAAGTCAGTGGTTTCTAAATTATTAAAAAATTTTGTAGCAATTTTATCTTTTGTAATTGGATTTACATTAATTTCTGAGAGTATGGCAAATGCGGGAGATACCTGTCACAGAAATGCAGATAATAAAATAGTCTTGGATGATACTTCAGGTACACCTGTTTCTCATGATAGTGGAATCACTTATGATAAAGATTATTGTAATGAAGAACCATTAAATTATAAAATTAAAATCTTTGAGGTAATGGTTTGTTCTTCTGATCCATATGTTGCTGGAACAGGCGATACTGGAGCAGACCCAGATTTTACATCATGTACAAATTTTTTTACAAATACTTCAGGCAAAGATGTAGTTATAAAACCTAATGTAAAGGCTGACTTATTTGATGGCTCAAGTGTTGCATTACCAATTGGTACATTTCCATACTCTGTTATCATTTTAGATAATGAACTGAATATTAAACACTACGAAACATTTATAGATACAGGCGGAAATGATGCGGACATTAGAGGATACAAGGCTGCAGGATTTTCAACTGGCAAAACTTGTTATTCACATGGAAAAACAACAACTTATACCGGATACACAACAGCTACTGTTCACGGAAAAACAATTATTTCAACTTCAGCAGGCACTGGTAGCTCGCTTGGTCTAATATGTACCGATTCATTCGACCCAGAAAATCCGCCATCTGATTATGACTACACGACTGAAATTATAGATTCAATTGATGATACTTGTGATAGTTCAAATGACTGCGATACTACTTTTAGGCCTTATATTGGTTATCAGAATAGTAGTGCAATTAACGGAAGATATGCTGGAGTTTTAGTACAAAATGATCGAAGAGCTGTAGGTTCTAACAGAAATAACTCTACAAGAATAGCGTATATAATGAATTTTAACAATCCAATTGAAATAACAGAGGATATAACAAATTTTGAAATGCAGTTTGATACTAAAACCTCAGTAAGTATTGATTGGGATGCTGCAGCAAGTGTTACAAATGCTATAAAATTAGGTGCAGATCCTTTTCAAGTAAAATACATTGTGACTAACTAGTCAATAGTTTGATCGTATTCTCCAACTTTACCTGTTTTTTTTAATAAATTATCGATAAACTCAAATATCTTCATCTTTCTTTTTTCAGATGTTGAACTTTCAATTACTATGACCAATGAAGGTTTATTAGAAGATGCTCTTATTAAACCCCAAGATCCATCTTCAAAAGAAAATCTTATTCCATTTACAGTTAGTATTTCTCTAATTTCTTGATCATCAATTTTAGTTTTATTTTCTTTTATTTTCTTAATTTCATCTACTAATTGTTCAACAACTTGATATTTTTCACTGTCTTTGCAAAAAGGACCCATCGTTGGACTTTGATAAGTTATTGGTATCTCGTTAAGAATTTCGCTAATGCTTTTTTCACTTTTATTTAGTAATTTACAAACTTGGATTGCAGAATTAATTCCATCATCATACCCAAAACCCAGAGGTTCATTAAAAAAGAAATGTCCGCTTTTTTCAAATCCAGCTAATGCTTTTTCAGCATTCACTTTTCTTTTAATATGAGAATGACCAGTTTTCCAATAAATAGTATTACAATTATTTTCTCTTAAAACTTTATCGTTGGAATAAAGCCCAGTTGATTTAACATCTACGATAAATTTACTATTATTGTAATCTTTTGATAAATTTCTCGCAATTAAAAGTCCAATTTTGTCTGAGAATATTTCGTTACCTTTATCATCTATAACACCAACTCTATCTCCATCTCCATCAAAACCAAATCCAATATCAGCATTATTTTCTTTAACAGCCGAAGAAATTGCATGTAACATTTCTAAATCTTCAGGATTAGGATTGTATTTTGGAAAAGTCCAATCCAAGTTACAATCAAGTTCAATTACTTCACAACCAATACTTCTTAAAATATCTGGTGCAAATATTCCTGCAGTTCCGTTACCACATGCAACAACTGCTTTAATTTTTTTATTTAATGGGTTTTTTGTTATTAAATCATTTTTATAAATTTTCTGAAAATCATCAATTTTTTTTATATTTCCCTCCCCATTAATAAATTTTTGATTGAGAGTAATATCTTTTAGTTCTTTCATTTCTTCAGGCGCATGAGTTAATCCTTTTTTGATGCCCATTTTTACACCTGTCCAACCATTTTCATTATGACTAGCTGTAACCATTGCAATTGCATCTGAGTTTAAATTAAATTGTGCGAAGTAAACCATAGGGGATAAGGATAATCCTATATCTTCGATATTGCATCCAGTTGAAACCAAACCTTCTTTTAATTTTTCCTTTATATGTTCGCTGTAAGATCTGTAATCTTGACCAACTATAATTCTAGGATTGTTTTTCTTTGTATGATTAATTATTTGAGTTCCAAGACCTTTGCCAAGTTGAACGATTCCATGATCATCTATGTCTTTTTCGTATACCCATCGTGCGTCATATTCCCGAAAGCCATAGGGATCAATTTTTCCTGAATTATTCATGTGGATATATGTACATTTTTTTAAAATTTTTATTGATAAATATTTAATAAGTTCTATAAATGTTCTATTGATTTACAATTTATATAGTATATCAGGTAAATCTACACACTATATCTAGTTATTTACTAGATTTTTTAGTATAAAGATAAAAAGGGAGTTTAATGAACAAAATATTGTCTCAGGCGATCAGGAAAGCTGTCTCTGATTATAAACCAGCGGAAAAAATCAGCAATAATGACAAAAGACCAGACTTATTTTCACTAAATAACAACACAGAGTTGTTTCAAAATTCTAAAGGGATAACTATTAAAATAGATAGATCTAGAGATAATAATTTAACAGATTTTGGAAGAGCAACACTAAGCGACAGATACCTTGGAGAAAACGAGTCATTCCAAGATTTATTTGCAAGAGTTGCAAGTCATTATGCAGATGACAACTTGCACGCGCAAAGACTTTACAACTACATAAGTAATTTATGGTTTATGCCAGCAACACCAGTTTTATCAAATGGTGGGACAAAAAGAGGTTTACCAATTTCTTGTTTCTTAAATGAAGCAGGGGATAGCTTAACAGGAATATTAGATCTTTGGAGTGAAAATGTTTGGTTAGCTGCTAAAGGTGGAGGTATTGGAAGTTATTGGGGTAATTTAAGATCTATCGGAGAAAAAATTGGAAGAGTTGGAAAAACTTCAGGAATAATTCCTTTTATTAAAGTTATGGACTCTTTGACAATGGCGATCAGTCAAGGTTCTTTAAGAAGAGGATCTGCAGCTTGTTATCTTCCAATTGATCATCCGGAGATAGAAGAATTTATTGAAATGAGAAGACCAACAGGTGGTGATCCAAACAGAAGATCATTAAATTTACACCACGGTGTTTTAGTCTCAGATGCATTTATGAGAGCTGTTGAGTTAGACGAACAATGGGCACTAAAAAGTCCAAAAGATCAATCAGTACAAGCTACTGTTTCTGCAAGAAATTTATGGATTAGATTATTGACTGCGAGAATTGAAACTGGAGAACCTTATATTGTTTTCATTGATACAGTTAATAGAATGATACCTCAACATCATAAGCTTGCCGGTTTAACTGTTAAGACATCTAACTTGTGTAGTGAAATAACTTTACCAACAGGAATTGATAAAGAGGGTAGAGATAGAACAGCAGTATGTTGTTTATCATCTTTAAATTTAGAAACTTATGATGAATGGAAAGACGATGAAAACTTTGTTCCAGACGTTATGAGATTTTTAGATAATGTATTAACGGACTTTACTGAAAAAGCACCTGAGTCATTTAGTGATGCAGTTTATTCAGCATTAAAAGAGAGAAGTGTTGGCCTAGGTGTTATGGGACTTCATTCATTCTTCCAACAAAAAATGATTCCTTTTGAGTCAGTGATGAGTAAAGTTTGGAATAAAAAAATATTTGAAAGCATCCAAAAACAGGTTGATCAAGCTTCTAAAGATTTAGCTGATGAAAGAGGTGCATGTCCAGATGCTGCTGATTATGGTATTAATGAAAGATTTTCAAATAAAACTGCAATAGCTCCAACTGCTTCAATTTCAATTATTTGTGGTGGAACATCTCCAGGTGTTGAACCAATTGCAGCAAATAGTTTTACACATAAAACTTTGTCCGGATCATTTAATGTTAGAAATAAATATCTAAGTAAATTATTAGAGAAGCACGGTAAAAATGATGATGAAACATGGTCAAGTATCACAACCAATCAAGGCTCAGTTTCTCATCTTGATTTTTTAACACAACAAGAAAAAGACGTATTTAAAACAGCTTTTGAACTAGACCAGAAATGGATCGTGGAGTTAGGTGCAGATAGAACTCCTCATATTTCTCAAGCACAATCAATAAATATATTTATACCTGCAGATATTCATAAAAGGGACTTACACCAAATCCATTTCCAAGCTTGGAAAAAAGGATTGAAGAGCCTTTATTACTGCAGATCTAAATCAATACAAAGAGCGGAAAACGTAAACGATGCAAATTCTACAGATGTAACTGCAAATGTTTACAAATCTAAGAAACAAGAAAATCAACAACCAGAATATGAGGAGTGTTTATCATGTCAGTAGAAAGTCTAAAAGATGCAAAACAAAAAATTGTAGAACCAAAAAAAATGGGTTTATTAGTTGAGAACCCAGTCTATAAACCATTCAGATACCCATGGTGTTATGATGCTTGGTTAACTCAACAAAGAATTCATTGGTTACCAGAGGAAGTTCCACTCGGTGACGATGTTAGAGATTGGCAAAAAAATCTTTCTGAGTCTGAAAAAAACTTACTAACTCAAATTTTTAGATTTTTTACTCAAGCAGATGTTGAAGTTAATAACTGTTATTTAAGACATTATACAACTGTATTTAAACCTACAGAAGTTTTAATGATGATGACAGCATTTGCCTCTATGGAGACAGTCCATGTAGCAGCTTATTCACATCTATTAGATACAATTGGAATGCCAGAGTCTGAATATTCTGCATTCATGAAATACAAAGAGATGAAAGATAAATATGATTACATGCAAAACTTTAATGTAAATTCAAAAGAAGATATCGCAAAAACTGTTGCAGTATTTAGCGCCTTCACAGAAGGTCTTCAATTGTTTGCAAGTTTTGCAATTTTATTAAACTTTCCAAGACATAACAAACTTAAAGGAATGGGTCAGATAGTTACTTGGTCGGTAAGAGATGAAACTCTTCATTGTAATTCTATGATTAGAATTTTTAAAGAGTTCATTAAAGAGAACCCTGAAATTTGGACTCCGAAACTTAAAAAAGAACTTTATGAAGCTTGCAGAACTATAATTGAACATGAGGATGCATTTATTGATCTAGCTTTCGAAATGGGTCCAATGCAGGGTTTAACAGCTCAAGAAGTTAAAGATTATATAAGGTTCATTGGAAACAGAAGATTAACTCAGTTAGGTCTTGAGCCAATATATGATGTCCAGAAAAATCCATTAACATGGTTAGACACGATGTTAAATGCAGTTGAGCATATGAACTTCTTTGAAGGTAGAGCCACTGAATATTCAAAAGCATCCACACAAGGTAACTGGATAGACGCTTTCTCCTAGGATTAAGTGATAGTAAGTCCCTGTATAAGTATTTGTAAAACTGATCCAGTATCAGGCCTATGCTATGGATGTGGTAGATCTGATGAAGAAAAGAAAATTTGGAAAGATCCTGAAACAACAGATGATTGGAAAAATAACAATCTAAAAGAAATCGAAAACAGACTTTCAGGTTGGCAATTAGAGAGCTTTAAAATGTCCTACAAAAACAAAATTGAAAAAGGCATTTCTTTGTATAAACAAAAACAAATTAAATAGAATATATTTTATAGGTAAAGATAATTGACTAAGTAAATTTAAATTTTAAACTTTTTCTTTATCTTTATAGATTCCTTCTTCACTGGAAACTTTATTCTTCTTTGTATTTAAAATATCTGCAAAACTATGATTCACATCTCTATGGCCGGCCTCATCATCTCTAATAACTTTTATAACATCTTTCAATCTAGAATTTAATGGAAGGTTCCAATAATTTATAGCTATTTCAGGAGCTTTAATATTTTCTATTTTACCCTCTTCTATTTCATTTAGGTACTCAGTGTAGCTTATGACCGCTTCTTCTTCAAAATACCCAACAATTCTATGAGCCGTCTTTTGTGAAATTAAATATATAAATAGATACATTAAAATAAATATAAATTGTGCAATCATTATAATTAATCTTTCTATAAACGTAGGTTTTGCAATTTTAATAAAAGTCATTAAATGCATTCTTTCATTTGCAGCTTCATCTAATAGAATTTTAATCCAACCTTTATCATCTTGCATTTTTCTTAAAGATTTTAAATGTAACAACATTCCTGCTACCATACCTGGAACAGCAGCTACAGTTTCTAATACAACTGCTCTATGGCCATATTTTTTTTTAAAAAAAGTATCAGCCAAGAATCTTAAAAATTTTGTAAATGCGAAAGCAATCTTATCACTTAAATCTTGGGGTTTATGATGCCTATTTAAATTTTCCATACATTATATATGGCGATTATTTAATATTTTTAAATAGGTTAGTTAGACCTATCTTCTGAATCTCCAATAGGTGTGGTTAATTAGACCTTGTATTAAGAAGTTCACTTTGGTTTAATTCTTTATTAACTTAAGAGAGGAAATAATGAAAAAAATGTTTAATTTGCTTCTAAGTGCAATATTAGTAGTAACTTCATTTATTGGATTAGGGAATATAGCTGTCGCTGATGGCCATGGCTTTCCTTCAAAACCTATTGAAGTTGTAACACATGCTGGATTAGGCGGTGGTACAGATACAACTGCAAGAATGTTGCTTATTAGAACAAGAAAAAATTTAAAAAATAATGCTTACATCACCCCAAAAAAAGGAGACAGTGGTAACAAAGCTATGGCTTATGTTAAATCAAAGCCAAGAGACGGCCATACTGTCTTAGCAATTACTCCAACACATTTATTTAGAATGGCCAGAGGAAACGCTGAATTAAAAATTGATGACTTCGTAGGTGTTGCAAGAACAACAGTTGATCCAATAGTGATATTTGTTAATGCAAAAAGCCCTTACAAAACAATTGAGGATTTGATAAAAGCCGGTAACAAAAAGCCAATTAAGTATGGTGGAACAAATGTTGGAAGTGTTGACCACATTTCAGGTTTAATTTTTGCAAGAGAAGCAAAAACAAAAATTGCTTTTGTACCATTCGAAGGTGGTGGAGCTATAATGACTAGTTTGGTTGGAAATCAAATTGAGGCTGCTGGATTAAACTTAGACGAAGGTAAAGATCAATTAGATGCAGGTGAATTAAGAGTATTAGCTGTAATGTCTGATCAAAGAATGTCAGCTTTACCAGATACTCCTACGTTAAAAGAGAAGGGAATCAACGCATCATTCGCTACTGTTAGAGGTGTAGTTGTTCTTAAGGGAACACCACAAGAAACTATTGATACCCTTGAAAAGGGTTTCTTAAAAGCTATGAAGCATCCAGTTTATCAAAATTACCTACAAGGTGCTGGATTAGACTCGTCTAGTGTTGCGGGAGCTGCAGCATGGGATGCAGAAATTAAATCTATTTATAAAGAAGCACGTGCTGCTTTGGTAAGTTTAGGTTTAGCTAAATAATTTCAAAAAAATAACGGGGGAGCAGTCCCCCGTTAGTCACCATAATGATAAAAGATATAAAAATTCTTAGTGTAATAATTATAATCTCCGCAGCTTTATTTGCTTATACTTTCACTTTTGATGAAGTACCAGAAATATTGGCTCAAGGAATGCAGCCCACTATGATGCCAAGATTAATTTTTTCATTAATAATTTTTCTTTCTATTTTTCAGTTAATACAAAATAAAAAAATAAAATCTGATACTAAAGAAATGATAAGAAGAAATGCTTTTGTAACATTTGCATATACCTTATTTATTGTTTTGATTGCAGATAAATTAGGATTTTTGATATCTATCTTTTTATATACACTGTTAATGCCAATTTTGTGGCAAAGGAAAGATTATATAAAAATATTTTTTTATTCTCTTGTAATATCAATATTTGTATTTGTTTTTTTTACATTAGTTCTACAACTAAAATTTCCACAAGGAATTCTTGAGGAATTTATTATAAGGAATTTCTACTAATGGATTTTTTGTCTAATATTTCACTAATTTTAAATTATACGACATTTGGTCTAATTTTAGGATCTACAATAGTAGGAGTTTTGATAGGAGCGCTACCAGGACTTAGTTCGGGTATGGCAATTGCATTATTATTGCCTTTTACAATTTACTTAGAACCTAGCCAAGCAATTGCTGCAATGGCAGCTTTATATTGTGGAGGTACTTTTGGTGGTTCAATAACTGCAATATTGATCAATGCTCCAGGTGCACCACCAGCTGCTGCTACTGCATTTGATGGTTTTCCAATGGCACAAAAAGGTGAAGCTGGAAGAGCTTTAGGAATGGCAGCTGTATCGAGCGTGGTTGGAGGAATATTATCTCTTATTGTCTTAATTATTTTCGCACCAACTTTGGCTAGAATTGCATATAAATTTGGTCCACCTGAGTATTTTGCACTAGCAATTTTTGGATTATCCATGCTTGCATCAATCAGTTCTAAATCTCCTGTTAAAAATTTAATTGGAGGTTTGATAGGCTTATTTGTTGCAACAATAGGAGTGCATTTAACAACTGGTGTATCAAGGTTTACATTTGGAGTAGCAGAATTATTTGAAGGAATAAGTTTTGTTCCAGTCTTAATAGGTTTATTTGCAATGTCTGAGATTTTGGTTCAAGCATCTAAAAGTGAATTATTATTAGAGAGAATAAAATTTTCAGCGATTAAGCTTCCCTCAATTTTAGAATTTAAAAACTGCGCAAAAACAATTCTAAGATCTTCAGGTATTGGAACATTTATTGGTATTCTTCCTGCTGAGGGAGGAACGGTAAGTGCAATGATTGGATATAATGAAGCTAGAAGATGGTCTAAAAATAAAGATAATTTTGGTAAAGGTGAAATAGAAGGTGTTGCGGCACCTGAGTCTGCAAATAATGCCGCAACTGGTGGAGCTATGATACCAACTCTAGCTTTAGGTATTCCAGGCTCAGCAACAACTGCAGTGATTTTAGGTGGTTTTCAAATTCATGGTTTAAGAGCTGGCCCTTATCTTTTTGAACAGCAACCTGATCTTTTGTACACAATTTTTTATGGAATGTTATTGGCTAACTTTATATTTTTAATTTTTGGTCTACTTGGAGCAAAAATATTTTCTAGAATATCATTAATACCAAGAGGCTATTTATGGCCGTCAGTTTTTGTATTTTGCTTGGTTGGATCTTATGGTTTATCCCAATCGATGGTTGATGTTTATATTATGTTAATTTCAGGTGTAGCTGGCTTCTTTTTAAGAAGATATGGTTTTTCTCCTGCACCAATTATAATGGGAATTGTACTTGGAGAATTAGTTGAAAATTCACTAGCCCAGTCAATAATAATTTTTGATCAAAATATATTTATGTTTTTCACAAGACCAATAGTACTAGTATTTTTTGCATTAACTTTTTTAAGTTTATTTTACAGACCAATTAAAAATCTAATAATGAAAGGAAAATAATGACCAAAGCTTTTACACCAAATATTAAATCTAAGAGAGGAAAGGACTTAACAAAATATGTTGCAAACTTTGTATACAAAACAAAATTTAAAAGTATTCCAAAAGAGGTAGTTGAATTAGCAAAAAAACATATTTTAGATGGTTTCGGTCTAGCATTATCAGGTTCGGTTGCAAGAACAGGCAACTACTTATTTGCACATATAAAAAAAAGTTCAGCTAAAGGAAAAGCAACTGTTATAGGATCTAAAATGAAAGTACCTACTAACTTTGCAGCATTAGCAAATGGTGTTGGAATACATTCTGATGATTATGATGATACACAATTAGCAGTAGCAAAAGATAGAGTTTATGGTCTTTTAACACATCCAACAGCTCCTTGTTTGCCTAGTGCTTTTGCTGAAGGAGAGGTTAATAAAATAAATGGAAAAGACTTTTTAAATTCATATTTGATAGGTGTTGATGTTGAATGCAAAATCTCAGAAGCCATGTCTCCACGTCATTATCAACATGGATTTCATTCAACAGCTACTTGTGGAACATTTGCGTCAGCTTCTGCAGCAGCTAAAATAAGAAAATATGATTTAAATAAAATTGTAAAATCTTTAGGTATTGCTGCATCACTTAGTGCAGGTCTAAGAGAAAACTTTGGAACAATGACTAAACCTCTGCATGCAGGTAGAGCTGCAGAAAGTGGTGTTATAGCTTGCGATCTAGTAAGATATGGATGGTCATCTACTGATAAAATTTTAGAATCTCCAAGAGGTTTTTTTCAGGCACATGGAGGAGGGTATAATATTAATTCTTTGAAAGGTAAGCTTGGAAGACCATGGACTTTTAAATCACCTGGAATTTCCATTAAACCACATCCTTGTGGATCTTTAACACATCCTGGGATGACTAAAATGCTAGAGTTAATAAAAAAATTCGATATTAAACCTGAGCAAGTTTTAAAGATTGATGTAGGCACAAATCATAATATGCAAAACGCTTTAATACATCATAGACCAAAAAATGAATTTCAAGCAAAGTTCAGCATGGAATATTCAATGGCAATATTGTTAATGGATAGAAGAGCTTACATACCAGAATACCAAGATAAGAGAATTAACAAATCAGATGTACAACAGATGTTAAAAAAAGTTAATTTCTATAAAAATAAAATAGCTGAAGCTGCTGGTTACGATAAGATGACAACTATTATAGATATCTATTTAAAAAATGGAAAAAGAATTTCTGGTAGAGGTGATTTTGGTAAAGGAAGTCCTGCAATTCCGATGACATATGATGAAGTAGCTGATAAATTTTTAGGATGTACAGAATTTGCTAAGTGGCCATCTATAAAGTCGAAAAAAATCATTGATACAGTCAGAAATTTGGAGAAGGTTAAAGATATTAGAATTTTAGGAAAATTATTATCTAAGTAATTATTTAAAATTGTAGTTTTTTCAATTTTATTGAAGTGCTTTTAAATATATCAATTAATAACTCGTTAATTGTTAAGGATATAAAATAGAAATTTGACATGACCCAAATAGTTATGACTAAATAATCATAAAAGTTATCTAATTTATAAAAGGAAGTTATAAGTAATTTAAGAGTTGAAATAAACCATAAAGCCATAAAAATTATAGATTGAATTTTATATTTTTTAACACGAAGAGGGTGAACATATTTTAAAGGTATAAATTTAAGTATTATACAAAATGAAATCAAAAATAAATTTGTTATAGAGTTAAAATCAAAAAAATAAATATAAAGTAAGAGAATATTCCAAATGCAAGGAAAACCTTTGTAAAAATTATCTGAACTCATTAAATTCTTATTAGAATAAGAAATTGAAGATATAACAAGAATGATTAGAGGTATAACTATTTCAAAATACATTGGAATAACATCAAACCAATATATCATTATTGATGGGATTATTATGTAATTGAAAAAATCAATAACACTATCAAGCATTTTACCATCAATATTTTTAACATTGTTTGCAACTTCAAATTTCCTTGCAAGTGATCCATCAATTGCATCAATAATTAATGCCACTCCCAACCAAAGAAATGCACCTGCTTGATTATTTTCAAAAACATTTATTAATGATAAAAAACCAGCTACTAAACCTGAACACGTCAATAAATGAATACACCATGAGGTATATACTTTTAAGTTAAGTTTCTTAATTCCATTAAAACTAAATATTATCATTAAAACTAAAATAGACTTATCTTTGATTTAAAAGCATAACTTGTCTATGCTTATTACCTTTGTATTTAGCCAATGGTCTTATCAGCTTATTTGATGCATGTTGCTCCATTATGTGAGCTGACCAACCTGTAATTCTTGAAATAACAAATATCGGAGTAAAGAAGTCAGTATCAAAACCCATTAAGTGGTAGGTTGGACCAGTAGGATAGTCAACATTTGGGTGTATATTTTTTTTGTCTATCATCTCTTTTTCAACAATTTCATAAATTTTCAGAAATTTTTTGTCTTTTTTAATCTTACACACTTTTTCAAAATAACTTTTCATTGTCGGTACTCGAGAATCCCCACTTTTATAAACTCTATGTCCAAATCCCATAACTACTTCTTTATTCTTAAGTGCGTTTTTAATCCATTTGAGAGCCTTTTCGGGTTTTTTTATTTTATTCATCATATGCATAACCTCTTCATTTGCTCCACCATGTAGCGGTCCTTTTAAACTTGCTATAGCTCCTGTTATCGCACCATGAATATCAGATAAACTACTTGTTATTGTTCTGGCAGTGAAAGTTGAAACATTAAAACTATGTTCTGCGTATAAAATTAAAGATACATCGAAGGCTTTTACAATTTCTTTTTGTGGGACTTTTCCAAAACACATATAGAAAAAGTTTTCTGCAAAGGTTAATTCTTTTTTTGGCTTTAGAATTTTTTTACCTTTTCTAATTCTATAAAAGGCCGCTAAAGCAGTTGGTGTTTTAGCTAATATTCTTAAAGCTTTTCTTGTGTTTGCCTCTTGTGAATTATCTGTTGTCTCTTTATCTTCTAATCCCATAACACTAACAGCTGTTCTAGCCACATCCATTGGATGAGACTTTTTTGGCATATGTTTGATTATTTCATAAAGATTTTTTGATAAATCTCTTTGTCCTTTTTCAATTTTCTCAAATTGTCTAAGTTCAATTGTATTAGGCAAATCTCCTTTTAAGATTAAATATGCGGCTTCTTCAAATCTACAAAATTCACAAAGATCTTGGACTGCATAACCTCTATATGTTAATGAATTAATTTCAGGCATAACTTTGGAAACTTCTGTTTCATCAACGACTATCCCTAGTAGACCTTTTTTTACTTCATCACTCATTATTCATGTCCCTCTGTACTAAAATTATATATCTTTTCATCTAAAGAGTTGTATTTTTCATACTCAACTAGATCATATAATCTTTTTCTTGTTTGCATCTTATCTATAATATTATTTTGATGTCCATCCGCAAAAATAGCACGTAGACCATCCTCAACACTTTTCATCGCTAATCTCTGTGTAGTAACTGGATAAATTACGATATTATATCCAAGCTCCTCTAATTGTTTAAAACTAAGTAATTTTGATTTTCCAAACTCAGTCATATTAGCTAAAAGATAACAATTTAACGATTTTCTAACTTTTTCAAACTCAGCTTCATCTTTTAATGCTTCTGGAAAAATAATTTCTGCACCAGCATCAATATAAGATTTACAACGGTCAATCATTTTATCAATACCCTCTACGCCTTTAGCATCAGAGCGTGCAATGATTTTAAAATTTTTATCTGATCTTGATTCTACACATTCTTTAATTTTTTTTGTCATATCCTCTTTTGATATCAATTCTTTATTATCTAGATGGCCACATCTTTTCTGTTCAATCTGATCTTCTAAATGAATTGCTGAAATACCAAAATTTTCAAATGTGCTTACTGTGTTTTTACACGACCTAAAACCGGTATCAACATCTACAATGGTTGGAAGATTAGTTACACGTGCAATTTGTTTTGATCTGTTACTGACATCATTAAGAGTAGTTAATCCTATATCTGGATAACCCAAATCATTAGACATAACACCTCCAGATACATAAACTCCATCATATCCAATCTCTTCAATAACTTTTGCTGTTAATGGATTATATGCACCAGGTATTCTTAAAATTTTATTAGATTTAAGTTTATTATCTAAATCAATTCTTTTCTCTTCAGGTTTTTTTTCAACAAAGTGCACTAGAATATTCCTTTTTTATTATTCGATTTTAAGTATCTTCTACTTACTTCAATATTTAGTTTTGTAAGCTGATTATTTTTTAATTTCTTTAAATTTTGAACATCTTTTAAAAATCTTTCACTTTCTTTTTTAGAAATAATATTTTCTGTTAAAATTTTAAATTTATTTATATAATCTTTTCTTTCAAAAGGTCTTTTACCGTAAGGATGAGCATCTGCTCTTTCTAATTCTTCAATTACTTTTTTACCATTATTTAATGTCACTACAACCCTTGCTCCAAAAGATTTCTTTTTTGGATCAGGATCATGATATTTTTTCGTCCATTTTTTATCCTCATGAGTTTTAATGGATCTCCATACTTTAATTGTACTTTTTTTGTTAGCTCTCTTTTTAGTATAAGACTTTACATGATGCCAGTCTGCATCTTCTAAAGCTACTGCAAAAATATACATTATTGAGTGATCTAAAGTTTCTCTACTTGCATTCGGATCCATTTTTTGTGGATCATTAGCTCCAGTTCCTATTACATAATGAGTATGATGGCTTGTATGTATATCTATTTTTTTAATTGTATTTAAATTATCAATTTTTTTATTAAGAGCTTTTGCAATATCAATTAATGCTTGAGCTTGATATTCTGCAGAATATTCTTTTGTATATGTTTCGAGAATAGCTTTTTTTTCTTCGTTTTTTTTGGGCAAAGGAACAAAATATTTAGCATTTTTTCCATCTAATATTCTTGCTATTACACTATCTTCACCTTCGTAAATAGGACTTGGAGCTCCTTCACCTCGCATTGTTCTATCAATAGCTTCAATTGCTAATTTTCCTGCATGAGCTGGAGCATACGCCTTCCAACTTGAAATCTCACCTTTTCTTGATTGTCTTGTTGAAACACTCACATGTAATGCTTGTTGAACAGCTTGATAAATAGTTTCTGTATTTAATTTTAACATTGATCCAATACCAGCGGCAACACTAGGTCCTAAGTGAGCGATATGATCGACTTTATGTTTATGAAGACAAATTGCTTTTACAAGATTAACTTGAACCTCATAAGCAGTTATAATTCCTCTTAATAAATCATTACCATTTTTTTTTAATTGCTGTGCCACTGCTAAAAGAGCAGGAATATTATCACCAGGATGGCTGTAATCAGCCGCTAGAAATGTATCATGAAAATCTAATTCTCTAACAGCAGTTCCATTTGCCCACGCAGCCCATTCACAATCAAATTTAAGTTTTGAATTTATGCCAAAAAGATTTGCTCCATTTTTTCTAACATGCTTTTTTGCCATTTCTCTTGCAGATATTACAGGTCTTCTATTTAAGGAAGCTATAGCAACAGAAGCGTTATCAATAATTCTATTAATAACCATTTCTACTGAATTTTTATTTAATTTAGCATTATCACTTGCTATCTCTGCTATTTTCCAAGCAAGCTGTTTCTTCTTTGGAAGATTTATTTTTGATGGATATACTTTAATTGTATGCAATAACAAAATAACTCCTAATTTGTGATTTTGTTTTAATAGTTAAAATAAATTAATCAATATTAAAGATATTGAGATACAATTTTTTCAATACCTACAAAGTCTTTTATTAAGTGATTATGATAAATTTCATCAATTTTTTTTTCAGTATATCCATCCTCTAATAAAATCATTGGAATTTCTGCCGCTTTAGCGGCATTTGCATCCGACTCACTATCACCAATCATAATTGATTTATTTTTGATACCATCTAAAATTTCTATGATTGTTGTTATATGTCTAGGATCAGGTTTACAATAATCAAAAGTATTATAACCAGCAACATACTCGAAGTAATCAAATATCCCAATTTTTTTTAGAAGATCTACTGCAAGATGTTCTGTTTTATTTGTGCATACAGCCATTGATATGTTTCCTTTTTTACACCAATTTAAAAAATCTTCTACACCAGGCATCAGAGTACTTTCATTTAAAATATTTTTTCCATAATAAGAAATAAATTCATCTGTCATTTCATTTTTAATTTTCTCATTAATCGAAGTTAATTCTTTTTTGGCCTGGCTCCATATAGATCTACCAATCATTGCTCCAGCTCCTTGGCCAACAGTATTTTTAAGTTCATCAAGCGATTTTGTGGGGTACCCAAATTTCTTCATAACATGGTTATGAGCAAGCATTAGATCAGGCGCTGTGTCTACTAACGTACCATCTAAATCAAAAAGAACTGTGAATTTTTGTGTCATTTAAAAAGTATTAATAAGAAATAAATTGTGAATTAAATAAATCAATACCCAGTTATATACAACTATCTAATGAATAGTCAAAATTTACAAAATAAACTTAGAGATAAATTTTTAAAAAAAGGTGTCAAAATGAAGGGACCTGAGACAGTTTTTTTTTCTAAAGATACTAAAATTGGAAAAAATGTAGAGATAGAACCTTATGTTGTTTTTGCCGATAAAGTACAAATAGGAAATAACGTTAAAATTTTGTCTTTCTCTCATCTTGAAGGTGTTAAAATTGATAATAACGTTAGTGTTGGTCCGTACGCTCGTTTGAGACCTGGAACAAAAATAAAATCTGGATCGAAAATTGGAAATTTTGTCGAGGTAAAAAAAACTACAATAAATAAAAATTCTAAAGTTAATCATTTATCATATATTGGTGATGCTCAAGTGGGAAAAAATGTTAATATTGGAGCTGGAACAATAACTTGTAATTATGATGGAAGAAAAAAAAGTAAAACAAATATTAAGGATAAAGTATTTGTAGGCTCAAATACATCCTTAGTAGCACCAGTTACTTTAAATGAAAAAAGTGTCATAGGTGCAGGTTCAGTAATTACTAAAAATGTAAGCAAAGGGTCGTTGGCATTAACCAGATCAAACCAAAAAGAAAAGAAAAATTACAAAAGGAAATAAAAATTAATGTGTGGAATAGTTGGAATTACAAGCTCTAAAGAAGTTACTCCCAGAATTATAAGTTCATTAAAAAAACTTGAGTATAGAGGATATGACTCTGCAGGTTTAGCAACTCTTTCAAATGGAAATATAAATGAGGTTAAATGTGAGGGTAGAGTAGACGCTTTGGAGAAAAATATTATACAAACTAAAATATCTGGCTCTATTGGTATTGGACACGTTAGATGGGCCACACATGGTAAACCTAGTTCAATAAATGCACATCCTCATTCGTCAGAAGATGTATCTGTAGTTCATAATGGAATAATCGAAAATTCAACAATTCTTAAAAAATTATTAGAAAATAAAGGCTATAAGTTTAAATCCCAAACAGATACAGAAGTAATAGTTCATTTAGTAACTGATTATTTAAAAAAAAATAACCTTAAAAATACAATTATAAAAGTTCTAAAAAAATTACACGGTAGTTTTGCGCTAGGTATAATATTCAAAGACCAACCAGACTTAATAGTTGGCGCAAGAAGAGGTTCTCCACTTGCTGTTGGTTACGGTCCAAATGAACACTACCTTGGTTCAGACTCTTATGCATTAAAGTCAATGACTAATAAAATTTCATATTTAAATGATGGAGAATTTTGCATATTAAAAAAAGATCAAGTCGAATTTTTTGATGCTGATGGAACCAAAGTAAACAAAAAAATTTTAAATCTTTCTAAAGATGATCAAAATTATGAAAAAGGAGATTACAAATATTATATGGCTAAAGAAATAGATGAGCAGCCAACCACATTAAAAAATTGTGTAAATGAGTACATCGACAAACATAACAAAGAAATAAATATTTATAATTTTCCTTGGAAAATCAATGAAATTTCATCTGTAATTTTAATTGGATGTGGAACAGCTTATCACTCATGCCTTGTGGCGAAATATTGGTTTGAGCAAAATACAAGTTTAGATGTGAGTGTTGATATAGCTTCTGAATTTAGATATCGAAAAATTAAATTTAAAAAAGATTGTCTTTACGTTTTTGTTTCGCAATCAGGAGAAACTGCAGATACATTTGCAGCATTAGATTTGTGTAAAAAGAATAATGTTAAAACTTGTGCAGTAGTAAATGTTGTTGAAAGTTCAATTGCAAGAGACGCAGATCTAGTTTTGCCTATTCATTGTGGTCCAGAAGTAGGTGTTGCATCGACAAAGGCTTTTTTAGGACAAATGTTAGTTCTTTATTTATTATGTACTAAACTTTCTTATGAACAAAAATCAATTAATAAAAAGAATTACCAAAAAAAGATAAAAGATTTACTGTCTTTGTCTAAATCTGCAAAAAATACACTAAATATTGAAGATAAAATCCAAACACTTGGAAAAGATTTTGCTAACTCTAAAGGATCAATGTTTTTGGGCAGAGGTTATTCATATCCAATTGCGCTTGAAGGTGCTTTAAAACTAAAAGAGCTTGCTTATGTTCATGCCGAAGGTTATCCAGCAGGGGAAATGAAACATGGACCTCTTGCACTTATAGAGGAAGGTATGCCGGTAGTAGTAATTGCTCCAAGAGATGAGCATTACAAAAAAACTATTTCAAATATGCAAGAAGTCATATCTAGAGGCGCAAAAGTTTTACTAATAACAAATAAAAGTACTGATGAAATTTATTCAGAAAATATTTGGGAGCAAATAGAAGTTGATGCCATTTCTGATGAACTTATTCCTTTTTTGACCACTATACCTTTGCAAAAGCTAGCTTATTACTCTGCACTAGATAAAGGATACGATATCGATAAACCAAGAAACTTAGCTAAATCTGTCACTGTTGAATAAATAATAAAGTCTGTTAAAACAATTCTGAGTTGAAATGAAAAATTGGAAAATAAATAGCTGGAGAAAATATCCTGTGAAACATATTCCTCAATATGAAGATGAGAAGGAATTGGAGATGGTTTTAAATAAATTGAAAACCTTTCCTCCGTTAGTTTTTGCAGGTGAAACAAGACATTTAAAAGATCAGTTAGCAATGGTAAATGATGGAAAAGCTTTTCTATTACAAGGTGGTGATTGTGCAGAAAGTTTTGCGGAATTTCATCCTGACAATATAAGAGATACCTTTAAGGTTATTCTTCAAATGGCTTTAGTGATGACTTACTCGGCTTCTTTACCCATTGTAAAACTTGGAAGAATTGCTGGACAATTTTCAAAACCAAGAAGCGCACCAACGGAAAAACAAGGTGATAAAGAATTACCAAGTTATTTGGGAGACAATATAAATGCAATAGATTTTAATGAAAAAGCTAGAAGACCTGATCCAAAAAGAATGTTTAAGGCTTATTCTCAATCTGCATCAACTTTAAACCTTTTAAGAGCATTTTCAAAAGGTGGTTTTGCTGACTTAAATAAGGTTCACTTATGGAATTTAGATTATATTAAGAAAAGTCCCCAAGCTAAGAAATTTAAAGAGTTAGAAGATAAAATAGCAGATGCATTAGCTTTTATGGATGCTTGTGGAATTACATCTGATTTTAATAATAGATTATACACAGTTAATTTTTGGACTTCTCATGAAGCTTTACACTTACCTTTTGAAGAAAGCATGACAAGAGTAGACTCAACCACGGGTGAATATCACGATACTTCAGCTCACTTTGTCTGGATAGGAGATAGAACAAGACAATTAGATGGAGGACATGTTGAATTTTGTAAAGGAATAGAAAATCCAATTGGCATCAAATGTGGCCCAACTTCAAAACCTGATGAGATTGCAAAAATATGTGAAGTTATTAATCCTAAGAATGAAAAAGGAAAAATAACTTTAATCTCAAGATTTGGTCATCAAAACGTTGAAAAATTCTTACCAAAATTAATTAGAGGTATTAAAAAGGAAGGTTTAAATGTTGTTTGGTCATGTGATCCAATGCATGGTAATACAATTAAATCAACTACTGGTTTTAAAACGAGACCATTTAATGATGTTGTAAGCGAAGTTAAAAATGTATTTGCAGTTCATCAAGCAGAAGGTTCGTATGCTGGAGGTCTACATGTTGAAATGACAGGCCAAGATGTGACAGAGTGTACAGGTGGAGCAAAAAAAATATCAGATGCAGATTTATCAAGCAGATATCATACGCACTGTGATCCAAGATTGAACTCTGATCAAGCTATAGAATTAGCGTTTTTAATTTCAGATGAGATAAAAAAGAATAGTTTGTATTCTAAATCTGCAATTAAAGCGGCATCTTAACAGTTTAAAAATAAATTTTTTTTCTTATATTTAAATTATGACACCCAAAGATAAAGTGAATCACATTAAAAACTGGATTTCAGATTATGTGAATTCTATGCCAAAAAAAGCTCAATCTTTAGTGATTGGTATTTCTGGTGGAATAGACTCTTCTGTCTCGAGTACATTAAGTGCTATGACTGGTTTAAAAACAATTGTTTTATCAATGCCTATTAAACAAAAATCTGCACAACATGATCTAAGTTTGGCACATCAAGAATGGTTAAAGAAGAATTTTAGCAATGTAGAAGGACATACATTAGAATTAGACAGTTTATTCAAAACATTTGAAGGAACACTAAACAATTTTGGTAGTGAACATGGAATGGCAAACTCTAGAGCAAGATTAAGAATGACAACGCTTTATCAAGTAGCTGCCGCAAACAATGGAATTGTTGTTGGAACAGGAAATAAAGTTGAAGATTTTGGAGTTGGTTTTTATACAAAATATGGTGATGGTGGAGTAGATATTTCTCCCATAGCAGATTGTAATAAAACTGAGGTATGGGAACTTGGTAAAGAACTTGGAATTTTAAAAGAAATAATTGATGCCCCTCCAACAGATGGCTTATGGGATGATGGTCGTACGGATGAGGGACAGCTTGGTTTGTCATATAAAGAATTAGAAGAAGCGATGGATAATGAAAATTCTGTAAATCGAGATAAATATAATTCAATTCGAAGCGCAAATTTGCATAAAATGGAACCTATTCCGGTATGCAAAATTCCTAATTAATCAAATAGATTAACAAATCAATAATTTAAGTATATTCCTAGTTGTATGGCTAAAGATATATTTTTAACTAATAGTCTTGGTGGTAAGAAAGAAAAATTTATACCCAAAAATGACAAATCAATAGGCATGTATGTTTGTGGTCCTACTGTTTATGATGATCCACATATTGGTAATGCTAGACCATTAGTCGTTTTTGATATTCTGTATAAAATTTTAAAAAATAGATATGGATCAACATCTGTAAAATATATCAGAAATATTACAGACATAGATGACAAAATAATCAAAGCATCTAATGATCAAAATATTTCTATAAATGACTTAACTTCAAAAATTACTGAAAACTTTCATGAAGACTGTAAGTACTTAAAATGTGAAACACCAAACAGCGAACCAAAGGCAACAGAAAATATAAAACAAATGATTGAAATGATCACAGAACTAGAGAAAAAAGGGTTTGCATATTCAAAGGATAAGCATGTTTATTTTGAAGTAAAAAAATTTAGTGATTATGGAAAACTATCTAATAAAAAGTTAGATGAATTAATAGCTGGTTCACGAGTAGAGGTTTCAGAAATAAAAAAAAATCCTGAAGATTTTGTATTATGGAAACCATCAACAGATAAAGAGCCTTCATGGGAATCTCCTTGGGGCAAAGGCAGACCAGGTTGGCACTTAGAATGTTCAGTTATGTCTAAAAGATATTTGGGTGAAGAATTTGATATTCATGGGGGCGGTAGAGACTTGATTTTTCCTCATCATGAAAACGAGATTGCTCAATCAAGATGTGCAAATGAAACAAATTCATTTGCAAATTATTGGGTTCATAATGGATTTATAACTCTTTCTAATGAAAAAATGGCAAAATCTCAGGGAAATATTTTAAAAATAAAAGATTTTAAAAATAAATATAATGGCCAAGTTTTAAGATTAGCATTAATTAGTGCTCACTATAGACAGGGATTAGATTGGAATGAAAAACTAATATCAGAATGTGAGAAGACTTTAAGCAAATGGTATTCAGCCTATTCTGATGTTCATAAAAGTACAATATTACCAGACGAATTATTAGATCCTTTATATGACGATTTAAACACCCCAGGCTATATTGCTAATTTACATTCTTTATATAGTAAAGCTTCAACTGGAACGAACGAGGATAAAGCAACTTTTGTAAAAGCTTGCAATTTTATAGGTTTATTAACTGATACTTCGGAAGAGTGGCTACAAACAAAAAAAAATACAATTTCTCTTTCAGAGGATGAAATTAATTCAAAAATAGCTGAGAGAAATAAAGCAAGAGATGAAAAAAATTATGAATTAGCTGACAAAATAAGGAAAGATCTTTTAGATAAGGGTATTTTAATTGAGGATAAAGATGGTACAACCTCGTGGAAATTAAAATGAGTAAAGAAAAAATCTATATATTTGATACTACACTTAGGGATGGGGCACAAACTCAAGGAGTAGATTTTTCATTAAATGAAAAAGAAAAAATCGCTAAATCTTTGGATAACTTGGGAGTTGATTATATAGAGGGTGGTTGGCCAGGAGCAAATCCAACAGATACAGAATTTTTTAATAAAGATCAAAACTTTAAAAATGCAAATCTTACAGCTTTTGGTATGACTAAAAAATCTGAGCATAGCGCAAAAAACGACCCGATGTTGTCATCTTTGATTAATTCAAAGAGTTCATCAATTTGTTTATTTGGTAAAAGTTGGGATTTTCATGTTGATGTTGCCTTGGGTATTTCAAATGATCAAAATTTAGAAAATATAAGTGAGAGCGCAAAGCATATAGTTAATTCAGGTAAAGAATTTATGTTTGATGCTGAACATTTTTTTGATGGTTATAAATCAAATCCTGAATATGCAATATCATGTTTAAAAGCAGCATTTGATAATGGTGCAAGATGGATTGTTTTATGTGATACTAATGGAGGGACATTGCCTCACGAAATTTCTAAAATTGTTGAAGAAGTAACAAAGCATATACCAGGTAATAACCTTGGAATTCATGCCCACAATGATACAGAAAATGCAGTTGCTAATAGTTTAGTAGCTGTGCAAGCAGGAGTTAGACAGGTCCAGGGTACAATAAATGGACTTGGAGAAAGATGTGGAAATGCAAATTTAATGTCATTAATCCCAACTTTTTTTTTAAAGAAAGATTTTTCAGACAAATATGAAATTAATATCAAACCAGAAAATATTAAAAATTTAACACAATGTTCAAGATTATTAGATGAAATATTGAATAGAAAACCTAATAAACATCTACCTTATGTGGGTGCTTCTGCATTTTCTCATAAGGGTGGAATGCATGTATCAGCTGTACAAAAAGATCCAAAAACTTATGAACATATTAATCCTGATGAAGTGGGCAATGCCAGGAATATTGTTGTTTCCGATCAATCTGGACAATCTAATATAATGTCTAGATTAAATGCAATTGGCATTAATATTAAAAAAGATGATCCAAAAATTAAAAAACTTCTTCATGAAGTAAAAGACAGAGAGTTTATAGGATATAGTTACGATGGTGCTGATGCATCTTTTGAACTTTTAGCCAGAAGATTGATGGGGGAAATACCAAGATATATTTCAATTAATGAATATGATGTTTCCGTTAAGAAAGACTCTACTGGAGAAGTAATATCATTTGCAAAAGCAAAACTTGAGGTAGATGGTCATGAAATATTATGTGAAGGAGAAGGCAATGGACCAGTTAATGCATTAGATAATGCAATTAGAAAAAATGTAAATAAACTTGAAAAATATTCAGAATATTTAAAAGATTTAAAGCTAGTTGATTACAAAGTTAGAATTTTAAATACAGGAACTGGAGCCGTTACTAGGGTTTCTATAGAAAGTGCAGACTCGAAACATGGTAATTGGTTCACAATAGGAGTTTCTCCAAATATTATTGATGCATCTTTTAAAGCTTTAGTTGATAGTTTGGATTATAAACTGTTCAAGGATAATGCTCCTGCTAGTAATTGATGTCATTAAGAAATATAACTTTTATTTTACACAAACCTCAACTATCAGAAAATATAGGAGCTTGTGCTAGAGCTTTAAAAAACTTTAATTTTAATAATCTATCAATTGTTAATCCAAAACCCTCATTTCCAAATGATAAAATTATTGCAACATCTGTAGGGGCAAAAAATGTTATTAAAAAAGCAAAAGTATATGAAAATTTAGAAACATCATTAAGTAATTTGGATATATTAGTTGCAACATCTGCAAGATTTAGAAATAAAAATATTAAACATATATCAATAACCGATCTTAATAAGATTAATTACAAAAAAAAGGTTGGTTTTCTTTTTGGATCAGAAGCATCTGGATTATCAAATAACGAAGTTAGTTACGCTGATTATACTTTACAAATCCCAAGTAATAAGAATTTTAGATCTTTAAATTTGTCTCATAGTCTAATTATAGTAGCTCAAATAGTGAGTGGCCTAATTTCAAATAAAAATTTTACTTTTGAAAAGTCAAAAAAAATTAAAAGTGCAAATAAAACCGATATTCAAAAAATGTTAAATTTATGCATTAATAATTTAGAAAATAAGAATTTTTTTCACCCACCTGAAAAAAAACCGATCATGATGGAAAATTTAAGAAGTATTTTCTATAAACTCAATCTATCAGAAAAAGAAACTCGTATTTTATCAAGCGTATTTGCTGGTTTAAGTAAGGAAAAGGTTGATTGACAAAACATAACTTAGGCTTATAAGACCTCATACTAATGACAAAAAGACTAAACTCTAAACATAAAGTAGATAGAAGATTAAAAGTAAATTTATGGGGGAGACCCAAAAGTCCTTTTAATACAAGAGCTTATCCTCCAGGACAGCACGGACAAACAAAAGCTGGCAAACCTTCAGACTACGGAATTCAACTTCAGGCAAAACAAAAATTAAAGTCTTATTATGGAAACATGAATGAAAGACAGTTTAGAAATGTTTATAAGAAAGCAATCATGAAAAAAGGAGATACTGCTGAAAACTTAATTGGATTATTAGAGAGAAGATTAGATGCTGTAATTTATAGATCAAAGCTATCAAACACTATCTTTTCATCAAGACAATTGATTAACCACGGCCATGTTAAAGTAAATGGAAAAAAAGTTAATATAGCAAGTTATCAGGTTAAAGAAGAAGATACGATTGAAATTAGAGATAAATCTAAACAACTTGCTTTAATCGATATTGCTCTTGCTAACAAAGAAAGAGAAGTTCCAGAATATCTACAATTAGATGAAAAAAATAAAAAAGTTAAATTTGTAAGAGTTCCATCTTTCGAAGAAGTTCCATATCCTGTAGTAATGGAGCCAAACTTAGTAATTGAATATTACTCTAGATAATTAATTTTTAGCCTTAAAATTTATTCCTTTAGCCTCAAAAAGTTTAGCAAGTTCTCCACTCTCATACATTTCTTTTACGATATCACATCCACCAATAAACTCGTTTTTAACATATAATTGAGGAATGGTTGGCCAATCGCTAAATACTTTTATACCTTCTCTTAGTTTTTGATCTACTAAAACATTTACACCTTTAAAATTTACTTCAAGAGCCTTCAAAATATTTGAAGTTGCCATTGAAAATCCACACTGAGGTGCATCAGGTGTACCTTTCATAAAAAGACATACATCATTATTTTCAATTTCACTTTTTATTAAATCATTAGTTTCTTGTTCCATTTAAATTTCCTTTGTTTTAATTGCTAAAGCGTGAAGCTCATTTCCCATTTTACCTTTTAAAGAATTATATACCATTTTGTGTTGTTCTATTTTACTTTTACCTGAAAATTTAGATGATGTCACTGTAGCAGAATAGTGATTTCCATCACCCGCTAAATCTTGAATTTCAACTTTTGCGTCAGGTAATCCTTCCTTAATTAAACTCTCAATTTCTTTTAAATCCATTGCCATTAGCTATCCATATACTTCTTTAACCAATATTTATGTGCATCTGCCAATTCTTCAATAGGCAAATTGATGTCATCTTTATATACGATGGATTGTCCATTAACTGCCCCTAATTCATCGAAATGTACAGAATTTTTGTTTAAAATATCATTTACTTTCTTCAAACTAGCTTTCGGTATTTCGATAATATAACGAGCCTGATCTTCACCAAAAAAATATTCATATTTATTTGTTAAACCCCTAAGTGTATTAATTGTTATTCCTTTTTTTCCTTTAATACACATTTTTGATACTGCAGTTAAAATTCCACCTAATGATACATCATGGCAACTCACAATAAGATTTTTTCTAGATAAATCTAATACAGTCTCACCGATGTTTTTTTCATTAAATAAATTAACGGTTGGTGGTGGACCTTTTTTTTCATTTAAAAGCTCTCTTGCAAAAATACTTTGATCTAAATGCCCATCAGTTTTACCAATTACATAAACTAAGTTTCCTTCAGTTTTAAAATCCATAGTAAGCATTTGTTGATAGTCAGAGATTAGCCCAACACCTCCAATAGTTGGGGTAGGTTTGATACCTTTATCTTTTGTTTCGTTATAAAATGATACATTTCCAGATACGACTGGAAAATCTAGATATTTACTTGCTTCTGTAATTCCTTCAACACATTCTACAAATTCACCCATATTTTTTTCTTTTTCTGGGTTTCCAAAGTTTAAACAATTTGTAATAGCAATAGGTTTAGCTCCTACCGAAATAAGATTTCTATAACTCTCACAAACTATTTGTTTTCCTCCAGTTAATGGATGTGAGAAACAATATAATGCAGACGAGTCTACTGATGCTGCTACCGCTTTATTGGTTCCATGAACTCTTACAACGCCAGCATCACCTCCAGGTTTTTGAATTGTGTCACCCATTACTGTATGATCGTATTGATCCCATATCCATTTTTTGTCTGAAATGTTTGAATTACTTAAAATCTTTTTTATACAATCTGATAATTTTAATGATTTGAATTCATCTTTATCAAATTTTAATTTTTGTGGTAATTTGGTTTTTTTCCAAGGACGATCATAAATTGGTGCATTTTCAGCAAGAAGATCAATTGGTATTTCAGCAACTTTTTTATTATCAAAAATTAGTTCAATATTTTTTGAATTAGTTGTTTTACCTATAACTGCAAAATCTAGGTTCCATTTATCAAATATTTTCTTCGCATGTTCTTCTTTTCCTTTTTCAAGAACAATAAGCATTCTCTCTTGACTTTCAGACAACATTATTTCGTATGGTGTCATTTTTTCTTCTCTACATGGAACCTCATTTAGATTTAATTCAATTCCAAGATTTCCTTTTGATGCCATTTCCACACTTGAAGATGTTAATCCTGCTGCACCCATATCTTGAATTGCAATAATTGAATTATCAGCCATTAATTCCAAGCACGCTTCAAGTAATAATTTTTCAGTAAACGGGTCTCCGACCTGAACTGTTGGCTTTTTTTCTTCAATTTTGTCATCGAAAGTTGCTGAGGCCATACTTGCTCCGTGAATTCCGTCTCTTCCAGTTTTCGAACCTACATATATTACAGGTTTATCTAAACCAGTTGCTTTTGAGTAAAAAATTTTATTTTTATTTACTAAACCAAGGGTCATGGCATTTACTAATATATTACCGTTGTAAGACTCATCAAAGGTAGTTTGGCCAGCAATTGTTGGCACTCCAATACAATTCCCATATCCGCCTATACCCTTGACTACTCCTCTTAATAAATTTCTTGTTTTTTTATGTTGTGGTGAACCAAAATGAATTGAATTTAGATTTGCTATTGGTCTTGCTCCCATTGTAAATACATCCCGCATGATCCCACCAACTCCAGTTGCCGCACCTTGATAAGGTTCAATAAACGAAGGGTGATTGTGGCTTTCAATTTTAAATACAATTGCATCGTCATCTCCAATATCAATAACACCCGCATTTTCTCCAGGTCCTTGAATGACCTGTTTTCCTTTGGTGTGCATTTTTTTTAAATGTTTTCTAGATGATTTATAAGAGCAATGTTCGTTCCACATTGCAGAAAATATCGCAAGCTCAGTTAAATTCGGTGTTCTCTTAAGAAGTTCGCATATTTTAGAAAACTCTTCTTTTTTTAACCCGTGGTCTATAGCAATTGCTTCTGTAACTTCCATTATTTAAAATTATCTAAGATATTTTTGAAAAATAATGAACCATCTTCACCTGATAAATATTTATCTATCATTCTCTCAGGATGAGGCATCATTCCAAGAACATTTTTATTATTATTAAAAATTCCCGCTATATTTTTAATTGCTCCGTTTGGATTAGTTGTTTCATTTTCTGTACCATCTTCTCCACAATACGTTACAGCTATTTGATTATTATCTTCCAATGATTTTAATTCATCATCACTACAAAAGTAATTTCCTTCATTATGGGCAATATGAAGTTCTAAAACATCCTTTTTTAAATCTTTAAAATATTTATTTTGTTTATCTTTAACTTTTACAAAAACATTTCTGCATATAAAATTAAGAAACTTGTTTTGTTGCAAAATTCCTTTTAGTAAGCCAGTTTCAGTTAAAATTTGGAATCCATTACAAATACCTAATACTAAACCTCCAGAATTAGCAAAATCAATTACTGATTTTATAATTTTTGATTTAGAAGCAATGCTTCCACATCTTAAATAATCACCGTAGGAAAAGCCACCAGGCAATACAATCAAATCTGATTTCGGAATAGATTGATCATTGTGCCAAACCATTTGATTTTTAAAACCAAATTTTTTTAGAGCTACATCCATGTCTCTATCACAATTTGATCCTGGAAAAATAATTACTGATGATCTCATTTATTAAACTATTTTGTAATCCTCAATAACAAGATTAGCTAATAGTTTTTTACACATATCATCGACTAAAGACTTTGCTTTTTTTTCATCTTTCTCTTTAACTTCAATTTCAAAATATTTACCTTGTCTTACATCTTCTACATTTCCAAAGTTCATACCGTTAAGCGTTTGTTGAATTGCCTTTCCTTGAGGATCTAAAACTCCATTTTTAAGAGTTACAATTACTTTAATTTTCATTATTTTTTTTTAATCTTTACTGCTTGTGGCTTGGTATATTTTAATGGTCTTATATTTGATTGTTCATGAAGTATATCTAATCTTCTTGCAACTTCTTGATAAGCCTCAATTAAATTACCAAGGCCTTTTCTAAATCTATCTTTATCTAATTTTTTATCACTATTTACATCCCATAGTCTGCAGGTATCTGGACTTATTTCATCTGCGAGCATAATCTCTTTTTTTCCATTTTTTTCATATCTTCCAAATTCTACCTTAAAATCTACAAGTTTAATTCCAACACCCCTAAACATACCTTGAAGAAAATCGTTAATTCTATTTAATTCTTTATTAATTAATTTTAATTCATCTTTTTCCATCCACTTAAAAGCTAAGATATGTTCAGTACTTACTAAGGGATCTCCTAAAGCATCATCTTTTAAGCAATACTCTATTAATGGATTATCTAAGACTGTACCATCTTCAATTCCCAATCTTTTAGTTAATGATCCAGTTGCAATATTTCTTATAATAAATTCAATAGGTATAATTTCAACATGTTGAACTAGTTGCTCTCTCATATTTAAACGTTTTACTAAATGATTTTTGATACCAACATTGTTTAATTGAGTTAATATATGTTCAGAAATTCTGTTGTTTAAGATTCCTTTACCATCCATAACTGCTTTTTTTTGATTATTAAATGCGGTTGCATCATCTTTAAAATGTTGGATAACATATTTTTTATCGTTACTTGCAAAAATTATTTTTGCTTTACCTTCGTATAATTTTTTTCCTTTTTTCATTATTTGAATACTCTTTTAAATATATAATTTACATTTTTTAAGTGTTTGTCATATGTAAAGATTTTATCTAATCTTTTTTCACTTACTTTACCAGTGATAGATTTATCATTTTTTAAAAGTGTTAACAGATTTGCATTCTTTGCAAAACTAGCTTTTGCGTGAGACTGAACCAATCTATAAGCTTTCTCTCTAGTGATACCTGATTTAGTAAGTTCTAACATTACCTCTTGAGAAAAAACAAGACCTCTTGTTAAGTTTAAATTTTTTATCATCGTTTTTGGATAAACAATCATTTTCTCTAAAATTCCTGACAGTCTAACTAAAGCAAAATCTAGAGTTATATTTGCATCTGGACCAATATTTCTTTCAACACTAGAATGAGAAATATCTCTTTCATGCCATAAAGAAATATTTTCTAAAGCTGGCATTACATAACTTCTTACCATTCTTGCAAGTCCTGTAAGATTTTCACTTAATATTGGATTTTTTTTATGAGGCATAGCAGAAGAACCTTTTTGATCTTTTGAAAAGTATTCTTGTAATTCATAAACCTCTGATCTTTGTAAGTGCCTTATTTCTGTCGCTACCCTTTCTACAGATCCAGCAATAATCCCAAGCACTGAAAAATAATATGCATGTCTATCTCTTGGAATAATTTGAGTTGAAATTGGCTCAGCTTTCAATTTTAATTTTTTTGCAACATATGTTTCAATTTTAGGATTTATATTAGCAAATGTTCCTACTGCTCCCGAAATTGCACATGTTGATACATTTTCTATCGCATCTTTTAATCTTAATCTGTTTCTTTTAAATTCTTCATAAAATGATGCTAATTTTAATCCAAATGTAATCGGTTCTGCATGAATTCCATGACTTCTTCCAATACAAGGAGTCATTTTATATTTTTTTGCCTGTTTTTTTAGAACAGATAAAATTTTATCAATGTCTCTTAATAATATGTTTCCTGATTGAACCAATTGAACATTTAAAGTTGTATCTAAAACATCAGATGAGGTCATGCCTTGATGAAGATATCTTGCTTTAAGACCAGCTTGTTCTGTAATCGATGTCAAAAAAGCAATTACATCATGCTTAACTTTTGCCTCTATATCATGAATTCTTTTAATTTTGATTTTACCCTTTTTTTTTACTAATGAAGCAATTCCTTTAGGAATAATTTTATATTTTTCCATTGCCTCAGCTGCAGCAATTTCTACATCTAGCCAAATTTTATATTTGTTTTCTTCAGACCAAATACTGACAAGTTCTTTTCTAGAATATCTTGATATCATTAATTATATGGGGGCCTCGTATAACCTTTAACAGATTCTGTGAAAATTTCATATGAATCTTCAGTGATACCAACAGTATGCTCAAATTGTGCCGATAATGATTTATCTTTAGTTACCGCAGTCCATCCATCATTTAAAACTTTTGTGTCATATTTTCCATAATTTATCATTGGTTCAATTGTAAAAGTCATGCCAGGCATTAGTTCTTTGCCAGTATTTTTAGATCCATAATGAAGTATATTAGGAGGTTCATGAAATACATTACTTATTCCGTGACCACAAAAATCTCTTACAACTGAATAACCTATACTTTCAACATAAGATTGAATTTCAAAACCTATATCACCAAGTTTTTTACCTGGTTGTAAAATTGATATTGCTTTCATTAATGACTCATGCGTTGCTTCGATTAAATTTTTTGCCTTAACTGGTACGTTTCCAACTTCATACATTCTGCTTGTATCCCCATAATAATTGTCAACGACTGCTGTCACATCAACATTAACTGCATCACCATCTTCTAAAATTCTCTCAGAAGGTATTCCATGACAAACTACATGATTTAGTGATGTACAAAGTGATTTTTCAAAACCTCTGTAAAATAAAGGAGCTGAATAGCCACCATTATCTTTTATAAATTCATAACCTAATTTATCAATCTTATTTGTTGATACTCCTGGTTTAATATAATCTGTAAGCATATCCAAAGTTTTTGATGCAAGCTTTCCAGCAACTTTCATCTTTTCAAATTTTTCTTTATAATCACTCATCTATTATATTAATTTTTTTTTCAATTTTAATCTCTTTAGAACTAAGTTTGCATCTATAAGCGAGAAATTTTACTCCTGCTTTTTTTGCTTTTTTGTAGTTTTCAAAATAAATCTGATCAATATCATTTGCAATTCTAAAGTTATTTATATTTTGAATTTGCGTTAAAAATAAGACATACGGCTTATATCCTTTTTTAATTGATTTAATTAACATATTTAAATGTTTTGTTCCTCTTGATGTTACTGCATCAGGAAATTCTGCAATATCATTTTCTCTAAATAATGTAACATTCTTTACTTCTATTAAATAATCATCACATAAAAAATCAAATCTTGTATCATCACTAAATTTAAATTCAGGTTTAATATTTTTTATAGTTTTAAACTCTGAAATTAATTTATTTTCTAATCCATGCTTAACAATTTTATTGGCTTTATGAGTATTCACCCCAACAAATCTTTTTTTTGCTTTTATTATCTCTAAAGTAAATTTCAGTTTTCTTTTTGGATCATTGTGCTCTGTGACTAAAACTTCATTACCTTGGTCTAATAGACCCTGCATAGATCCAGTGTTAGGACAATGTGCCGTTATAATTTTGCTATTTACTTTTATATCGGCGAAAAATCTCTTATATCTTTTTAATAATTTTCCTTTAATAAGGCTATTTGTAAATTTCATATAAATTTACTTATATTTACATATGCAAAATAAAAAAGAGATAAATGCTGGTATTTTAATTATCGGTAATGAAGTTCTATCAGGTAGAACACAAGATGTTAATACAAGTACTTTAGCAACCTGGTTAAATTCATTAGGTATACCTGTTGCAGAGGTTAGAGTGATTCCTGATGATGAAAATATTATTATAAATACAATTAACGAACTGAGAGAAAAATATTCATATATATTTACCACGGGAGGAATAGGACCAACTCATGATGACATCACTGCTGAATCTGTTTCTAAAGCATTTAATATTGAATACGGTTTTCATAAAGAGGCTTTTTCAATACTAGAAAATTATTATAAGCCTGGAGAATTTAATGAAGGTAGACAAAAGATGGCTAAAATGCCTGTTAGTGCTAATTTAATTTTAAATCCATCTAGTGGTGCACCTGGCTTTTATGTTGAAAATGTATTTTGTCTTCCAGGAGTTCCATCTATTATGAAAGCTATGCTTGGAAGTTTAAATAATCTTTTAGTTGGTGGAGAGCCAATATTAAGTGAAACAATTAATTTAAGAACTGTTGAAAGTGAAATAGCTAAATCTTTAACAGAGGTACAGAATAATAATTCTGAAGTTGAAATTGGAAGTTATCCATTTTTTAAAGCTGGTAAATTAGGAGTATCAATTGTTGTTCGATCAGTTGATAAAACAAAAATTGATAAATGTAACTCAGAAATACTTAAATTTGTAAAAGATAAACAAATTGAAATAGTTGAGCGTTAATTATGCTTTATTTTGCTTACGGAAGTAATCTAAATCATTTTCAAATGAAAAGAAGATGCAAAGATTCCAAATTCATTAAAAAGATAAATTTAAAAGGATATACACTTAATTTCAGAAGCAAGTACCGTGCAGCAGATATCGAAAAGAAAAATAATTCAACTGTGCCAGGTGGATTATATGAGATATCAAAAAGTGATGAAAAAAAATTAGATATTTATGAAGACTATCCAATTTTATATAAAAAAATGTATTTTAAGTATTACAACAATATAGTGATGACTTATGTAATGCCTAAAAAAACAATTTTTAGATATCCAACCGAAAGATATCTAAATGTGGTTAAACAAGGCTATAAAGATTGTAAATTAGATCAAAAATATCTCAAAAAAGCTTTAGTGAACTTTTAATTAATGCTTTCAAAATCTAAAATATTTTTTAAAGGTATAGTTGCTGTTTTACCTCACATGTTATCAGTAATACCTTTTGGAATTATAACTGGAGCCATTGGTATTGAATTAGGTTTTGATCCAATTTTAGTTTATGCAACTTCCTTAATTATTTTTGGTGGTGCATCACAGATAATTTTTATGCAACTTTTGTCTGGTGGAGCCTCATCATTAGTAGCCATAACATCAGTTGGAGTAATAAACTCCAGACATTTATTATATGGAGCAGTTTTATCTGAATATCTTGAAAAACTAAGTTTTATAAAAAAATTATTTATATCTTATTTTATTGTAGACCAAGGTTTTGCAGAGTCTAACAAGTACATTAAACAGAATAAAAATTTATCTAATCCACATTATTATGTTCTTGGTACAGGGATAACTCTTTGGTTTTGTTGGCAATTATCAACAATTAGCGGAATTATATTGGGATCATTTATTCCTGAAGAATTGGGTTTAAAATTTGCGATCCCTCTTACCTTTTTAGCAATTATTATAAATGACTTGAGAAAATTTGATCATGTTTTTGTAATGTTAGTATCTGGATTTGGATCATTAATTTTGTTTGATGCTCCATTCAAATCTTACATAATATTATCTCCTATAGTTGCTTTAATTGCTGCTTTTATAATGTTGAGGCTAAAAAAATGACTTGGTTTTCAATTATAGTATCTGGAATTGTTACTTATTTTTCTAGAATGGCCATGGTTGCTTTAATTGATAGAGAAATGCTTGGAACAAAAGTTAAAGAGGTTCTTAATTACGTTCCAGCAGCTGTATTTCCTGCAATAATATTTCCTGGAGTTTTTTTTAATGATTTTGGTTCTTTAGTTGAAATTACAGATCCAAAAATATATGGTGCAATTGTTGCCTTAGTTGTTGGATTTTATTCCAGAAATGTAATTTCTACTATTATTTCTGGACTATTATCTTATTGGTTTATTATTTTTTTCTTATTAAAATAGATATGTGTATTTATATTCTAAACTTCAAAATTTAAATAAACCTATCCGTATTGCTTTTATTGGTTGTGGCAAGTTTGTTTCTATGTTCCTTGCACAATACAATCAATTAAACAAAATCATTTTAGACTCTATAATTGAACTTGATATTGAGAGAGCTAAAAAAAATTGTCTAAACAGCGGATTATCTAATGAAACTATAGACAAAATTAATTTTACTGACAGTTTAGATGCAGTTTTTTACAGAGAAATTGATGTATTTATTGAGGCTACAGGCAACCCTATAGCAGGCACATTACACGCAAAAAAAATCATAGAAAGTAAAAAGCATGTAATAATGGTTAATGTTGAGGCAGATGTTTTATGTGGAAAGTATTTGTCTGATTTAGCAAAGAAAAATAATGTGATCTGTTCAATGGCTTATGGTGATCAACCATCATTAATATTAGAACAAATTGAGTGGGCAAAATTAAATGGTTTTGAAGTTATATGTGCAGGTAAAGGAACAAAATATCATCCATCATTTGAATATTCGACACCAGAAACTGTTTGGGGACACTATGGTTTAACTAAAGAAAGAGCTGAAAATGAATCTGGGATGAATCCTAAAATGTTTAATAGTTTTTTATGTGGGGATAAATCATCAATTGAAATGTGTGCTGTTAGCAATGCTACAAACTTAAAATGTCCAAATAGTGGATTAACATATCCTCCAATTGGAGTTTATGACATTGCCAAAAAATTAATTCCAAAGTCTGAAGGTGGTTTATTAGATTATTCAGGTCAAGTAGAAGTGATTTCAAGCATTGATTTAGATAAAAAAGATATACCTAATGATCTTAGGTGGGGTGTATATATTGTTATTAAAGCTCAAAATGAGTATGTGAAAAACTGTTTTAAAGACTATGGAATGGTAACAGATTCTTCTGGAAGTTATTCAGCTATTTGGAGGCCTTATCATTATATTGGATTAGAATTAGCTCAATCAATTTATTCTATTGTGCTTGATAATAAAGCAACCGGTCATACAAAAAATTTTAATGCTGAGATAGCTAGTGTTGCAAAAAAAGATTTAAAAGCAGGACAAAAACTTGATGGAGAAGGGGGTTATTGTGCAAGAGGAAGATTGATTTCTTCTAAAAAATCTAAACAAGAAAGAATTTTACCTATGGGTTATACCGATAATGCGGTTTTAAAAAAGGATATAATGAAAGATGAATTAATAGGTTTGGATGATGTTGAGCTTAATTTACAAAAAGAAATAATTGAAGCTAGAGAATATCAATACAATTTAATATAGTTGAGATATAAATTTTAATATATATAACGATGAACTTTATAAATGCCCTCGTGGTGAAATTGGTAGACACAAAGGACTTAAAATAGTTTGAATTGAGGAATTTAGAGTCTTTAATGGTCCCTAATAGTCTAAATCTCTAATAATCATATATCTTTTTAAAATCATTGGATTATTCTTATAGGAAAATATGAATAATAAATTTTGTCAAACTAGGATCTGTCTAGGATCTGAATAAATTAAAATATATAATTAATTTATGAAAGTTGATGAACGATTATCTTTGTCTATAGATAGGATTGAGTTTTCTAGTGCAAAAAGCCTTTCTTATAATGCTGACGCACACACATCTATAGATGAAATAAAAGCCAAAGCTATTTGTGTAGATGATGAAAGTGGTAAAGAAAGTATTGCAGGTGAATTAATAGCTCACCAAGTAGATTTAGCCGAATTAATTAATGATGGAACATCTATAATTTTAACTTTAGATGAGCATAGTCATGAATTATCAGAATTTGCTGATTTTTTTTCAAATAATGAAAAAGTTTTTTCAAAAAAAATATATAAAACTTTTAAACTTAAAGAAGACGATATTATGTATGGTGATGATGATGTTTTAATATTTGATAATCTTTATGTTAATAAGAAATTTAGAGGAAAAGATATTGGCCAGCTATTAATCGAAGCAACTTGCAAAGACTTCAGAAGAGGAGGAAGATTTGCATTTTTAAAAGTCTATCCTTTACAATTTTCTGGAGCAGATGGCTTTGATGAACTTCCAGATGAAAGGAAGAAGAAAATTTTGAGGGAAAAAGAAGAGTTTAAAAATAGAAGTTTTGAAGTTTCACAAGAGAAATTAATAAAGTTGTATGAAAAATGTGGCTTCAGACTTATTGATGGTGAGAAAGAATTTATGGTAGCTGATTTATTTGAAAAATATTATTAATGAGAAATTGTTTAAAATATTGAAAAAACTTCCTTTATAATTAATTTATGACGGCATTTTATTTTGATCAAATAGAAAACTTTTTAAATAAAAAAACTAACGAAATAGTTGGAATTTTATCTGATAAACAAACTAGATCTATGGATTTAAATCCTAAACAGAATGATTCCTGGAGGTTACAAATTGATCTGTTTAAAGAAAATTTTAATAAAATAGAAAATATAAAAGAAAATTCTATATTAATTGAATATCCTCTATTACGTTTATCAAGAAGATTAGATACTATAATCATAATTAAGAATTTAATTTTCTTAATTGAATTCAAAAAAAGCAACGAATTTTCTTCTACAGATAAAAAACAAGTTGAAGACTATGCCACTAATCTAAAATATTTTCACAAAGATAGTGATGGTCGATTAATTATACCTATACTTTTTGCCAGTGATGCTGACAAAAAAGAAAATTCATATGATGTAAGTGAAAATATTGCTCATACACTTTATGCAAATGGTGAAAACCTTTATGAAATAATTGAAGAAGCTCAGAAAAGGTTTGAAAATGATACAAATCTTATTGACCCTAAAGCATGGAATGAGTCAGATTATTGCCCTGTACCGAATATTATTGAGGCAGCTAGCTTACTGTTTTCAGGTCATAATGTGAGAGAAATAGCTAGTTCCAAATCTAGTACTAAAAATATAGTTGAAACTACAGAGGCTTTAATTGAAATTATTAATGAGTCAAAAAAAAATAATCATAAGTCGATTTGTTTTGTAACTGGAGTGCCTGGGTCTGGCAAAACATTAACAGGCTTAAATGCCATACATGATGAAAGATTTGTGGAAGAGATAAAGGGTATTTACTTAACTGGCAACCTTCCATTAGCAAGAGTCTTAGAGGCATCACTATGGAAATCTTATGCAAAGCAAAATAATCTAACTAAAGATAAAGCAATTAATGCTTTAAAATCAAGAATTCAAACTGTAAATAATTTTTTACAAGAATATCAGAATAGATCTAAAAATGCACCACATGAACATGTAGTTGTTTTTGATGAAGCACAAAGAGCGTGGGATGCAAACAAGGGTAAAAGTAAATTTGATTATGAAATTTCTGAACCTGAAATGTTTTTAAGATTGATGGAAAGGCACAATGATTGGGCAGTGATAATAGCACTGGTAGGTAATGGACAAGAAATCAATACAGGTGAAAGAGGCCTTATAGATTGGGGACATTCATTAAATGAAAGAGCTAATAATAATGAGAAGAAATGGAAAATTTATATTTCACCTGAAATGCTTAATAAGTCCTCAGATTTTACCTTTAGCAAATTGGTTGAAGCTGATAATGAAAAAAATTTAGATTTGATCGAAAATAAATATCTTAACTTACCAGTAAGTGTTCGAGCAATTCAAAATGAAAAAGGTATAGAATTTATAAATTCAGTACTAGATGAAAAACATAATAAAATTATGCCATCTGAAGTTAAGTCGCTACCAATATATTTAACTAGATCTTTAGAGAAAATGAGATCACATTTAAAAAACAAAGTAATTGGAACTCAAAGATGTGGATTGATATCTAGTTCTGATGCAGTTAATAGATTAAGACCTTATGGTTTAGGTGTATCCTTGTATGCCAACACAAGTTCAGAGTTTATTAATTATTATTTGGATGATGTTGAAAATTACAAATCTAGTAATTCTTTAGAAACAACAGTTAACGAATATACTTGTCAGGGACTAGAGTTAGATTATAGCGGAGTATGTTGGGGCTTTGATTTTACATGGTCTAATAAAGAAAATTCATGGACCTATAGAAAAGCTAGAGGAAATGGATGGCAAAACGTTCACAAGGATGACGTAAAACAATTTCTTAAAAATAGATATAGGGTTTTATTAACAAGATTTAGACATGGTATGGTGATTTGGGTTCCAGAAGGTGATGACAAAGATAAAACCAGGCCAAATAAAATGATCGATGATACTTTTAATCTTTTAAAAAGTTTTGGTTTAAAGGAATTATAATATTATAGGATATTATGGGATAACTAGGATCTCTCTAGGATCTATGAAGATAAAATAAAAAAAATTTACTTATTCATCTTGTTCAATTATAAATTATGGCATAAACACTCATGAAAATAACTCATGCCCTCGTGGTGAAATTGGTAGACACAAAGGACTTAAAAAACATAGGGTAGAGTAAATTTATAGTCTCACACAGTCTCATATAGTCTTAAATCCCATTAAATTCTAAATTTTAAAAAAACTTTAATTATTTTTATTGCAATATGAATTATAAATTCTACCAAACTAGAAATTAACTAGAAACTAAAGAGATGAAATAATATAATTTTAATAATGAAAAAAATTTTGTTATTTATTTTTTTAATTTTACCAACGTTTGCCAACAGTTTTGACGAACACTATAGATTCGATCACTGGGCTTATGAAAGAATTATGTTTGGAAAAACTGAAAGTCGTGAAGAAGCAAAAAAACTTTTAGACAGTTATAAACTTAATAATCTTGAGGTAAGAGATACAAATAAACCTTATTTAGGAGCTATAATAGATGGTCATGCACATCCTAGAAAATCCACCGGAAGAGCTTTAGATATAGGTACTGAGTATTTCATAGAAGATTTGCCAATGTTAACAAATAAGGCAAATGTTTTTATGTCTGTAATTATGGGAACTCCAAATACTTACAAATCAGAAGATAATTGGAATTATTATTATGATTTTGCTGCAGAGCATCAGAATGTTTTAACTAATTGTCATTCCAATTTTATTGGAATGTCAGCAAATAAAAAAAAATATAAGAACTCAGAAGTTAATAAAGAGTTTAAAGAAACTATTAAAAGATTTAAAAAAGGACAATGTTATGGATTGGGAGAAGCTGGACTAGTTCACTATAATAAAAAGAAAAAAAATCCCCCTTATGGTGGGTATCAACCGCAATTAGATTTAGATCTTAAGCACCCAATTATTGATAAGGCGTTCGAATTTGTCAATGAACACCGTATGCCGATTAATTTACACCTGGAGCCTTTTCATGAAATAGATGGGATAGATAGATTAACAGAGTTTAAAAATTTTTATAAAAAAAAATGTGAAAAATACCCCAACGCAAAAATTGTGATAGCTCATACAGGAATGATGCCAACAAAAGACCTTGAAGAAATTTTTGATTATTGTCCTAATACATATACTGACTGGAAAATAGCATTTCATTGGTCTTCTCTTTGGGGCTTTGAGGATTTGCATATCCCAAATGATTATAGATTTAAATTACATGAGGTTTGGGCAAAATCGATGGAAAAATATTCCGATAGATATTTTTTTGGTTCTGATCATAAATTAGGTAAAAGCCCAGCACATGATGTTTTTGTTGAACACTATATGAAGCATGTTCGTTTGATGATTGGATCTTTAAGCCCAGATGTACAAGAAAAGATTGCATATAAAAATGCAGCTAAACTTTTTAAAATTAATCTTAATCAACCTTTAATTGTTGGCAAACAATAAAAAATGAAAAAAATTCTTTTAACTTTATTTGGCATATTTTTATGCTTATCTGCTGAAGCAAAAGTTAAATCTAAAGATATATCTTTTCCTAAACATTTTTATACAGATAAGATTAAATCATGCTCATATGTGGGTGGTGAGACTTTTAAATCTAAATATAAAAAAGCTAGAATTGAAAGCTTAATACGTTTAGATTGGATGAGTGAATGGGCGCTGGGAAATTCTAGAAGTGTAAATCACTTAAATCTAACTGGTCCAATGAGCATGTTTGCTGTTGCTACCCATAATGCAATTGGTAATAATGATAAAACTGACATTGATGTTGCTAAAGGAATATTGATTAAAATAGCTAAAGCAAATGTTTTATTAGATACAATCGGTAAAGAAGAGTTAAAAAAGAAACCAAAATGTTGGAAAGATGGAAATCCCGAGGCACCTTGCTGGTATCATGCATATGAATTTGCACGGGATGCTTTTACAAATTATTTGCTGATAGCAATTTATCTTAAAGATTACTTAAGTGATAAAGAAATTAAAATTGTTAACAAGTATATTAAAAAAATGCATAAAAAATTTATTAAGCCTGAAGAATTTTTAGAGAAAGAAAAAGGATTTTATGCAATGGGAAACGGAGGAATTCCAAACTTAGCTTATGCTCATTGGACAAACAATAAAAAACTAGCAGCAAAAGAATTCAATTTTAGATTTAAAAATATAGAGGAAGTGTTTTATGATGATGGCTATATCAATAATAATTCTTTTAGAGGGTTTCGAGCCTTATGGTATCACTCTTATGGTTTAAATTCAGCTTTAGGATACATCTATTTAGCTAAAAATTGGGGGGCTAAAGTTCCAGACCTAGTTATGAATAGAATTACTAAAGCAGCAGAAGTATTAAATTTAGGGATCACTGATTATGAAAGTTTCTCCTCAAGAAAATACGATGGTAAGCAAAAAAATAATCAATATAAAAAACATAATGCTAGAAAGCACACACATCAAGAGGCTTTAGCTATTGATACCTTAATGGAAATGGTAACTGGAATAAAACATGAAAAAGATATTACTTATTTAGCCAAAAGACCAAAGTATGGCATAGACAATCTAATTGGATTTAATGCTAATTGTATAAAATGAAAAAACTTTTTCGGATCGTGATACTGGGTTCTGGGACTTTATAGGATAACTAGAAACAAACTAGAAACCAGAGAGATAAAATAAAAAAATTTTACTTATTAAACTTGTTCAATTATAAATATTAGCATAAATACTCATGAAAATAACTCATGCCCTCGTGGTGAAATTGGTAGACACAAAGGACTTAAAATCCTTGCCCTTTTGGGAGTGCCAGTTCGAGTCTGGCCGAGGGCACCACTAATGGTTAATCCTTTTGTAATTTCTGACAAAAATTCTAGATCAACTAAAATTAAATATGCGGTCTTAAAAAAAATAAAAACATATTCTTTGTCAAAATCTAATTTAATCATTGTAATAGGTGGTGATGGATTTATGCTCGAAACGTTAAAAAAATATAATAAATATAAAAAACCGTTTTATGGAATTAATTCAGGAAACTATGGTTTCCTTATGAATAAATTTTCTGAAAAAACAAACTACAAGAATTTAATTAAAGGAAGATTGGTCTCAATATCTCCATTAGAAATGAGTGTGAAAAATAAATCAAATATTATAAAAAAATCTATAGCAATTAACGAAATTTCAGTTCTTAGACAAAGTAGACAAACTGCATCATTGGCTATTTCAAATGGTAAAAAACAAATTATAAAACATTTAATTTCAGATGGTGTTTTGGTTTCAACACCTGCTGGTAGTACAGCTTATAACCTTTCTGTTCATGGTCCTATTCTTAGCATAGATTCTAATAAGTTATCTATAAGTCCCATCAGTGCTTTTAGACCTAGGAGATGGAAAGGAAAAATAGTTAGTGATAAATCTAAAATCACGATTAAAAATTTAAATCATATAAAGAGACCCATAAGTGCTGTAGCTGACAATATCGAGGTAAGAAATGCAAAATCAATATCTATTAAAACTAACAAAAAAATTAAATTTAATTTAATATTTGATAAAAACAGAAGTCTTCAAAAAAAAATTAAAATCGAGCAGTTAAGAAACGAAACTAATTAATGGTGCCCCCGCACGGACTCGAACCGCGGACCTATTGATTACAAATCAATTGCTCTACCAGCTGAGCTACAAGGGCATGAAGAGTTTTGTATTATGATTTTTAAGATTATCAAGTTTTATTTTTGTAATGATTTATATAATGAAAAGCTATCGCAGCGCTATTAGATATGTTCAAGCTTTCTATATTTTTATTTATATCTATTTTTACTGAAAAATCTGTGTATTTTTTTGTATGTTCTCTCATACCGAAACCTTCTGATCCAAAAAGTAAAATATTATTTCCATCCCATTTGATATCATCAAATTTTTTATCACTTTTTGCATCAAATCCATAAACCCAAAAATTCTTTTCTCTTAAAAACTTAAGAGTTGTATTTATATTTGATACTGCAAATATATTAATATGTTCCATACAGCCACTTGCAGACTTATACATAAGTTTACTTTCTGATGGAAAATGTCTTTCTTTGATAATTATCCCATCTATTTCAAACGATGCAGCACTTCTAATTAACGAACCTATATTCCTAGGATCTGTAACCTCATCCAAGCACGCAATTGTTAAATTTTTTTTTGATTTAATAAATTCTTTTAAACTGTTTTTGTCAAAATGTTCAATTTCGGCTACATAACCTTGATGTGTAATTCCATCTTTTGAACAGTACTTATCTAATTCTTTTCTTGTTTTGTAATAAATTTTCAAATCTTTGAGAAGATTTTTTTTTGAACTTACCCTGTGTATATTTTTTTTACTTTCTTCAGTGAGAAAAATTTTTAAAACTTTTCTTTTTGGATTTTTTAAAGCTTCAATAACTGCATGTTTTCCAACTATAAAAAAAGATGATTTATTCATGATAATTGTTGAATTTACACTATTTATTAAGCTATTTTCATATATTTCACGTATTGCATTTGTACAATAAAAATATATAAAACGCATGTTGTTTAAAGCTTTATTGAACATGGGGTGCTTCCACCTAAAATTATTAAGGAGGGGTACCAAAGCGGTCAAATGGGGCGGGCTGTAAACCCGTTGACTTCGGTCTTCGAAGGTTCGAATCCTTCCCCCTCCACCATTCAATAATTTTTTTTATAACACGGAGTGTACTTGGGTGTTGCGGGTGTAGTTCAATGGTAGAACGCTAGCCTTCCAAGCTGGATGTAAGGGTTCGATTCCCTTTACCCGCTCCAAAAAAACTAAATTAAGGAAAAAAATAAAAGAGGTATACAAGTAATGTCAAAAGAAAAGTTCGTAAGAAATAAACCGCACTGTAATATTGGAACTATTGGTCACGTTGATCATGGTAAAACAACATTAACTGCTGCGATTACAAAAGTATTAGCAGAGTCTGGCGGGGCGCAATTTACTGCTTATGATCAAATTGATAAAGCTCCAGAAGAAAAAGAGAGAGGAATTACTATTTCAACTGCTCACGTAGAATATGAAACAGAGAAAAGACACTATGCACACGTTGATTGTCCTGGACATGCAGATTATGTAAAAAACATGATTACAGGTGCCGCACAAATGGATGGTGCAATTTTAGTTGTAAATGCTGCAGACGGTCCAATGCCTCAAACTAGAGAACATATTCTTTTAGCAAGACAAGTTGGTGTTCCAGCCATAGTTGTTTATTTAAATAAAGTTGATCAAGTAGACGATAAAGAAATGATTGAGCTAGTTGAAGAAGAAATAAAAGATTTATTAACATCATATAAATTTCCAGGAGATAAAACTCCAATTATTAAAGGTTCAGCATTAGCTGCTGTAGAAGGTAGAGATGATGAGATCGGAAAAAATTCTATAATGGAACTTATGAAATCTGTGGATGAATTTATTCCGCAACCAGACAGACCAAAAGATAAAGATTTCTTAATGCCAGTTGAAGATGTCTTTTCTATCTCAGGAAGAGGTACAGTTGTAACTGGAAGAGTAGAATCTGGAGTAATTAAAACTGGTGATGAAATAGAAATTGTTGGAATTAGAGAAACCAAAAAAACAGTTTGTACTGGAGTCGAAATGTTTAGAAAACTTTTGGACTCAGGTGAGGCAGGAGATAACATCGGTGCTCTTTTGAGAGGAGTGGAAAGAACTGATGTTGAAAGAGGTCAGGTTTTATGTAAACCTGGATCGATTACGCCGCATACTAAATTTGAGGCTCAAGCATACGTATTAAAAAAAGAAGAGGGTGGAAGACATACGCCATTCTTTACAAAATACAGACCTCAATTTTATTTTAGAACAACTGATGTTACAGGTGAAGTTGAATTACCTGCTGGCACTGAAATGGTTATGCCAGGTGATGATGCTAAATTTACAGTAAAATTAATTACACCGATTGCGATGGCAGAGAAATTAAACTTTGCTATTAGAGAAGGTGGCAGAACAGTAGGAGCTGGAGTAGTAACTAAAATTATAGAGTAAACTCCATAGGAGTGTAGCTCAATTGGTAGAGCGCCGGTCTCCAAAACCGGAGGTTGGGGGTTCGATTCCCTCCGCTCCTGCCAAAAACGTCAATTATGAAAAACCCACTTAAATTTATTCAGGATGTAAAGCAAGAGGCGTTCAAAGTTACTTGGCCAACCGGTAAAGAGGTTATTCAAGGGTCATTGATGGTAGTGGCGATGGCGATCGTTGCAGCTTTATTTTTTTTATTATTAGACCAAGTTCTTCAATTTTTTTTAGAATTAGTTTTAAGGGTTAATCTATAATGAAAAATTGGTATATCGTACAATCTCATTCAAGTTTTGAAAATAAGGTAGCCCAAGAAATTAAAGAGGAAGCCACAAAAGCAAAACTAGCAGATAAAATTGAGGAAATTATTGTTCCAACTCATGATATTACAGAGGTTAAAAGAGGAAAAAGAGTTCAAAGAAAGAAAAAATACTTTCCAGGATATGTTTTGTTGAAGAGTGAGATGGATAACACAATTTATCACATGATTAAAAATTTAAAAAAAGTAAGTGGTTTTTTAGGAACAAAGGGTACACCAATACCTGTATCTGAAAAAGAAATTGAAAAAATACTTGGCCAAATTAAAGACGGTGTAGTACAACCAAAATCAGGAGTTGAATACAGCGTGGGTGAAAAAGTTCAAGTTATAGATGGACCTTTTGCATCATTCAGTGGTTTAGTAGAAGATATCGACGAAGAAAAATTAAGATTAAAAGTATCAGTATCAATATTTGGGAGACCAACACCTGTTGATTTAGAATATAGTCAAGTAGAGAAGGCAAGTTAATGGCAAAAAAAGAAATAAGTGGATATATAAAATTACAAATTAACGGAGGTCAGGCGAACCCAGCACCACCTGTAGGACCAGCTTTAGGCCAAAGAGGGATAAACATTATGGACTTTTGTAAAGCTTTTAATGAGAAAACAAAATCTTTTGCAGGCAAACCTGTACCAGTTATTATCACAGTTTACAAAGACAAAAAATTTGATTTTATAATTAAATCACCACCAGCATCTCATTTTATTAAAGAAGCAATAAAATTAAAAAGTGGTTCAAAAGAGCCTGGAAGGAATATAGTCGCAAAAATTTCAAAAAAACAATTAAAAGAAATAGCTGAAAAAAAAATGGCTGATTTAAATGCACATGATGTTGATGAAGCTATAAAAATTATTGCTGGATCTGCAAGATCTATGGGTATCGAGGTAGTAGAATAATGTCATCTAAAAGATATAAAAAATTACCAGAAAAAACTAGAGATTTACAATCTGAGTCAGTTGAAAAATTAATTCCTATTTTAAAGCAAAATTGTACAACAAAATTTGATGAATCTTTAGACCTAAATTTACAGATTAATAACAAACAAAAGAAAAGTGAGATCAATATTAGAACAGTAATTAATTTACCTGGCGGAAGTTCAAAAAAAGTAAAAATAGGAGTTGTTTGTGAAGATAATAAATCTCAAGAAGCAAAAGATGCAGGAGCAGAAGTTGTTGGTGGAGATGAGCTTATAGAAGAAATAAAAGCAGGAAATATAAACTTTGAAAAATTAATTTGTACTCCAGGAATGATGATTAAACTTTCAAAGTTAGGAAAAGTTCTTGGACCAAAAGGATTAATGCCAAATCCAAAATTAGGATCAGTAACTAATGATGTAAAAAAAGCTATAAACGATGCTAAATCTGGACAAGTTGAAATAAGAAATGATAAAGATGGAAATATAGGCCTGAGTATAGGGAATAAATCTTTTTCGGATGATAAATTAATATTGAATTTTAATGCAGTACTAGATGTATTAGAGAAGGAAAAATCAAATAATGCAATTAAAGGCGATTTAATTAAGCAAGCTTTTATAACTTCAACAATGGGCGTTTCATACAAAATTAAATTAGGTAAGAGTATTTAGTTATGATGAATAAAGAACAAAAGAAACAGTATATATCTGATATGACAAATCAGTTCGAAAAATCTGAAGCTGTAATAGTTACTCATTATCAAGGTTTAACGATGAGTCAACTTGATGACTTAAGAGCTAAAATGAGAGAACATGGTATAAAATTTAAAATTACAAACAATAGAATAACAAAATTAGCCTTACAAAAAACAAGATGCAAAGAACTTTCAGACTTGTTTTCAGGACCTACTGCTGTTGCATTATCGGAAGATGCAATTACATCTGCAAAAATTTTAACAAATTTCTCAAAAGAAAATGAAAATTTAAAGATTCTAGGTGGAATCATGGGTTCAGACATTTTAGACGTGGCTGGCGTCAAAAATGTAGCTACCTTACCTTCATTGGATGAGGCTAGGGCTAAAATAGTAGGAATATTAAGGTCTCCAGCACAAAAAATAGCAAGTATTTTACTTGCGCCGGCGTCAAAAATCGCTATTTTAGCGCTCGAAAAATCAAAAAAATAACCAGGGATAAGATTTACTATGGCTGACTTAAATAAAATTATAGATGAATTATCAAGTTTAACTGTTGTAGAAGCAGCTGAACTTTCAAAACAACTTGAGGAAAAATGGGGAGTAACTGCAGCAGCAGCTGTAGCAGCAGCACCAGCAGCAGCAGGTGGAGCAGCACCAGCGGAAGAAAAAGATGAATTTACAATTATGCTTACTGCAGCTGGAGACAAAAAAATTAACGTAATAAAAGAAGTTAGAGCTATAACTGCTTTAGGACTTAAAGAAGCAAAAGATTTAGTTGAAGGCGCACCAAAAGAAGTCAAAACAGGTGTTAATAAAAAAGAAGCAGAAGAGATTAAGCAAAAACTCGAAGCAGCTGGCGCAAAAGTAGAACTAAAATAAATTAGATAGGATTATTTACTGGTTATAATTTTAATCAGTAGTTGAAATGCAATTATCTTTTACAGAAAAGAAGAATATAAGAAAAAGCTTTGGAAAACTAAAGGAAAGTTTATCTATCCCAAATCTTATAGAGGTACAAAAAAATTCTTATAAAGAACTCACAGAATTTAAACACGATGTTGAACAACACCTTGTTAAAGGTTTCGATAGAGTTTTTAAAAGCATTTTTCCAATTGAAGACTTAAATGACAAAGCAACATTAGAATATGTTTCATATAAATTAGAAAAACCTAAATTTGATGTAGAAGAATGTATAGCTAGGGGTCTGACTTACTCAGCAGCTCTCAAATGTACACTTAGACTCGTTGTCTATGAGATAGATCAAGAAAATAACACAAAAGATATTTTATCTGCAAAAGAACAAGAAGTTTATATGGGAGAGGTCCCAATGATGACAAACAGCGGAACTTTTATAACTAATGGAGTTCAAAGAGTTGTTGTAAATCAAATGCACAGAAGTCCAGGTGTATTCTTTGATCATGATAAAGGCAAATCACATGCGAGTGGTAAACTATTATTTAATTGTCGTGTAATTCCTAATCGTGGATCTTGGCTTGACTTTGAATTTGACGTTAAAGATTTGTTATATTTTAGAATTGATAGAAAAAAGAAAATATTAGTTTCTACTTTATTGCAAGCTTTAGGATTTTCGAAAAATGATATTGTTGATGAATTTTATCAAAAAGAAACATTAAATTATGATAAAAATTTAAAAAAATGGAAAACAAAATTTGATCCAGAAAATTACAAAGCTAAAAATTTTTCAGAAGAAGTAATTGATGCAAAAAATAATAAAGTAGTTGTAAAATTAGGAGAAAAAATAAATTTTTTAACAGCAAAAAAACTCTCCAATGATGGTTTGAAAGAAATTTTTGTTTCTAACGAGTCTTTATATGGAAAATTTTTACATAGAGATATTACAGCTGGTGATGATGTATTTAAAATTGGAACAGAAATAAATGAGACTATAATTAATAAAATTATTGAAACAAATATTAAATCTTTAGATATTTCTAGAACTAATTCAATAAATAAAGGTCCATATTTATTATTAAGTATTTTCAATGATAAAAATGAAAATAAAAATGATGCAATTACAGAAATATATAAGGTTTTACGACCTGGAGAACCTCCAACAATTGAGATAGCTACTCAGATATTTAACAACTTATTTTTTAGTTCAGACAGATACGATTTATCAGATGTCGGACGGGTAAAAATGAATTCAAGATTAGAACTAACTTGTTCTGATAAAATTACAATTTTAAGAAATGATGACATTCTAGCAATAATAAAGAAAATGCTAGACTTGAGAGATGGTAAAGATGAAGTTGATGATATAGATCATTTAGGAAATAGACGAGTTAGGTCAGTTGGCGAACTTGTGGAAAATCAGGCAAGAATAGGTGTTTACAGAATGGAGAGAGCTATAAAAGAGAAAATGACTACCTTAGATGTTGAGTCAGCAATGCCTCAAGATTTAATTAATGCAAAACCTCTGACTATTTCTCTTAAGGATTTTTTTGCTACCTCGCAACTATCACAGTTTATGGATCAAACTAATCCACTTTCTGAAATCACTCATAAAAGAAGAGTATCAGCTTTAGGACCAGGCGGTTTAACAAGAGAAAGGGCTGGATTTGAAGTACGAGACGTACACCCAACTCATTATGGAAGAATCTGTCCAATTGAAACCCCAGAGGGACCGAACATTGGTTTAATTAATAGTTTATCTACATATTCAAAAATAAATAAATATGGTTTCATTGAAAGCCCATATAAAAAGGTAAAAGATGGTATCGTACAAAACAATATTGAATATTTATCGGCCATGGAGGAGACCAAATTTACCATTGCTCAAGCTAATTCTCAAATTGACAAAGATGGAAAATTTACAGAGGAATTAGTTTCTTGCAGACAGAATTTAAATTTTATTTTAGCGAAACCAGAAAACATAGATTATATTGATGTTTCTCCAAAACAACTTGTATCAGTAGCTGCTTCTTTAATACCTTTTTTAGAAAACGATGATGCTAATAGAGCATTAATGGGTTCTAATATGATGAGACAAGCAGTTCCGTTATTAAAACCAGAGGCCCCACTTGTAGGAACAGGCATAGAGAGTGATGTTGCGTTAGATTCAGGAGTAACAATTGTTGCGAGAAGAGATGGAGTTGTAGATAAAATTGATGGTAAAAGAATTGTTATTAAGGCCTCAAGTGAAAAAGATTATTCTAAATCAGGTGTAGATATTTATAATTTACAGAAATTTAAAAGATCAAATCAAAACACCTGTATAAATCAAAAACCTTTAGTTAGAGTTGGAGATAAGGTTAAATCTGGAGATATAATTGCTGACGGTCCTTCTACTAAAGTTGGTGAATTAGCTCTAGGCAAAAATGTAACTGTAGCCTTCATGCCTTGGCAAGGATATAATTTTGAAGACTCAATATTAATTTCAGAAAGATGTGTAACAGATGACGTTTTTACTTCTATCCACATTGAGGAATACGAAGTTATGGCTAGAGATACAAAATTAGGAGAAGAGGATATAACTAGAGACATACCTAATGTTAATGAAGAGTCATTAAAAAATTTAGATGAGTCGGGAATAGTTTACATAGGAGCAGAAGTAAAACCAGGAGATATTTTGGTAGGTAAAGTTACTCCTAAAGGGGATACTGCATCAGGCCCTGAAGAAAAATTACTCAGATCAATTTTTGGTGAAAAAGCAATTGATGTTACTGATACATCATTAAAAATGCCGAGTGGTAGTGGTGGAATAGTAGTTGATGTTAGAGTATTTAATAGACATGGTATTGATAAAGATGAAAGATCAATAACCATTGAGCGAGCAGAAATCGAGAGTGTTCAAGAAGATAAAAAGGTTGAGGAAGAAATTTTAGAAAGAAGTATAAAACAGAGATTGTCATCAATATTAAATTCAACAAAAATCAACAAAAAAATTAAAGATGTTGAGGCAAATACAATTATATCTGACGAGATAATCAATAATTTACCTGTTTCTGATTTATTTAAAATATCAGTCGATGATCAAGATAAACTATCTTCTTTGTCTCAAATTAAAGATCAATACAATAGTGCTAAACAGGATATTCAAGAAAGATTTGAAGACAAAGTTTTAAAAATTAGACAAGGTGATGATTTATTACCTAGTGTTATGAAAATGGTTAAAGTTTTTGTTGCTATAAAAAGAAGGCTAAGACCAGGAGATAAAATGTCAGGAAGACATGGAAATAAAGGTGTTGTAAGTAAAATAGTTCCAGTCGAAGATATGCCCTATAGAGAAAATGGTAAACCAGTTGATATTGTTCTTAATCCATTAGGGGTTCCGAGTAGGATGAATGTTGGTCAAATATTAGAGACACACTTAGGGTGGTCATGCACAGAGCTAGGTGAGAAGTTAAATCAGTTAGTAAATGAAAATCAAAAGAAGATTGAAAAGACAGAGAAGATTAAATCATTTTTAAAAAATGTGTATGGTAAAGAAATATACAATGAAGATATTGAAAAGCTAAATCAATCTGAATTTGAGGATTTATGTTCAAACATAAGACATGGTGTTCCGATAGCTACTCCAGTTTTTGATGGCGCTAAAGAAAACGATGTTACCAAGATGTTAGAATTAGCTGAATTACCAAACTCAGGTCAAACTACACTTTGGGATGGAAGAACTGGAGAGAAATTTGACAGACCTGTTACAGTCGGAACAATTTATATGTTAAAACTTCATCATTTAGTTGAAGATAAAATTCATGCAAGATCTACTGGACCTTATAGTTTAGTGACACAACAACCTCTCGGGGGTAAAGCACAATTAGGAGGTCAGAGATTTGGTGAAATGGAAGTTTGGGCATTAGAGGCTTATGGGGCGTCATACACGTTACAAGAAATTCTTACCGTTAAGTCAGACGATGTAGCTGGAAGAGTTAAAGTTTATGAAACTATAGTTAAAGGTGAAGAAAATTTTGAATCAGGTATACCCGAGTCGTTTAATGTTTTAGTTAAAGAAATTAAATCTCTAGCGTTAAATGTGGAGCTAAATTAATATGAGTAAAGAATTAACAGATCTATTTAAATCTTCAGAAATTTCAGAAGCCCAAAATTTTAATAGCATAAAAATAACTCTTGCCAGTCCAGAGAAAATCAAATCTTGGACTTATGGAGAAATCAAAAAGCCTGAAACAATAAATTATAGAACTTTTAGACCTGAAAAAGATGGGCTATTTTGCGCAAGAATATTTGGACCTATAAAAGATTATGAATGTCTTTGTGGTAAATACAAAAGAATGAAATTCAGAGGAATTATATGTGAAAAATGTGGAGTTGAGGTAACTAAATCAAATGTAAGACGTGAAAGAATGGGTCATATCAACTTAGCGACTCCTGTAGCCCATATATGGTTCCTGAAATCTTTACCAAGTAGAATTTCTCTTGCAATAGACATGAAATTAAAGGAAGTAGAAAGAGTTCTTTATTTTGAAAATTTTATAGTAATTGAGCCAGGTTTAACAGGACTTAAGAAGAACCAGCTTTTGGGTGAAGAAGAACTTATAAAGTATCAAGATGAGTATGGTGAAGAATCATTTACTGCAGGAATTGGAGCTGAAGCAATTTTAGAAATATTAAAGTCGATAGATTTAGAACAAGAAAAAGAATTACTGATTAAGTCAATTAAGGAAACTAAATCAAAAGTTTCAGAAGAAAGATCTATTAAAAGATTAAAATTAATTGAGTCATTTATTGAGACTGGAAATAAACCTGAATGGATGATTTTAACAACAATTCCGGTTATTCCACCTGAGTTAAGACCATTAGTTCCTTTAGATGGAGGAAGATTTGCTACATCTGATTTAAATGACCTATATAGAAGAGTTATAAATAGAAACAATCGTTTAAAAAGATTAATGGATTTAAAAGCTCCAGATATAATTGTAAGAAATGAAAAACGAATGCTTCAAGAGTCAGTTGATGCATTGTTTGACAATGGTAGAAGAGGAAGAGTAATTACAGGTACAGGTAAAAGACCACTAAAATCTTTAGCAGAGATGTTAAAAGGTAAACAAGGAAGATTTAGACAAAATTTATTGGGTAAAAGAGTTGATTATTCAGGAAGATCAGTGATTGTAGTTGGACCTGACTTAAAATTACATGAATGTGGTCTGCCAAAGAAAATGGCTTTAGAATTATTCAAACCCTTTTTATACGCTAGATTAAATAAACTTGGATTAGCCTCTACAATAAAACAAGCAAAAAAACTTGTTGAAAGAGAAAGAAATGAAGTCTGGGATGCTTTAGAATTAATTGTTAGAGAGCATCCAGTAATATTAAATAGAGCTCCAACTCTCCACAGATTAGGTGTTCAAGCTTTTGAACCAAAATTAATTGAGGGAAATGCAATTGAGTTGCATCCATTAACATGTGCAGCATTTAACGCAGATTTTGACGGTGATCAAATGGCAGTTCACGTGCCATTAAGTTTAGAAGCTCAATTAGAAGCAAGAGTTTTGATGATGTCTACAAACAATATTTTAAGCCCATCAAATGGAAAACCTATAATTGTTCCAAGTCAGGATATGATTTTAGGAATTTATTATCTATCTCAACCACCATATCAAACTGACAGAGTTGAGGGATATTTTGTAAATACTTCAGAGATTGAGCATGCTCTAGAAATTGGTCAAATCAAAGTTCATTCAAGAATTGTTTCAAGATTTGCAACAGTTGATGAAAAAGGTAATACTAAATATGAAAAACATATTAGTACAGCTGGAAGATTTTTATTAGCAAACTTAATTCCAAAAAATATAAATAATAAATTTGCTTTAGTTGACAGATTGTTGCCTAAGAAAATAGTTTCTGAGGTTATTGATCATGTTTTCCGATTTTCTGGACAGAAAAGCACAGTAATATTTTGTGACAAATTAAAGGATCTGGGATTTAAACATGCATTTAAAGCTGGAATATCATTTGGTAAAGACGATCTAGTAATTCCAGATAATAAACAGCAATTAATTGATGAGACAAAAAAATTAATATCGGATTATGAAAACCAATACGCAGAAGGATTAATAACTAGAGGTGAAAAATATAATAAAGTTATTGATGCTTGGTCAAAATGTACGGATAAAGTTGCATCTGAAATGATGAAAAGAATTTCTGCTACAGAGATGACAGAAGATGGTCTAAAAATTAATTCAGTATTTATGATGGCAGATAGTGGCGCAAGAGGTTCTGCGGCTCAAATGAAGCAATTAGCTGGTATGAGAGGTTTAATTGCAAAACCATCTGGAGAAATCATTGAGTCTCCAATTACATCAAACTTTAAAGAGGGATTAACAGCTTTAGAGTATTTTAATTCAACACACGGTGCTAGAAAAGGATTAGCAGATACAGCATTAAAGACAGCAAGCTCAGGATACTTAACTAGAAGACTTTGCGATGTTGCTCAAGATTTAACAATAACTGCACCTAAATGCACAAAAAAATGTGGTTCCATAAAACTTACGGAAGTTTTAGAAGGTGGTAACATAATGGTTAGTTTGTCAGAAAGAGCTCTCGGAAGAGTTGTTGCAAAAGATGTAAAAAATCCATTAACTGGGGAAGTATTAATCAAAAAAGATCAAATGATCGACGAAGCAGGATGTGAAAAAATAGATTCTGCAGGTGTAAAGAGCTTAAATGTCTATTCAGTAATGACATGTGGAATGAAAGAAGGTGTTTGCGCCACATCATACGGAAGAGATCTTTCAAGAGGAAAAATGGTTCATGTTGGAGAGGCAATTGGAATGATCTCAGCACAATCAATTGGTGAACCAGGTACTCAACTTACAATGAGAACTTTCCACGTTGGAGGAACAGCTTCTGTAAAACAAGACTCTCAAATAGTATCAAACAACGATGGTACACTTAAGATTGTTAATACAAATTTATTAATTGATTCAAAAAAGAATTTAATTGTAATGGGAAGAAATACAGAGCTTTCTATCGAGGACGACAACGGACTTCAAGTAGCATCATATAAAGTGCCGTATGGTTCAAAACTATTCTTTGAGAATGAAGATAAGGTTAAAAAAGGATCAAAAATATGTGAGTGGGATCCATACACAACTCCAGTTATTGCTGAAAAAGACGGGATAGCAAATTATGTAGATTTAATAGACGGTGTATCAATCGCAGAAACAACTGATGATGCAACAGGAATTTCTACCAAAGCTGTTGTTGATTGGAAAACACAATCTAAGAATACGGATTTAAAACCAAGAATTACTTTAAGAGATGCAAAAGGAAATGTAGTTAAAAAAGCTGATGACAATGAAGCAAGATACTACTTAGTACCAGATTCAATTTTATCTGTTAAAGATGGTCAAAAAATTTCAGCTGGAGATGTAATAGCTAGATTACCTAAAGAGACTACAAAGACTAAAGATATTACAGGAGGTCTACCAAGAGTTGCTGAATTATTTGAAGCAAGAAAAGCAAAAGATAGTGCGATTATTGCAGAAAATGACGGTAAAGTAATATTTGGTAAAGAGGTAAGAGGTAAACAAAGAGTAACAATTGAATCTGAAAGTGGTGATACATCTAGTTATTTAATACCAAAAGGAAAACACATTAATTTTAATCAAGGTGAAAAAATTAAAAAAGGTGAATATTTGTTAGATGGTCAACCATTGCCTCATGATATTCTTAGAATTTTAGGTATTGAAGAATTAACTGAATATTTTGTAAATCAGGTACAAGATGTTTATAGACTACAAGGTGTAATTATAAATGACAAACACATTGAAGTTATCTTAAGACAAATGCTGAAAAAAGTTGAAGTAAAATTCCAAGGAGATAGTACATATTTACCTGGTGAAATTGTTGATAGAATTAAATTTGAAAATACTAACGAACAACTTGTTAAAGACGGAAAAAACCCTGCTGTTGGAGAAAGAGTTTTAATGGGAATAACGAAAGCTTCACTTCAAACTGAGTCATTTATTTCAGCTGCTTCTTTCCAAGAAACTACAAGAGTTTTAACTGATGCAGCTATAAAAGGTAAAGTAGATAAATTATCAGGATTAAAAGAAAATGTTATAGTTGGTAGGTTAGTTCCTGCTGGAACTGGATCTGTTAAAAATTTGTGGAATAAGAAAGCTCGTTTAGACGATGAAAAATTCATTGCTGAGAACGAGAAGATTGAGCAAGCAGAAACCCCTGTAAATCAATAAAAATTCGTTATTTTTCCATGTCTTTTAATTTGACAATTGGAATTTCTATAGTATTTTGTGCGTGTTTTTGGTTGGAATGTAGTGACTAGTGCACTAAACGCTGCCACAAATAACCTGACAGTTATTTCCTCTAAAATCAAACTTATATAAAAAATTTTATGCCAACAATTAACCAGTTGTTAAGAAAAGGACGAGATAAACAAATTGCTAGGAATAAAGTTCCAGCATTACAAAAACAACCTTTGAAAAGAGGTGTTTGTGTAAAAGTTTATACAACTACTCCTAAGAAACCAAACTCTGCACTAAGAAAAGTTGCAAGAGTTAGATTATCAAACGGTTTTGAGGTTACAGCATATATTCCAGGAGAAGGACATAATTTACAAGAACACTCAGTAGTATTAATAAGGGGTGGACGTGTTAAAGACTTACCTGGAGTGCGATATCATATACTTCGTGGTAACTTAGATACTCAAGGAGTTGCAAACCGAAAACAGAGACGTTCTTTATATGGAACGAAAAAAGGTAAGTAAACATGTCTCGAAAAAGAAAAGCTCCTAAAAAAATTCCAATTGTAGATCCTAAATATAAATCAGTAATAATTCCAAAATTAATCAACTCTATAATGTTAGATGGTAAAAAAACTATTGCAGAAAAAATTGTTTATGATGCAATTGATAAAATTAAATCAAAATCAAAAGATGAACCTTTAACAGTATTTAATGATGCAATTAATAACGTAAGACCAACCGTTGAGGTTCGATCGAGACGTGTGGGTGGAGCTACCTATCAAGTTCCAGTAGAAGTTAAAGCTAAAAGATCACAAGCATTAGCATTAAGATGGATAATCGATGCTTCAAGAAAAAGAAAAGATAAAAAAATGTCAGATAAATTATTTAATGAAATTTTTGATGCTTATCAAAAAAGAGGTTCAGCAATAAAAAAGAAAGAAGATACACATAAAATGGCAGAGTCAAATAAAGCCTTTGCACATTTTAGATGGTAAATAATATGGCAAAAACTCATACACTGAATAAATATAGAAACATTGGCATCATGGCCCATATAGATGCTGGTAAAACTACAACTACAGAAAGAATTTTATATTATACAGGTAAGAGTCATAAAATTGGTGAGGTTCATGATGGAGCTGCCACGATGGATTGGATGGAACAAGAACAGGAAAGAGGTATTACAATAACTTCAGCCGCAACTACTTGTTTTTGGAGAGAACATAGAATTAATATTATTGATACCCCAGGCCATGTTGATTTTACAATTGAAGTTGAAAGATCTCTAAAAGTTTTGGATGGTGCTGTTGCAGTATTTGATGGTGTTGCTGGTGTTGAACCACAATCTGAAACAGTTTGGAGACAAGCTGATAAGTATAAAGTTCCAAGAATTTGTTTTGTTAACAAACTTGATAGAACTGGTGCAGATTTCTTTAGATGTGTAGATATGATTAAAGATAGACTTGGAGCCAAACCTTTGGTCATGCAGGTCCCTATTGGAATAGAGGCATCATTACAAGGTGTTGTTGATTTAGTTAAAATGAAAGCAATTGTTTGGAAAAACGAAGACCTTGGCGCTGAATGGGAGGAAAAAGATATTCCAGATGATCTCAAAGAGACATGTGATAAATACAGACAAGAATTAGTTGAGACAGCTGTTGAGCAAGATGAAAAATTAATGGAAGCCTATTTAGGTGGTGAAGAAATTAAACAAGAAGATTTGATTAAATGCGTAAGAAAAGGGTGTTTAAACTTCGAATTCGTACCAGTTTTAACAGGTTCTGCTTTTAAAAATAAAGGTGTTCAACCATTATTAGATGCTGTTGTAGATTACTTACCAAGTCCAGAGGATCTTGGATCTATAATGGGTACAAAGCCAGGATCTGATGAGGAAATTGAAATGAAGTTTGAGGATAGTGCGCCTTTTTCAGCTTTAGCTTTTAAAGTAGCAACAGATCCATTCGTAGGAAGTCTTACATTTATCAGAATTTACTCAGGCACAGTTAAATCTGGAACCGGAGTTTATAATACTTCTTCAGATAAAGAAGAAAGAGTTGGAAGAATGCTTTTAATGCATGCTAATTCAAGAGAAGACATCAAAGAAGCAAGTGCAGGTGATATAGTTGCTCTCGCTGGATTAAAAAATACAATAACAGGTCATACATTGGCAAATAAAGATGCACCAGTATTACTTGAGCCAATGGAATTTCCAGATCCAGTTATAGAAATTGCAGTTGAACCTAAATCAAAAGCCGATCAAGAAAAAATGGGTGAAGCATTAGGAAGATTAGCTAAAGAAGATCCATCATTTAGAGTATCGTCAGACGAAGAGTCAGGTCAAACAATAATTAAAGGAATGGGTGAATTACATTTAGATATTATTGTTGATAGAATGAAAAGAGAATTCAAAGTTGAGGCGAATATAGGAGCGCCTCAAGTTGCATACAGAGAAACAATATTAAATGCTGCTGAGTTTGATTATACACACAAAAAACAGAGTGGTGGAGCAGGACAGTTTGCTAGAGTAAAATTGTCTGTTGAACCGCTAGAACCAGGCAAAGGAAGAGAAATTGAAAGCAAGATAAAAGGTGGAGCAATTCCAAAAGAATTTATTCCGGGTGTTGAAAAAGGTGTAGAGACAATTGCTGATGGTGGTATTCTAGCTGGATTTCCCTTAATTGATTATAAGGTTACAATTTTAGATGGTTTACACCACGATGTTGACTCAAGCGTATTAGCCTTTGAACTTGCTTCAAGACAATGTTTTAAAGAGGCATGTGCTAGAGGAACTCTAAAACTTTTAGAACCAGTAATGAGAGTAGAAGTAGTCACTCCAGAAGATTATATGGGAGATGTAATAGGCGATTTGAATAGTAGAAGAGGTCAAATTAGCACGCAAGAGCAAAGAGGAAATGCAACAGTAATAACCGCAATGGTACCATTAGCAAATATGTTTGGTTATATAAACAGCTTAAGATCTATGTCGCAAGGCAGAGCTCAATACTCAATGTTTTTTGATCATTACGATAAGGTTCCACAAAATGTTCAAGATGAGGTAACCAAGAAAACAGGTTAATTATGGATAAACAAAATATCAGAATAAAATTAAGAGCGTACGATAACAAAGTTCTGGATCAGTCCACTGAGGAAATCGTAAATACTGTCAAAAGGACAGGAGCTAATGTTAAAGGCCCGATACCTTTACCTACAAAAATAGAGAGATACACCGTTTTAAGATCACCCCATATTGATAAAAAAAGTAGAGAACAATTTGAAACAAGAACTCATAAAAGATTAATTGATATTATTGAACCTACGCCTGCAACAGTTGAAGCACTAATGAAACTTGATTTAGCATCAGGAGTAGATGTGGAGATTAAAATATAATGGATAACTTGGCTTTGATAGGAAAAAAAATTGGAATGTCTAGAGAGTTTTTTAAAACCGGTCAATCAGTTCCAGTTACTGTGTTAAAAATGGAAACTGGAAGAGTAATAAACGTGATTAATAAAGAAAACCGTGGTTATAGCGCAGTTCAAATAGGATTTGGAAAAATAAAAAACTCAAAATTAACTAAAGCAATGAAAGGTTACTTTGCCAAAAAAAATACTGAGCCAAAAAAAACACTTAAAGAGTTTAGATTGGAAAATACTGAGAATTTCAAAGAAGGAAACGAAGTAGGATTAGAAATATTTGAGAATGTTAAATTTGTTGATGTTAAATCTAAGACAATTGGTAAAGGATTTGCAGGTGCAATGAAAAGACATAATTTTGGTGGATTAAGGGCAACACATGGTGTTTCAATTTCTCATAGATCACATGGTTCAACAGGACAAAGACAGGATCCAGGAAAAGTTTTTAAAGGAAAAAAAATGGCCGGTCATATGGGAGATAAAATTAGAACTATACAAAATATTGAAGTCATAAAAACAGACAAAGAAAATAATTTGCTATATTTAAAAGGTTCTATTCCTGGATCAAAAAATACAGAAGTTTTAATTAGAAAATCAGTCAAAGATATCAACCGAATGTCAATTGAAGAAAAAATTGAGCAAATTGAAAAACAAAAAAAATCATCTGATAAAAAGAAAAAATAAATGAAAATAGATAAATTAAGTATTGATGGAAAAAAACAGAGCATAGAGGTGCTAGATAAAATTTTTAGTGCTAAAGTTAACAATCAATTAGTGAGTGGTGTTATCTATAAATTAAATGCAAACTTTAAAGGTAGAAAAGCAAAGACAAAGCAAAGAAATGAAATTACTGGTTCAACGTCTAAAATTTACTCTCAAAAAGGAACTGGTAATGCAAGACACTCTAGTAAAAAAGCTCCTATATTTATAGGCGGGGGAATAGCTCATGGACCAAAAGGTGAGGATAATTATAAAACTAGAAAAATGAATAAGAGTGAAAAAAAAATGAGTATAGCCTCACTTATTACTGAAAAAAATAAATCAAATAATGTAATTATTTTTGATGATTTTGGAAAAAAAATTGAGAAAACAAAAGAAATGTTTGAACTTTTAAAGAAGTTTGATGCAAATAATTCATTATTAATTATGGATACAAAATCAAAAGATAATATCCTAAGGTCAACTAAAAATATTCCTAATGTCAAACTAACAGATGCAAATCATTTCAGTGCATTTGATTTAGTTAAATATAAAAAAATTATTTTTACTGAAAGCTCAGTTAAAGAATTGGAAAAAAGGTATCAATAATGGATAAATTAAGTTTATACGATAAAATTTTATTTCCAGTAGTAACTGAAAAATCAACAAATTTGTCAGAACAAAATAAAATTGTTTTTAAGGTTCCTTATAGTGCTAATAAAAAAACTTTAAAAGGATCAATTGAAAAAATATTTAAAGTCAACGTAACAAAAATTAATATCATTAATAAAAAAACACTAATTAAATCTACTAGAGGAAAAAAAGTTAAAAAGAAGGGTTTTAAAAAAGCAATCATCACCCTTAAAAAAGGTCAAAATATTGACTTAACAACAGGAATTTAAATTATGGCTTTAAAAACATTTAAACCTTACACGAAATCTACCAGAGGTACTATTTTAACAAGTAGAGAGGGTTTATGGAAAGGTAAGCCTTATAAACCATTAACAAGTGCAAATTATTCTTCAAAAGGAAGAAATAATTATGGTCGAATAACTTCACGAAATCATGGGGGTGGACATAAACATAAATATAGAAAAATAGATTTTTATAGAAAAAAGAACGATATGAAGGCAATTGTAGAACGAATTGAGTATGATCCAAACAGATCATGTCACATAATGTTAGTTAAATTTGAGGATAACCAAAAATTCTATTATCTTGCTCCACAAAAAATAAAAGTTGGTGATCATATACAAAATGGTTCTTCTTCAGAAATTAAAATAGGAAATTGTTTACCACTACAGGATATTCCAGTAGGTATTGACATACACAATGTTGAAATACAGCCAGGTGCTGGTGGAAAAATAGCAAGAGCAGCTGGTTCGTCTGTAACGATTTCAGGTATTGATGGTAATTACTCAATTATAAAAATGACTTCAGGTGAAGTTAGAAAAATAGATTCAAGAGCGTTAGCTACAATTGGAGTATTATCTAATCCAGATCAAAAAAACATTAAAATTGGTAAAGCTGGTCGGTCAAGATGGTTAGGAAGAAGACCACATACCAGAGGGGTTGTAAAAAATCCAGTGGATCACCCTCATGGTGGCGGTGAAGGAAAATCTGCAGGTGGTAGACATCCTGTTTCTCCTACTGGACAATCAGCTAAAGGATTAAAAACAAGAGACAATAAAAGAACTGATAAATTTATAATAAGAAGAAGAAAGAAGAAGAGAGCTTAATTTATGGCTAGATCTGTTTGGAAAGGACCGTTTGTTGAGGAAAGCTTAATTAAGAAAGTTGAAAAGATTAAAAATGATCCTAATAAAAAACCAATTAAGACTTGGTCTAGAAAGTCAACAATAATACCTGACTTTGTAGGATTCAGTTTTTTAATTTATAACGGTAAAAAATTTATACCAATAACTGTTTCCGAAGACATGGTGGGACATAAATTTGGAGAATTTGCTCCAACAAGGCAGTTTTTTGGTCATACGCCAGCCGATAAAAAAGCAAAAGTCGAGGGTGGAGCAAAAGGAACTGATAAGAAATAAATATGAGTAAAAATAAAGATATAGATTTAAAACAAGTTAGATCAATAAATAAGAATGTAAGATCTAGTGTAAGAAAATTAAAACCTATACTTAAATCAATAGTTGGTAAAAAAGTAGAAGTTGCAATTAGAGATTTATCTTTCTCAGAAAAAAGAATTTCTAAAGATGTTAAAAAAACAATTTCATCAGCAGTTGCTAATGCAGAAAATAATTTTCAATACGATATTGACAATTTATTCGTTAAGGAAGCTTTCTGTGGAAAACAGGTAATAATGAAAAGATTTAGAGCTAGAGCTAAAGGAAGAGCTGCAGAAATTATGAAACCATACTCAAATGTAACAATAGTTTTGAGTGAACAAATGAAACAAAAAGAGAAGGAACATGGGACAAAAGGTTAATCCAGTCGGTTTAAGATTAGGTATCAATAGAGGATGGGATTCCGTTTGGTACGCAAAAAAACGGGAATATGGAAACTTTCTAATTGAAGATTTTAAAATTAGAGAATTTATAAAAAAAAATGTTATCAATTCAGGTGTTTCAAAAGTAATGATAGAAAGATCAGCAAAAAAATGTTTCGTAACAATTTATACTTCTAGACCTGGATTTGTAATTGGAAAAAAGGGAAGTGATATAGAAAAAATTAAAGGGAAATTATCAAGATTGAGCGCAAATGAAATAGTACTAAATATTAAGGAAGTTAAAAAACCTGAGACAAATTCATTTTTAGTTGCCGAGAATATAGCTCAACAGTTAGTCAAACGTGTTTCTTACAGGAGAGCAATGAAGAGAGCAATGCAATCTGCATTAAGATTAGGAGCAAAAGGAATTAAAGTGTCTTGTAGTGGAAGACTTGGCGGAAACGAAATTGCAAGAACAGAATGGTTAAGAGATGGTAGTATTCCATCCCATACTTTAAGAGCAGATATTGATTACGCTGAAGCAGAAGCTTTGACCACCTATGGAATAATTGGAATAAAAGTTTGGATATATAAAGGAGAAATTTTTACAAAAGAATTTAGTCAAGAAAGGAATAAAAAATAAAAATGTTGCAACCTACTAGAACAAAGTTCAGAAAAGCTCACAAGGGAAGAATCCACGGCAATGCCTCCAGATGTAATGCAATGAATTATGGTTCTTTTGGATTAAAAGCAATTCAGCCAGAAAGAATTATATCCAGGCAGATAGAAGCAGCTAGAGTAGCATTAACAAGACACATGAAAAGACAAGGCAGAGTTTGGACAAGAATGTTTCCCAATATACCTGTATCAAAAAAACCTACTGAAGTAAGAATGGGTAAAGGAAAAGGCTCACCTGAATTCTGGGCATGCAGAGTTAAACCAGGAAGAATTTTATTTGAGGTTGATGGTGTACCAGAGGAAATTGCCAGAGAGGCTCTTTATAAAGCTTCTGCGAAACTACCAATTAAATGTAAATTTATTAAAAGAATTTAAATGAAAAAAAGTGAAATAAAAAAAATGACAAAAGAGCAAGCTTTGAAAGATATTGAAAAATTAAAAAAAGACCTTTTTAACTTTAGATTTCAAAAAATTAATGGTCAGATAAAAAGTCCATCAAAAATAAGTGAAACGAAGAAGAATATTGCAAGATTAAAAACATTAGTAGTGAGAAAAGATGCCTAAAAAAGTATTAAATGGAATAGTTGTTAGCGATAAGCCAAATAAAACTATTACAGTTTTAGTTGAGAGAAAATATCAACATCCAGTATTAAAAAAAGTAATTAAAGCTAGAAAAAAATATAGCGTTCATGACGAAGAGAATAAATATAAAAATGGCGATAAAGTATCGATACAAGAGTGTAAACCTTACTCGAAGTCGAAAAAATTTGAGGTAATAGGAGTTTCCAAATGATACAAGTTCAAACAGAATTATTTGTTGCAGACAACACAGGTGCAAAAAAGATCGAATGCATAAAAGTATTAGGTGGATCTAAAAGAAGATATGCAAGTATAGGTGATACTATAGTTGTAGCAGTTAAAGAAGCAATTCCAAAAGGAAAAGTTAAAAAAGGTGCGGTTCATAAAGCTGTTGTTGTTAGAGTTAAAAAAGGAATTCATAGGAATGATGGATCCAAAGTAAGATTTGATAACAATGCAGCTGTTTTAACAGATGATAAAGGGGAGCCAATTGGAACCAGGATTTTTGGACCAGTTACTAGAGAGCTAAGAAATAGAGGACAAATGAAAATAATTTCGTTGGCACCAGAGGTATTATGATGATTAAAAAAGGTATTAAAGTAAAGATATTGACTGGTAAGGATAAAAATAAAGAGGGTGATGTTATTGAAATTGATAGAAAAAATAATAGGGCAAAAGTTAAAGGTATTAACATGGTAAAAAAACATGTGAAAACTACAAAAGAAAAGAAAGGTGGAATAATTTCAAAAGAAAACTTTATACATCTCTCTAATTTAGCAATCTTTGATACCAAAAGTAAAAATGAGGCTAAAAAATAATGACTCCTAGATTAAAACTAACAATAACTAAAAATATTGAACCAGCATTAAAAGAAAAGTTCGGTTATAAAAATTTATATATGGGTCCAAGAATACAAAAAATTGTTTTAAATATGGGTTTAGGTCTTGATGGAAATGATCAAAAAATTCTAAAATCATGCCAAGAGGATTTGGCAAATATAACAGGTCAAATGCCTGTCGTAACAAAATTCAAAAAATCTATTGCAAATTTTAAAACTAGAAAAAATACTAATTCAGGTTTGAAAGTAACATTGAGAAAAAATAAAATGTATGAATTTATTGATAGATTAACAAATATAGCATTACCAAGAATAAAAGATTTTAGGGGATTAAGTCCAAACGGTTTTGATAAATTTGGAAATTATACTTTTGGCATTAAAGAACATATTATATTTCCAGAGGTAAATTTTGATAAAGTTGATAAAATTAGAGGTTTAGACATTACAATAGTTATTAAATCTCAAAAGTTAGAACACAGTTTTGAATTATTAAAACATTTAAATTTTCCGTTCAGAGAAAAAAGGAGCAATTAATGGCTAAAATGAGTGCAATAAACAAGAATAATAGAAGAATAAAATTGTCAGACAAATTTTATAATAAAAGATTGAAGTTAAAAAAAATAATAATGGACAAAAAATTACCTTTAGAAGAAAGATTTAAAGCTCAACAAAAATTGTCAAAATTACCAAGAAATTCTGCAAAAGTTAGAGTTATGAATAGGTGTCAAATTACAGGTAGACCTCACGGTGTCTACAGAAAATTAAAAATTTCAAGAATAGCCCTTCGACAACTTGGTTTAGAAGGTAAAATTCCTGGAATGGTAAAATCGAGTTGGTAGAAAGGAAAATATGAGTTTAAGTGATCCAATAGGTGATATGTTAGCAAGAATTAAAAATGCTCAAGTGAGAAATCACAGTAAAGTTTCATTACCATCGTCAAAATTTAAGACTAAGATTGCCGATGTATTAAAATCTGAAGGTTATATCATAGACTACAAAATCAATGATGACAAAAAACCTTCAATAGAAATTAACTTAAAATATAACTCAGGAAATCCAGTTATAAATACTATTGAACGTATATCTAAACCAGGTAGAAGGATTTTTTCTAGTGCGAGTAGTTTGCCAAAAATAAATAATGGTCTTGGTATTGCAATTGTATCAACACCACAAGGTGTAATGACAGATGTCGATGCAAGAAAGAAAAAACTTGGTGGTGAAATTATTTGTAAGGTATTTTAATGTCTAAAATAGGAAAAATAAACATACCAATTCCAGATAAAGTAAAAGTTTTATTATCTGGGAATATAGTTAATATCGAAGGTCCACTAGGTAAACAAGCAATAAAATTAGATTTAGAAATGTTTGAACTTAATATCAATGAAGGTAAAGACGTATCAATAAAACCAAAAAAGCTTGATGATACATCTAAAAGATTATGGGGCATGAATAGGAGTTTGCTTAATAATGCTATTATTGGAGCAAGTAGTGGTTATGAAAAAATACTTGAACTTACAGGAGTTGGTTTCAGAGCAGCTTTAAAAGGGAATGTTCTGAATATGCAGCTAGGATTTAGTCATGACATTAATTATAATATTCCAGAAGGTATTAAAATAGCCGTCGAAAAACAAACAACATTAAAAATAAGTGGCTCAAATAAACAACAAGTTGGTATGGTTGCTTCACAAATCAAAAGTATTAGACCACCTGAGCCATATAAAGGAAAAGGTATAAAGGAAAAAGGTCAATATATTTTAAGAAAAGAAGGTAAGAAAAAATAATGAGATTAAGCACAATTGAAAGAAAAAGATTTAGAGTAAGAAAAAAACTTAAAAATGTTTCTAAAGATAGATATAGATTAAGTGTTTCAAGATCTACAAAAAATATAAGTGCACAAATAATAGATGATGTAAAAAATATTACATTAGTCTCTGCATCATCGATAGACAAAGAAATTAAAGGACAAAAAAAAAACAAATCAGAATTATCGACTATTGTTGCTGAAATTCTGGCGAAAAAAGCAAATGATAAAAATATCAAGAAAATTTACTTTGATAGAGGCATTTATAAATATCATGGAAGAGTTAAAATTTTTGCTGAAACACTTAGAAAAAATGGGATGGAATTTTAAAATATGGAAAAAAATACTGAATTTGTTGAAAAACTAGTACATATAAACAGGATAACCAAAGTTGTTAAAGGTGGAAGAAGATTTGGTTTTTCTGCCTTAGTCGTTGTTGGTAATCAGAATGGAAAAATTGGTATTGCTCATGCAAAAGCAAAACAGGTTCCTGATGCAATCAAAAAAGCAAATGAGTTGGCTAGAAGAAAATTGATACAAATACCTTTAAGAGATGGACGTACTATTCATCATGATATTTACGGCAAAGATGGTGCTGGAAAAATTAAATTAAGATCTGCACCTAAAGGAACAGGTATAATAGCTGGCGGACCAGTTAGAGCGGTCTGTGAGGTACTTGGTATAAAAGATATAGTCGCTAAATCTTTGGGCACTGCGAATCCACATAATGTAATTAGAGCATGTATAAAAGCTTTATCAAAACAAAATTCACCAAAAAATATTTCTAATTTAAGGAACAAAAAAATATCTGAGATAATTGAGAAAAGAGGATAATGACATCTTTAAATACATTAAATAATATTAAAAAAAAAAAAATTCGAGTAGGTAGAGGAATAGGATCTGGTAAAGGCAAAACTTCTGGTAGAGGTGTAAAAGGTCAAAAATCAAGATCTGGAGTAGCTATAAAAAGTTTTGAGGGTGGTCAAATGCCCTTATATAGACGATTACCCAAAAGAGGTTTTAACCCTATAAACAAAAATGATGTAGCAGTAATAAACTTAGGTGATTTACAAAAACTTATTGATAAAAAAAAAATTAAGTCAGATGTAAAAATAAATTTAAATACATTTAAAAAATCAAAGTTATTCAGAAAATCAATTAATAAATTTAAAGTTTTATCAAATGGTGATTTTAATTCTAAAATTGATATTGAGGCAGATTATTCCTCTAAAATTGCCAAAGAGAAAATTGAAAAAGCTGGTGGACAAATTATTATTAAAAATCAATCTAAATAATGAGTGCTTCAACACAGTCTAATGATTTAAGAAACAGAATATTATTTACACTATTTATACTCTCAGTTTATAGATTGGGAACTTTTGTTCCTTTACCAGGAATTGACCCTGAACAACTTCAAATAATGATGGAAGGAAACCAAAAAGGTTTATTAGGTATGTTTAATGTTTTTGCAGGTGGTGCTGTAAGCAGAATGGCAATATTTGCACTAGGAATAATGCCATATATATCATCCTCAATTATTGTTCAATTACTTACAGGAGTTTCTGATTATTTTAAAAATTTAAAGGCCCAAGGCGAAATAGGTAGGCAAAAAATTACTCAGATAACTAGATATGGAACTGTTTTATTAGCAACTATACAAGGATATGGACTGGCAGTTGGATTGGAATCTTCAGCAGATTTAGTTATTAATCCAGGAATATTTTTTAAAATTTCAACAGTAACAACAATTGTTGCTGGAACTATTTTTTTAATGTGGCTTGGTGAACAAATAACACAGAGAGGTATTGGTAATGGTATTTCATTAATAATTTTTTCTGGAATTGTGGCTGAAATTCCAAGAGCATTAGTAACAACCTTTGAATTAGGAAGAACCGGAGCAATCTCAACAGTAATGATAATTTTTATTTTTTTGTTACTAGTAGCAACAATAATGTTTATTGTATTTATGGAGAGAGCATTAAGAAAAATTCTTATAAATTATCCTAAGAGGCAAATGGGTAATAAAATGTATGGAGGAGACTCTTCACATTTACCTTTAAAAATTAATTCAGCAGGTGTAATACCAGCTATTTTTGCTTCAGCTTTGTTATTACTGCCGGTCACTTTTTCAAACTTTAATGTTTCGCAAAATGAAACATTTTTAAACATTTCATCATATTTTTCTCAAGGTCAGCCATTGTATATGATACTTTATGCGTCAGGGATAATATTTTTTACTTTTTTTTATACTTCTATAACTTTTAATCCAACTGAAACCGCAGAAAATTTAAGAAAATATGGTGGATTTATTCCAGGAATTAGACCAGGAGAAAGCACTGCACTTTATATTGATACAATACTAACAAGATTAACTACAATTGGCGCATTATATCTTGCATTAGTTTGTTTAATGCCAGAATTCCTAATTGCAAATTATCCAATTCCATTTTACCTGGGTGGTGCATCAGTTTTAATTGTTGTAGTAGTCGCAATTGATACTGTAACACAAATTCAAACAAGGATGATGAGTTCGCAATATGAACAACTCATTAAAAAAACTAAATTTGGTAGATAGGTGAATATTATATTGTTTGGTCCACCAGGTGCTGGTAAAGGAACTCAAGCTAAGTATCTAGTAAAAAAATTGAATGGATTTCAAATTTCAACTGGTGATATTTTAAGAGAAGAAATAAAAAAAGACACTGAAATTGGAAGAAAAATTATTAATAATATGAACGATGGAAAATTTGTAAGTGATGAAATTGTTAATAATCTTTTAAAAAAATATGTCTTTGACCAAAACAAAAAAGAAAAATTAATATTTGATGGTTACCCTAGATCTTTAAGCCAAGCTAAAAATTTAAATTTATTATTAAATGGGTCAAATCAGAAAATAGATCACATTTTTTTTCTAAATGTAAATAAAGAAACAATCATAGAGAGAATAAAAAAAAGAAAAATAATAGAAAAAAGATCCGACGATGATTTAGATACAATCTTAAAAAGATATGACACTTATATAGAAACGACAAGACCAGTATTAGATTACTATTCTAAAAATTCAAATTTTCATGAGATTGATGGATCAATGGAAATTAACCAAATTACCAACAAAATAGAGGCTTTTTTGAATGTTTAAGACGTTGACTTTGACTAATCTTCTTATATAAAAGGCACAATTTATCACAAAATTATGGCTCGTATTGCAGGTGTAAACATACCACAGAATAAACTAGTTCATATTGGACTTACATATATTTATGGTATTGGAAATAAATTTTCTCAACAAATTTGTACTGATTTAGAAATACCAAAATCAAAAAGAGTTAATGAATTAACTGATGATCAAATTCTGAAAATTAGAAAATATATAGATCAAAAATTTACTGTTGAGGGTGATCTTAGAAGAGAAACTTCTTTAAGCATAAAAAGATTAATTGATCTTGCAACTTACAGAGGATCAAGACATAGAAAAAAACTTCCTGTAAGAGGACAAAGAACAAGATGTAATTCTAGAACAAGAAAAGGTAAAGCAATCGCAATTGCTGGTAAAAAATTAACCCCACTTAAAAAATAATGAAAAAAGAAGATACTTTAAATAAAGAACAGAAAACAGAAACTAAAGCAAAAAAAAGCTCTTATTCAAAGAAAAAAAAAGGTAAAAAGAATATATTGAATGGTATAGCGTATGTTCAATCTACATTTAATAATACAATTGTATCGATCGCTGATACAAATGGAAATATTGTCTCTTGGGCATCTGCGGGACAAAAAGGATTTAAAGGTTCTAGAAAATCAACTCCATATGCAGCTCAAGTTGCCGCTGATGCTGCTGCAGCAAAAGCTTTGGAGGTTGGAATGAAGATATTATCTGTCGAAGTTAAAGGACCTGGCTCAGGTAGAGAAACCGCTTTAAGAGCTTTACAAGCAAGAGGATTTAAAATTATATCAATTAAAGATACAACACCAATGCCACATAATGGAACAAGGCCACCAAAAAAAAGGAGAGTTTAATGGAACAAACTGAAGTAAATACAAAAAACTGGAAATCATTAATTAAACCTGCAAAATTAGATGTTCAATTAAGCGATGATAATTCCTTTGCAAAAATTACAGCCGAACCGTTAGAAAAAGGTTATGGATTAACACTTGGTAATTCATTAAGAAGAATTCTTTTATCTTCTATTAGAGGGACTGCGGTTACTTCAATTCAAATAGATGGAGTATTACATGAATTTACATCTATTAAAGGTGTTAGAGAAGATGTAACTGATATTGTATTAAATGTAAAATCTTTAGCACTTAAAAGTTCATCTGATGAGCCAAAAAAACTAATACTTGATGCCAAAGGTCCAGGAGAGATAAAAGCATCTGACATAACCTCAGTTGCTGATATTGAAATTTTAAATCCAGATTTAGTTATTTGTAATTTAGATGAAAATACTAAGTTTCATATGGAGATGACAGTAGGAACTGGAAAAGGATATGTTTCAGCCGATATGAATAAACCTGAAGAACCTCCACTAGGTTTAATTCCAATAGACTCTTTATTTAGTCCAGTTAAAAAAGTTTCTTATTCAGTCAGTACAGCTAGAGAAGGAAAAGCTCTAGATTATGATAAGTTAACAATGGAAGTTGAAACAAATGGTTCAATCTCAGCAGAAGATGCTGTTGCATATTCCGCAAGGATTTTCCAAGATCAATTAGGTATGTTTGTTAACTTTGATGAACCACAAGAGGTTATTGTAAAAGAACAACCTTCAGAGCCAGAATTTAATAAGAATTTGTTAAGAAAAGTCGATGAGTTAGAACTTTCCGTAAGATCAATGAACTGCCTAAAAAATGATAATATTATCTACATTGGCGATTTAGTACAAAAATCAGAAGGTGAAATGTTAAGAACACCTAATTTTGGAAGAAAATCATTAAATGAGATTAAAGAGGTATTAACAGGTATGTCATTATATCTTGGAATGGAAATTCCAAACTGGCCACCAGATAATATTGCTGAATTATCTAAAAAACTAGAGGAAGCTATCTAATGAGACATAAAATGGGCTATAAAAAGCTCAACAGAACTTCAGAACATAGAAAAGCTCTAATTAAAAATATGCTTAACTCACTAATAAAGTATGAGCAAATCACTACTACTTTACCAAAAGCAAAAGTTTTAAAGCCTCAAGCAGACAAAATCATTACACTTGGCAAAAAAGATACATTATCTAATACAAAGACTTTAATCTCAAAACTTCAAGACATTAAATCTTCAAATAAAGTTAAAAAAACCCTTTCAAAGAGATATGAAAATAGAAAGGGTGGATATACAAGAATTATCAAGGCAGGATTTAGATATGGAGACAATGCACCAATGGCAATAATAGAGTTTGTTGACAGAGACGTTGAAGCAAAAAGAGTCGATAAAAAAAAGAAAGATTCAGTTAAAGATCAAAAAAAAGAAGCTCCAAAAGAAGCAACAGCTTAAAATTGAATAAATGAAAAAGCTATTAAACGTTGATAAAACGTTCAATGGTATGCGTATTGATAGATTTTTAAGAAATCACTTCGGTCAAATTCCACAAAGTTTAATTGAAAAAAACTTAAGAAATGGACGAATTAAGTTAAATAAAAAAAAAATTAAAAGTTCAAAAAAAATTCAATTTAATGATGAAATTGAATTGCACAACATTCAATTTAAAAAAATTATAAAGCAAAAAAAGGAAAAATATAATCCAAGCAATGAAATTATAAAAGAAAATGAGGATTTAATTATAGAAAATAATGAAAATTTTGTTGTTCTAAATAAACAATCAGGAATTTCAGTACAAGGTGGTACAAAATCTAAAAAGAATATTATTGATATATTTGCGAAAAGTAATTTATTTAGAGACGAGAAACCTTATTCTGTACACAGATTAGATAAAGATACTTCTGGAGTTTTTATAATTGCAAAGAATAGGGAAACAGCCCAATTGCTCACCTCACTTTTTAGATTAAGAAAGGTTTATAAAACTTATTTAGCAATATGTAATGGTGAATTAATTTTAATCGATAAAGGTGTAATAAAAGATGATTTGATAAGATTTGAAAATAAAAAAAAAATAGTTGAAAAAGCTGAAACAAAATATGAAATTTTAGATAAAAATAATAATGCGACCTTCATTCAGTTAAATCCAATTACAGGAAGAAAACATCAACTAAGAAAACAATTATTTAATTTAGGAAACTCCATTATTGGTGATAAAAAATATAATTCAACAAATAATTCAAAAATGAATAATAAAAATTTAATGTTACATTCTTATGAAATAAAATTTAAAATAAATGAGAAAAAATATACTTTTAGAGCCACTCCTCCAGACTATTTTAGAAATATGTTAAAAACAAAAAGACTTAATTTTTAATATTTGATAAAAAATTTTTTATCAAATCATTCTCAATATTTTTATAATTTTGTTTTTTAATATTATTTAAATTTGAAACCCCTCTATCTCTGATTCCACAAGGAACTATCTTTTTGTATACATTAAGATCATTAGAAATATTTAATGCAAAACCGTGATAAGCAATCCACTTCTTTACTTTTATGCCTATTGCTGCAATTTTATCTATTTTGCCAGATTTGTGCTCAAACCAAATTCCAATATTTTTTCTATCAGCAAAACACTTTATATCGTAATTTTTTAGAGTATTTATAATTGTCTTTTCAATTACAGTTATAATTTTTTTTATATTCTTACCTCTTTTGTTTAAGTCAATCACAAAATAAAAAACTAATTGACCAGGACCATGATATGTTATTTTTCCTCCTCTATTTGTTTTAATAAAGTTTATAGATTTATCTAAAATCTCATTTTCACTAAAACTTGTTCCACCAGTATAAATCTCTTCATGTTCAAGTATCCAAATAAGTTCTTTATTTTTATTTACTTTGATTTGCTCCAATCTATCTTCAAGTATATCTATTGCAGATTTATATTTTATTGGTTTTACTGACTTTTTGATCTCTATTGTCATTATAAATTTGTATTATTTTTATTTTGTATTAATAGTGCCAACTAAATTATAGGTAAATTTTATGACTATAGTGAAAAAATTAAAAGATAAAAAAGTTAACTTTGAATTTAACAAAGAATTCATCAAAGTTGTCACAGATAAAATTGCCTCAAATGATGCCGAATTTATTACAAATTCGTTCAATGCTATGCATCCAGCAGATGCTGCTGACATAATTGAACATTTAAGTCAAAATGATAGAGAAAATTTAATAAAACTAAATAGTTTCAAAGTTGATCCTGAGGTCTTTGTTGAACTAAATGAGTCAATTCAGTCTGAGATGATTGCTTATCTATCATCAGATTCAATAGTGAATATATTAAAAAATTTAGAATCAGATGATGCAATTAAGATTTTAGAAAATGTAGACGAAAAAGATAAAAATACAATCCTTAGCTCATTACCTCCTAAAGACCGATTTGCATTGCTTGAAAGTTTGAGTTATCCAGAAGACTCTGCTGCTAGATTAATGCAGCGTGAATTTACAGCAATACCAAGCAACTGGTCTGTAGGACAAACGATAGACTATCTAAGAGAAAATAAAGAACTTCCTGAAGAATTTCTAGAAATATTTATAGTTGATCAAGAATTCAAACCTATTGGTACAGTTCCTTCATCAAGAGTATTAAGAACTCCAAGAGACACAAAAATGATGTCTATAATGGCTGAATCTCAAACATTAATACCGGTTGATATGGATAGAGAGGAAGTTGGTAATTTATTTGAAAATTACAATTTGAGTTCAGCAGCTGTAGTAGATAAGTCTGAAAAATTAGTTGGGATGATAGCTTATGATGATGTTCTTACAGTATTAAAAGAGGAAGCCGAAGAGGATGCACTTAGATTAGCTGGAGTAGGTGATGAAGAAATAACTGATGGAGTTATAACAAAAACAAAGAGAAGATTTAATTGGTTGTTATTAAACTTGTTTACTGCTTTTCTTGCAACTTATTGTATTAGTTTATTTGGTGCCACTATAGAACAAATGGTGGTATTGGCTTTTTTAATGCCAATCGTAGCATCAATGGGTGGTAACGCTGGCATGCAAACATTAGCTGTCACAGTAAGATCTTTAGCAACACAAGATTTAACAAAAAATAATTTTACAAATAATATTATTAAAGAATTTAACATAGGAGTTTTAAATGGAGTTATTTTTGCAATTATAAGCTCGTTGATAGTTCAACTATGGTTCAATGATATTCAGCTCTCTTTAATAATTTCAATTTCAATGGTTCTAACTATGATAGTTGCTGGTCTTTTTGGTATTTTAGTACCTGTAACATTGAATAAAATGAAAATTGATCCTGCAATTTCTTCAAGTGTATTTGTTACAACAATAACAGATGTAATTGGATTTGTATCCTTCTTAGGTGTAGGAGCTTATTTTTTATAATCAAAAATTATCAATTAATCTTACTCCATTAATATGATAGGCAATAAATAGTCTATATTTGGATTTAAAATTATCTAATTTCATTTTTTTCTCATCTCTAAATTCAAGATAATCAATTTTAATTTTAAATTTATTTTCAAGCTCATATTTAGATTTTAACAAATCCACAAATTTATTAGTTTGTGATAGTCTTTTAATCTTATTCATTTTAATGGCTATTTTTGATGCCTTTTTTATAGATGTTTTATTTAACAATTTGTTTCGTGTAGATAAAGCAATTTTATTATTTTCTCGAATGGTAGGACAGCCAACAATATTTATTTTATATTTTTTTCCTAATATTCTTTTAATTAAAATGTATTGTTGAAAATCTTTTTCACCCATATAAACATACTTAGATTTAACAATAGATAACAATCTATTCATAACGTTTAATACACCCTCAAAATGACCTTTTCTATATTTAGCACATAAAATTTTATCAGATTTATTAAGTTTAAAATTTTTCATTTTATTTTTATATATTTCATTCACTTCTGGTAAAAACAAATAATTAACTTTAAGTTTTTTCAATATCGAAATATCTTTTCTTATATTCCTAGGATAATTCTTAAAATCCTTTTTTTGATTAAATTGTGTTGGATTGACAAAGATGCTTACTATTGTCTCTTTGTTATTTTTTTGTGAAATTTTTATTAAAGATACGTGGCCTTTATGAATTCCTCCCATTGTAGGTACAAATCCAACTTTTTTGTAATTTTTTACTGCCTTATTTAGTTCAAAAACATTTTTTAAAATTTTCATTTTTAATAAATATGATTATAAGTAAAACATCTTAATGATTAAACAAGCTATTATTCCTCTTGCTGGTTTGGGTACACGTTTGCTACCTTTGACAAGTGTTTTTCCTAAAGAATTACTTCCAATAAATGGAAAACCTGGAATTGAGTATATTTTAGATGAATGTATTGAGGCTGGTGTTAGTGAAATAATTTTTATTATTTCAAAAAAAAAGAGATAATAAAGAAATATTTCAATAATGATAATTTTTATAAATCAATTATTAAAAAAAAGAAAGATCCCAGAATAATTAAAGAGTATAAAAAAATTCTTTTTTTTAAAAAAAAAATTAAATTTATTTATCAAAATAAACCTTTGGGAACTGGTGATGCTGTACTCAAAACTAAAAAGTTCATAAAAAATAACTATTTTTTAATGTTGTTACCTGATGATTTAATTATAAAAAAGAACTGTTCGAAAGATATGATAAAAATTCATAAAAAATTCAAAGGATCTGTGATGGCCAGTATGAAAGTTAAAAAAAATAATGTAGATCGTTGGGGAATTTATTCAATTAAAAAAAATATTGACAAACTAAATTTTAAAATTGCAGATGTAATTGAAAAACCTAATACTAAAGATGCACCTTCAAATAACGCAGTAATAGGTAGATACATATTATCAAAGAAAATTTTTCATTACCTTAAAAATCAAAAAAAAGGCAAAGGTGGTGAAATACATATTACAGATGCAATTAGACGAATGATATTAGATCAATATTTATTCATCGGACATAAATTTAGAGGTAATTATTTAGATTGTGGATCTATGAAAGGTTATATTAAATCTGGAATTGAAATTTCTAAGTTATGAAAATTTGCATTATAGGATCTGGTTACGTTGGGTTAGTTACTGGAGCTTGTTTTTCTGACTTAGGTAATACAGTTACTTGTGTTGATATTAATAGAGAAACCATAGAAAAATTAAATAAAGGATTAATCCCAATTTATGAACCAGGTCTTCAAGAATTGGTTGTAAGAAATTTAAAAAAAAAAAGACTTTTATTTACAACAGATATTTCTAACTCAATAAAAAAGTCAGATATCATATTTATTTGTGTTGGAACTCCTACCAAAAATAATAAAGCTGATTTGAGATATGTATTTAATGTTACCAAAAGTATAAAATTTAATCTAAACAGGTATAAAATAATAGTTACTAAATCTACAGTCCCAGTTACCACAGGTGATAAAATTTCAAAAATCTTAAAATCAAACAAAAATAAAAATAAGTTTGATGTTGTATCTAATCCTGAATTTTTAAGAGAAGGTGAAGCTATTAGAGATTTTCAATTTCCAGATAGAGTTGTAGTAGGCACAAGCAGCATTAAAGCAAATAAAATTATGAAAAAATTATATCTTCCTTTAATTAAGAAGGGTAGCAGATATTTTCATACTTCTAGAAGATCAGCTGAATTAATTAAATATGCATCAAACGCTTTTTTAGCCACTAAAATTACATTTATAAATGAAATAGCCAATTTATGTGAAAAATCAAACATAGACGTGAAAGATGTTGCTATTGGCATGGGTTTAGATGAAAGGATTGGAAGTAGATTTCTTCGTGCTGGCCCAGCCTACGGTGGATCATGTTTTCCAAAGGATACAAGGGCACTTGTTTCAACTGCAAGAATGTTTAATACAAATCTTTCAGTTGTAAAAACAGTAATTAATTCAAATGATAAAAGATCTAATTTATTACTAAATAAAATTAGTAAAATAATGAATAACAAAATTAAAAATAAAAATATTACATTTTTGGGTGTTACTTTTAAACCAGGAACTGATGATATGAGAGAATCTTCCTCATTAAAAATTATACCAGCTTTATCAAGAAAAGGTGCATATATAAATTATTATGAGCCAACAGGCAAAAAAAAGGAATTTAAATCCAAAAATATAAATTTTTTTGAAAATATAAAAGATGCTTGTAAAAGTGCAGATTTAATAATTATTCATACAGAATGGAATGAATTTAAACAACTCAACTTTAAAAAAATTACAAAAAAAAGAAATTTTAAAGTTTTTGACATGAGAAATCTGTACTCAATTTCTGAAATGAAAAAAAATAAAATAAATTATTTTAGTATTGGTAGATAATTAATTAAGATCAAATATTGCATCAACTTCAACTGCAACACCCAATGGAAGGCTATTAGTGCTGACAGCAGCTCTTGCATGTGAGCCAGCTTCATCAAATACACTTTTTATTAGATCTGAGGCTCCATTTATGACTTTTGGCTGCTCAGTAAAATTATCAGTAGAATTAACGTATCCAGTAAGTTTCAAACATGATTTAATTTTGGATAAATCATCACCACATGCTTTTTTTGCTTGAGATATTATACTTAATGCACATCTCTTAGCTGCCTCATAACCTTGTTCAGTATTATAATCTTCTCCGAGTTTTCCCTTAATTAAATTTCCATTCTCATCAATTGATATTTGACCAGATATGAATAGTAAATTTCCAGATATTCTAGTAGCAGCATATGATCCAACAGGATCATTAGCTTTTGGTAATTTGATATTTAAATTCTTTAAATTTTTATCTGCCGACATTATTTGCCTTTCTTTTTCTTTTTATTTCTATCGTATTCTTTTCTTTTCTCAATTAAAATTAATGCTTCTTCCATAGTTAATTCAACAGGATCTTTTTCTTCAGGTATAGTCGCATTTAAAGATTTGTATTTAATGTAAGGGCCATATTGACCTTTCATGATTCTAACTGGCTTTTTATCTTCAGGGTGTTCTCCTAAATCTTTTATCATAGATGATGAAATTCTTCCTGGTTTAGCTTCAGCAATTAATGTAACAGCTCTATTTAATCCAATTGTGAATAATTCATCTACATTTTCTAGTCTAGCAGATTTATTTTCACATTTAAGGTAAGGACCAAATCTTCCAACATTCACAGTAATATCCTTATCATTTTCAGGATTTTTACCTAAACTTAATGGTAATGAGCATAAGTATTTTGCCCTTTCTAAATCAATGTTTTCAATCTCAATTCCTTTAGGTATAGAAACATTTTTTAAATTATTTTCTTCTTTCTTTAATTTTCTTTTTTTCTTTTTAGTTTTTTCATCTTCATCTATGATTTCTTTTTCAAATTGCAAATATGGGCCAAATCTTCCATTTTTAAGAAAAATATCTTTACCTTTGTCATTTTTTCCAATGAATTTAGGTTCTGCTAGTGTCAATTGTTGTGCTGCTTTAGATTTTGATAGTGGTCTTGTAAATTTGCAGTCTGGATAATTTGAACACCCAATAAAAGCACCACCTCTAAAACTATTTTTTAAACTTAATTGCCCAGACTCACAAAGCTTGCATTTTCTATCAATATTTCCATCTTTATCGACCTCAAATATTAGTGATCCAAGACTTTCATTTAATAGGTCTAATACTTCTCTGGTTCTTTTTTCTTTCACACCTGAAACATTAGAATTAAAGTCTTTCCAAAAGTTCTCTAAAACTTTTATCCAATTTTCTTTACCTGATGTTATATCATCTAATTGATCTTCTAATTTTGCAGTAAAATCATAATCAACATATTTGGTAAATAATTTTTCTAAAAACGCAGAAAGTAATTTACCTCTATCAGTTGGGAAAAATCTTTTATTATTTATGTCAGCATAACCTCTATTTGCTATTACTGAAATAATACTTGCATAAGTAGACGGTCTTCCAATTCCTAGCTCCTCTAATTTTTTAACTAGACTTGCCTCTGAATATCTAGGTGGTGGTTGTGTATAATGCTGTTCATCAATATGATCTTCAAACATTACATCACTTTTTTCAACATCTGGCAAAATATTTTCATTGTCATCATCATTTTCATCGATCTTATACAGTTTAAGGAAACCATCAAATTTTAATGTTGAACCACTAGCTTTGAATATATTTTTATCACCATCTGAGTTGATGGTAATAGTTTTTCTATCAAATTTTGCTGACTGCATTTGTGATGATAAAGATCTAGACCATATTAAATTATAAAGTTTATATTGATCAGTACTTAAGTATTTTTTCATATCTTCTGGTTTTCGAATTATTTCTGTTGGACGTATAGCTTCGTGAGCTTCTTGAGCATTCTTTGCTTTTTTACCACTATAATTTAGAGGTTGTTCTGGTAAATATTTATCACCATAATTCTGCATTATAAAATCTCTAAAAGATGATACTGCATCTTTTGAAATATTAGTTCCATCTGTTCTCATATAAGTAATTAATCCTACGGTTTCACCTTCAATATCAATTCCTTGATATAGTCTTTGAGCAATTTGCATTGTTCTTGAGGCTCCAAAACCAAGTTTACTTGATGCTGTTTGTTGTAATGTTGATGTAGTAAAAGGTCCTGATGGATTTCTGTTATAAGTTTTTGAACTTATATCTGTTATTTTATATTTTTTATTTTTTATTTCAGATAAAGCGTCATTAATATCTTGTTTGTTTTTAAATGAAAATTTTTCAACCTTATTTCCATCTAATTGTGAAATAGTTGTATTTATTTTCTCATTTTTGTTATTTTTAAAAATTATATTTAAAGTCCAAAATTCTTTTGGTTGAAAAACTTCTATTTCCTGTTCTCTTTCGGTTAAAAGTCTTAGAGCTACAGACTGAACTCGACCAGCAGATTTAGAACCTGGTAATTTTGTCCATAGAATGGGGGAGATATTAAAACCTACTAGATAATCTAGAGCTCTTCTTGCCATATAAGCATCAACTAAATGTGGCTCTATTTTTCTTGGATTATCTATTCCATTTGTAACTGCTTTTTTTGTTATTTCGTTGAAAACAACTCTTTCAACTTCTTTATCTTTTAATAATTTTTTTTCTTCAAGAAACTCTTTTACATGCCAAGCTATTGCTTCACCTTCTCTGTCAGGGTCAGTAGCTAGAATAATTTTTTTTGAATCTTTAGCACTATCTGTAATTTCTTTTAAATATTTTTTTGAAAAACTATCTACTTCCCAAATCATTTTAAAATCATTTTCAGGATCAACAGAACCATTTTTCGAAGGCAGATCTCTTATATGCCCATAGCTTGCAAGAACTGTATAATCTGATCCTAAATATTTATTAATTGTTTTTGCTTTTGCTGGACTTTCAACAATTACTAGATTCATATTTAAAGAACGTACTTAAAACAGTTAAACTGTCAAATTATTAAATTTTTGTCTTAGTTTCTTCTTTATTTATCAAGCGTTTAACGTTTTCTCTATGAGTGTAAAAAATTAAAATAAACATTATGAAGTAAAACATAATGTTATCATTGCTATAAAAAAATATAAAAATAGGAACACTTAATGATCCAAGAATTGATCCTAATGATGAGTATTTAGACATTAAATACGTAATTACCCAAACAATACCAAAAACAATACCCAAAAAAAAATTTAAAATAATCAATATTCCAATATATGTTGCAACACCTTTACCACCTTTAAATTTTAACCATATTGGAAAAACATGTCCTAAAAAAACAGATAATGAACAAATGTAAATAAATTCTGGATAATTTAATTTAACATAAATTATTGGCAAAACCGCTTTTAAAATGTCTAGTAATAAAGTTGAGTAACCTAAAAATTTATTACCAGTTCTTAAAACATTGGTGGCGCCTATATTACCTGATCCTGTTTCTCTTATATCTTTTTTTAAAAAAATTTTTGTTAGTAAAAAACCAAAAGGAATAGAACCTAATAAATATGATAAAAGTGATAAAATAAAAATTTCCATTTAAATATTGTAAAGTTCTTGTCCTTTTACGTATGTACTCGTCACTTTTCCTTGTAATCTTTTATTTTCAATTGACGTATTTTTTGATTTAGAAACCAAATTTTCTTGCTTTACTATCCAAGGTTTATTTATATCCACAACACAGAAATCTGCATCATTACCCACGGATAAATTACCTTTATTAATTTTTAAAATTTTTGCTGGATTTGAAGTTAATGCAGCAATAATTTTTTCAAGTTTTACAGATTCATTGTGATATAATTCTAATGACAAGGATAATAACGTTTCAATACCAGTTGCTCCTGTTGCGGCTTGAGCAAATGTTAATCTTTTTTGCTCTTCATCCTCAGGTTTGTGATCTGAAACTATTACATCAATTGTACCATCATTTAATCCTTGCACTAAACTTAATCTATCATCTTCGGTTCTAAGTGGTGGTGACAATTTTAAAAAAGTTCTAAAGTCACCAATATCATTTTCATTTAAAGATAAATTATTTATTGATACCCCACAGGAAAATCTTACTTTATCTTTTCTATCTTTAATAATTTCAACTGCTTTTCCTGATGAAATCTGAGAAATGTGATAACGACAATTATATTCTTCTAATAATGTTAAATCTCTCTCTATAATTATTAGTTCTGCTATTTCTGGGATACCCTGCAGACCAAGTTTTGTCGAAATTATTCCATCATTTATCATGCCATTTTCAGCTAATTCTTGATCTTCCGCATGTTGCATTATTAAAGATCCTAAATCTTTTGCTGAATTCATTATTCTGGACATAACTCTTGTATTCTGAATTGTTCTAATTCCATCTGTAAATGCTATTATCCCTTTACTTTGCAGAAGACCAAACTCTGTCATATTTGTACCTTCAGTGCCCTTTGTTAGAGATGCTGTGGGAAATATATTTATTTTTGATTTATCTCTACCTCGTCTTTTTAAAAAATCTACTATTGAAACGTTGTCAATTATTGGATCAGTATTTGGCATTGTTACAACTGAGGTTACTCCCCCAGACAATGCAGCATTGCTCAAAGTTCTAAAATTTTCTTTATATTCATAACCTGGTTCACCGACAAATACTCTCATATCAACTATACCTGGGAAAATATAATTCTCTTTTAAATCAATAACTTTTTCTCGACTAGGAATGTTGTTTTTATTCACCTTTTTTCCAACACCTTCAATTTTTCCATCTTCACCTATTATTAATCCTCCTATTTCACTTATGTTGTTATGAGGATCAATTATATTTGCGTTAATAAAGTATTTTTTTTTCATCATTCACAAAAAATTTTTAAACATGCCATTCTTATCGCAACACCTAATTCAACTTGTTCTTTTACAACACTCATATTGGTGTCATCAGCTAGTTTTGTATCAATTTCAATACCACGGTTCATTGGACCAGGATGCATAATAATTGAATCTGATTTTGCATATTCTAATTTATCCTGTGTTAGTCCATAGTATTCATAATACTCTCTATTAGATGACAGGAATGAACTACTCATTCTTTCATTTTGAAGTCTAAGCATCATTACTATATCGCAATCTTTTACACCTTTCTTCATATTTGAAAAAATATTAACTCCAAATTTTTCTATATCTTTTGGTAAAAGGTTTGATGGAGCCACAATATTTACTTCTGCACCCAACATGTTTAGCAAGTAAATATTAGATCTTGCTACTCTTGAATGTAGAATATCTCCACAAATTGCAACCTTTAATCCTTGAATTTTTTTTTTCCTATTCAATATAGTTAATGCATCTAGTAACGCTTGGGTAGGGTGCTCTCTCCTTCCATCACCAGCATTTAAAACAGCACAATTAACTTTTTGAGATAAAAGATTACAAGCTCCTGAATCTTGATGTCTAATAACTATTATATCAGGATGCATTGCATTTAATGTCATTGCAGTGTCTATTAGCGTTTCACCTTTTTTAATTGCTGAGTTTGTTATATTCATTGACATAACATCTGCACCTAATCTTTTTCCAGCTAGTTCAAATGAGCTTTGTGTTCTTGTAGATGGTTCAAAAAAGAGGTTAATTTGTGTTTTTCCCTTAAGTAAATCTAATTTTTTATTTTTACTTTTGTTTAATTCAATAAATTTTTCAGCTTCATTTAAGATTAAATTAACATCGTTTATTGATAAATCTTGAATACCTAGGAGATGTTTTTGAGAAATTTTAATAGCTTTGGTTTTAGTTGCCATTAAAACCAACTCTATAGCCACAAAGGTTGATTAATGCAAGTATTAATTATTAATAAAATCTATGGCACCCTGTAAGATAAATGCAGCAGCATTTTTATCTATATTTTTTTCTCTTTTAGTTACGTTAATACCTAAATTTTCGCTTAATTTAAACGCTCCAACTGTTGATAATCTTTCATCCCAAAGACTTATTGGAAGATCAATTTCTTTTGATATTGCTTTTGACACATCATTTACTGATTGAGAGGATTTACCTAAGCTGCCATCCATATTAATTGGATTTCCAATAATTATTCCTTTAATATTATTTTCTTTAATAATATCCTCTAATTCATTGATAAGATCTTCAAATTTGGATTTGTTTATTGTTTTAAGCGGTGTGGCAATTTTTTGATTTTCATCACATATAGCTACACCAATTCTCTTTGAACCTAAATCAAGACCAATTAATCTAGATGTATTTAGCTGTTTCTTTTTAAATTCCTCAATTGTGATCATATTGTATATTATTTACTTAAGTGATAGTTTGCGGCAATATTTTTACCATATGAGTATAGATCTTAAAACAGTAAAGCACATTTCGAAATTAGCAAGGATTTCTATTGATGATGAAAAAGCTAATAAATTAAAGGGCGACTTAAATAATATATTTGAATTTATAGAAAAATTAAATGAATTAAATACTGATAATGTTCAAGCCTTAACATCAATTGCTGAAACCACCCTAAGATTTAGAAAAGATGAAATTAAATCAGAAAATATTAGAGAAAAAATTTTAAAAAACTCTCCTGAAGAAAATAAAGATTTTTTTGTTGTACCAAAGGTTGTTGAATAATGTCAGATATAACAAGTAAAAGTTTATTCGAATTAACATCGAATATAAAAGAAAAAAAACTATCTTCAGGGGAAATTACAAAAGCATTTATAGACCGTGCTGAAAAATCAAAAAAATTAAATGTTTATGTTACGGATAATTTTGAAAAAGCAATAGATCAATCAAAGAAATTTGATTCTAATCCTAACTTTGATTTAAAACTACCAGGTATTCCCATTGCTGTTAAAGATTTATTTTGTACAAATGGAGTTAGAACAACAGCAGGTAGCAAAATATTAAATAACTTCGTTCCCACATATGAGTCTACAGTTACTCAAAATTTGTGGAGTCAAGGAGCAATACTTCTTGGTAAACTTAATTGTGATGAATTTGCTATGGGCTCTTCAAATGAAACTAGTTTTTTTGGAAATGTTCAAAATCCGGTAGGAGAAAATTTAGTCCCTGGTGGATCTTCTGGAGGTTCTTCTGCAGCTGTCGCTGCAAATTTAACTCCAGTTACCATTGGAACAGATACAGGTGGATCTATTCGTCAACCAGCATCATTTACAGGAACTGTTGGACTTAAACCTACATATGGAAGTTGTTCTCGTTATGGAATTGTAGCATTTGCTTCATCTTTAGATCAAGCAGGACCTATGACTAAAAATGTAAGAGACTGTTCTATGCTTTTAGAGGTGATCTCTTCATTTGATCAAAAAGATTCAACCTCAATTGATTACAAAAGAAATTGTTATTCAAAAGAATTGTCAAAAGATATTAAAGGAAAGAAAATTGGTATTCCTAAAGAATATAGAGTTGACAATATGCCTGACGAAATTGAACAGCTATGGAAAAATGGTATCTCATATGCAAAAGATTGCGGAGCAGAAATTATCGATATTTCTCTTCCACATACTAATTACGCATTACCAACTTATTATATTGTTGCACCAGCTGAAGCATCTTCAAATCTAGCAAGATATGATGGTGTTAAATATGGATTTAGATCTCATGGTCAAAATTTAATAGAAATGTATGAAAAAACTAGATCTGAAGGTTTTGGTGATGAAGTTAAAAGAAGAATTATGATTGGAACTTATGTTTTATCTTCTGGTTACTATGATGCCTATTATCTAAAAGCGCAGAAAGTAAGACAATTAATAAAAAAAGATTTTGATGATGCCTTTTCTAAAGTTGATGCAATTTTAACTCCATCTACTCCAAGCTCAGCATTTAAAATTGGTGAAAAAACAAATGATCCAGTATCAATGTATTTAAATGATATATTTACAGTTCCAATAAATCTAGCGGGCTTACCAGGTATTTCTATACCAGCTGGTAAAGATAAAAATAATTATCCTTTAGGCCTTCAAGTAATTGGAAAACCTTTTGATGAACAAAATATACTTAATATTTCTTATGCATTAGAAGATAAGATTAATTTTAAAAATGATATTTCAGACTGGTGGTTAAGTGAGTAAAAATAGTGAATATCTTATTGAAAGAGAAAATAAACAATATGAAGTGATAATTGGTTTAGAAGTGCACGCTCAAGTTACTTCAGAGTCAAAACTTTTCTCTCAATCATCAACAAAATTTGGTGCAGAACCAAACACTCAAGTTAGTCTCGTAGATGCAGCATTTCCAGGAATGTTACCAGTTATAAATGAATTTTGTATTGAACAAGCAATTAAAACTGGAATAGGACTTAAAGCCAAAATAAATAAAAAATCTGTATTTGATAGAAAAAATTATTTTTATGCAGATTTACCCCAAGGATATCAAATCTCTCAATACAAATATCCAATTGTCGGTGAAGGAAAAGTAATTTTAGATATGCCGAATGGTCAAAAAGAAATTGGAATTGAAAGATTACACTTAGAGCAAGATGCAGGTAAAAGTATTCATGATATTGATCCAAATAATACATTAGTTGATTTAAATAGATCTGGAGTGGCTTTAATGGAAATAGTAAGCAAGCCTGATTTGAGATCTCCAGATGAAGTCAACGTTTATATAAAAAAATTAAGATCGATAATGAGATATTTAGGTACATGTGATGGCAATATGCAAGAAGGTTCTTTGAGGGCAGATGTTAATGTATCAGTAAGATTAAAAGGGGAGACTGAATTTGGCACCAGGTGTGAAATTAAAAATGTTAATTCAATAAAATTTATGCAAATGGCAATAATATCCGAAGCAAATAGACAAATAGATTTGTTAGAGGAGGGGAAAGAAATAGATCAAGAGACAAGACTTTTTGACACTAAAAGAAATGAGACAAGATCTATGAGATCAAAAGAAGACGCGCATGATTACAGATATTTTCCTGATCCAGATCTATTACCGCTTGAAATAAGCCAAGAGTTAATTGAAAAAATAAAATCAGATATACCTGAATTACCAGATGAAAAGAAAAAAAGATTTATAGATAAATTTAATCTTTCACCATATGAAGCAACAATTTTGGTATCTGATATTGAAACATCAAATTTCTTTGAAGAAGTTATAAAAAATTCAGATGTTAAATTAGCAACAAACTGGATTACAGGTGAATTATTTGCAGTTTTAAATGAAAAAAATTTAGAAATATCTCAAAGCCCAGTTAGTGCTAAAAATCTATCAAAACTTATAAACCTTATAAAAGATGGAACTATATCAGGAAAAATAGCTAAAACGGTTTTTGAACAAATGATAGATGGAGATCAAGATCCATTAATAATAGTAAAAGAAAAAGGTTTAAAACAAGAAAGCGATCCAAAAGCGATAGAGGAATTGATAAATAAAGTTATTGAAAATAATTCAGATAAGGTTGCTGAATATAAATCTGGTAAAGATAAATTATTTGGTTTTTTTGTTGGTCAAGCCATGAAAGAAAGTAAAGGAAAAGGCAATCCTCAATTAATAAACAAAATATTAAAAGAAAAGTTGAATGGATAAAAATTTCATAATTGATCAAAATATGATCAATTATATTTTTTCACATACAAATAATCTTCACAAAGTACAAAAAAAATTATTAAAATATAACGAAAAACTTGGTCATATTAAAAAATTACAAATTTCAATTCTACAAGCTAACTTCATACAATTTATCATAAAAATTAATAACTATAAATCATATTTAGAAATTGGCACTTTTACGGGTTACAGCATTTTATCTGCTGCACTTGCCTTACCTAAGAATTGCAAATTAATTGGTATAGATAAAAATTTAAAAACTAACAATGAGGCAATTAAGTTTTTTAAAGAAGCAAAGCAAGATAAAAAAATAAATCTTCTTTGTGAAAATGGAAAAATTGCTCTTGAAAATCTAATTAAGAAAAAGGAAAAATATGACGTGATATTAATTGATGCAGATAAAGAAAATTATATAAATTATTTTAATCAGTCTCTTAAATTAAAAAGCAAAAAGGGTATAATTTTAATTGATAATACTCTTTGGAAAGGAGATGTTGCAAATCCAAAGATAAAAGACAAATTAACTATAAAATTAAGAGAATTTAATAAATACATAAAAAAATCACCTATTAATAAGTATATTTTACCAATTGGTGATGGTTTTACAGTTTGTTGGTAATTATGTTTGAAATCCTATCTTTTTATAAAATATCAAAACTTAATAAATTAAAAATTATTAAAAAAAATATTTTAAAAGAAGCTAATAAACTTGATATTAAAGGTCTTATAATATTATCTCCTGAAGGAATTAATGGTACAATATCAGGTAGTCATAAAAAAATTAAAATTACAATTACAAAAATAAAGAATATCTTATCAATTGATAGATTTGATATTCAAAATAAATTTAACTCAAAAATATTACCATACACAAAAAATAAAGTTAAAATAAAAGATGAAGTAGTTCCAATTAATGAAAAAATTAATTTTAAAAATTTTTTTAATAAAAAATATTTATCACCTAAAAAATGGGATGAATTTATATCTAAAAAAAATATTAAACTGATTGATGCCAGAAAACCTTTTGAATATAAGATTGGTACATTTAAAAATGCTCTTAATCCAGAAACTAAAAATTTTAGAGATTTTAAAAATTATTTATCAAAATTTAATAAAGATGAATCAATAGGGATGTTTTGCACCGGAGGTATCAGGTGTGAAAAAGCGTCTAATTATCTTAATAATAAAGGTTTTAAAAATGTTTATATGCTTAAGGGTGGTATCTTAAATTATCTTAACAAAACTGATCCAAAAAAAAGTAAGTGGAATGGTGAATGTTTTGTTTTTGATAAAAGAGTTACTATTAAAAAAAACCTAGAAATTGGAAATTATACTGTTTGTGGTGGTTGTAGAATGCCATTGCATAAAAAACTAACCAAATCAAAAAAGTATAAAGTAGGCCTATCATGTCCAAATTGTTTTGATAAATTGACAAATGATCAAATAAAGCGTTTCACAATGAGACACAATCAAATGATAAATTCAAAAAAATAATACCATGAATATATTAAGTGATGACATCAAAGAATTAATTAAAAAATTAGCGATACCTGCATCTGTAGGTACACTCTTTCAAACATTATATAATATTGCTGATACATATTTTGCAGGAAAAATATCACCTGAAGCTTTGTCAGCTTTAACAAAATCTTTTCCAATTTATTTTATTATTATTGCCTCATCTATTGGTATCACAGTTGCAGGTACATCACTGATAGGTAATAGCATTGGAGAAAAAAATAATAAAAATGCTTCAATTTATTTCTGCCAATTAATTTTCTTTTCTTTTTTGATAATTCTGTTGATTACTTTTATTGGTTTAAATTATGCATCAGACC
>CACAZW010000002.1:0-125000 GCA_902537055.1 uncultured Pelagibacteraceae bacterium
GTCTTAATGAATTATGATTAGATATATGTTTTAAAATATCGATATTATTTTCTAGCTCCAAGTTAAATTCTTCATTCTTTTTAATCTTTGTACTTTTATAATTTTTCACTTTAAAATCAGAAACAGCTGCAGAAAAAATAGCTACATCTGTTGGTAGATTATTTAAACTTTCTTTGAACATCTCTTCAGATGTTTCAACACTTACAAAATTAACACCATCCAAAGGTTTAATGCTTGTCTTTCCAGAAATAAGTGTCGTATCAAATCCATTGTCTCTAAGACATTTGGCTATTTCATATCCTTGTTTACCACTAGATTTATTTGTAATAAATCTTACAGGATCAATATATTCATTAGTTGGTCCGGCAGTAACTAAAGCTTTTAATTTTTTATTTTTATCTAAATTAGAAAAATAATTTTTAAGCGTATTGACTATTTCATTTGGCTCTGTCATTTTTCCTTCACCGTATTCACCACATGCCATATCTCCTATCTCTGGCCCAATAATTTTGCATCTAAAGCTTTTTAATTTTAATATGTTTTCTTTAGTAGAAGGATGCTCCCACATTCTTACATTCATTGCCGGTGCTAAAAATATTTGTTTGTTAGAGGCTAATAAAACAGTAGACGCCAAATCTTCTGCATTTCCTGAGGCTACTTTAGATATGGTATTAGCTGTAATTGGTGCAACTAATACTGCATCAGCCCATCTTGATAAAGATATGTGGTCCATCTCAGCTTCGTTCTCTGCACTAAATATATCGTCATAAACTTTTTCTTGAGAAAGAGACGAAACAGATAGTGGAGTTACAAATTCTTTTGCATTTTTTGTTAATATAGTTTTTACACGAGCACCATTTTTTTTAAATAATCTTATTAACTCAAGACTTTTGTAAGCAGAAATTCCACCACATATAATTAACAGTATTTTTTTATTCTCAAAATAATTCATCGTCGAGATTAAAATACTACTAATCCTAAAATTACAAGTAATAATAAACCAATGATTGATTGATTTCTGAAAGCTACCATTTCATTTTTTTTTGTATTTAGATCGTTATACGTATTAGTATTTTGTGGAATTTGTCCACTTGCAAGAAATGTTAATGCTTGGTTTGCTTTATCCATTATTTGCGGCATTTCTGGTAATCTTTTTATAACTTCTGCAGAATTTTTTAGAGTTTCATTTAATGTTGTTATAGGATCTTTTGTTTCTTTAAGCCATTTTTCAAGAACAGGTCTTGACGTTTCCCAAATGTTTGTCTCTGGATTTAATCTTCTTGCAACACCTTCAACTACTACCATGGTTTTTTGTAGCATCAGCAACTGTGGTTGAGTTTGCATATTAAATTTTTCTGTCACATCAAAAAGTTGTTTGAGTAGTTTACCGCCAGATATATCTTTAATTGACTGACCAAATATTGGCTCTCCTATTGATCTTAGTGCTTGGGCGAGATCATCAACAGGCACTTCTTTTGGAACTAACCCTGCAGCTAAATGTACTTCAGCCACTTTTTTATAATCTCGTTTAATAAATCCATATAAAATCTCAGCAAGGAATTTTTTACTCAAATCATCGAGCCTTCCCATTATACCAAAATCGATAGGAACTATTTGACCACTATTGTTTATAAAAATGTTACCTTGATGCATATCTGCATGAAAAAAACCATCTCTAACAGCATGTCTTAGAAAATGTTGAATAATATCTGATGCAATTTTTTTGGTATCTATATTTCTTTTTTCTAACTCTTCTGTTTCTCTTATAGAGACACCTTCAACCCAGTCTAAAGTCATTACATTTTCACTTGTAAAATTCCAATAAATTCTAGGAACTAGAAATCCACTGTCATTCTTAGTGTTTTCAGAATACTCATTGGCTGCAGCGGCTTCAAATCTTAAATCCATTTCTAAATTGGTTATTTCTTTTAGCAAATAAACAACCTCAACTAATTTAAGTCTTTTTGTCTTTTTGATAATTGACTCAGTTAAAAAAGCAAAAAGCATCAAAGCATCAATTTCTTCGTTGAATATTTTTTTTATATTTGGTCGTAAAATTTTTATAGCCACATCTTTAATTGTGCCATTATCATTTATTTGCGCTTTATGAACTTGAGCTATAGATGCTGCTGCCACTGGTTCAGATAGATTTATAATTGAATTAAAATTATCTTCTCCTAGATCTTTTTTGATTATTTCTTTAGCTTTAGATAATTCAAAGGGAGGCAAACGATCTTGTAAACTTTCTAGTTGCTTTGATAACTTTTCTCCAATTATATCTGGTCTAGTTGCTAGAAATTGACCTAATTTAATGAATGTTGTACCCATAGATTGCAAGGAGTTTGATAATCTTTCACCTTCAGTTTCATTTACAAAAGAATTATCTTTTTTTGAAAACGATAAAGACAACAAATAGAATAAAATTTTTATTCCGATCGGTGGATTATGAAACTTAGTGAATATACTTAAAGCGTCAGATTTTGCTAATTTCCTTCCAAGCTTAAAAAGTATGTATAATTTTTTAATCATATTTTCCAACCTGAATGAATAGCTACTATTCCACCAGAATAGTTTCTATACTGACATTTAATAAAATTATTTTTCTCCATTAAACCCTTTAATTCCTCTTGATTAACAAATTCTTGGATACTTTTTATTAGATATTCATAAGGCTCTTTTTCACCAACCACAAATTTGCCTATTTCTGGAATTAATTTAGAGTATCTTTTATAGACAAAATCTAATTTTAAATTTTGAATTTTTGAAAATTCTAAACAAAAAAATCTACCTCCTGACTTTAAAACTCTGTATGCTTCACTTAAGGATTTATTAATATTTTTTGTATTTCTTAAACCAAAACTGATTGTGTAATAATCACACGAATTAGATTTTAAAGGCAACTTCTCTGCCGACCCCTTAATCCACTTGATATTTTTGTAATTTGATAGTCTATTTTTTCCCTTTTTCATCATTCCTTCATTGGGATCAATACAAAATAATTCTATATTTTTATTTGAACTATTATCGATAAAAAGTTTTGCTATATCACCTGTGCCACATGCAACATCTGCTAGAATTTTATTTTTACCTGGGTTCATCCAATTTAGTAAATTTCTTTTCCAGATTCTATGAACCCCAAGTGACATCAAATCATTCATGATGTCGTATTTATCATAAACTTTATCAAACACACCTTGGACTAGACCTTTTTTATTTTGAAGATATTGTTGCATAAAATAAATAATATTAATTAATATAATAATAAATGCCAGAATTGCCAGAAGTAGAAGTTGTTAAAGAGTCACTAAGTAGAACAATAACAGGAAAAAAAATAAAAAAAATAAGTATAAAGAATAGGAATTTAAGGTACAAAATAAAAAAAGGTTTTGAAATAAGACTTCAATCAAAATCAATAAAAAAAGTTAAGAGGTTTTCAAAATATATCATACTAGTTTTAAATGATGAAAAATTTTGCTTAATTCATCTTGGAATGTCTGGCACTATACATCTTTTAAGAAAAAATATTTTAAATCAAAAAACAAATGCAAGTTTTTATCATAGTCCTTATTTACCAAAAAAACACAACCATGTGTTTTTGGAATTTGATAACATAAAAATTATATATAATGATCCCAGAAGATTTGGTTATTTCAAATTATTTGAAAATAAGAATAATTTAGAAAATTTTATAAATAACTATGGTCCTGAGCCTTTTTCTTCAAAATTTAATCTCAACTACTTAAAAAAATATTTTTATAAAAAGAAAAAGAATATAAAAAATTTTCTCTTAGATCAAAAGTTTGTTTCAGGTTTGGGAAACATTTATGCAAGTGAAATTTTATTCAGCTCTAAAATAAATCCAAAAAAAAAAGCAAAATCTTTAAGTGAAAACGATTGTATTAATATTATTAAATATTCAAGAAAAATTTTAAATTTAGCGATAAAAAAAGGTGGGTCTAGTATTAGAGATTTTAAAAATATTGTTGGTAAAAATGGATCTTTTCAAGATAACTTTAAAGTATACAATAGAGAAAATAAGAGTTGTCTTTCACCAGGATGCAGAGGGACAATAAAAAAAAAATTTATCACTAATAGATCAACATTTTTTTGTAATATTTGTCAAAAATAAAAAATTATTATATTGACCGTATAAATTTCTCGTTATATACAATCGCGCTTATGGCAAACACTAAATCAGCTATTAAACGAATAAGACGTATATCACGTCAAACAACAGTAAATAAGTCTAGAAAAAGCAGGTTTAGATCTGCAATAAAAAAAATGAATTTAATTCTTGATAAAAAAGACAAAAAAGAAGCTTTAGCATTCTTGCCAAAATTAAACTCTGAATTGATGAAAATAACAAAGACAGGGGTGATAAAAAAGCAAAACGCGTCAAGAAATATTTCTAGAATAACAAAAAAAATCAATTCCTTATAACAACTTTTAGTTTACTTAAAGAAATTACAACCCTAGAGATTATTTTTTCAATTAAAAAAAGAATCTTTTAATCTTTTGGTCTCAAGATAAAAATAAATAAAAAAAGTAAATTTAAGATTACTAATTTTAAGTCCCTAAAAATAGATTCAATTATTAATTTATACAATTGTAAATTTTATTTTTTTTTGAGAATAAAAATAAATTTATTGCATTGAATTATGAATAGGAGTTTAACAGACTCTCATGAAAAATAATCTCACTAACATTAAATCAGACAATATTAATAAGGTTGATTGGAAATTATTACAAAATGAAATGAAAAATAAGTTTGGTTCTGAGATTTATGACAGTTGGTTAAAAAAAATTGATTTGGTTGATGAGTTTAAAAATTATGTTTTATTATCTGTTTCGACAAGATTTATCAGAGACTGGATAACCTCAAGATATTTAGATCAAATATTACAAATAATTAAATTATATAAAAAAGATATTTCCAGAATAGAATTTGTGATTAACGAAAATATAAAGAATAAAAATACTGATGAAATAAAACCAGATAATTCATCTGATAATGAAAAGGTTTCATTTATTAAAGATTCATATCTTCAATATAATCGAATTGATCCAAATAAAAACTTTGAGAATTTCTTGCTAGGGAAAAGTAATAAACTAGCTTTTGAGGCTGCAAAAAAAGTCTCAGAACAAATAGCTCATTATAATCCTTTATATATTTATGGTGGAGTTGGAATGGGTAAGACACATTTGTTAAATGCAATTGGATTAAGTTTAAAAGAAAAAAATAAAGTAATGTTTATTTCAGCCGAAAGATTTATGTATCAATTTGTAAAATCGATAAAATCTAATGATATGGTAAAGTTTAAAGAGTATTTTAGAAATACTGACATATTTTTGATTGATGATATTCAATTTATGAATGGAAAAGAAGCTATGCAAGAAGAGTTTTTCCACACATTTAATGTTTTGCTAGAGAAAGGATCTCAAATTATTGTATCAGCAGATAGACCACCAAACAAATTAACTAGAATACAAGAGAGAATTAAATCTAGATTTTCAGGAGGACTAGTAGTTGACATTCAAAATGCTGATTTTGAATTAAGATACAATATAATAAAATCCAAAAATGAAGATCTTGGAATTCATGATCCAAATAATATCAAAATCAGTGATGAGATCATAAAATTTATTAGTACTCAAGTTAACACTAGTATCAGAGAACTTGTAGGTGCATTTAATAGAGTAGTGTCGTTCTCAAGAATTTATGGAAAAACACCTTCAATGTCAGAGGTAAAAGTAATATTAAAAGATCTATTAAATTTAACAGAAAATAAAGTTGATATAGACAATATTCAAACAATAGTCTGTAAATACTTTAAAATAAGTAAAAACGAAATGTTGTCACCAAGAAGGTCAAGATACCTTGTAAGACCAAGACAAACTGCTATTTATTTAGCAAAAATGCTGACATCTAAATCTTTACCAGAGATAGGTCGATCATTTGCTAATAGAGATCACACAACTGTTATTCATTCAGTTAAAACAATAGAAAAATTAAGAAAAGACGATAATGAATTAAATTTAAGCATTGATAGCTTAAAGAATAAAATATTATACAAGCAAGAAAATGAAATTTAGTGTTAATCAACAGGATTTGCAAAAATCTTTAGGTTACTGTCAGGGTGTAATAGAAAAAAGAAGCACTTTACCTATACTTTCAAATATTTTGATAGAGGCAGTAAATTCTAAGTTAAAAATTACAGCAACAGATTTAGATTTAATATTTGTAAATGAAATTTCAAATATTAAAATTTTTGATGAAGGCAAAACAACCACTTCTTCATCAATTATGTTTGATATTGTAAGAAAAATACCCTCTGGTAGTCAGATAAATTTTGAAAACACTGGAGAAAGTAAATTACAATTAGAATCAAATAAATCTCTATTCAATTTAAATTCAATTAATGCATCTGAATTTCCAATTACAGATGAAAATTTCAATGAAAATGAATTTACTATAAATTCAAAAGATTTATTAAAACTTTTAAATAAATGTAAATTTTCGATTTCGAATGATGAAACAAGACATTATCTTAGTGGTATTTTTTTCCATCAGACCCAAACAGATGATAAGAATTTTTTAACTGCAGCTGCAACAGATAGCCATAGAATGTCTATATCAAAAATAAGACTAAAAAACAAAATTGAATTTGAACCAATAATACTTCCAAAAAAAACTATATTTCAATTATGTTCTCTTCTAGAAGATTATGATGGTGAGGTTAAAGTCTCAAATATTAAATCCAAAATTAAATTTGAACTTAATAATAGTATTTTGATATCTAAATTAATCGATGGAAAATTCCCTAATTATATTCAAGTTATCCCTAGAGAGAATCAAAAAAAATTAGAAATTGATTTAAAATCTTTTTTAAACTCGGTTGATAGAGTAGCATCAGTTTCTCTAGATAAAAAAGATGGTGTAAAATTTAATTTGACTAAAGATAATTTAGATTTATCTGTCAATAACACTAACAGTGGTGATGGTAAAGAAAGCCTATCTGTAAAATTTGAGACAGATTTAGATATAAGTTTTAACTCTAGATATTTGCTTGATATAGCATCCCAACTAAATGGTGATAATATTGAAATATATTTGAAAGATACTGGATCTCCTGCGTTAATAAAAGATCCTGCAGACTTTGATAGTATTTATGTTGTAATGCCTATGAAAGGTTAGTTAGCAAGACCAAGTTCGGAATAAATTTCTTTTTGCAATAATTTTACAAATTCTGTTTCTTCGATACCTGTATTAATTGGTTTTAAAATAGAAATAGTAATCGTTCTATTGGGCTTCATCTTTCCGGATTTTGGCCATACTCTTCCAGAGTCAATAGCGACGGGTTGACATTTTACATTTAATTCTCTGTAAATTCTTCCAACTCCCTTTTTAAAAGGAATAATTTCATCTGGAAGAACTCGAGTAGCTTGTGGAAAAATTATTACAGGTCTTTTTGTTTTTTCCATAACTTCTTTAATTTTTTCAGTAAAATTAAGGTTTTCTTTAGAAACTTTATTTCTATTCACAGAAATAGAATCTATCTTTCTTAAATACCAACCAAATATCGGAATATTTAATAGTTCTTTTTTAAGAATAAAAATTGGTGAATTAAATATTGTTTGTAAAAAAAAAGTTTCAAACATCGATTGATGTGAGCATGCGATAAAGAAATTTTCGTTATTAATTATGTTTTCTTTACCTTTTATTACTATGCTAGTGGAGTAAAAAATTTTTAAACAGAATGAGGACCAGTATCCAAAAAGTTTACCTCCAAAAAGAGTGATATTCTTTGGTAGTAATAAAGATGGAAGAAAAATAATACATATTAAAATTAACCCAGAAAAAAATATACTTTTAAAGAGGATATTTCTCATTATAAGTTTTAAGTTAGATAATATCTGTTATTTTTTGTCTTTTTCTTATAATCTTTACTTTATTTCCTTTAATCAAAATTTCAGCAGGCCTTAATCTAAGATTATAATTAGATGATAATGAATAACCATAAGCACCTGTATCGCAAATAATCATAATATCATTTTCTTTTATATTCTGAAATTTTCTTTCTGTTAAAAATTTATCAGTTGTTTCACATACTGGGCCTACAAATTCTAATATTTTCTTTGATCGTGACATATTTCTTAGGGATGGAATTATCCTATGTTTTGCATTGTACAAAGCTGGTCTTATCAAATCATTCATTGCCGCATCCAATATAACAAATGTTTTTGTTTTGTTATGTTTTAAATAAATTACTTTAGATGCAAGTATACCAACATTTCCAATTATAGATCTTCCAGGTTCAAAAATTATTTTACAATTGAATTTATTTTTAAATTTAATTATTGATTTTTTATATTTTGTATAATTAAGTTTTTTTGTTTTATTATCATAGTTTATCCCCATCCCACCACCTAAATCAATTATCTCAAATTTATAATCTAAATTTTTTAAAAGTTTATCAAGAACATTTAGCATTTTTTCGTAGGGTTTGTGGTTTAAGATTTGACTACCGATATGAACGCTTAAGCATTTAATATTTATAAATTTTGATTGTTTCATCAAATTAATAATTTTTACAAAAGTCTTTTTATCTACACCAAATTTATTTTCACTTTTACCAGTTGAAATTTGTTTCAATGTTTCAGCATCTGTATCTGGATTTAATCTTAGTCCTATATCAACAACTTTATTTAGTTTTTTTGCAGCCGCTTCAATCGCCAAAACTTCACTCAATGACTCAGAATTTATTAATAATATTTTTTGCTTAATTGCGTACTCAATTTCATCTCTTGTTTTACCAACTCCAGAGAAAACTATCTTATTTTTATCAATACCAGCTTTAAGCGATGCATATAATTCACCCTTTGAAACTACATCTGCTCCAAGGCCAAGTTTTTTTATTTCTTTTAATAGTGAAATATTTGAATTAGATTTTACAGAAAAACAAATTAAAGGTTTAATTTCCTTAAAAGCTTTTTTAAAATTCCTTATATTTTCTCTTAAATTTTTATAAGAGTAGCAGTAAAGAGGCGTATTAAATTTTTTTGTTAGACTCTCAATATTTTTTCCTTCAATAAAAAATTTATTATTTATATATCTCATAATACTTTTTGAATATTCTTAGTTAATTCAGATTTATATTTTGGATCACCTTTACGTCCACAAGCAACTATAAAATATAAACAAAGTATAATAATTAAAATTTTTTTACTCATTTTTTGCTTTTTTTATCATTTTCTTTACGTTCTCAAAAGAAGTTCCGCCATAAGATTTTTTTGAATTAATTGAATTTTCTAGATTTAGTATTTTATAAACATTTAATGTAAGTTTTGGCTCAATTTGATTTATTTCTTTCAATTCTAGTTCGTGAAGTTTTTTGTTTTTTTTTTCAGCTAGATTAATTATTTTTGCTGTTTGGATGTATGCCTTTCTAAATGGATATCCAAGTTCTCTTACAATGTAATCAGATAAATCTGTAGCTGTAGTAAATCCTTTTTCCGCAAGGGATAGCATACTTTTTTTATTTATTATTAAATTTTTTAATACATCATTTAATAATGATAGCGATATTTTTAATTGATCATTTGTTTTAAAAACAATTTCTTTGTCATCCTGTAAATCTTTAAAATATGATAAGGGTAAACCTTTTAATATTGAAATCATAGAATTGATATTTCCAATAAATATTCCAGTTTTACCTCTCAAATATTCCAATGGATCAGGATTTTTTTTTTGTGGCATTATAGAAGAACCGGTTACTAATTTATCATTTAAAGTTATCAAGTTAAATGCATCAGAATTCCAAATTATTAGTTCTTCAGCAATTCTAGAAATGTGTAAAGAGCAAGCCAGAGAAGAATACAAAAAGTCTAAAACAAAATCTCTATCAGATACAGTATCTACAGAATTGTTTGTTGGTTTTTTAAATTTAAGTTTTTTTGTGGTGTAATTTCTGTCAATTTTAAAAGAGGTGCCAGATAAAGCCCCTACACCTAAAGGATTTTCATCTAAAAATTCTAAATTATTCTTAAATTTTTTCTTATCTCTCTTAAACATTTCAACATATGCTAGTAGATAATGTGCTAAAGATAGTGGTTGTGCATTTTTTAAATGTGTAAATCCTGGCATAATTGTTCTGATATTTTTTTGTGCAAGATTTAGAATATTTGAATTCGTATTATCTAATAAAATTATCATTTTTTTTGTTGCTTCTTTTAACCATAATTTAAGGTCGGTAATTACCTGATCATTTCTAGATCTAGCAGTATGAACATATCCAGCATCATCACCAATCAGTTCAAATAATCTGTTTTCTATATTCATATGAATATCCTCTAAATCGTAATCAAAATTGAACTTTTTTTTTACAATTTCATTTTTAATTCTTTTTAATCCCCAGATTATTTTATTCTTTATTCTGAAATTTATAATTTTCTGTTTGTGAAGCATTTCGACATGAGCAATTGATCCTTCAATATCCTCTTTAAATAGTCTTTTATCTACTGGTAACGAACCACCAACTTTTTTAAATAAAGTTGAGGCATTTTTCTTAATTCTTGTACCCCAAATTGGTTTATTGTTTTTATTTTTACTCATGTTATTCAATTACAAATCTATGAAATTTATATTTATATCCATTAAAATAATATTTCTTTACTTCATATCATTTAGCTCTTCATATTCAATAGAAGCACCAGATATAAAAAATCTAATAATTTATGAGGAAAAACAAAAAATTAAGTTTTTTGACTTTTTAAATGAGGCTGGAAACAAAGTTAATTTGAAAGATTTTAAGTCTGAATTAATTATTTTGAATTTTTGGGCAACATGGTGTGCCCCTTGTAGAGAGGAAATGCCATCACTAAACAACCTTCAAAAACTTAAGGGTGAAAAAAAAATAATGATTATCCCAATAAATATCGGCGGAGAGAATATTAGTACATCTAAGAGGTTTTTTGATGACCTGCAAATAGATGAATTACAAGTTTTTGTCGGTGATGGCGCTGGAATTGCAAAAAATTTAAAATTAAGAGGACTACCTACAACACTATTCATTAACAAAGATGGTTATGAGTTTGCAAGAATTGTTGGCTCAATAGATTTTAACAGTGATGAATTTTTAAACTGGTTAAATGAATTAAATTAATTCTTATAAAAGTAAGCTAATGCTACAAGCACAATTATAGCGACAAATTGTAGTAAAACTCTAAGCTGCATTAATTTGTTAGATGTTTTTTTATCTCCGTCTCCTTTAAAAAGAGTTCTAATTCCAAGAATTAAGACTACAGCTACAGCTGCAAGCAAAACAATAGCTGTAATTTTAACAAATATTTCAGAAATCATACTTTGATTTTAGTTTCTTTTTAAAATAAAAAAACATAATTACTTATCTATGACATTTTGCCTTGAATCAACAATTATAAAACCTGAAAATGGGTCTGACATCAAAAATGCAGTAATTTTACTTCATGGATACGGTGGAGATGGAAAAGATATAAGTATGTTAACTCTGAATTGGAAAAGGTTTTTAACTAATACAGTATTCTTATGTCCGAATGGACATGAACCATGTAAAATTAATCCAATTGGTTATCAATGGTTTGATTTAGAAACAAATGATAAAAATTATATTTTAAATGAAGTAAAAAAAGCTGAAGATAAATTAAGAAAATATATTGAAGAAGTTAAAGCAGAATATAATTTGGAAAATTCAAAGATATGTTTATCTGGATTTAGTCAGGGTTGCATGATGTCAATAAACTTGGGCCTAACTTCTAAAGATCCTTATAATTGTATTGTTGGATTTTCTGGAAAGATTATAGATAAAGAGGATCTTAGTTTAAGATTAATTTCTAAAACAAAAACTTTATTAATTCATGGTGAAAAAGATGAAATAGTTCCACCCTATAATTTATTAGAGGCAAAAGATTTTTTTACACGCAATAATATTAGTATAGAAACTTTAATGATCAAAGACTGCGACCATCATATACCAGTTGAAGCTTCAAGTAATGCATTAAAATTTATCAAAGATAATTTTGATATTTAAAGAGAATTAACTTTTTTGTTACATTGATTAATAATAATATATAATATATTAAATAATTATGACTCTGATGATCAATGAAAACCTTTCACTCGAAAAGTGTCCAGCTCTAGTTCTTAACGCAGATTATAGACCATTAAGTTATTATCCTTTATCATTATGGTCATGGCAAGACGCTATTAAATCTGTATTTTTAGATAGAGTCTCAATTGTAAGTCATTATGATAGAATGATAAGAAGCCCATCATTCTCTATGCAGTTACCAAGTGTTATTGCATTAAAATCTTTTATAAAGCCTCGTTCAAATCCAAACTTCACAAGATTTAATGTTTTTCTAAGAGATAAGTTTAGTTGTCAATATTGTGGAAGTAATGATGAACTAACTTTTGACCATCTTCTTCCAAGATCAAAAGGCGGGAAAACTGATTGGGAAAACGTTGTTACTGCTTGTTCAGCATGTAATGTAAAAAAAGGTGGAAGATTGCTAAAAAATTCTGGAATGAAGTTAAATCAATGGCCTTTTCAACCAACAACAGAGGATCTTCATAGAAATGGGAAGAATTTTCCTCCTAATTTTCTACACAGCAGTTGGATGGATTATTTATATTGGGATGTGGAATTAGATCCTAGTTAAATTTTTTCAGAGATATTTATAGCAATTTTTGAACCAGTTTTAATAATTTTATCCATTACTGAATATAATCCTTTTTTTGTTGCGCCGTGCTCATATGCAATATCTTTATGTTCCAATTCATCAGCTCTAAATTTTTTAATTTTATCTCTAAGTTTTTTCTCATCATCTTGTAATTGATCTATTTGACTTTGGTAATGTTTATCAATTACTTCCTCAACAGAGGCTGTGCACAGCATCGCTGCCTTTTTTCCTAATATTGTTGAACCGAAACCTAAACCTACTCCTAATAAATCCCATAGTGGTAAAAATTTAGTTGGTTTTATTTTTCTTTCTCTAATTTCATTTTCAAAAAAATCGCTATGTTCCTGTTCATGCTCTCTCATTTCCTCTACTAATTTTAATAGTTCAGGATCTTTTTTGAACGTTTTAAGAGCCAAAAGTTGACCTTCATAAATCTTAATTGCGCCTCTTTCTCCAGCGTGATCAACTCTAATAAATTCTTCCAATTTTCTTTTGTTAGTTTTTTTCATAAACAAGAGCTCTTAACGAAAATAACACAATTAGTAAAGATGTTAAAAAATTCAATCCAGATAAAGAGATGCCTAAAATAGTGAACTCTACATCTTTACAATTTTTAACCATTTCTAGACTTTCGATTATTTTTTCTTTATTTGTGATATCTATATTTGTGTTTGTACAACCAGCATATTCATCAAAAATTCCATTTTCTATACCAAAATGATATCCTGCAAGAGCAGTGCTTAGTGTGAATGTAATGATTAAAGCAATTAATATTCTATCAGATTTAAAATAGTTATATCCCAAAAAACAAATGAAGATCGCTACTAAAAAAGGAATTCTTTGATAAATACATAATTTACATGGCAAATACCCCAAAACTTTTTCAATATAGATCGCAGATAATATGGCAATAATTGAGTATATAAAAATTAGTAAATAAATATTTTTTCTTTTTAGAATTAAATTCATCTTAGCTCATAAAGTTTTGTAAAAATTTATAAATTAAAAAAGCAAATACTATTAATACAATTGAAATTACAATTGAAACTTTAAGCAGTTTTTTTTCAATTATTGTTTTCATAGCTGGACCAAAATTTCCAACCAAAAAAGCTATAATAAAAAATCTAGATCCTCTTGTTAGTAAGGAGACAATTATAAAATAAACAATATTAAATTGAACAAACCCACTAGTTATTGTGAGTAATTTAAATGGGATGGGTGTAAAACCTGCTATAGCCAGCAACGTTGCCCATGCTAAAACCCCTCCATCTGATGAAATTTTATCTTTTAAAAATGATGTATTATCTACACCGTAAAGTTCAAAAATCTTAATTCCAATTTCATTGAAAAAAACATATCCTATGAAATATCCTAAACATGCTCCCAGAACTGATCCAGTAGTAGCAATGATTGCTATCTTTATCCATCTTTGTCTGTCGGCGATAGTCATCGGAATAATGATAACATCTGGTGGAATAGGAAATATGAAACTCTCAATAAAAGATATAAACCCTAAAATTTTTTTTGAATTTTTATGTCCTGCAAGTTTAATTGTTTTATTAAATAGTTCCTTAAACATATTTTCTTTTAATATAAATAGTGTTTTAATACTATTATTTATATTCTATGAAACAAAAAATAAATGGGCGAATGGCGGAACTGGTAGACGCGTTGGACTCAAAATCCAATAGTAGCAATACTGTGAGAGTTCGATTCTCTCTTTGCCCACCAAAAAATATATGAACTTAAAACAAATTAATAATTTAACTGAATTATTTTTTGATCAGTTTAATAAACAAATTGATAAAGATAAAATTTTATTATCAACCCTAGGTGATAAAAGAAAAAATTATTCTTGGCAGGAAACCCACAATTTTATTAATTTGGTTTCTAATGAATTAAGAAAAGTAATATCAAAAGGTGATAGATGCTTGTTAATTTCTGAAAATAGACCTGAATGGTTTATTACAGACTTATCGATTATGTTATCAGATGGGATAACAGTTCCAGCTTACACAACTTATGCAGAAAATGACTACAATTATATTCTCAATGATTGTACTCCCAGTATAATTTTTGTCTCAAACATTGAACAATTCAATAAATTAAAAAACATTATTAAAGACAAAAAATTTATAAAAAAAATATTTTCTTTTGAAAAATTACCAAATGTAGAAATTGAATATATTAATTTAGAAGAATTAATCCAAAATAATATTAAAAAAAAATTACCAATTCATAAATCCTTAGCCTCAAGAAAAGATCCGTCTTGTATAATTTATACTTCAGGTACGCAAGGAAATCCTAAAGGAGTGATTTTAAGTCATGGAGGTATCTTAAATAATTGTGAGGGTGCAATAGATATCCTAAAACCATTATTAACTAAAGAACAGCCCAGGTTCCTTACTTGGCTTCCGCTTTCACACTCTTACGAGCACACTGTTCAATTTGTACAAATCACTGTAGCTGCTAGAATTTTTTATGCAGAAAGCATTGATAAACTAGTTAAGAACATGAGTGATTGTTCTCCAGAAATAATGACGGCCGTACCAAGATTTTATCAAAATCTTTATCAAAAAATTAATGCAAGTTTTAAAAAAGCCACAGGATTGAAAAAAAACTTAATTTTTAAAATGTTAGAATTAGGTCTAAAAAAAATAAAAAAAGAAAATTTAACTTTTTTTGAAAAAATACAAGATAGCATCCTTGAGAAATTAGTTAGAAAAAAAATAAAATCACAATTTGGCGGTTCTCTTAAAACATTTGTCTCTGGTGGAGGTGCATTAGATAAAGAAGTTGGATATTTCCTAAATGCCATTGGTCTACCAACTCTTCAAGGTTATGGATTAACAGAAACTTCTCCAGTAGTAAGTTGTAATCCAATAGATGATATTAGAATAGATACTGTTGGACCACCATTTAAGGGAAATGAAGTAAAAATAGCTGAAGATGGTGAAATTTTAGTAAAAGGTGAAAACGTAATGTTGGGTTATTGGAATAATAAAGAAGAGACCGAAAAAGTTTTAAAAGATGGTTGGCTTCACACTGGTGATATTGGAGTATTTGAAAATAATTTTTTAAAAATTACTGATAGAAAAAAAGATATTCTTATTACTCCTGGAGGGGATAATATTTCTCCATTAAAAATTGAAAATGAACTAGTAAATCTAGAATTTATTGATCAAGCTATAGTATATGGAGACAATAAACCTTATTTGGTAGCATTATTAGTTTTGAATAATGAATTTACAAATATCACAAATGAAGAAATTAATAATGCAATAAGTAATTTAAATAATAATCTTTCAAAAATAGAAAATATTAAAAAGTTTTTTTTAATTAATGAAAAATTTTCAATTGAAAATGGAATGTTAACTCCAACATTAAAGTTAAAAAGATATAAAATTATAAATAAATATAAAAATAATTTTGAAAATCTTTATAATTAACTAAAAAAATTTGTTTAATTATCCCTAATTTACTTAACTTTTTTTAATTATAAATTTTTTATTTTTTTAAAAAAAAAATTAAAAAAATACAAAAAATTATGTAATTGACATAACTATTCAAAAAAAATACAAAAAGGTAATTAAACGAATCAAAAAGATTCGTAATTAAAAAAGGGAGCTAAAGATGGCTAAAAGAAGAAAAAAAGCTGCTAAAAAGAAAACTAAGAAAAAAGCTAAGAAAAAAGCTAAGAAGAAAAGAAGAAAATAGTTTAGTATTCTTTTTATTAAATAACGCTTCTCATGGCGCTTGCGTGGGAAGCGTTTTTTTTTATTTTGCTATTTCTTCTGAGACCTCTTCCCCAGTTACTTTATTCTCAATTTTTTGAACTTGCTTTTCAAGATTTCTTTTTAAAGCTTTATCAAGTTTTTTTTGAGTGTCTTCTTGGCTTATATTTAAAATAATTTGAAATTCGGTAAGAATTCTATCATAAGCTTTTTCAAAAAGTTGTCGTTCGCTATAAGATTGATCAACCATTAAATCATCACCCTTATTTAAGTCTCTTACCACCTCTGCTAATTCATAGATCTTACCTGATGAAATCTTAGCTTCATATTCTTGTGCTCTTCTACTCCACATACTTCTCTTAATTTTTGGTTTACTTTTCAATATACTGATACATTTGTTTACCTGATTAATTGTTGCCAAAGGTCTTAAATGTGATTGCTTATTAACTGGGACCATTCCATAAGCTTTATCTTTTTCAAATCTAAGTATGTAAGACTCTATATCAATGCCACCTATATTCATTTTTTTAAATTCTATAATTTGACCAACACCATGTTTTGGATAAACAACATAATCCTTTATTTTATACTCTTTTTTTTCTGTATCTTGTTTTTTTACTTTTTTAATTTCTGGTTTTTGCTCGTTATTTTTTGGAATTCGAAGTAAGTTTGTATTTGTATCTGAATTTATTTTCTTATCTTGTATAGATTTTTTAACCTTAGTATTTGGCGTAATTATTTTTTTCTTTTTAATCACCTTCTTGGTTTTGATTATTTTTGTTGCCTTTGACTTAGGTGCTTTTATTTTTTTTGATTTCTTTTTTAAATGTTTTTTTTTCGGTGTTTTTTTTGTTTTAAATGTTTTCTTCAAAGTATTTATCAAACTTATTTTCTTCATCTTTATATTTCTCATGATCAGGTAGTGGTTCTTTAGTCTCTGAAATATTTGGCCATATTTCGGAGTATTTCATATTAACTTCTAACCACTTTTCACTACCGCTTTCCGTGTCTGAAACAATGGCGTCAATGGGACACTCAGGTTCACAAACGCCACAATCTATACACTCATCAGGTTTAATTACAAGCATATTTTTGCCCTCATAGAAACAGTCTACAGGGCATACATCAACGCATGTTGTATGTTTGCATTTTATACATTTATCATTGACTAAATATGTCATTCATTTGACTCAATTTTTTTTTTTATATCCCCTACTACTTTTGGATCAAGATATAGCAAACCTGATAATCTTCTCATTAAATTAGTCTCATACATATCAGCATTTTGATCCGAATAAATTATTGTCCACAAGGCTTCAATTACTATCTTTTTTTCTTCAATACTTTTATTTTTTACTTCTTTAGTAAATTCTAAGATTTGATTAGAATCTTTTTCCCTTAATTCTGCATCTTTTATTATTTCATCTAAATTATTCTTATCAGCACCCATTTCAATTAATGCTTTTTTGATAATTACTTTCTCTTTTTGGGTAAAATTTTCATCAATTTTTGCTGAGTGAATTAGAAGCGCAGCAACACTAATCAAGGATAAATGACTTTCATCTTTTCTTGCATCATTTTTCTTTGTGAATAAATTAAACATTATTTTAAGTTCAACTGATTTAAAATACTAAATGGATTATTAGAATAGTCTTTTTTGTCATGCTTCTTAGAAACCTTCTTTTTTGGTGGAATATATTTTATAAAAAACTCTTTTTCTTTCTCATAAATCTTGTAATCCATTTTTTTTAATAGTTTCTTAAAATTTTCTTTAGAGCAACCGAGCAAGTTAAGCATTTTTGGCACAACTTTAATCTCTTTTTTTATATCTTTATCTGAATTAAATATTAATAAAAATAACCTTTCAAGTATATCTATACGAACATAAATGTCGTCAAATTTCTCAAAACCACAAAGTAACATAAAATCTTTATTTGCAGATCCCATGTTATTCAAAAAATTTAATCCAAATGTTGGTGGAGATAGGTTTAAAAAATTGTTGTTAAAGCTTTTCCATAATAATATTCTTAAAGAAACTGAACTTGGTTTGAATAACTTCAATAAAAAGATATGATACCTTCCAAACTTCACTCCCAGTTTTCTTAATTTTTTCCTATCATCTTGATTCAATTTTTTTAGGTATTCAGAGATGTTTGATCTTTTTATCACACCATTATTTTCATAAAGTCTGTAAGCTAAAGCTCTAAGTTCTGGATTATCTTCCTTAATTTTTTTTAATTCAATCAAGCTGTTAAGCTCAGTACCAATTTTTTTAATTATCCATTTATTTAGGTAGTCGTTTAAATTATTTCTTTCATTATTATCGATCATTTCATCAATAATTAATTCAATTTTTGGATTAAGATAATCAGATCCAGCTATCAGTTTTGCAATTGGATCATTTCTCCAATAAATTTTAAAATCATCTTTCAATTCTATAAGCCCAGTATCTATTATTTGTTGTATTCTATTTATTATTTCTGGACCAACATTCAGCCTTGCAGCTTTTTTTAAAGATTTAATATCTGTATCTAGGGCATCTACTTTTAAATCTAATTGGAGTTTTAAACCTTTTAAAATTCCAATGTATTGACCATTAATTAGTACCTTTTCTTCATCAAGAATTTCAGTTTTCAACTCAATATCTTGTTTTAATCCTCTAGCTAATACGCTGGCTCTTTTATCTATAAAAGTTTTTGTTAATTCATCATGAAGTCTATCCGATAATTTATCCTCTAGATTTTTAGTTCGTTCAACCCAATAATCTTGATTTTCAACCCAATGAGATTTGTTTGCAACATATGACCAAGTTCTCACATTCGATATTCTATTTGAAATTGAGTCTACATTTCCATCCAACTTATCAAGCATAGAAAGTTGTTTTTTCATATAATAGTTAGGTATTTTGCTTCCTTCACCTGTCAAAAAATTGAATACTTTATCTACTATTCCCAAGTGGTGACCATAGGTTTTTTTGACAAAATCAGGTATTTGACAACATTCCCACAGAATTTTCAAAATGTTTGAATTATTTTCTATACTGTTGTTATTTTCTTTTAAAAAATATTTTAAAACTTTTTCATCTTCACATTCTCCTACTCTTCTTAGCCAGTCTTTGCTAGGTCTTTCGTCCAATGATTTCAATAAGGTTTCCTTATTGTTAAAGTTTAAATCAGAATTTCTCCAGAATATATTTTGTATTTCTGGAAAATTATGATTTTCTAAAAACTCTATTTCTTCTGGATTAATTTCATCACAATCTCCAGTAATACCAAAACTTCCATCATTTAAATAACGACCAGCTCTTCCTGAAATTTGACCAATTTCTGAGATTTTTAACCTTCTAATTTTTTTTCCATCAAATTTTTTTATGTTTGAAAAATAAATATTATCTAGATCCATATTTATTCCCATTCCAATAGCATCAGTAGCAACAAGATAATCAACATCTCCTGATTGATATAAACTTACTTGAGCATTTCTAGTTTTTGGGCTGAGAGATCCCATAACAATTGCTGCACCACCCTTCTGTCTTCTTATAAGTTCAGCAATTGCATATACTTCCTCTGTAGAAAAAGCAATTACAGCACTTTTTCTCATAATTCTTGAAATTTTTTTGTGTCCGCAAAATGAGAGTTTTGATAATCTTTGTTTATTTATAAACTCAATATCATCATCAAGTTTTTGAATAATACTTTTTATAGTATTGGAACCCATTAGCATTGTTAATTTCTCACCTCTTAGATTTAATAATCTGTCAGTAAAAATATGACCTCTTTCGTGATCTGAGCACATTTGAATTTCATCTATGCCTACAAAATCTAAAACTTTATCTACTGGCATTGATTCCACAGTACACAAAAAATATTTTGCATTAATTGGTATAATTTTTTCTTCACCAGTAATAAGAGCAACTTTAGATGCATCTACCTTTTGCACAATTTTGTCATATACTTCCCTTGCTAGGAGTCGTAGAGGAAATCCTATCATTCCTGTGTCGAACGAAAGCATCGTTTCTATAGCTAAAAAAGTTTTACCGGTATTTGTAGGTCCAAGAACTGCAGTGATCTTATTTTTTGACATATCAACTTTTAGTATGATCTTTTTTTAGCCTACTATATTTTGTTACTCAAAAAGAACAAAAATAGACTAAAACTAGTCCGAATCAGATAGGAAAAAGTTCTCATTTTCAATTTATATCATCTAAGGTTAGCATAAATTTTACAATATAAATATAAATATTTAATGCCAAAAAAACTTTGGGAACCGTCTAAAGCACTCATAAAAAATTCGAATTTGTTTACATATGAGAAATTTATTTCAAAATATTATCAATATAATTTTTCAAAAAATTATAAAAAATTATTAAATTGGTCTTTAAAAAATCCCAAAGATTTTTGGAATTCAATCTGGGAATATTTTGAAGTAAAAGGAATAAAAACTAATAAATTTAAACTAACAAAGGATCTTATTAATAGTAAGTTTTTTGTTAATTCAAAATTAAATTTTGCAGAAAATCTTTTAGCTAAAAATTCCAATCAAAAAGCTCTTACATTTTTTAGTGAAAATGGTTATAGAGAACAAAAGTCCTGGAAAGAACTTAATATTGACGTAAAAAAAATAATTACATTTTATAAAAAAATAAGCATTTCTGAAAAAGATAGAATAGCAGCATATACTCCAAATCAGATAGAAACAGTGGAGTGTTTCTTAAGTGCTAGTGCTATTGGATCAATCTGGAGCTCTTGCTCACCTGATTTTGGTGTACCTGGAGTTATAGAACGTTTTTCGCAAATTAAACCTAAATTATTAATTATTACTGATAAATATTATTATAACGGAAAGGAAATAAATATTATTGAGAGATTGCCTAAAATATTAAAAAAAATAAAAAGTATAAAATCAGTATTAATTCTAAATTATCCTGGAAAAAAATTAAGAAAAATCAAAAAAATTAAAAATATAAAAATTTATTATTTTAATGAGATTAAAAAACTTGAAATAAGTACAAATAAATTAAAAAAATTTGATTTTGACCACGAATTAGCAATTTTATACTCAAGTGGCACAACAGGTAAACCAAAATGTATTTGTCATAGATCTGGTGGGGTTTTATTACAACATTTGAAAGAACATCAATTACATTGCAACATAAAACCAAATGATAATGTATTTTACTTTACAACTTGTGGATGGATGATGTGGAATTGGCTTGTTACAGCCTTAGCATCTAAAGCATCAATATTGTTATTTGATGGCTTTCCTATGCATAAATCTCCAGATTTATTATTAAAAATTGCAAATAAAGAGAAAGTTACTCTATTTGGTATAAGCGCGAAATATATTGATCAACTTATTAAACATAAAGTAAGAGTAAAAAATAAAATAAAACTTAAGTCCTTAAAAACGATTTGCTCAACAGGATCTCCACTTTCTAAAGATGGTTTTGAGTTTGTTTATAGAAATATAAAAAAAAATGTTCATTTGGCATCTATTTCTGGAGGAACAGATATTGTCTCATGTTTCGTAAATGGAAATATTTATTCAGGTGTAAATAGTGGTGAAATACAAAACAATGGTCTTGGCATGGATACAGCAGTATTTTCTGAAAAAGGTAAATCAATTTTAAATAAAAAAGGAGAATTAGTATGCAGAAACTCTTTTCCATCAATGCCTTTAAAATTTTGGAATGATCCTGGAAAAACTAAATATAAAAAAGCTTATTTTTCAAAATTTAAAAATATTTGGCATCATGGAGATTATGCAGAGAGAAAGAATAATGGGTCTTATATTATCTATGGAAGATCAGATGCAACATTAAACCCAGGCGGCGTTCGACTTGGTACAGCTGAAATATATTCTGTTGTAGAAAAATTTAAAGAAGTAAAAGAATCTATAGTAGTTGGCCAATCTTGGGAGAATGATGTAAGGATAATACTTTTCACAGTCTTATCAAAAAACAATAAATTAGATGAAAAATTAATTTTTAAACTAAAAACAACAATTAGATATAAGGCTTCACCTAGGCATGTACCTGCTAAAATAATTGCGGTAAACGATATTCCAAGAACTAAGAATGGTAAAATTGTAGAAGTAGCCGTTAAAAATATTATAGATGGCAACAAAATAAATAATATCGAAGCATTATCAAATCCATCTGCTTTAAATGAATATAAAAATCTTATTGAGTTAAAATCATAATGATTAAAGATACTATTAAAAGATTAAGTTTATCAGCAACTCTAAAAATAAACGAAAAATCAAAAGTCATTGAAAATGAAGGAAAAAATATTATTAAGTTTGGATTTGGACAATCGCCATTCCCAGTTCCAATTACTATTGTTGAAGAATTAAAAAAAAATGCACATCAGAAAAATTATTTACCTATCCAGGGATTAGATAAATTAAGAGAATCAATTGCAAAATATGAGTCAAAAAAAAAAAAATATAATTTTAAATCAGATCAGATCATTGTAGGTCCTGGAACCAAAGAGTTAATGTTCTTGATGCATTTAGCATTTGAAGGTGAAGTTTTGTTACCAGCCCCGAGTTGGGTATCTTACAAACCACAATCAATTATAGCTAAAAATAACTATCATTGGGTTCAAACATCGGCTGAAAACAATTGGTTTCCTAAAGCTCAAGAAATAGAAAAAATTATTTTAAAAAAACCAGATAAAAAATATCTTTTATTTCTTAATTCTCCAAATAACCCATCAGGACAAGTATGCAAAAATTTAAAAGAAATTTCTTCAATAATAAAAAAATACAATATTTTGGTTTTATCAGATGAAATTTATTCTGAATTAACATTTGATGAAAATTATATTTCTATTTTTGAACACTGCCCAGATAATGTCATAATAAGTAACGGACTTAGTAAATGGTGTGGTGCTGGAGGATGGAGACTTGGGTACTTTATAATCCCAAAGAAAAAAATTGAATTACTTAAATCTATGAAAGTTTTAGCAAGTGAAACATTTTCTGCAGTAAGTTCACCAATTCAGTTTGCTGCAATATCCGCTTTTAATGCCAATCACGAAGATTATATTTTAAAATCAAAAAAAATTCTTAAAGCTGTTGGGGAATACGTTTATAGAAATTTATCATCTAATAATATCATTATGAACAAACCGATGGGAGGCTTTTATTTATTGCCAGAATTCTTAAATAAAAAATTTGATAGCTCCTCTATTTTATGCGATGAAATTTTAACTGATTTAAACATTGCTTTACTTCCAGGAAGTGATTTTGGATTTGATCAAAAAAGGATGATAGTTCGTTTAAGCTTTACAGATTTTGATGGAGATACATTCATGAAAAATATTAATGAAAAAACCGATATTGATGACGAGTTAATAAAATTGTACGCCCCAAAGGTTGTAGAAGGAGTAAATAAATTAAAATCTTGGGTTGAAAAATAATAATCACATAAAAAATTCCTTAATTAGCAACACTTATATTTAAGGAATTTACTAGACACTCGTAGCAATAAATAGTTAGATTTAACTTTAAAACTTAAGAGAGGGTATATGAAAAAAATATTATCAACAATATCAAGCTCTCTGATTATTTTTGCTGCTATATTTTCATTTGGATCAATAGCAAAATCAGCAGAGTTTTTTACAATAGGTACAGGAGGACCAACTGGAGTTTATTTTCAGACAGGAAACGCTATTTGTAAAATGTTACATAAATCAGCAATCAGTGCTGAACACGGTAGAAAAAAAGGTATGAAAGATAAAGCTTACAGATGTACCGCTCCTTCAACTGGAGGATCAAATTATAACATCGGACAAATAAAAGATGGTGAGTTTCAATTTGGTGTAGCACAATCTGACTGGCAATTTCATGCTTACAATGGATCAAGTAAATGGGAAGGGAAACAATTCAAAAATTTAAGAGCTGTTTTCTCAGTACATAACGAACCATTTCAAATCTGGGCTAGAAAAAAAGCAAAAGTTAAAGATTTTATGGGTCTTAAAGGAAAAGTAGTAAACATTGGAAATCCAGGTTCTGGTCAAAGAGGAACAATGGAAGAATTAATGAAAGCTATGGGCGTTGATAACAGTTTCTTTAAATCAGTTACTGAGCTAACATCTTCAGAGCAAGTAAAAGCTTTATGTGATGGAAAAATTGATGCGTTTGGATATTCAGTAGGTTTTCCAAATGGAGCAATGGAACAAGCAGCAACATGTGCAGCTAAAGCTATGCCAATCAATTTAACAGGAGATGTAATTAATGGAATTATTAGTGGAGCTGATTATTATGCATCAGCAACAATTCCAAAAGGAACTTATACTAAACAGAAAAAAGATGTAACTACATTTGGTGTTAAAGCTACTGTGGTAACAAGTGTGGATGTTTCTGATGATTTAGTTTATCAGGTTACAAAAGCTGTTTTTGAAAATTTTGATGATTTTAGAAAACAACATCCAGCATTTGCTCCTTTAGAGAAAAAAAATATGATAGCTGATGGTTTATCAGCACCACTTCATCCTGGAGCTATTAAATACTATAAAGAAGCTGGTTTAATGTAATTAAATCTATATAAAAATTGAGGCCCAATATATCTATTGGGCCTTTTTTTTTATATATTAAGCTGAATGTCAGCAGACATAGATAAAAAAATTGAAAATAAGATTAAAGAGGATCTTTCTCCTACAAGAAATTTAACAGGTTTTCATTTAAAGTTAGTTGCAGGTATTGCAATAACCTGGTCTTTATTTCAGCTTTGGTATGCTTCTCCATTTCCATTTTGGTTAAATTTTGGAATGTTTAAAGGTTTACCTGCTAGAGCAATTCATCTCGGTTTTGCACTTTTACTAGCTTTTTTAATATTTCCATATGCAAGGGGTAAAAAAGTAAACTTTATAGATATATTCATTGCAATAATAGGTGCAGTTTGTTGTTTATATATTTATATTTTTTATGATCAATTAGTAGATAGGGGTGGAATATTACTTAAAATAAATTTTTCCAATAATTTTACTATTCCAGTAGAACTTATACTTGGAATAGTTGGAATATTAATTCTTCTTGAAGCCACACGTAGAGTAATAGGCATTCCATTAGTTGTTATAGCAGTTTGTTTTTTGTTATTTTCTTATTTTGGTCAATATGCGCCAGATATAATTTCTCATGGCGGATTATCATTAAAACGGTTAGTTGGTTTTCAATGGTTTGATCAAGAGGCAATTTTTGGGATCCCAATAGGTGTTTCTGTAGATTTTATATTTCTTTTTGTTCTTTTTGGAGCACTTTTAGAAACTGCTGGAGGGGGTAAATATTTTTTAGATTTAGCTTTTGCAATGGTTGGAAAAATGCGAGGTGGTCCTGCTAAGGCAGCTATTTTAGGATCTGGTATGACAGGATTAATCTCAGGATCATCAATTGCTAATACAGTTACAACTGGAACATTTACAATTCCAATTATGAAAAAGACAGGTTTTTCCAAAGAAAAAGCGGGTGCGATCGAAGTATCTTCATCAGTTAATGGTCAAATTATGCCTCCAGTTATGGGAGCAGCAGCTTTTGTGATGGCAAGTTTTATTGGTGTTACATATTTTGAAGTTGTCAAACATGCTTTTTTACCAGCTATAATTTCCTACATTGCACTATTTTATATATCTCACCTAGAAGCACTTAAATTAAATTTAAAAGGTATGGATGAAAACGATATTCCAAAATTAAAAAAAACATTTTTTGAAGGAATACATTTTTTAGTTCCAATATTTGTTCTCATATATCTACTAGTTTATATGAGGCTTACAGCTTCATACTCTATTTTTTTTGCTACAATAACTTTAATTATAGTCAATCTTTTAAATAAAATTTTTAAAGAAAATAACTTTAAGAATGCTTTAATATATTGGTATAACCAAACTGTTGTTGGTTTCGAAAAGGGTGCCTTGAATATGGTTAGTGTCGGAATAGCAATTGCAACAGCAGGTATTATAGTTGGTGCAGTTGGATCTACAGGTTTGAGCACTAATTTAATAATTGTAATCGAGTCGATTGCAAAAGATAATGTTATTATTCTTTTATTTTTAACTATTATTTTGTGTTTACTCTTGGGTATGGGTTTGCCAACTACGGCAAATTACGTTGTTGTAGCATCTCTAATGGCAACTGTTCTTGTGGATGTTGGAAATGCATCAGGGTTTATTTTTCCTTTAATTGCGGTTCATTTATTCGTATTCTATTTTGGCCTAATGGCAGATGTAACACCACCAGTTGGCTTAGCATCTTACGCAGCTGCTGCTATTTCTGGTGGAGACCCGTTAAGAACAGGAGCTCAGGCATTTTGGTATAGCCTGAGAACAGGAATACTTCCTATTGTATTCTTATTTAACAGCGAGTTATTATTAATTGGTATTGAAAGTATATGGCATGGCTTAATGGTCATAGCAACCTCATTGATTGGGATTTTAGTATTTACTTCTGCTGCTCAGGGATGGTTTATAAATAAATTGAGATGGTATGAGATTATTATTTTTTTAATAATTTCAATATCATTATTAACTCCAGAATTTATTCTGAATAAATTTTACCCAAAATATAATTATTTAAGTATTGAAGAAATAAACAAAAAACAGTTTGATTACAATAAAGAGATAAGAATTAAAATTACTAGACTTACAGAGTACGGCGAAAGATATAAATTATTTGTAATTGAAAAAAATAGTTTTGATGAAAATTTCAGTTTAGATGATTATGGAATGAGCTTAGTTTCAGAAGATAATAAAACCATAATTGATACTTTAAAATGGAATGGAATTGCAAAAAAATCTGGTTTAGATATGGGAGATATTATTAATGAATTTAAAATTGAAAATCAGAATAGACCAAAAAAAGAAATAATTTATCCTATTGCTTTTATTCTTTTATCAATCTTTGGTTATTTAAATATAAGAAGAAGAATTTAGCTTAGACCTGCATGGGGTAACTTACGTTGAAGTATTTTCCAAATACCTGTAGCAGATGCAATTATTTTACCTTTACATTCTAAATAACACTCTAAAAAAACCATGCTTTTTGTTTTTTTTTTAATTTTTACATATCCAAAAATTTCATCACCAATAGTTGAAGGTCCGATAAAGTTAATATTAAGCGTTATAGTTACACAAGGCTGATTACCCGAAATTCTATGGGCGCCAGATCCACATCCGGTATCTATAATTGATGCTATATACCCTCCATGTGTTATGCCAGCTCTGTTAAGATGGTTTTTTTTTATTTTAGTTTTAAATTCATATTTAGTTTTTGAGATATCTCTTAGTAGCAAACCACCATTGTGTCTCATGAAACCTTTTTTAACGCTAATTTGTTTAAATTTTTTCATTAAATTATTAAAGTTATTAAAAATAATATTATTAACACTATTACAAAAAAATAAATTACAGATTTTTGCAAAGATATTTTCATTTTTCCTTCTTTTTGGTGCGCCTGCTAGGAGTCGAACCCAGAGCCTCCTGGTCCGTAGCCAAGCGCTCTATCCAATTGAGCTACAGGCGCTAAATTTAATCTATTCTTTTAACATTTATTATTAATTTTACTAAATTTTAATAATGGTCAAAAATATACATCTATTAAAAGTAAATAATATATATATATACAAGTAGCGAAATGAGTGAAAAATTACTAGTTCCAGATATTGGAGATTTTGAAGAGGTAGAAATCATAGAAATTCTTGTAAAAGAAGGAGATAAAATCTCTAAAAATGACCCTGTAATAACTTTAGAAAGTGATAAATCAAGTGTTGAAGTACCATCTGCTTTTGAGGGTGTTGTTGATAGTATTAACATAAAGATTGGTGATAAAGTTTCTAAAGGAGATTTGATACTGACATTTTCCTCTGAGAATGGAACTCAGCAAAAACAAGAAACTATTGAAAAGATACCACCCGCAACGGAAAAAATAATTGGGGAAGCAGAAAATTCTAATGGATATAATAATTCTGAATTAGATACGAGTGCACATAAAGGGATCAAAGTAGAAAATACACAATTAGAAGAACACAATGAGAGATTAGAAATAGTTGAAAATAATAATGATATTGATCCTCAAGAGACAAAAGAATGGTTAGAATCTTTATCTGCTGTAGTACATTCCGAAGGACCTGAGAGAGCTCATTTTTTAATTAAACAATTAATTGATCAGGCATATAAAGAGGGATCAAATATACCCTATACACAAAATACACCATACATAAATACTATACCAGCAGAAGAAGAGATAAAATCTCCAGGCGATCAAAATATCGAAAGAAAAATCAGAGCACTAATTCGATGGAATTCAGCAGTGATGGTTGTCAGAGCAAACATGAGAGATCCTTCATTAGGAGGTCACATTGGAACATTTGCATCAGCAGCAACTCTTTATGATATAGGAATGAACCATTTTTGGAGGGCTAAAAGCAATCAATTTGGTGGAGATTTAATTTATTTCCAAGGACATTCAGCACCAGGAATTTACGCTAGAGCTTTTTTAGAAGGAAGACTTGACGAGAAGCAATTAGATAGATTCAGACAGGAAGTTTACCCAGGAGGTTTGTCATCTTATCCTCATCCATGGCTGATGCCTAAGTTTTGGCAGTTTCCAACTGTTTCCATGGGTCTTGGACCAATGATGGCAACTTATCAGGCAAGATTCATGAAATATCTTATTAATAGAAAATTAATAAAAGATGAGAATAGGAAAGTTTGGTCTTTCTTAGGAGATGGTGAAATAGATGAGCCAGAAGCTCTAGGATCTATTGGTTTAGCATCAAGAGAAAAGTTAGATAACTTGATTTATGTTGTGAACTGCAACCTTCAAAGATTAGATGGTCCAGTAAGAGGCAATGGTAAAATTATTCAAGAATTAGAAGGAATTTTTAGAGGAGCTGGTTGGAATGTAATAAAAGTTATTTGGGGATCTTATTGGGATCCTTTACTTGCAAATGATAAATCAGGTTTACTTGTAAAGAGAATGAACGAAGCAGTTGATGGAGAATACCAAGCCTTTAAAGCAAAAGGTGGTTTATACGTTAGAGATAATTTCTTTGGGAAATATCCTGAACTTAAAAATCTAGTTGCAAGTTATACAGATAGCGATATTTGGAAATTAAATAGAGGTGGTCATGACCCACATAAAGTTTATGCTGCTTATCATAAAGCTGTTAATACTAAAGACAGACCAACAGTCATATTAGCTAAAACAATTAAAGGATACGGTATGGGAAAATCTGGTGAAAGTATAAATACAACCCACCAGCAAAAAAAATTAGGTGTAGATGATTTATTATACTATAGAGATAGATTTGATGTTCCATTAACAGATGATCAAGTCAAAAATATAGAATATTTTAGACCTGATGAAAATTCAGAGGAAATAAAATACTTAAAAAAAAGAAGATTGGCTTTAGGAGGATTTATTCCTGAGAGATCATCTTTTTCGAAACCAATCAAAACACCAAGTAATGATATTTTTGACTTTATGAAAAAATCAACTGGTGAAAAAGAAATGTCAACTACTATGGCACTTGTTAGGATGTTGACGAATTTGCTAAGAGATAAAAACGTTGCTCCAAGACTTGTTCCCATAATACCGGATGAAGCAAGAACATTTGGTATGGAAGGTTTTTTTCAAAAAATAGGTATATATGCGCATGAAGGTCAAAAATATGAGCCAGAGGACTCAGCTCAATTAAGCTCTTACAAGGAAGAGAAAAGTGGTCAGGTTTTAGAGGAAGGAATAAATGAAGCTGGATCCATGGCATCATGGATAGCTGCAGGAACATCGTATTCAAATCACGATATAGAAATGATACCAATTTATCTTTTTTACTCTATGTTTGGTTTTCAAAGAACTGGGGATTTTGCTTGGGCGGCTGGAGATAGTCAAACAAGAGGATTTCTAATTGGAGCTACAGCTGGAAGAACAACTTTGGCTGGAGAAGGTCTTCAACACCAAGATGGTCACAGTCATTTACTAGCATCAACAATTCCAAATTGTGTTTCTTATGATCCTACCTTTCATTATGAATTAGCTACAATTTTTAAAGAAGGTTTAAGAAGAATGCATGAAAAACATGAAAATATTTTTTATTACATTACAACAATGAATGAAAATTATTCTCATCCAGAGATGCCCAAAGATTGTGAAGAAGGCATATTAAAAGGAATGTATAAAATAAAAGATTTCAGTAAGAATAAAAAAAATAAGATTCAATTATTGGGTTCAGGAACAATTTTAAGAGAGATGATGGATGCAGCAGAAATTTTACAAAATGAATATCAAGTAGATAGTGAAGTGTGGAGTGTTACCAGTTTTAATGAGTTAAGAAGAGATGGACTAGAAGCAGAAAGGTACAACTTGCTTAATCCGGGAGGAGAGAAAAAAATCTCTTACGTTGAAAAATGCCTTGGAAAAACTGAAGGTCCTATTTTAGCAGCTTCAGATTACATGAGAATGAATTCTGACCAAATTAGACCTTACATAAATAAAAGTTTCTATTCATTGGGCACAGATGGATTTGGTAGAAGTGACACAAGAAAAAATCTAAGAAAATTTTTTGAAGTTGATAAAGAACATATAGTTGCATATGGCTTAAGTATTTTATCTAATGAACAATTAATTGCTTCTAAACATGCGGTAGATGCAATTAAAAAATATAAAATTGATAAAGATAAGCCTATGCCTACAAAATTATAATGAGCGAGAAAGAAGTATTAGTTCCTAACATTGGTGATTTTAAAGATGTTGAAGTAATTGAGGTATTAATAGAGGCAGGATCAAATATTAATAAAGATGATCCGATAATTACAATAGAAAGCGATAAATCAAGTGTTGAGATCCCAAGCCCATACTCAGGTAGTGTTAAAAAAGTTAATTTAAAAGTTGGTGATAAGGTTTCAGAGGGATCTTCAATATTAATAATTGGTTCTGAAGAACAAAAACCAGATGTTCAAATCGAAGAAGAGATGAAAGAGGTTAAAAAAGAAACTATTATACAAAAACCTCTTGAAACAGTAATTTCAAAACCAAAAGAAATATTACAAAATAATAGAGTTAGTGTTTTCAAATCAAGTAAAGCGCTTGCTAGCCCAAAAACTAGAAAATTTGCAAGAGAACTTGGTGTTGATATTAATAATGTTATTGGATCACAAAGATTAGGAAGAATTATAGAAGAGGATATAAAAAAATTCGTATCTTCTAATTTTAATAAACCTCAAGAAGAAAAGAAGGCTCCATCTATAAAGCCCTCAGAATATGATCACGCTGATTTTGGAGATGTAGAAATTCAAGATATACCAAGAATTAAAAGAATTGCTGCTCCACATTTATCAAATTCTTGGCAAACAATACCGCATGTTACTAGTTGTGATGAAGCAGATATTACGGAGTTAGAAGAATTTAGACGAAATTTGACTGATACTTTTACTGGAGAAAAAAAGAAAATTACTCCATTGGCATTTATTATAAAGGCAGTTGTGGAAGCTTTGAAAGTTTTTCCAAGATTTAATAGTTCTATTGACAATATTGAAAATGGAAAAATAACATTAAAAAAATACTTCCATGTAGGAATTGCAGTTGATACTCCCAATGGTTTAATGGTGCCAAAAATAAGAAATGCTAATCAAAAGAATATTGACCAAATAAGCAAGGATCTAAAAAAAGTTAGTGATGATTGCCGAAATTTGAAGATAGATAAAAAAGAGTTTTATGGGGGATCCATAACTATAACAAGCCTAGGTGGCATTGGAGGAACTTATTTTACTCCTATAATAAATTATCCTGAGGTAGCTATTTTAGGAATTGGTAGGACTTATATTAAACCCGTATTTATTGATGGACAATTTAAACCTAGAACAATGTTGCCTTTATCTCTCTCTTACGATCATAGAATTATTGACGGTGCTGAGGGCTCAAGATTTAATAATGAAATAAAAAATAACCTTGGTAAAAACTTTGCCTACAAATTAGCTAAGCAATGATTAAAAATTTTAAACTTTTAAATAATAAAACTGTATTTTACTTTAATGACAATAAGTTTGAAACATTTCCTAATATTTGGTTAAGAGATCATATTAAAAATGAAGAAAACTGGGATTTTAAAACCAATCAAAGAAAAACTTATACCGCAAATTTAGACATTAATATCAAAGCAAAAAAAGCAAAATTATTAAAAAAAGGGAAATTCATTGAAATATTATGGTCTGATGAAAATAAACCAACCAAATATTCATATGAATTTTTAAAAAAAAATTCTTTAAAAAAAGAAGAAACTAAAAGTGATACTCAATTTTGGAAAGATAAAGACGTAAAAAATCAAATTTTCATTAACTATAAGCAATTACAAACTAAAGTTGGATTTAAAAATTTATTAAAAAAAATCCACATATATGGTTTTGCAGTCGTAAGAAATTGCTCAAAGAATTTGAACTCTGTTGAATATATAGCTAAAAAAATAGGTTATGTCAGAAATTCAATTTTTGGAGGATTGTGGACTTTTGAATCAAATAATAAAAAAGCTGATAGTGCATATTCAAACCAAGAACTGAGACCACATACAGACTCTACATATAGTAATGATGCTCCGGGTTTACAATTACTGCTTTGTTGTAAGTATGATGCTAAAGGTGGAGATTCTATAATGGTAGATGGATTTAAATTGGCAAATGAAATCAAACAAAAATATAAAAAACATTTTAAAACTTTAACAACTACAAAAGTTAAAGGTTCTTATATTGGTGATAGTGTTCGCCTTGAAGCAAAAAGACCAATAATAAAATTAAATGAAAAAAATAACTTTGATCAAATTAGTTTTAACAATTATGATAGAGCACCTTTTAGAGAAACTAATCAGAAAACAATTAATTTTTATAAAGCAATTAAAGTATTTGATACGATGGCAAACCAAAAGCAATATCAGTGGAGGCATATTTTAAAACCTGGTGAATTACTAATTTTTAATAATTGGAGAGTAATGCATGGTAGAGGTGCATTTTCAGGTATAAGAAAAATGGCTGGTTGCTATATCAATAAAGAAGATTTTGATAGCTGTTGTAGAATGAATAATATTATCTAAATTTAATTAAATTAATGTCCAAAACTACATCGCTAATATGCGCTTTGATAACAACATTTATTTGGGGTACTGCTTTCATTGCTCAAGACACAGGTATGGACAATATTGGTCCATTAACATTCAATGCATCTAGATTTTTTGTTGGTTTTCTTACAGTCCTACCCATTGCTTTAATTTTAGAAAGAAAAAAAATTAATTATGAAATCAATTCTAATAAAAAATTATTTTTAAAATATTTATTTTTAATGGGTATATCATTATTTTTGGGCACCTACTTGCAGCAAGCCGCATTACAATACACGAATATAGCTAATGCAGCTTTTTTTACAGTTTTTTACGTTCCATTAGTTCCAATTTTATTATTTTTTATTTATTCTATTAAAGTCCATTGGAGTCTTTGGCCTTCAATAGGTTTATGTATAATAGGTGTTTACCTATTAAGTGATTTTTCAAACTCAGAAATTATGATAGGTGATGCTTTAGTTATTCTGTGCTCACTATTCTGGGCATTACATATAATTTTTGCTGGAAAATTTATGGAGAAATTTAATATACCGATTTTTTATGCAGCATTACAAGCAGCTCTTGTTTTTGGTTTATCTATTCTATTTGCTTTTATTTTAGAGGAAGTAGTTATTACAAAAATTTTAACTGAATACAGTTCAATATTATATGCAGGAGTATTATCTGGAGGAATTGCATTTACTTTACAAATGTTTGCACAAAAAAACATTGAAGAAGCTCCTGCGGCAATAATTTACTCCCTTGAAGGTGTCTTTGCAACAATTGCTGGATGGATTATTTTAAGTCAAGTTCTTAACATAAATAATATTATAGGATGCATATTAATTCTTATTGCTGTAATATTTTCTCAAGTTGCTCCAACTTCAAAAAAATTATAAGTAAATAATTGAAAAAAGAATAATACTTAAAACTATTCTATAAATAACAAAAAAATTTAAACTAAACATCTTAACATAAATAAGAAAATATTTAATTGTAAAATAAGAAAATAAAAATGAAGCTAAAGTAGAAAAAATAAAAATAGTATCAAAATTTATTTGATCATCAATAACATCTTTAAATCCCAAAACACTTGCACCTACTAAAGCTGGAATAGACAAATAAAAAGCTATCTTTGATGATTCAACTCTGTCAAATTTTAAAAATCTTGAAGCTGTAATTACTATACCTGATCTACTTACTCCTGGAATAATAGCTAAAATCTGAAATAACCCTATTATAATAATACTTTTAATATTTAATTCTGAAGAAATTTTATTTTTCAATTCAAACTTATCTGAAAAGTATAATAAAATTCCAAAAATAAAAGTTGTCCAAGCGACAACTCTTAAGTTTCTAAATTGATCAATTAAATTAGTGGAGTAAAAAATATAACCAACAATAACTAATGGTATAGACCCAAGAATTATTAGTAGAAATATATTTTTATTATTAATGATATTTATTAACTCTTTTCTAAAAAATAAAATAATTGCTAACAAAGAACCTAAATGCAGACTAATATCTAATTGTAGGTTGCTAACATTGAAGTCACTCAATCTTGATATAATTAAAAGATGTGCAGACGAGCTAACTGGAATAAACTCAGATATACCTTGGATAATTGATAAAACTAGCGTCTCTATGTATTTTGAAATCATTAGATCCAATACTTCATAATGAAATTGTAACCAAATTAAAGCAATTACATATTTGCATATCATCTATGCATAATAAGAAAAAACCGCTGATTTAATGAAGTTTTGTGAAATATTAGTCAATATTTATGACCTTGTAATTGTTTATTATTAAATTTTTATCGTATATACAGCGTCCACCATGTCAGAAAAAATGCTTAAGTTTGTTGATATAGGTCAACAAAATCCACCTAAAAGAGATATATCAGACCGAAAAGAAGATTTTGATGAAATATATCAAGAATTTCTAAAAGATAGAGCCGTTCAGCAGTCAAGCAGATGTTCCCAATGTGGAGTGCCGTTTTGCCAAGTTCATTGTCCATTAAGTAACAATATACCAGATTGGCTTAAACTAACTGCTGAGGGAAGATATGAGGAAGCTTATCAATTATCACAAAGTACAAACAACATGCCAGAAGTTTGTGGAAGAATTTGCCCCCAAGATAGGCTGTGTGAAGGAAATTGTGTAATAGAGCAATCGGGTCATGGAACAGTAACTATTGGATCAATAGAAAAATATATAACAGAGAAAGCTTGGGAAAATGGTTGGGTTAAACCAATAGAAATAAATAGTGAAAAAAATGAGAGTGTAGGAATTATAGGTTCTGGTCCTGCTGGACTTGCTTGTGGAGAACAACTCAGAAAAAAAGGATACAAGGTGACTATATATGATCGTTATGACAGAGCTGGAGGGCTTCTAATATATGGTATCCCAGGATTTAAATTGGAAAAGCATGTTGTTCAAAGAAGAATAAAACTTTTGGAAGAAAGCGGAATTAAATTTGTTTTAAACTTTGAAGTTGGAAAAGATTCCAACTTGACGGATTTAAGAGAAAAACACGATGCAATTTTAATAGCCACAGGAGTTTATAAAGCCAGAGAAGTTAATCTGCCTGGTAACGATTTGAGTAATATTTTCCCTGCAATGGAATTTTTGACAGCATCAAATAAAAAAGGGCTAGGTGATAAAGTTGAGTTGTTTGATAACGGAACTTTAAATGCTGAAGGAAAAGATGTTGTGGTAATTGGAGGTGGCGATACAGCAATGGACTGCTTAAGGACTTCAGTGAGACAGAATGCAAAATCTGTAAAATGTTTATATAGAAGAGATAGAGAAAATATGCCAGGATCAGCAAGAGAAGTTGGCAATGCAGAAGAAGAAGGTGTTGAATTCATTTGGTTAACAAGCCCTAAAGAGTTTAAGGGAACAAATAAAATCGAAAGTGTAGTTGTTAATAAAATGAAATTGGGTGAACCAGATGATAGCGGTAGAAGAAAACCAGTTGTGGAAGAAAATTCAGATTTTGAAATTAAAGCTGATCTCGTGATCAAAGCACTTGGATTTGATCCAGAAGATCTTCCAAAATTATTTAATGAAGAAAAATTACAAGTATCTAGATGGGGAACAATAAAAGCGGATTTTGATACAATGGAAACTAGTATAGAGGGAGTTTTTGCAGCTGGAGATATAGTTCGAGGAGCATCTTTAGTGGTTTGGGGCATTAAAGACGGAAGAGATGCGGCAACATCAATTGATAATTATTTACAAAGTAAACAAAAACTTAGAGTTGCTTAATGAATTTAAGAAATAAAAATTTAAAAATTTTAAAAAGTAATAATGTTTACTCGGAAGAAATGGAACATGATGCATGTGGTGTAGGCTTGGTAGCATCCACCGAAGGTATAAAATCAAGAAAAGTCGTAGAGTATGGAATCGATGCCTTAAAAGCTGTTTGGCATAGGGGCGCAATCGATGCAGACGGAAAAACAGGAGATGGTGCTGGAATTCATATTGAAATTCCTAAAGATTTCTTTGAGGAAAAAATTGAAGTCACTGGTCATAAACATGATAATTCTGAACTATGTGTGGGTATGATTTTCTTACCAAGAAATGATTATAGCGCTCAAGAGCAATGTAGAACTATTGTTGAAAGTGAACTAACAAAGAGAAATTTTAGTATCTATGGTTGGAGACAAGTTCCTGTTGATCCCTCTGTCTTAGGAGAAAAAGCCGAACAAACAAGACCTGAAATTACTCAAGTATTGTTCACATACAATGACAAAAAAGTTGTCAATAAATCTCTGGAACAAAAATTGTATGAAACTAGAAGAGTAATTGAAAAAGAAGCTCTCAATAATCAATTAAATAATTTTTATATATGTTCATTTAGTTCTAAATCTATCATTTACAAAGGAATGTTTTTAGCAGAAGCTTTGTCAGATTTTTATACTGACTTAAAAGATGAAAGATTTATATCTAGGTATGCAATATTTCACCAAAGATTTTCAACTAATACTGCGCCAAGTTGGGACTTAGCTCAACCATTTAGATCTATAGCCCATAATGGTGAAATAAATACTCTTAAAGGAAATGTTAATTGGATGAAGGTCCACGAAGAAGAGATGTTTAGTCCAGTTTTCGAAGATATAGAGAATCTTAAGCCTGTAATACCAGCTGGAAATTCTGACTCTGCATCATTAGATAATGTTTTTGAGTTATTAAATATTTCTGGACAACCTGCCCCTCTAGCAAAATTAATGTTAATACCAGATGCTTGGTCAAAAAAAAATAAGGTATTAAAAAAAGATCATCAACAATTATTCAATTTTTTAAATAGTACCATGGAGCCTTGGGATGGGCCAGCTGCTATAGCTGCAACAGATAATGAATGGGTAATTGTTGCAACTGACAGAAATGGATTAAGACCACTTAGATATACAGTAACAAGAGACAAACTCCTTTTTGCAGGAAGTGAAACAGGAATGATAGATTTAAATGAGAAAAAAATTGTATCTAAAGGAAGATTAGGACCTGGAGAAATATTAGGAGTTAGAATAGAAAAAGGCAAAGTATATTCAAACGATGAAATAAAAAACTATCTTTCAAAAGAATATAAGCATTACAACAATCAAATTATTGATCTTGATAAAAAATTAGAGGCAGAAACTGAAAAAGTAGAGTTAGAAGGTCAAAGTTTGAGAAATTTTCAACATTGTTTTGGATATAGCATAGAAGATTTAGAATTAATTCTTCATCCAATGGCAGAAGATGCTAAAGAAGCAACAGGATCAATGGGTGATGACACGCCTTTAGCAGTTTTATCTGACAAATATAGACCACTATATCATTACTTTAGACAAAACTTTAGTCAGGTTACAAATCCACCAATTGACTCTCTCAGAGAAAATAAAGTTATGAGTTTAAAGACAAGATTTGGAAATCTTGGTAATATTTTAGATTTTAGTAAATTAACTAAAGACAATATTTATGTCTTAAATAGTCCGATATTATCAAATGCACAATTTGAAAAATTTTTCAAATTCTTTGGAAATAATAATAAAGTTTTAGATTGTACATTCAGTAAAGATGAGGATTTAGAGACATCAATAAGTTTACTCAAAGTTAAATCTGAACAAGCTGTTAGAGAGGGAATTAAACAAATAATATTATCTGATAAAAATATTTCAGAAAATAGAATGCCAATGCCGATGCTTTTATGTATAGGGGCGATAAATACACACTTAGTTAAATCAGGTTTAAGAGGTTATGTTTCAATTAATGTTCAAACTGGAGATGCTTTAGATACTCACTCTTTTGCAACATTAATTGGTGTTGGTGCTACTACAGTGAATCCTTATTTAGCTTTTGATAGCTTATATCAAAGACATTATAAGAAATTATTTGGAAATTTTACTTTTGATGAATGTGTTTCAAGATATATCAAATCAGTCAATCTCGGTCTTCTTAAAATAATGTCTAAAATGGGAATTTCTGTTTTAAGTTCTTACAGAGGTGGATGTAATTTTGAAACTGTGGGACTAAGCAGAACAATAGTGAAAGATTACTTTCCTGGGATGTTATCAAAGATTTCTGGAATTGGTTTAAAAGGAATAGAAAAGAAAATTAGAACTATACACAAAGAAGCATTTTTCGATAATTCAAACATTTTACCTATTGGAGGTATTTACAGATATAGAAAAAATGGTGAAACACATCAGTATCAAGGCAAACTAATTCATTTACTGCAAACTGCGGTCGGACAAGGATCTTACGAAATATATAAAAAATACACAAAAGGTATTTACAATCTAAATCCAATAAGTTTAAGAGATTTAGTAGATTTTAAATCTAAAAATCCTATAGATATATCTAATGTTGAGCCTGCATCTAATATATTAAAAAGATTTGGAAGCGGAAGTATGTCTCATGGAGCTTTATCTAAAGAAGCACATGAAACTCTTGCTGTTGGTATGAACAGAATTAAAGGCGCATCTTGTAGTGGTGAAGGTGGAGAAGATGAAAAAAGATTTAAGATTATGGAGAATGGAGATAGTGCAAATTCAAGGGTTAAACAAATTGCATCAGCTAGATTTGGAGTAACCATTAATTACTTAAATAATTGTAATGAGATTGAAATCAAAATTGCACAGGGTGCTAAACCAGGTGAAGGTGGACAATTACCAGGTTTTAAAGTTACGGATGAAATTGCGAGATTGAGACACTCAACGCCAGGAGTTACTTTAATATCACCTCCACCACATCATGATATTTACTCAATAGAAGATCTAGCTCAATTAATTTATGACTTAAAACAAATAAATCCTAAGGCTAGGGTTGGAGTTAAATTAGTTGCTTCATCAGGAATTGGAACGATAGCTGCTGGAGTTGCAAAAGCTAAAGCAGACATAATTTTAATTTCAGGGCACTCAGGAGGTACAGGAGCCACTCCACAGACAAGCGTTAAATATGTTGGAGTTCCTTGGGAGATGGGATTAACAGAAGCAAATCAGGTATTGACTTTAAATAACTTGAGACATCAAGTGACACTTAGAACTGACGGTGGAATAAAAACAGGAAGAGATGTTGTAATTGCAGCCATGATGGGAGCAGAAGAATTTGGCGTAGCAACAACTGCTTTAGTCGCAATGGGATGTATAATGGTCAGACAATGTCATTCAAATACATGTCCAGTGGGTGTTTGCACACAAGATGATAAATTAAGAGAGAAATTTACAGGAACTCCTGAGAAAGTAGTAAACCTTTTTACGTTTATAGCAGAGGAAGTAAGAGAAATACTTGCTGACCTTGGTTTCAAATCTTTAAATGAAGTAATTGGAAGAACTGACTTACTAAGGCAAGTAAGCAAAGGATCACCAAACTTGGATGATCTAGACTTAAATCCTCTTTTTGTTCAGGCAGATCCTGGAAAAAATAAAAGATATTGTGAAAAACCTGAAATTAATTCTGTTCCAGATACTTTAGATCAAAAATTATGGCCAGAAATAGAAGTCAAAATAGATAAAAAAGAAAAAATAAATCAAGAATTTGAAATTCAAAACACTGATAGAGCAGTTGGTACAAGAATTTCTTATCATTTGTACAAAAAATTTGGAAATAACAATCTTGATGAAAATTCGATCGAATTAAATTTTAAAGGTTCAGCAGGCCAATCCTTTGGTGCTTTTGCTATTAAAGGATTAAAACTAATTTTAAAAGGGGATGCAAATGATTATGTTGCCAAAGGATTATCAGGTGGAACTATTGTGATTAAATTACAAGATGAAAGCAACCTTGTTTCAAATGAAAATACTATTATTGGAAATACTGTTTTGTATGGAGCTACTTCAGGAAAATTATTAGCTGCAGGACAAGCAGGAGAGAGATTTGCTGTTAGAAATTCAGGTGCAACTGCAGTAGTAGAAGGTTGCGATTCAAATGGATGTGAATACATGACAGGCGGAAACATTATTATACTAGGAGATATTGGCGATAATTTTGGAGCTGGCATGACAGGAGGTATGGCATTTATTTATGACCCTGAAAATCAATTTGATAAAAAAGTAAATCCTGAAAGTGTAGTTTGGCAAACTCCAGAAACTAAATTTTGGATTGAGCATCTAAGAAAATTAATTCAAGAGCATGCGATAGAAACAAATTCAACCATCTCGAAAAAAATTGTTGAGAATTTTGAAAATGAAATAAATAATTTCGTCCAAGTTTGTCCAAAAGAAATGTTAGATAAGTTAGAGAATCCTATATCAAACAAAAAATTAATCGGTCAAGCTAGTTAGTATTTTTAATAATATTATCTAACTCTTTAGAAATAATATTTAGATTTTTTTTTGACGAGAGACTATGGTCACCCTTCTTAATTATAATTAATCTTTTTTTTGCTTTGCTAAAGGTTTTTAAAACTTCTCTTGAGTATTTAATTGGTACCACTTCATCTCTTTGACCATGGACCATAGTAACAGGTATTTTCATCGGAATTTTAACATTCAAAACTTTATTTTGTTTTTTTTTTCCATCTTTAATTAATTGATTAGTTATGAGATACTCATATCCACCATTTTTAATTTTGGTAATACCTTTTTTGATAATTTCACTCTTTGTCTTTTTTGAAAATTTTTTCCACAATATTCTTGTTAAAAATTCTGGAGCAGAGCCAATTCCCACAAAGCCTTTAATCTGTTTTTTAATTGATTTAAATAATAATAAAGAAATCCAAGCACCCATACTAGAACCTATTAAAATCATATCATTTTTTTTAACTATTTTTTTAATAGTCAGTTTCGCTTCATTTGCCCAAGTTGAAATATTCCCTTTTGTAAACTCACCTGAAGATTTTCCATATCCAGAATATTCTAGTGCCAAAAAACCTAATTTATTTTTTTTAGCATACTTTAAAAATCTTTTAGGTTTATCTCCTTCTATATCAGAAGCAAAACCTGGTAAAAATATAATATAAAGATTTTTCTTATAATAATTGCTTATATATCTTAGTTTTTTTGTTTTAGAAATTTTTAGAAATTTAAATTTTTTCATATAAAGTATTAAAATTGATTTGAAATATTATAACTCTACCATATGCATCCAAAATTGAAAGTTCTGCAAGTTATACCAAAACTTGGATACGGTGGCGCAGAAACAGGTTGTTATGATATCGCACACTATCTACATGAAAATGATTGTAAATCTTTTTTAATATGCAACGGTGGTGAATTAACAAAGTTTATAGATAAAAAAAAAGTTAAATATATAAGATTACCTGTTAATTCCAAAAACCCCATTTTAGTTTTTTTTAATTCAATAATTATCTCTTTAATAATTTTATTTTATGGAATTGACATTGTTCACGCGAGAAGTAGAGCGCCTGCATGGTCTTGTTTGCTAGCTACCAAAATAACACGACGTAAATTTGTAACTACATTTCATGGAACATATAATTTTAAAAGTAAATTAAAAAAATTATATAATTCTGTAATGTTGAGATCAGATTTAATTATTGCTGGGTCTAATTTTATATTTTCGCACATTAAAGAAAACTATTTTGAATACCTTGAAGATAAAAAAAAATTCTTGGTGATATTTAGAGGCATTAATACTGATTATTTTGATCCATCAACTACTATAGAAACAGAGGAAGATGAATTATTTAAATCATGGGGACTTAAAATTGAGAGAAAAACTGTTCTATTACCTGGAAGATTAACAGAATGGAAAGGCCAAGAAATGTTTTTAGATGCTATTAATAAAGTAAATATTAATTTAGGACATGAGGTATTTAATGTAATTATTCTTGGGAGCGATCAAGGAAGAGAACTTTACAAAAAGAAACTTATTAGGTTAGTTGAACAGTACAGATTAACTAACCAAGTAAAATTTATAGATCATTGTAAAAATATGCCTCTAGCTTACAAAGTTTCAGACATTATAGTTTCCTCATCTATAGAACCAGAAGCCTTTGGAAGAATATCTGTTGAGGCTCAGGCAATGAAAAAACCAATTGTTGCAAGTAATATTGGGGGATCAAAAGAGACTATAAATGAAAATAAAACAGGATTTTTATTTGAAGCAAATAACTCTGAGGATCTTTCAAAAAAATTAATAGAAATTATGAATTTAGATGAACAGACTATCAATCAAATGGGCATAGAAGGTAGAAAAAATGTCGTTTCAAAATTTAATGTTGAAAAAATGTGTTTTTCTACTTATTCAGAGTATAAAAAATTAATAAACTAATGCCAAATATTACATTACCTGATGGAAAAAAATTAAACTTTGAAAAAAGTATAACAGGCACAGAGGTTGCTGAAAAAATTAGCAAGTCTTTAGGTAAGCAAGCTCTGGTAATGAGCATAAACGGTGAACTTAAAGATTTATATACTGTTATTGATCAAGATTGCTCAATTGAAATATTTACAGCTAAAGATCCTGAGGGTTTAGAAGTCATTAGACATGACACAGCACATATAATGGCTATGGCCGTTCAAGAACTATACCCAGGCACACAGGTAACAATTGGGCCAGTTATAGAAAATGGGTTTTACTATGATTTTGCAAGAAAAGAGCCTTTTACTAGTGATGATCTAAAAAAGATTGAAAAAAAAATGTCAGAGATAATAGATAAAGATGTAAAAACAAGAAAAGAAGTTTGGGAGAGAGATAAAGCAATAAGTCATTTTAAAAAAATTGGAGAAAAATACAAAGCTGAGATAATTGAGAGCATTCCTAAAAATGAAGAACTTACGGTTTATCATCATGGCGAAACATGGCATGATTTATGTAGAGGTCCTCACTTAGTATCTTCTGGTAAAATAGGTAAGGCTTTTAAACTGACAAAAGTATCTGGAGCTTATTGGCGTGGTGACTCTAATAATGAAATGCTTCAAAGAATATATGGTACTGGCTGGGCAACTCAAAAAGAATTAGACCTTTATCTTCAGAGAATTGAGGAAGCAGAAAAAAGAGATCATAGAAAAATTGGAAAAGAGATGGATTTATTTCATTTTAGAGAAGAAAGCCCTGGATCGGTCTTTTGGCACCAGAAAGGGTGGAATTTGTTCCAAAAATTAGTTTCTTATATGAGAATGAAACAAGATCACGATGGTTACAAAGAGATAAATACGCCAGAAATACTTGATAGATCTTTGTGGGAAAAATCTGGCCACTGGGAAAAATTTGGAGCTAATATGTATACTTCAACTACACCAGATGAAAAAGTATTTGCAATTAAACCCATGAATTGTCCTGGGTGTGTCCAAGTATTTAATCAAGGACTTAAAAGTTATAGAGACTTACCTTTAAAGATGTCAGAATTCGGAAAAGTTCACAGATATGAACCTTCAGGTGCATTGCATGGATTATTACGTGTAAGAGCCTTTACTCAAGATGATGCACATATTTTTTGTACAGAAGAACAAATTACCGAAGAATGTTTGAGTGTTACAAATTTAATTTTAGAAATTTATAAAGATCTTGGTTTTGAAGATGTTATTTTAAAATACTCAGATAGACCAGATTTAAGAGTTGGAGACGATAAAGTTTGGGATAAGTCAGAGGCTGCATTGTTAGAAGCAATCAAAGCAACAAAGTTAGAGTACTCAATTAATAAAGGTGAGGGCGCATTTTATGGACCAAAAATTGAATTTGTTTTAAGAGATGCAATCGGCAGAGATTGGCAGTGTGGAACCTTGCAAGTAGATTTAAATCTACCAGGTAGATTAGGAGCTTCTTTTGTTGATAAAGATGGAACTAAAAAAGTACCTGTAATGTTACACAGAGCATTATTTGGATCTTTAGAGAGGTTCATAGGTATCCTTATAGAGAATTATGCGGGCAAATTGCCATTTTGGATATCACCTTTACAGGCAGTAGTTATTCCAATCTCTAGTGATTTTGATGAATATGCTAAAAGTGTAGCAAAGGAATTAAAACGGAGTGGTTTGATTGTTGATGTGGATCTTAAAAATCATAATTTAAATTATAAAATAAGAGATCATTCTTTAACAAAAGTACCAATGTTATTGATTTGTGGAAAAAAAGAAGTTGACTCCAACAGTGTAACTATTAGAAGATTGGATTCTAATAAACAAGAAAATATGGCTTTGAAAGAATTTATAAAAAAATACTCGGATCTAAATAAAGCCCCTTCAATCTAAGTGGCAGATTTTAAACAAAATTATTTTCAAAAAAGAACTAAAGCAAGAGGCCCGAGGTCTAATAACAGGATTACATCAAACGAAGTTCAAGTTATTGCAAGTGATGGAGAAAATTTAGGAATTCTAAATTTAAATGAAGCTATCAATAAAGCAAAAAATGAAGGTTTAGATTTAATTGAAATTGCTCCAAATGCAAAACCGCCTGTCTGTAAAATTATGGACATGGGTAAATATAAATATGACGCACAAAAAAAAGCCAACAAGGCAAAAAAAAAACAAAAGAAAATTGAATTAAAAGAAATAAAATTAAGGCCAGTTACAGAAGTTCATGACTACACTTTCAAAATTAAAAATGCTCAAAAATTTTTGGCAAAAGGCGATAAAGTCAAATTTACAATAAGGTTTAAAGGGAGAGAGTTACAACATTCGAACCTCGGCAATGAATTAATGGATAAAATTAAGGCAGACATGGAGACTATTGGAAGAGTAGAGCTTCAGCCAAAATTTGATGGTAAGCAAATGATTATGGTAATCCAGCCTTTATAAGCCATATTTCTAGTTGTAAATTTAATTTAATGTTTGTATAACCCCGGAAAATTATGCCTAAGTTAAAAACAAAAAGTTCAGCTAAAAAAAGATTTAAAATCTCAGCCAAGGGTAAGGTTATTACCCCACAGGCTGGAAAAAGACACGGTATGATTAAAAGAACAAATTCACAAATTAGAAAACAAAGAGGCACAACTGTTTTATCTAAACAAGATGGTAAGATAGTAAAATCTTATATGCCTTACAGCTTAAGAGGATAAAATGGCAAGAGTTAAGAGAGGAGTTACAAGCAGAGCTAAACACAAAAAAGTATTAAAAGCTGTTAAAGGTCAGTGGGGAAGAAGAAAAAATACTATAAGAGTTGCAAGACAAGCAATGGAGAAAGCTATGCAGTACGCTTATAGAGACAGAAGAAATAAAAAAAGAGATTTCAAATCATTGTGGATTCAAAGAATTAATGCTGGTGTCAGATCCGAAGGTATAACATATTCAAAGTTTATTAATGGTTTAAGCAAATCAGGAATTAAATTAGATAGAAAAATTCTTGCAGAGATTGCTTACCATAACCCTGAAGCATTCAAAACTATAGTTAAAAAGGCTCAAGCAGCATTAAATTAATCAAGACTATTGTTTTTCTTCTTTTAACAAATATTCTATCAAAATGTCTGATATTAAAAAAGTAAAAGATGATTATATCGATAAAATTAATACTGAAAATAATGTTGATAAAGTAAATAACATTAAATCACAACTATTTGGAAAAAATGGAATTATATCAAATGAATTTAAAAAATTAGGTTCGATTTCTGTTGAAGAAAGGAAAAAATTAGCCTCAGATTTAAATAATATTAAAGACGAACTTCAAAATAAAATATCAATCAAAATTCAAGAAATAGAAACTAAAGAAATTAATTTAAAGCTTGAGAAAGAAAAAATTGATGTAACTCTTCCAGAAAGAAATATTGAAATTGGTAAAATTCATCCAGTCTCCCAGGTAATAGATGAAATTTCATCTATATTTTCTGAAATAGGATTTAGTGTTGAGGAAGGCCCAGATGTAGAAAATGAATATAATAATTTTACAGCATTAAATACACCGGATAACCATCCAGCTAGAGATATGCATGATACTTTTTACCTTGATAATAACAAGGAATTACTTTTGAGAACTCACACATCTCCAGTTCAGGTTAGAACTATGTTAAAAGGCAAGCCTCCTTTTAAAATTATTGCTCCAGGAAGAACTTACAGATCAGATAGTGATCAAACCCATGCTCCGATGTTTCATCAAGTTGAAGGGCTTCATATAGATAAGAATATAAATATGGGACATTTAAAAGGATGTTTAAATTATTTTATTAAGGAGTTTTTTGAAGTTGATAAAATTAAAATGAGATTTAGACCAAGCCATTTTCCATTTACTGAACCTTCAGCAGAAGTAGATATAGGATATGAAATCAAAAATGGAAAGATAGTAATTGGTGAAGGTGATAAATGGCTAGAAATTTTAGGTTGTGGAATGGTTCATCCAAATGTTTTAAAAAATGTAAAAGTTAATCCAAATAAATATCAAGGATATGCCTTTGGAATTGGCATAGATAGGCTGGGAATGTTAAAATATGGAATTAATGATTTAAGAGCCTTTTTTGAGACAGATTATAGATGGTTAAGTCACTTTGGTTTTGATCCATTAGATGTCCCATCAAATTATAGAGGACTGAGTAGATGAAGTTCACTGTTGACTGGTTAAAAAACCATCTTGATACAAAATTTAATAATAATCAAATAATAGATAAATTAACCAATATTGGTCTAGAAGTAGAAAGTTTTGAAAGCTCTACATCTGAATTAGATAATTTTATTGTTGCAAAAATCATAAATGCCAAAACTCATCCAAATGCAGACAGATTGAAGTTATGTGATGTTGATATAGGTAGCGACAAAACAATTGAAGTAGTATGTGGAGCCCCAAATGCAAAAAATGGTCTTATGACAGTTTATGCTCCTCCAGGATCGATTATTCCCAAAAATCAAATGAAATTATCTGTAAGTAAAATAAGAGGTGTAACATCATATGGAATGCTCTGTTCTGAATCAGAATTATTATTATCTAATGAAAGCGATGGAATAATAGAATTAAAAAACAATAAATATGCAAATAAAATTGGAGAAAAATATTTTAAAAACACTTCTGAAAAAGTAATAGATTTATCAATTACGCCCAATAGACCAGATTGTTTAGGGGTAAGAGGAATTGCTAGAGATTTATCTGCTGCCGGGGCTGGTAAATTAAAAATTAATAAAAAATCAAATTTAAAATATAGAGGTAATCAAAATATAAATGTAACAATAAATAAAGAAAAACTTCAAGGATGTACAATATTTGGAAGTTGTTTAATAAAAGGTGTAACAAATAAAGAGAGTCCAAAATGGTTGAAAGATAAAATTAAGTCTTTAGGCCAAAAACCAATATCCGCTATAGTTGATATTACTAATTATGTGATGTTTGATTTAAATAGACCATTACACGCTTATGATGCAGATAAAATAGATAATGAAATTATTGTTAGAAGTTCTTCTAAAGGAGAAAGCTTTGAAGCCTTGGATAATAAAAAATATATTTTAGAAAATGATATGTGTGTTATTTCTGATAGATCCGGAGTCCTTGGTCTTGGTGGTATAATTGGTGGGACAAGATCTGGAACAGAATATTCAACTAAAAACATATTATTAGAATCTGCTTATTTTTCACCGCGTTCAATAAGAAAAACTTCTAAACAATTAAATATAGATACAGATGCAAAATTCAGGTTCGAAAGAGGCATAGATCCCCTTTCAATTGAAGAAGGATTAATAAAAGCTTCTGAGCTAATAAAACAAATTTGTGGAGGTGAAATAAGCAATTTAGATGTAAAAAAAATTGAAAATTTTAAAAAGACAATAATTAATTTTGATCCATTTCTTTTCGAAAAAACGACAGGATTTAATGTTGAAAATAAAGAATTAATTAAAATACTTGAAAATCTAGGTTTTAATGTATCTAAGAATAAAAAAATTTTAAAGCTAGTAGTACCTTCTTGGAGACCAGACATAACTCAATCAATTGATATTGTTGAAGAAATAGTAAGAATAAAAGGCTACGAACATATTAATACTTCAGAACCTATTAAAACAAGATTAAAGTCAACACTTAATTATTATCAGAAATTATTTCATTTTTTACAAAGATCTGTAGCATCAAAAGGTTATTTAGAAACTGTGACATGGTCATTTACTGACTCTAAAATTAATCAAATGTTTAAAGAAAATGATGAAGAAATACCAATTGTAAATCCGATTAGCTCAGATCTAAATGTTTTAAGAAATTCTATTTTCCCAAATTTGATATTTTATTTAAAGAAAAATTTAGATAGAGGATTTAAAGATATTTCTTTATTTGAAATTGGCCCAGCGTTTAAAGGAAAAAATCCTGGAGATCAACGAACTGTTATTGGCGCTGTACGAGCAGGAAAGGTTTCAAGATTATCTTGGAATGATAAAGAGAGAATTGTAGACACATTTGATGTAAAAAAAGACGTAATTCAAAGTCTTTGTGAAGCAGGGATTGATAAAGATGATATCTTTATAGATGATAAAACTCCTTCTTACTATCACCCAGGAAAATCTGGAGGGGTTTACCAAAATAAAAAAGAAAAAAATGCCTTAGCATATTTTGGCGAGATACATCCAAACATAATAAAAAAATTAGATATAAAAACCGAAGGTTTGGTAATATTTGAAATTTGTCTTGATTATATAAGAGAGTCAAAACAAAAGATAAAAGATTCAAAATCTAAATATAAATTTTCTGATTTCCAAAAATCAGAGAGAGATTTTGCATTTATTATTAATAAAAATTTTAAATCTCAAGAATTAGTTAATATAATTAAATCTGTTGATAACAAATTAATTAAGTCAGTAAGAGTATTTGATGTATTTGAGGGAGAAAATATACCAGAGGGAAAAAAATCTATAGCTGTAAATGTAACTATTCAGTCAGAAGAAAAAACATTAAATGAAAATGACCTGGACAACATTAATAAACTAATCATCTCTTCGGTTGAGTCAAAGTCTGGCGCAAAAATTAGATCCTAAAATGGGTGATACAATAGACAACATTAGGAATTTTGCAATTATAGCTCATATAGATCATGGCAAATCCACTATAGCTGACAGAATAATTCATAGATGTGGAGGCTTGAGCGATAGAGAAATGAAATCTCAAGTGCTTGACTCTATGGATATAGAAAGAGAGAGAGGGATAACAATTAAAGCACAAACTGTTAAATTAAATTATCAAGCTAAAAATGGCAAAAATTACATTTTAAATATTATAGACACTCCAGGACATGTAGATTTTAGTTATGAAGTTAGTAGAAGTCTTTATGCATGTGAGGGCTCAATATTAATTGTAGATAGTACTCAAGGGGTTGAGGCTCAAACACTTGCAAATGTATATCAAGCACTTGATATAAATCATGAGATTATTCCAGTATTAAATAAAATTGATCTACCAGCATCTGATCTTGAGAGAACAAATAATCAAATTGAAGATGTTATTGGGATAGATACATCTAATTCTGTTCCTTGCTCTGGAAAAACTGGAAAAGGAATAGATGAAATTCTTGAACAAATTATTAATTCTTTACCTGGACCTAAAGGCGAAAAAAATAGCAAATTAAAATGTTTATTAGTTGATAGCTGGTATGACACTTATCTTGGAGTAGTTATATTGGTTAGAATTATAGACGGAAAACTAAAAAAAAATATGAAAATAAAAATGATGTCTACAAATCAAGAATATATAGTGGAAAAAGTTGGTGTTTTTACACCTAAGGCAAAAGATGTGAGTGAACTTAATGCTGGAGAGATAGGTTTTATTACAACTGGTATTAAAATTTTATCAGAGACTAAAGTTGGAGATACTATTTGTGATGCAGAAAATCCTCTCCAAGATGCATTACCAGGCTTTAAACCAAGTAAACCAGTGGTTTTTTGTGGTTTATTTCCTGTCGATAGTTCTGAATATCAAAAATTAAAAGATGGACTTGCTAAATTACAATTAAATGACGCAAGTTTTTCTTATGAAGCAGAGTCATCATCTGCTTTAGGACTTGGTTTTAGATGTGGATTTTTAGGTCTCTTACATCTTGAAATAATCACTGAAAGGCTTGAAAGAGAATTTGATATTAATTTATTAACTACAACACCAGGTGTTGTTTATAAAGTTCACTTAAATAACGGTGAAATTTTTGAACTTCAAAATCCCTCAAATTTACCAGATCCTACTTACATAAAATTTATTGAAGAACCATGGATTAAAGCTACAATTATCACTCCAGATCAGTATTTGGGATCAATTATTAAGTTATGTCAAAATAAAAGAGGTATACAAACTAACTTAAGTTATTCAGGGAACCGTGCAGTAATCAATTATGAGATACCTTTGAATGAGGTCGTATTTGATTTTAATGATCGTCTTAAATCTATGACAAGCGGATATGCTAGTTTTGATTATGAAATTATTGGTCACAAAGAAGGAGATCTAGTAAAAATGAATATACTTGTAAACTCAGAGCCTGTTGATGCACTAGCAATGATGATACATAAAGATTTTGCCCAAACCACTGGTAGAGAGGTATGTGAAAAATTAAAAGACTTAATTCCTAGACACAATTTTATGATACCAATCCAAGCAGCTATTGGTGGCAAAATTATTGCTAGAGAAACTATTAAAGGATTTAAAAAAGATGTATTAATAAAAATTCATGGAGGTGGAGCAGTAGATAGAAAAAGAAAACTCCTTGAAAAACAAAAAAAGGGTAAAGCTAGAGCTAAGCAATTTGGTAAAGTTGAGATTCCCCAAGAAGCATTTATTGGAGTATTAAAAATTTCTAAAGAGAAATAAAATGGGATTTGGATTAAGTAGAAAAATTAAATCAGTGAGAAATTCTTTATTCCAGTATCTTAAAGAGATTGCACCAAAATTACATAATTTTATTTTGATATTTTCAACTAGATGTAAATTTATATATAAAATTAATAAAAAAAAAAAAAGAAAATTTTACTCCAATAATTTGGATGAAATAAATAAATTCGAATATAAAAAAACATCTCAAAATAACGAAGATGGTATATTCGATTATATAATTCAAAAACTTGACTTAAAAAAAATAAATTTTGTTGAAATTGGTTTTGACTATTATGAAAATAATTCCATCAATTACTTGAATAAAACTAATAAGGGATTATTTGTTGATGCCTCATATGAGAAAATCTTTATTTTTAAAAACATAACAAATTTATTTTACAAAAATAAAAAAATTTTTTTTAAAAATAGTTTTGTAAATAAAGACAATATAAACAACATCATACTAGAATATTTCGATAGTGTTGAGGAAATTGATATTTTATCATTAGATGTCGATGGTGTGGATTATTATATTTTTGAAAAATTAAAATTTCGACCAAAAATTATATGTATTGAATATAATTTTTGGTTTGGAAGTGAATTAAAATGCTCTATTCCATATTCTGAAACCTTTAAATGGGAGATTGGATCTACATATTCAGGTGCGTCTTTGAATGCGATTTGTTCATTAGCATTTTTAAAAGATTACCATCTGATTGCATTAGAATCTTCCTCAGTAAATGCTTTTTTTGTAAGAGGTGATCTAAAACATCATTTTAAAGTTTTAGACCCAATAAAAAATTTCAAAAATCCTATTAGATACAGCATAGGTAAAGTAAAAAAAACACAAATAGAACTTCTAAAAAAAAATTTAGTTTTTTTTTGATTTAAAATTTATATTGTATGACAAACTTTTGCATTTCTTTAACCACAATACCTCCGAGAGCAAAGTCCATTAATAAAACATTGAGATCATTAAATCAGCAATCAGTAAAAGCAAACAAAATTTTTTTAAATTTACCAAAAAATTTTAGACGGTTTAATACAAATATAAAAATTGATATAAAATCTTTAGAAAAAGAGTTCAAAAATTTAGAAGTTGTAGATTGTGACGACTATGGATCTGGAACAAAATTACTTGGATCGCTGGAAAAAATTCAAAATTATGATTACGTTATCTTAGTTGATGATGATCATATATATAAAAAATATATGCTAGAATATTTTAAAAATCGGTTTTTAAATAATTCAGACAAATCTTATAGTTTTCATGTTTATAATGTTTTAGATTGTAAAGTTGGACAGGGTGCAGATGGGTTTCTTATAAGATCAAAATATTTAAAAAATATATATAATTTTTATGAGAACTATGTAAAAAATGATGAAAGACTTATTCTCAATGATGATTTGTGGATTTCAATTTATTTAAATAAAGTTTTGAAAATTGACATAGAGTCAATTTTTTCAATGATAAGGCAGCCAATTTTTTTTAAAATTAAGTCAATATATAAAAAACATACTCAACTTGGTGCAATTATTGAAACATATAGTCAAGATAGAAAACAGGCTAGAAAATTGAAACACGAGGAAAATTGTCAAACATACAAAGAATTAAAAAGTAGAACTAAAAATTTTACTATTTTATAAAGTAGGAGAGGTGGCCGAGTGGTTGAAGGCGCACGCTTGGAAAGCGTGTATAGGGGAAACTCTATCATGGGTTCGAATCCCATTCTCTCCGCCAAATTTTTGTTAGAAAAATGATCTTTTTAACGCGTTTTACTGAAATAGAAAAAAAATCTAAAAAACATCAAATAAATGTTGGTAATCAACACTTATTTAAGCATTTGCGCTTCTACCATTTTTAAATTTTTTGTAAAAATGTTATAAAAATTTCTTCCGTATTAAAAATTAATGACAAAAAATAATTCAAACAACTATCAAGCTGACTCCATAAAAGTCCTAAAAGGTTTAGAAGCTGTAAGAAAAAGACCAGGCATGTATATCGGTGACACCGATGATGGGACTGGATTACATCATATGGTTTATGAAGTTGTAGATAATTCTATTGATGAAGCTCTAGCAGGTTTTTGTAAAAAAATTGAAATAAGTATAAACGATGATAACTCTGTAACAGTGATTGATGACGGTAGAGGAATTCCTGTTGATATACACAAAGGTGAAAAAAAATCAGCCGCTGAAGTTATAATGACCCAACTTCATGCTGGTGGTAAATTTGATCATAATTCTTATAAAGTTTCTGGAGGATTACACGGAGTAGGTGTTTCAGTTGTTAATGCTCTTTCAGAGAAATTAAAACTTACCATTAATAGAGATAATAAAAAATATTACATAGAATTTAAAAATGGAGATGCTAAAACTTCTTTAAAACAAGTTGGAAAATCAAAAATTAGTGGAACAGAAATTAATTTTGTTCCATCCAAAGATATATTTTCATCCATTAAATTTAGTTTTTCTATTTTAGAAAAAAGGATGAGAGAGTTAGCTTTTTTAAATAAGGGTATAAAAATAGTTTTAAGTGATTTAAGACAAAAAAAACCAAAAATATTAGAGTTTAAATTTGAAGGAGGTATCAGTGAATTTGTACAATTCATTGATGAAAAAAAAGAAAGTTTAAAAAACAAAAATGAAAATGATCTTTTTAAAAAACCAATTTACATTGAAGGTCTAAAAAATAATATTGATGTTCAATGCTCCCTTAAATGGAACGCAGGGTATAGCGAAGATGTATTGCCTTATACTAATAACATTTATCAAAAAGATGGAGGAACACATCTTCTTGGATTTAGAAGTGCATTAACAAGAGTAGTAAATAAATATGCAAATGAACAAAACCTATTAAAAAAAAATAAAGTTTCTTTATCAGGGGATGATGTTAAAGAGGGATTAACTTCAGTTCTATCTATCAAAATTCCTGATCCAAAATTTTCATCTCAAACAAAAGATAAATTAGTATCATCAGAAGTTAGAAATATTGTTGAAACTATCATTAACGAGAAGTTGTCTATTTGGTTTGATCAAAATCCATCAATTTCAAAAATTATCTTAACTAAAATTATCCAGGCTGCTGTAGCAAGAGATGTAGCTAGAAAGGCAAGAGAAAATGTAAGAAGAAAAGGAGCCTTAGAATTAACAGGATTGCCGGGAAAATTAGCTGATTGTCAAAATTCAAAACAAGATGGAACCGAACTATTTATTGTAGAGGGTGACTCAGCTGGCGGTTCAGCCAAACAAGGCAGAAACCGTGAAAATCAAGCAGTTTTGCCACTTAGAGGAAAAATATTAAATACTTTCACAGATTTGAATGGATCAAAAAAGAACGGAAATGCCAATGATTTAAGAACTAAAAGTTTATCAAAGATGATTTCATCAAATGAAATAGTTACATTGATAAACGCGCTTGGTCTTGATCCGAAAAATGAGGATATAGATCTCAAAGATTTAAGATATGGAAAAATAATAATAATGACAGATGCTGATGTTGATGGCTCACATATAAGAGCATTATTATTAACGTTTTTTAATAATAAACCATTTGATAAATTAATTGAGTTTGGACATGTTTATCTTGCTCAGCCACCTTTATTTAAAATTAATAAAGGAACTAAAAGCATATATATTAAAGATGAAAATGAGCTCGAAAGTTATTTAATAAAAAATTCAAAGGATATTAAAAAACATAAAAAGAATTCAAAAGAATTTAACAATATTCTCCAAATTGAAAAGTCCAAATTAAACATTCAAAGATTTAAAGGACTGGGAGAAATGAACCCCGATGAATTATGGAATACAACTTTAAATCCTGAAACAAGAAATTTGTTGCAGGTTCAATACTCAAAGAATAGTAAAAAAGATCAAGATTTGATACAAACCTTAATGGGTAACGATGTTTCCTCAAGAAAAGATTTTATTGTTGAAAACGCAATAAATGTTTCAAACTTAGATATTTAGATGGATTTAAAACAATCTGTCAAAGCAGCATCATTAAATAAGTCTACTTATATCAATTTAAGATGGATTGGTATTTTAGGTCAATTTATAACTATAAACACAGTAAAATTTATTTTTGGTTTTGAGTTCAATTTTATTATATCTAATCTTATAATTTTTGTTGGAGCTTTAAGTAACTTTTACTTAATGTTTTTTTATAAAAAACCAATACTTTCAAACGTAACTTCTTTTAATTTTTTATCTTTAGATATTCTTCAATTGAGTGCTTTACTTTATTTATCTGGGGGTATCTTAAATCCATTTTCAATATTTCTTTTAATACCAAGTGTATTTGCTGCATCCAATTTAAATATTAAAACAAATATTGCTTTAATTTTAATTACTCTAGCATCGATTATAATTTTAACTTTTTATCATTATGAATTACCAAAACCATTGGATGAATATAGTATTAGCCTTTATTATTACTATGCAATTCCTCTTGCATTAATAATTGCATTATTTTTTTTAAATTATTTTGCATTTATTTTTGGACAAGAAACAAATCTTAGGAAAGATGCTTTAGATAAAATCCAAGAAGTAATTTCAAAAGAACACGAACTTGTTTCACTTGGGGGACAGGCGGCAGCTGCAGCTCATTCTTTTGGTACTCCTTTGTCTACAATTAAAATTATTTCTCATGATTTATTCGATCAATTTAAAGGTAATAACGATGTAAAAAAAGATCTCGAACTATTAATCAGTCAGGTTAATAGGTGTAATGATATTTTAAAAAAATTAACATTAAATCCTACTATAGAAGATGATTTTATTGACAAAAATAAAACGCTTTACGATTATGTTAGTGAGATAGTTAACTCATTTAAAGAAATTTCTAATAAGAATTTCAATATTGATAAAGAGCAAGATTCTAATTCATTTGAAATTTTAAAATCTGTTGAAATTGTTTATGGTTTGAGGAATTTTATTGGAAATGCTAACAAATTTTCAAATGAAAATATCTATATTGCTGTCAAAAGCGACAGTCAAAAGACTGAAATAACAATAGAGGATGATGGTCCTGGTATACCAAAAGATATACTTAATAAGATTGGAGAACCTTATATTAAGACACTTAAACCTAAAGATAATAAAAAAGCTGGATTAGGCTTAGGGATTTTTATAGGCAAAACTTTGTTAGAAAAAAATTCTGCTAAAATAACAATTAGAAATTCAGAAACTAGAGGTGGAGCTGAAGTAAATATAGAATGGGAAAATAAAAATTTAAAAAAATTAGTGTAATTTTTTATTATTTTCAAACAATCCACTAAGTTGACCAATCATTACATCACCTAATTCTTGAACATCAGCAATTTTTATCGCTTTTTTGTAATATCTCGAAACATCATGGCCTATACCTATGGCAAGAATTTCGATATCACTTTTGTTTTCAATCGATTTTACAGTTTGCTTTAGATGTTTTTCTAAAAAATCACCGGAATTAACAGATAATGTTGAGTCATCAACCGGAGCTCCATCGGATATAACCATAAGAATTTTTCTTTCTTCTTTTCTTTTCTTAAGTCTATTGAATGCCCAAGTAATAGCTTCACCATCAATATTTTCTTTAAGCAAACCTTCTTTTAGCATTAAACCTAAATTTTTTTTTGATTGTCTCCAGTGGGTATCAGCAGATTTATAAATTATATGTCTAAGGTCATTTAAACGTCCTGGATTTTTTAATTTTCCAAGTTTATTCCACTTTTCTCTACTCTTACCACCTTTCCAATTTTTTGTTGTGAAACCAAGAATTTCAACTTTAACCGAGCATCTTTCTAATGTTCTAGACAATATATCAGCACAAAGAGCGGCAATAGTAATTGGTCTTCCTCTCATTGATCCAGAATTATCTATGAGTAAAGTCACAACTGTATCTTTAAACTCTAAATCTTTCTCTTTTTTAAAAGAAAGGGAATTATATGGATCAATTATTATTCTTGGTAATTTTGAACTATCTAATAAACCTTCTTCAAGATCAAATTCCCAAGATCTATTTTGTTTTGCAAGTAACTGTCTTTGTAATTTATTTGCAAGTTTGGTAATTATGTCTTGGAAATTAGTTAGCTGTTGATCTAAATTTTTTCTTAATTTTGAAATTTCTTCAGAATTTTCCAATGTTTCTGCTTTTGCTGTCTCATCAAATTCTGAAGTATATATTTTATATTCTTTATTACCTATCCCTAAATTTTTTTTCTGAACAATATTTTCTATTTCATTATTTTCAGCATCATCATTTCCTAGTTGTTCATCAAGTCTAAATTCATTCATTTCGTCAGAACTATCAACACCTTCATTTATACTGTCTTCCTCTTCTCTTTCATGAGAGTCTCCACTATCTGTTTTTTGATCATCTTTTGAATTATTTTTATCTTGCTCATCATCTTTTTGCTCTTCCCTTTTGTTTTCTTCTTCGGACTCAAAGATTTCCATATTCTGGAGAATTTCTGATATTTTAGAATTGTATATGTCCTGATTCTCTGCATTTTCTTTTAAAAACTGTATGTGTTTATCTAAAGATTTTTCAAAATCATCTTTCCAGTATGATAAAATTTTTTCAGCGCTTTCAGTTAAATTTACGTTCATTATTTTATTAAGCATGTAATATTCAAAAGCTTCAGAAACATTAGATTCCTCTTTCTTTTTTATATTTTCAGATTTTGCCATACCAATCTTGTTGTTATATTTAGCCATTAAATTTTTAGAAATTCCTCTCATCATTTGTGATCCTAAAAGTTCATATCTTATTTTTTCAGAAATTTTATACAGCGTATGGCAAGTAGGTGTTTTTGGAATATTTTGTTCCAATGTAGAATTATCAGAAAATTTTCTTTTTAATGCCTCCGAGTCTGCCTCAGCTCTTAATTTTATAAAGTTTTCTTTATCTTTTAAATTATCAAATTTAGAAATATTAAATTCTTTTAAATTTTTTTTGTCTTTTAATGTATATGTTTCGCCTGAAATGGCTTTAATCGTTGAATTTAAAGCTTGTTTAAATTGCTCTTTTATAAGATCATCTTTGTTCATTAAACCTGAATATTTATCATCGATTCCGGCAGTTCTTCTCCAAAACATCTTTGATAATATTCTGCGATTGTATTCTTTTCTACGTCATCACATTTATTTAAAAAAGTTACTCTGAACGCATAACCCACATCTTTAAATATTTCTGAATTTTCCGCCCAATGGAGTACCGTCCTAGGACTCATAACAGTTGAAATATCTCCAGCCATAAATCCTTTTCTAGTAAGTGTCGCAACTTTTATCATGTTTGCAACTTTCTCTTTACCTTTATTATTATCTAAAGATTTATTTTTACCTAAAATAATTTCCATTTCTTTTTCCAAAGCTAAATAATTTAATGTTGTTACGATATTCCATCTGTCCATTTGTCCCTGGTTTATTTGTTGTGTTCCATGATAGAGTCCAGTTGTGTCTCCTAAACCAACAGTATTTGAGGTTGCAAATAATCTGAAATATTTATTTTGCTTAATGACCTTATTCTTATCTAATAAAGTAAAATTTCCTTCAGCTTCCAAAACTCTTTGAATTACAAACATCACATCTGGTCTACCGGCATCATATTCATCAAATACTAAAGCTACTGGATTTTGTATTGACCAAGGAAGAATTCCCTCCTTGAATTCTGTCACTTGTTTTCCATCTTTGATTACAATTGAGTCTTTACCAATTAAATCTATTCTACTAACATGACTATCTAAGTTAATTCTTATACATGGCCAATTCAATCTGGCTGCAATTTGTTCTATATGTGTGGATTTACCTGTTCCATGATAACCTTGCACTAAGACTCTTTTATTAAATGAAAATCCAGAGAGGATTGCTAAAGTTGTATCTTTATCAAATTTATAAGTTTTATCTATATCTGGCACATAATCAGTTTTTTTTGAAAATGCTTCTACTTCCATATCAGAATCTATACCGAATGTTTGTTTTATCGATAATTTAATATCTGGGGTCTGTTCAATATTTGTTGTCAATTTTGTCCTTATAAGTATTTTTTAATTGGGTATAAGCTAAAGTTATCACTTTAAGCTTATCTTCAAATTTTTTATTGCCAGCATTCATATCAGGGTGAAATTTTTTCACAAGTCTTTTGAATTTTTCTTGTATTTTGGCCCATTTTAAACCAACTCCAACACCCAAAATTTCAAAGGCTTTAAGATCATTACTATTAAAATTAAACTTATTCATATGATTCAAATTACTAAAATCTTTAAATTTTCCATTTTCATCTTTTAAAGTATTATTCCACAATATTTTGAAAAAATTGTCTGAAGAGCTAAAACTCTGCGTTGGCTTATGCCATGTCATGTCAGACTTTAAAAAGTTGATTACTTGTTCGTCGCTCATACCTGAAAAATAATTCCAGCTTTTATTAAACTCTCTTACATGCTCTAGACATAGAAGCCTATATTCTTTGCTGTTATCCTTTTCTTTTGGAGCCTTGTAAAGTCCTTCCTCATTGCAATTATTCCATTCACAAATATTTTTCATATAATATAATATCAAGTTTAATGGATATTAATCAACTTTCAAAAAAAATTGAAAATAAACTTTTGAACGAAAGTTCTATAAAAAATGTAAAGATAATTGACAACACTTATAAGCATTTAAAACACAATTCACATCAGAAAGGTAAATATCATATTAAATTAGAAATAAATTCTGAAATATTAAAAAAAACGAATAGAATTCAATCTAATAAAGTAATCTACAAAATTTTAAGTGAAGAATTGAAAACTGATATTCATTCTTTACAAATAAGCTTTACTTAATTCTTTTAATAAAAATTTGTTCAATTCACCAGATTTGGCCTGATAATTTAGGTTTAATTTCCCAAAATTCCTTATTAAAATTAAGTTTATATTGTCTGATTTATTTTTTTTGTCACTTTTCATAAAATTAATAATTGATGTAATTTTCCATTTATTAAAAAGGTCTTTATATTTATTTTTAATTTCTATCTTTCTAATATGATTGTTTATTAATTCTGAATTTGAATTTGAAATAATTTTTTTTTCTTTACTAAAATTTACAGCATTCATTAAACCAAATATAACAGCTTCTCCATGATTTAATTTTTTTGAGTAACCAAGACTAGCCTCATATGCATGAGCAAATGTATGGCCAAGATTTAAAGATTTTCTTAAATTTTTTTCTTTTTCATCTTTTTCAATAATTTTTTTTTTTAATAAACAGCTATTTAAAATTGCATTAATTATAAAATTTCCTTTGAGATTTAAAATCTTATTAAAATTTTTATCTAAAAAAATAAAATTTTTTTTGCTATCAATTAAACTACTTTTTAATATTTCAGCATATCCACATACAATTTCTCTTTTGGGGAGGGTACGTAGTAAATTAATATCTGAAATTACTAAATCTGGCTGATAAAAACTTCCTATAAGATTTTTTCCAAATTTATTATTAATACCTGTTTTACCGCCTATAGAAGAGTCGACTTGAGCTAATAAAGTAGAGGGTATGTTAATAAATTTTATTCCTCTTTTAAATGTGCTGGCCGCATATCCAACTACATCTCCTGTAATTCCTCCACCAAATGAAATTATACAGTCTTCTCTATAAAAATTATTTTTAAATAAAACATTATGTATTTTATCGATACTTAAGTTACTTTTATTTTTCTCATTTGCACTAAAATTTAAAGTATAGATTTCTTGATTCTTTAAATTTCCTAAGAGTATTGTTCTAAATTTTTTTGGTATCTTGCTATCAATTACTATTAAACATTTTGAAAATGATAATTTATTTTTTTTTATAATATTTCTTAATTTTGAAATTATATTGGTACCAATATGAACTTCGTAATTTTTACTTTTAGTTTTAACCTTTATTATTTTTGTTTTCATATTTTTTTATAATTTTATTTGCTATTTCATTTTTATTTAGCAGATCACAATTAATTGTGAAGTCTGCCAAACTATATATTTTAGCTCTTTCATTTATTAGTCTCTCTAGATCTGTTTCACTTAATGTCATGGTTAGAGGTCTTTTTTTGCTACCATTTATTCTTTTAATTATTATATCCTTTTTCCAGTTCAACCAAAAACTAAAAGAACTTTTCTTACATTCTTTCCTAATATTGGTATTAATATATGCACCTCCACCTAGTGATAAAATTTGTTTTTCACCTTTTAAACATGATAATGTTATTTCTTCTTCACATTCACGGAAGTATTTTTCTCCCTTTTTTTTGAAAATTTCTGCAATTTTCATTTTTTCTTTTTCTTCAATTTTATTATCTATATCAATGAATTTAAGTTTGGTTTGTTTAGAAATCAATTTTCCTATTAATGTCTTTCCCGAGCCCATCATACCTACTAAAACTAGATTTTTATTTGATTCCATATATTTCTAAGTTGAAAAAACACAAATATGTCTTATTTTGATTTTACAAAATTATATGCTTTTAAAACATTATACTACAAAGGAATATAACATAATATGAAATTTGCAATTAAAGCTGGAATTATTTTTTTTATATTAATTTTGTCTATTGTTGTTTTGAGTCAGATTGATTTCCCATCCCCAAACAAAAAAATTGAAGTGATTTTGCCTAATGAAAATTTTAAAACAATTAAGTAAGATAATTTTCAAGATAACCTTAATCTTATTTTTTTATAATTGTTCTTTTGCAAATGAACCAATCGATATCTGGAAAATTGAAAAAAAAGACATTATTAATAAAGAAAAATCAACCTCAAACATAAACGTAAGTAATAATCTGAATACTAATACAACCTTATCAGTTCAATCTAATTCCGAGATAGTAATAAATAAAGAAATCGAGTCATCCGCTATAAAATTAGCTGGATTATATGATCCTGCACAGAATGGCCTAAAAATTGACATGTGGTCGAACAGTGATGGTGAGTTAATTAAAAGTATATTAAATAAAAATTTAAATAGAAATTTATCTGAATTTTCAAAAAAAATATTAGATATAGCTTTACTAACAAATTCATATATTCCTACAAATAATATTACTGAAGAGGAATTTTTGGAGTTTAAATTTAATCATTTAATAAACAAAAAAGATTTTGAATTAATTAAAGAATTTTTAATTAATAACTCTGAAGTTTCAAATAAAAATAAATTGATTAAATTTTATTCAGAATATTTTCTTTCCAACTCTGAAGTAAAAAAAGCATGCGAAATATTTAATATTAGTGGTGCTATTACTGATAAGTATTTAAATAATTTTAAAATTTATTGTTTAATTCTAGAAGATAAAAAAGAACAAGCTCAACTACTTTTCGATTTGTCAAAAGAGTTGGATGAGATAGACACTTTTTTTGAAAATAAATTTAATATATTAATGGGTTACGCTAGCAAAGATGAAATAATTTCAGACGAAAATATTTTATATTTTCACTTATCTCATAAAACAAATAATGATTTTAATTATGAGCCAAAAATGGACTCACCTAGATATATCTGGAGTTATTTGTCATCATCAAATATTCTTAAAAATGCAAATTCCTTTGATATTGAAAATCCAGAAGATTTAAGATTATTAGAAAGAGCAACTCACGAAAATGTATTTGAAGAGAGAGAACTACTAGATACATATAAAAAATTTCAATTTAACATAACACAACTATTAAATGCCAAAGATGCTTATAAGCTACTTCCAGATTATGAGGGCAGAGCTTTATTATATCAAAGATTACTTTTATCTGTTGATGTCGAGCAAAGATTAAGTATGACGTCTGAACTATATAAATCTTTCCAAAAAAAAAAATTAGATAATGCGTTTGATAATGAAATTAAAGTAATATTAAAAAAAATAAAAAAAGATGATGTTCCCTCAAATTTTACTACCTTTTATGAAAATCATACTGACAACAAGTTAAAAAAGGAGAGAAAGATAAAATTTAATAATAAAAAAATACATCAGTCAAAATTATTAAATTACTTTTTAAATAAAACTAGTTTGCCTAAAGCTGAGAAGGAAACAAACGATATTTTAAAAAAAATTAAAAGAAACAAAAAATATGTTTTTTCAACAAAAGATATGATTCTTATTGAATCGCTTAAATCAGATGGCGTAAAAATAGATAAAAAATACGCAAACCTTTATGAATACAACTATCAATTTTCCTCTGATATAAAACAAATGCTATCGAATGGAGAGTTAGGCTTATTGTTAATTAAAATAGTAGATATTGTTGGTGAAAGTAACCTTGAAGATCTAGATATAAACACTGTTAATTTATTAGTTTCAACCATGAATGAGCTAAAAAATGTAGATTTAAGGAATGAAATTCTAATAGAAGTCTTGCCTTTAAAAGTCTAAATAATAAATAAACTATGTCAGTAAAAGAACTAATCACTGTACCTGATGATATTCTTAGAAAAAAATCTGAGCCTTTAGATAAGGTTGATGCTAATGAAAAAAAACTCATAAAAGATTTGTTTGAAACTATGTACCATCATAATGGTATAGGTTTAGCAGCTGTTCAAGTTGGAATACTTAAAAGAGTAGTTGTTTTAGATGTGTCAAAAAATGAAAATGAAAAAAAACCTTTATGCTTTATTAATCCACAAATAAAAACTTTAAGTGAAAAAATGTCTACATATGAGGAAGGTTGTTTATCAATACCTAATACCTTTATTGAGATAGAAAGACCAGAAATTTGTACCGTATCTTATATAGATGAAGATGGTGATAAGAAAGAAATGGAATGCGATGGACTACTCTCAACATGTTTACAACATGAAATAAATCATCTAGATGGAAAACTAATTATTGATTATTTATCTAAAATCAAAAAAGATTTAATAATAAAAAAATTGTCTAAACAAAAGACCTCTAATAGAGTTGTTGTTTAAATGTCAAATATTGTATTCATGGGTACGCCACAGTTTGCTGTGCCTATTCTAAAAAAAATTAATCAAAAATATAAAATTAACTGTGTATTTACGCAGCCTCCAAGTAAATCAAATAGAGGTCAAAAGTTTACGAAATCACCAATTCATAAATGTGCAGAGGAACTTAATCTAGAAATTAAAACTCCAAAAAAAACTGATGAAGAATTTGAATATCTTAAAGAATTAAATTTAGATCTTGTAATTGTTGTTGCATACGGACAGTTAATTTCAAAAAAAATTCTTGATTTGAGTAAAAAAGGGTTTTTGAATATTCATGCTTCATTATTACCAAAATGGAGAGGGGCGGCACCAATTCAAAGATCAATTTTAAACAATGAAAAAAAAACTGGTATATCATTTATGAAAATCGATGAAAAATTAGATTCTGGACCAGTATGTAATAAATATTCAATAGATATTCTTGACCGAGATAATGCAGAAAATTTGTCTGAAAAATTATCTTATTTGAGCACAGAAAAAATTTTAGAAAATATGCAAAATGTTTTAGAAGGAGAGGCAATATTTAAAGAGCAAGATCATGCAAAAGCTACATACGCAAATAAAATTAAAAAAATAGAGGGAAAGATAGATTGGAATAATAGTGCTAGTAAAATAATTGCTCAAATAAATGGATTATATCCAAAACCTGGTGCATGGTTTCAGCTTAACAACAAAAGATATAAAATATTAAAAGCCAAATTTAACAAGCAGTCAGCAATAATCGGTGAAGTAATCGACGAACAAATGACAATAGCATGTGGTGAAAATTCAATAAATATTATTGAGATACAAAAAGAGGGCAAGAATCCTCAATCGATTAAGGAATTTTTATTAGGGAATAAGGTTAGAAAAGGAACAATAATTACAAGTGAATAGATATCAGATTCTAATAGAATACGAAGGCACTTTATACAATGGTTGGCAAATTCAAAAAAAAGGTAAGTCAATACAGGAAAATGTTGAGATTATCTTATCTAAACTATTAAAAGAAAAAATAAAAATTTATGGGTCTGGACGAACAGATACAGGAGTTCATGCTAAAGAGCAATCAGCTCACTTTGATACTACAAACAAAATTATTCAAAAAGATAAATTATTGAATTCACTAAACTTCTTTTTAAATAAAAAAAAAATATCTATTTTAAAAATAAAGAAAAAAAATAAACTTTTTCATTCAAGATATTCTGCAAAAGAAAGACGGTATACTTACTTAATTAGAAATGATGCTTCTCCTTCAGTTATAAATTTTAACAGAGAGTGGCATATTAAAAAAAAAATTGATGTTGAATTGATGAAAAAGGGAGCAAAAAAATTAATTGGAACTCATGATTTTTCAACTTTTAGAGCATCTAATTGTGCTGCAAAAAGTCCGGTAAGAACCATGAAAAAAGTAAAAATAACCAAAGTTAAAAATGTTATAAAAATTGAATTTGTGTCAAAGTCATTTCTTAAGAGTCAAGTTAGATCCATGGTTGGTTCACTCAAATACCTTGGTGAAAATAAATGGAACTTAAAAAAATTTACCAGTATCTTTAAATCAAAATCTAGAAAAAATTGTGCTCCTATTGCTCCTGCACATGGCTTATATCTTGAGAAAATTATTTATTAGAATTCTTTTTTTTCTTTTTTATTCTCCATCTTGATCCTTCTCTAACTATATAACCACAACAATTTTTGGAACCACACTTACAAGGAAAATCCTTATAGTTTTCATCAAAACTAAACCCATAATCATAAGTTAGTTCCTCATTTTTATTTATATCTTTAATGGAACTTATCCATAATTTTAAACCTTTGCCTTCAACTTCGCAGTTTGGATCACAAGAGTGATTAATAAGTCTTGCAGTATTGTAAGCAAAATCACCGTCTAAATCATATCTATTATTTAAGTTAAAAAGATAAATCGCTTTATCATTATCAAATTTTGGATTATTTTCGGTCTGTTTTTTTGTAATTATTTTACCTGTGTAGTAAATAATCTTAGTTCCTTTTTTTATATTTTTAGATGCAAATAGTCCCCTGTTATCAATATTTGATGATTTTTGTTTGTATAGTTTCATGATTATTTATTTTCTGACTCGATTAATGCATTTACATGATAATTAGCGCTTTCAGCAAGTGCTTTCAGGTCGTATCCACCTTCTAATAAAGATACTACTTTTCCGTTAGTAAATTTATTAGTGGCTTTTAGTGTTCTTCTTGTTATTTCATAAAAATCTTTGGATGAAAGTTCAAATTGAGCTAATGGATCGTTTTTGTGGGCATCAAAGCCAGCAGAAAAGATTAGGTAGTCAGGCTTATATTCAATTAACCTATCTAAAACTCTATCATAAGCATTAAAATACTTTTCAGAATTTGTACCTGCAGGAAGAGGTATATTAAGAGAATTATTATACTTTCCCTTGTCTTTTTCTGAGCCACCACCTGGATAAAATGGATATTGATGTGTTGATATATAAAGTGAATTTTTGTTGTCATACATTACATCATAATTTCCATTTCCCCAATGAACATCAAAATCTACACATGCAATTCTTTTATACTTATATTTTTTTTTTAAATAATTAACTGCAACACCTGCATTAGAAATACAACAGAAGCCCATTGATTTATTTTTTTCGGCATGGTGTCCTGGCGGTCGCACAACACAAAATGCATTTTTATATTTTTTATTTTCAATTCCATCTATTGCGCTTATAGCTGATCCTGCAGCCTGAAATACTGCATCCTTACTTCCAGGCGATACAACTGTATCACCATCTAAAAAATTTAAGCCACTTTTAGGAAATGAGTCTTTTAAATTATTAATATAATCTTCAGAATGTGTCATATTAAGAATATCATTAGGAACAACATCTGGCTTATCCCAAAGCAGTTCTTTATTTTTTTTTAAAGTATCAATTATTGAAATTACTCTCTTCGGTTGCTCTGGATGACCATCGCCTGTTATATGTTTTTCTGAAGAATCAGATGTTATAATTGCAGTTTTCAAGTGAAGTAATTGTGTAAGATGTTCTTATAAATCTTAGTTAACTTTTTTAAATCTGAGATCGATGTTCTTTCATTAACCATATGAATAGTATTATTTCTTAACCCAAGCTCAAGACGTGGTATCGAACCTAAAAATCTGCTGTCACTAGTGCCACCTCTACAATTTAATTTTGCATTGTTCCCTGTAACTTTTTTTACAACTTTTTTTACCATATAAATTTCTTTATTTGGCTCTGTGTAAAATGCTTCTCCACTTACTTTATAATCTATTTTGGTTTTGCAATTTTCTTTTTTTGCAACTGCATTAATAATTTTACTAAGTTTTTTTTTCAAAGATGTCGATTTATAAGTTGAATTAAATCTAACATTAAATTTAGCATTTGCAGATTGTGGGACTACATTTTCAGATATATTATCCACATTCATTTTTGTAAATTCCAAATTTGATGGTGGCATATACTTTGTCCCTTTGTCTAGCTGAACACTTTTCAGTTTAGATACTATTTTAGCTAGAGCAGTACATGGATTTATATATGTCCCATAAAATGCTGAGTGTCCGCTTTTTCCATATACTGTTACTGTCCCATTCATAGAACCTCTTCTTCCAATCCTGATTTCGTCTCCAACTGATTTATTTGATGACGGTTCGCCTACTACCGAAAAATCAATTTTTTCTTTTTTTTTCTTTAAATATTTCATAACGGCTGGACAACCATGGCCTGTAGTTTCTTCATCTGCCGTAATTATTATTGATATAGAACCTTTAAATTTTTTATTTTTAATAAAATTACTTACAGCACTTATCCAACATGCAACACTACCTTTCATATCCTGGGATCCTCTGCCATATAAATATCCTTTTTTTACAACTGCTTTAAATGGCGGAAACTCCCAATTATTGAGGTTAGCAACAACATCTGTATGACCCAAATAATTAATGTTAGGTTTTGATTTACCAAATTTTGCATATAAATTTAATGCTGGTTTAGCACCTGTCCCTTTTGATTTAATTATATGACATTTAAAACCTATTGATGAGAGTTTCCTTGAAAGGAAATTCATAATACCCTTATCTTCTGTTTTAATTGTTTGAAATTTTATTAGCTCCTGAGCTAACTTTAATTCATTATAAGTTTTCATTAGTTTATTCTCTTAAAAGATCGTTAACAGATGTCTTTGATCTAGTTTTTTCATCAACTTGTTTAATTATTACTGCACAATATAAAGATGGTGCTTGTGGATTGTTTTTATCTGGTAAGGATCCTGGAACTACCACTGAGTAAGGTGGAATTTTTCCATAAGTTATTTCACCAGTTTTTCTATTAACAATTTTTGTTGATTGTCCAATATACATTCCCATACTTAGAACAGAGCCTTCTCCAACTATTACACCTTCTACTACTTCTGACATTGCTCCTAAGAAAACATTATCTTCAATAATTGTTGGTAATGCTTGGGCTGGTTCTAATACTCCACCAACCCCAGTTCCGGCCGAGATATGACAATTTTTTCCAATCTGACAACAACTTCCTGCACGACTAAATGTATCCATCATAGTACCTTCATCTATGTACGCTCCAATATTTACATAACATGGCATAAGAACAGCATTTTTTGCAACAAAGGAACCACGTCTTGCTGCTGTGTTGGGAACCATTCTGAACCCAGCTTTTTCAAAATCTTCATTCGTCCAGCCAGCAGTTTTACCTTTTAATAAGTGACTTTTATCTCTCCATGTTGAATATGGCCCCGCCATGATATCCATTCCATGCATTCGAAAACTTAACATGATAGCTTTTTTTAGATGTTGATGAGTAACCCATTCACCATTGATCTTTTCAGCCACTCTTGCTTTTCCACTGTCTAGATCATCAATAATTTGATTAACAGCATCCTTTAAAGATTTATCTGAATTTTGGTTTACTTTATCTTTATTTTCCCAAGCTTCATTTATAATTTTTTCAATACTCATAATTTTATGAGTTTTTTAATAACCTTATTTCTTTTAAAAATAAAGAGAGATTTTCGATTTTATAGTCGATGTAATCTTTATCAGACTCTTTTTTGCCCCAATATTCATTATTGATAAGCCAAGCTGTTATAGTACCCCGCTCTTTACCTATTGATAAATTTTTAGCTATATCCTCAATATAAAGAGTTTCTTTTGGATTAATCTTAAATTTATCAACCATAAGATCAAAAGCTTTGGCTTCAGGCTTAGGGTGATATTTTGCGTCTACGATATCAAATATATCTTTAAATTGGTCTTCAATACCAAGAGTTTTCACTATATTTTTTACGTGCGCTTTACTTCCGTTTGTGAATACGAATTTATTTAAATTTATGTTTTCAAGCTCATTTCTTAAAACAAGATCTTTTTCCATAAATGAAAGATCAATATCATGAACATACTCCAAAAATTCTTCCGGTGGTATATTATGATGTATCATCAATCCATTTAAACTTGTGTTGTATTTGTGAAAATAATCTCTTTGTAATTCTTTAGCTTTTACAAGATCTAATTTGAGTTTATTTGAGATATATTTTGTCATCCTCTTACTAACTTGGCCAAAAACCGCCTCTAAATCATTATATAAAACGCCATCACAGTCGAACAAAATATTTTTTATATTTTTTAGATTATTCATTTTCTTATTAATGTTCCTGCGCCCTTATCAGAAAATAACTCAAATAGTATTGAATGTGGTTTTCTTCCATCAACAATAACAACACCTCTAACACCATTAGATATTGCATCTAGACAAGTGTTTATTTTTGGTATCATACCTCCAGAAATAATATTATTTTTTAACATTTCATTGGCTTTATCGAGATTAATTTCAGATATAAGTTTTTGATTTTGATCAAGAACCCCCTCAACATCTGTCATCAAAAGAAGACGTCTGGCATCGATCTCTTTTGCAATTGAACCTGCAGCAACATCTGCATTAATATTATAAATTCTGCCGTCATCACCCAATCCTAAAGGGACAACAATTGGAATTTGTTTATTATTAATAAAATTTAATATTTTCTCTTTATTAATTTTTTTTGGTTTCCCGACATATCCCAATTCTTCACTTTCTGGAATAATATTAATTACATTATTTTCTTTAGGTGATATTGAACAAACATTAGTGTTTTTAGATTTTAATTCATGTAGAATCTCTAAATTAAGCTCTATTAAAGCCTCTTCTATATATCTTATTATTTTTTCGTCTGAAACCCTAAGTCCTTTGATAAATCTTGTTTCAATATTATTTTCATCTAATTTTTTTTTAATATTTTTACCTCCACCATGTACTACTATTGCTGATAAACCGATTTTGTTTATTACTGAAATATCTTCTATGAACTGATTAAATAGTTTTTTATCTAATAAAACTGATCCACCACATTTTATTACTATAACCTCGGACTGGTATTTATTTATATATTTTTCAACTTCATTAATATTTGGCCCATCTTTTGGAATAATCTTATCTAATTCCATCAATTAAACTGTTTTAACTGAAGTTCTCTTCATAATTACATACTGTTGTGCCATTGTAAGCACGTTGTTAATTGTCCAATATATAACTAGTCCTGATGGAAAAGGTGCAAGTATGACTGTTAAGAATACAGGAAAAAACATAAATATTTTTTGCTGAATTGGATCTGGTGGTGTTGGATTAAGTTTTTGTTGCATCCACATTGTTACACCCATTGCTACTGGCCAAGCTCCGATAATTAAAAATGATGGAACATCATATGGTAACAAACCAAATAGATTAAATAGACTTGTAGGATCTCTTTCACTTAGATCATGTATCCAACCAAAAAAAGGCTGATGTCTCATTTCAATTGTAACAAATAACATTTTATAAATTGCAAAAAAGAATGGTATTTGAATTAAAATAGGTAAACATCCACTTACAGGATTCACTTTCTCTCTTTTGTAAAGAGCCATCATTTCTTGCTGTAACTTCATTTTATCTTCCTTATGTAGTTCTTTAAGCCTTACCATTTCAGGTTGAAGAACTTTCATTTTTGCCATTGATCTAAACGAGTAGTTAGCGAGAGGAAAAAATAATATTCTTATACAAGCGGTAATCAGTATAATTGCAATTCCATAGTTACCAGTTAATTTAAAGAAATAATCTGAGATTAGGAAGATTGGCTTTGTAAGGAAGTACAAAAAGCCCCAATCAATTGCCAAATCAAATTTATTAATATTTAGTTTTTCTGCATAACCATCAACAACATCCACTTCTTTTGCCGCAATAATCACTTTTACCTGATTAGTTTTACTTTCATTAGCCCTGACTTCTGTTGCAGCAGTCTCTATGAAATTGGCTTTAAATTTATTCTTATAATCGAAATCTGATCTAAAACTTTTATTATTTTCTGGGATTAAACTCGTTATCCAATATTTATCTGTAATACCCATCCATCCTTTGTTAGCATTTACAGAGTACTTCTTGTCTTTAATGTCATCGTAATCTTCTTCAACAAGATTATCATCAAAAACACCTAATAAGCCTTCATGTAATATATAAAAATCAGTTACATCAGGAGCTAGGTTTCTAATAATCTGTCCATATGGATAAAAGTTATAAGTATTTTGAGTATTATTTGTAATTTTTTGATTAACAGTAAATAAAAACTTATCATCTATACTTATTTCCTTCTCAAAACTTATATTCTGTTTATTATTCCACACTAATTTAATTGGATTGCTCGGTGTTAGCAATTTATTGCCAACCACTTCCCATTTTGTATTTGAATTAGGAACTTCGATATCTTTATTATTTATAGCCCAACCTGTTTCTATATAATAACCATTTTCAGACTCTTTAGGATTAAGCAAAACTACATTTACATCAGAGTCTAATGTTTCAGTATATTTCTTAAAAATCAGATCATCGATTAATGATCCTTTTAGAGAAATAGAACCTTTAATATTTTCATTTTCAAAAAATATTCTCTCAACTTTGTTAATTGCCTCTGATCTAGAAATTTTATTATTCTCAATATTTTGCTCTATTTTTGGTGCCTCGTTTAGCTGAAGATTGTTCTTACTTTGATCATTATTAGTTAGCTGCTTTGGATCAGGACTTGGAGGAGCAAAAAATAATCCATAGAGAATTATTACTGCTGCACTTAATGAAATTGCTGCTATTACGTTTCTTGTGTCCATTATTTAATATTCTTTTTTTTTACCGGATCATACCCATGTCCTCCTCCCAAAAATTTTATAGGATGACAAGATAAAATTCTTTTAACGCCTTTGTAACAACCTCTCAAAAGACCGTATTCATTTAAACTATCAATAAAATATTCTGAGCAGGTTGGAAGATACCTACAATTATTACCTAGAACTGGTGAAATGAAATATTTATAAAATTTAATTAAATATATTAGTCCTTTTTTAATCATAACTATCTAATTTTTTTTAACTCACTAAATAGTTTTATTTTAATAAAATTGTACTCGTCTTCTAAAACAGATTTTCTAGCAATTAATAAATAACTATAGTTAAGGTTAATTTTTATTTTTTTTAAAGCATCATTCATCATATTTCTTAGTCTTCTTTTAATTTTATTTCTTATAACAGCTTTACCAATCTTTTTTTTTGTAATAAAACTTATATTAAAGTATCTATTACTTTTACTTTCTAATCTCCTGTAAAAAATTGTTGAATATCTATTTGAAATTTTTCTACCATTTAAAATAAATTTAAAATCCTCATTTTTGGATAAACTTTTTAATTTAACCTGCATTAAACAGTGAGTTTTTTTCTACCCTTACTTCTTCTTCTTCTAATTAGTTTTCTTCCACCTTTAGTCTTCATTTTAGACCTAAAACCATGCCTTCTTTTTCTCACTTTTTTACTAGGTTGATATGTTCGTTTCATAATAAGGCTTCTTTTTTGTTAAATTTCGGTAGTTATACAATTTAATGTATATAAGTACAGCGATTTTTAATAAATTAGAACAAAATGGAAAATGAAAATAAATTAAAAATTATTCTCGGTATTATATATCTTTCCATAGTTACTGGCTTTTTGTTGCTTTTTTTTAGCTATTTTTCATTTGACGACTTTTCAAGTTTTGAACTTATAAAAAATAATAGAGATAAATTAAATGATATCAAAAATTCCAATCTTTTAATTGCTAGCATGTTATTTTTTATTGGAGTGATTATTTGGGTTATGCTCTTAGGATTTGGTTCGCCAGTTTTTTTAGTTGGAGGATTTCTATTCGGAAAATGGATAGGGACAATGCTTATAGTATTTGGTTTATCTATTGGGGCAACACTTTTGTATATTTGTGCAAATTATTTTTTTAAAGATTTAATTAAAAAAAAATTTTCGTCAAAGTTTTCTAATCTAACTGAAAAATTTAAAAAAAATGAATTTATTTTTTTTTTGATATATAGATTTGTTGGTGGTGTACCATTTTTTATTTCAAACATTTTACCAACATTATTTAATGTTAAGATTAGGAATTTCTTTTTCGGATCTGTTATTGGAATGACACCTCAATTATTTGTTGGAGCTTCACTCGGAGCAGGGCTAAATAAAGTGATTGAAAACAATCAAGAACTTCCAAATATATTTGATATAATTTTAACTCCAGATATTTATGTACCAATAATTGGTATGATTATCCTGGTTTTAATTGGATTTTTAGTAAGAAAAAAATTCTACAAATAGCTGGTGCCCTCACCCAGAATTGAACTGGAAACTCATCCTTACCATGGATATGTTATACCATTTAACTATGAGGGCATTATTTAATTATAATTAGTGTATAAGATTGTTTTTTTCAAATAAATGCCTTAATTTTTTACGAAAATCGGGTATATCTAAATTAGGTAAATGCTATGGGAATTCACTACGATTATAAATCTACAAGAGGAGCTAAGGCTATGGAGAAGCAGGCTAAAAGAGAAAAAAAGCTTGCAGAGAAAAGAGCAAAAAAAATAGCTAAACAGGGTGACCCCAAAAGTTCAGAGGATAAAACAATACCAATCGATCAAGTAATAACTTTGGATCACCTTACCAATCCAGATAAAAAATAATCAAGATGGACAGGAAGAAGGATAAAAAAGCTAAACTCGAAGAAGCTTTGAGGAAAAACTTAAGAAAAAGAAAAATTTTTCAAAGAAAAAATAAAAAAAATAAATAAATGTCAGTACAATCAGATAAGTGGATAACCAAAATGGCGAAAGATCACGCAATGATTTCGCCATTTGAAGATAAACAAATAAGGGAAGGAAAAATTTCATTTGGTGTTTCTTCATACGGGTATGATGCGAGAGTATCTAATGAGTTTAAAATATTTACCAATGTTAACTCTGAAATTGTAGATCCAAAAAATTTTAAACCAACAAATTTTGTAACAAAAGAATCTGATGAATGTATTATTCCACCAAATTCTTTTGTTTTAGCAAGAACCATCGAATATTTTAAAATTCCAAGTGATGTCTTAGTTATTTGTTTAGGTAAATCCACTTATGCTAGATGTGGAATAATTGTTAATGTTACACCTTTGGAGCCAGGATGGGAAGGCCATGTGACTCTTGAATTTTCTAACACAACCCCATTACCAGCCAAAATATATGCAAATGAGGGTGTGGCTCAATTTATATTTTTAAAAGGGAATGAGAAACCTGATGTTTCATATGCCGACAGAAATGGAAAATATATGGGTCAAAAAGGGGTAACGCTTCCCAAAATTTAAAATGGATAAATTTAAAATTAATGGTCCCTCTAAGATCAGAGGAGAGGTATCAATTTCTGGAAGTAAAAACGCTGCTCTACCAATACTTGCTGCGAGTTTACTCTTTGATAAAAATGTAACAATTAAAAATCTTCCAAGAGTTAAAGATATTGATACGATGCTTAATTTGCTGAAATCGCTAGGAAAAAAAATTAGCTTTAAAAATAATAAAAAAATCGCGACAATCTCAAAAGGAAAAAAAAATAATTTTTTTGCACCTTATTCTTTAGTTAAAACAATGAGAGCAGGAATTTTAGTTCTTGGTCCTTTGTTGGCAAAAAATAAAAAAGCAAAAGTAAGTAGCCCAGGTGGTTGCAGTATAGGAGTAAGACCAATAGATATACATCTAAAAGCTATATCAAAGTTAGGTGTAAAAATAAAAATTGAAAAAGGATATGTTAATGCAAAAGCTCAAGAAGGATTAGTTGGTTCTGAAATAAGATTTCCAAAAATATCCGTTGGAGCTACCGAAAATTTAGTTCTTGCTGCTTGTCTTGCAAAAGGAAGGACAACAATAAAGAACTGCGCTATAGAGCCTGAAATCAAAGATCTGACAAATTTTTTAAAAACAGCTGGTGCTAAAATCAAATGGATCGGTAAAAGAACTTTGAAAATTGAGGGTGTTAAAAAATTAAAAAGTATAACTTACTCAATCATGAATGATAGGATTGAAGCAGGTACTTTTTGTGTTGCTGCATGTTTGAATAGTGGAAATTTAAAAATTAAAAACTTTGAGCCAAAAATTATAAACACAGAGATAAATTTACTTAAGAAAATTGGTGCAAAGATAAAGACCACGAAAAATACAATTCAAATTAAGGGACCAAAAAAAATTAGAAGTTTGAATTTTTTAAAAACTGGAGAATACCCAAACTTTCCCACTGATTTGCAAGCTCAAATGATGGTATTACTAACCAGAGCGAATGGAAAAAGTACAATTGAAGAAAATATATTTGAAAATAGATTTATGCATGTCCCAGAATTAAAAAGATTGGGTGCAAAAATAAATACTAAAGGAAACAAGGCAATTATTGAAGGAACTAATAATTTAGAGGGAGCCGAGCTAATGTCTAGTGATTTAAGGGCATCAGTAGCTTTAGTTTTGGCAGCTTTTATTTCGAGAGGAACATCTATTATTAATAGAGTATATCATTTAGACAGAGGTTATGAAAAAATTGAAAATAAATTGAAAAAAATTGGTGTAAAAATAAAAAGAATATCTTAGTGAATAATTTTTTAAAGAAGGTAATCGCTCAATCCCCAGACGACTTACAAATTATATCAGCGATATGCGCAGAGTCTAAAGTCAAAATTTCTGATATAAAATATTTACCATCTACAAAAATTTTTTTACTTTCTGTTTTAAGAATAGATAAGGAAACAGATAGTAGTAAACCTATTAATAGTGTTATAAAATTTGAATTTATTGAAAGTTCTAAGTCTAAAAACATTAACCAATCCAATGTAGATTTAACTTTAGAATTATTTGCAATTGATATTTTTAAAAAAAAAGAAAATTTTGAAATAGTTCTGTTATTTTCAAAAAATGGAATTATAACACTGTCCACAGAAGTTATTGATGTAACGTTAGAAGACCAAAAAATTGAAAATGATAAAAGTAATTAATTGTAAGAAAAAAAATTATAATAGAGAATTAGTATCTTTTTTGGATAAAAGGAGATCTGGAAAAGCAGTAGACACTTCGATAGTTCCAAAAATTTTAAAAGATATCAAAATTAATGGAAGAAAAGCACTTTTAAAATATGAGAAAAAGTTTAGTAAAAATATAGAGATAGTTCCTTCAAAAGATAAAGTAAACAAGGCAATTAAAACATTAGAACCTAAGATTAAAAAAAGTATCGATTTAGCTTATAATAGAATTTTTAAGTTTCATTCACTACAAAAACCAAAAAATATTAAGTATGTAGACAATTTTAAAAATAAACTTGAATATAAGCATGTGCCACTACAGTCTGTAGGTATTTATGTACCAGCCAATTTACCATCCACATTATTAATGAATGCAGTGCCTGCAAAAATTTCTGGTGTAAAAAGAATTGTTTTGGCCAATCCAAAACTTAATGGAAAACTAAATCCTGCTGTTCTTTATGCAGCTAAAAAAGTTGGAATTAAGGAAATTTACTCAATGGGTGGTGCCCAAGCTATAGCAAGTTTAGCATACATTCAAAAAGTGAATAAAATTGTAGGGCCTGGAAATATTTATGTTGCAAGAAGCAAACGTGAAGTCTTTGGTGATGTTGGAACAGAAGGAATGGTCGCTGGGCCTAGTGAAATTTGTGTTTTAGCAGATGGTAAAACTGATCTAAATCAAGTTATAACATCTATGATTGGACAAGCAGAACATGATGTAAATTCTCAGTGTATTTTAATTACAAAAGATAAAAAATTAGTAAATAAATTTAATATAGAAATAAAAGAAAGTATCAAAAAAGTTCAAAGGAAACGAGTTGTTTTAAAAAGTTTAAAAAATAATGGATTAATTGTGTTAGCCCAAAGTGATAAGCAAATAATAGAAGTAATTAATGAAGTTGCTCCAGAGCACTTAGAAATTAATGTGTCTAATTTTAAAAAGTATTTAAATCAAATTTATAATGCAGGAAGTATTATGATTGGAAAGTATTCTCCAATGGCTGTCTCAGATTATAATGTTGGTTCTAACCATGTATTACCAACTTTAGGATCTGCAAAATTTTCATCTGGACTAAATCTAAGTGAATTTTATAAAAAAATTAGCCATATAACTCTTACAAAAAAAGGTATTGAGAAATTAGGAGAATCCGCTACACATCTCGCTGAGTATGAAGAACTAGATAATCATGCTCAAAGTATTAAATCTAGAATGAGGAGATAATAATTTGAGTAAACAGGATACGTTGGAGTTTGAAGGTGTGGTAACAGATCTTCTTCCTAATGCTATGTTTAGAGTTAAACTAGACAATGGTCATAACGTTACAGCTCACACGGCAGGAAAACTTAGAAAAAATCGTATTCGTGTTTTACAAGGTGATAGAGTGAAATTGGAAGTATCTCCATACGATTTATCAAAGGGTCGTATAATTTTTAGATCTTAATATGGCTTCGTAGCTCAGTTGGTAGAGCAGAGCCCTGAAAAGGCTTGTGTCGCTGGTTCGAGTCCCGCCGAAGCCACCACTCCCATGTGGTATTAATATCCATCATTATGCTTGCATTCAAAATTAAAATCTAATAACTATCCATCAGCTATTTATAGCTAATTATATAATAACAAAGAAAGAGTAACTAAAGTATGAGTACATTAAAAGGCAAAGTAAAGTGGTTCAACGGTAAAAAGGGCTACGGTTTTATTGAAAGAGAAGACGGTGAAAAAGATTGTTTCGTTCATGCGAGTGCAGTTAGAGAAGCTGGGCTAAGATTTTTGAATGAAAACGATGCTATAGAATTCGAAATTCAAGATGGCGAAAAAGGTCCAAGCGCTGTAAATTTGAAAAAATTAGGTTAATAAAATTTAATTCATCAAAAATATTTGTATAGGAATAGGATATGTTAAATATCATAGCTATTCCTGTGCAAAGCCTTTTCTTGCTTGAATTTAAAAAAAAAAATGCTAATTACACAGCAATGAATAAATTCGTTATTATTAACAAAGAAACTCACAGACATCATTTTCATGCTGGCTGCAAGCTAGCTATTTAATTATTTATAAATTTAATTTTATCCACATTTAGTATAAAACAGTAGAAGGAGCACGGGTAGCTCAGTTGGTTAGAGCAGCGGTTTGTGGAACCGAAGGTCGACAGTTCGAATCTGTCCCCGTGTACCAAAAAATGAATAAAGAAAAAAAATTATCAGCCAATAACCCTTCAGGTTTTGTTGATAGATACGGTAACGAATTAGCATTAAAAGAAAACTTAATTGCTAAAATTGAAGAAAATTTTTTAAAATTTGGTTTTTCTAAGCTAGAAACTCCAAGTTTTGAAATATCAGAAAATATAGGAAAATTTTTACCAGATGAAGATAGACCAAGCTCTGGTGTATTTGGTTTTCAAGAGGAAAATGATAGTTGGATATCATTGCGTTATGATTTAACTGCACCATTAGCAAGATACGTGTCTCAAAATTATTTAAATATCTCAAATCCTTTTAAAAGATACCAAATTGGCAATGTATGGCGAAATGAGAAACCTGGACCTGGAAGATTTAGAGAGTTTACTCAAGCCGATTGTGATATTATTGGATCGAATAATCCTTTAGCAGATGCTGAAATGTGCAATCTTTTAGCTGACACATTATATTTCTGCGGCTTAGAAAAAAATCAATATCAAATAAAATTAAGTAACAGGAAATTAATACAGGGTCTTATTGAAAATTTAAAAATTTCAGAAAGCAAACAACAACTTACAGTTTTAAGAGCTATTGATAAACTTGATAGAGTTGGAACTAATGGTGTTAAACAATTGCTTACAACTGGACGAGAAGATAAATCTGGTGATAAAACTATTGGAGCAAACCTCTCTAATAATCAAGCTGAGGAAATAGTTAGTTTTATAAATATGAAATCTCTAGATGAAATTAAGTCAGCCATACCAAACAAATTAGTTGAAGATGGTGTTGATGAATTAAACAAAGTATTAGATGGATTAAGTTATTCATCTAATTTTGATCAAATAATTTTTTCTCCTGAAGTTATTAGAGGACTTGAATATTATGATGGCCCAATATTTGAGGCAAATTTAACATTTAAAGTTAAAAATCAAAAAAACCAAGAGGTGGAGTTTGGCTCGGTTGGCGGAGGAGGAAGATATAATTCTTTAGTTTCAAGATTTAAAAAAGTAGACCTATCTGCAACAGGTGTATCTATAGGTCTTGATCGTTTGTTATACGCATTAGTTCAGTTAAACAAAATTGAGGTAAAAAATTATTCACCAATAATAATATGTGTTTTAGATGAAAAATATCTCTCTAATTATTATGAATTGTTATCACAACTTAGAAATCAAAATATAAGATCTGAAGTTTATCTGGGTGACTCAGGTTTGAAATCTCAATTAAAATATGCTGATAAAAGAAATTCGCCAGCCGTAATTCTCTGTGGAGATGATGAATTTAAAAATAATAAAATTACTATAAAAAAGTTAGTCCCAAATTTAGATGAAACATCAAGAAATTTATCTAGAGAAGAATGGAAAAAATCTGAAAATACTCAAATTACATGTGATAAGGAGAACCTGATTGATGAAATCAAAAAACTTGTCTGAAAATATTTTAAAAGTAATTAAGTCAAATGGATATAAATATATTGATCTTGATACAATAATTGACACGAATTTAATATTGGAAAGGTCAGGAGAAAATTTCAAAAGATTTATATTTTCTTTCAATGATCAATTGGGAAATGAACTATGTTTAAGACCTGATTTAACAATTGCATCTTGCGTTAGATATTTAAATCAAAATAAGAAAATTAGTGAAAAAATTTTCTATAGTGGTCAAGCATTTAGAAAAGGATTAAATAAAAAAGATTCTGTTGTCAGAAATCAAATTGGTTTTGAAATATTAGGATCTTTTACTGAAAAAAAAGATGATAAAAAAATAATAGAAACTTCACTTAAAGCATTATCAAAGATTAAATATAAAAGCGGAAATTTAGTTATAGGTAACATAGAAATTTTTAGGCTTTTGTTAGATAAATTGGATTGTCCAGCAAGATGGAAATTAAGATTACAACGTCATTTTTGGAGAGAAAAATATTTTAATGATTTATTAAAAAGATTGGAGACCAACTCTGACATTGATCCAACAATCGTTGAAATAGATAAAAAAAAATACTCTAGAATGATAAATGGAAACCAAAAAAAAGAAGTTGCTGGAAGATCAGTAGAAGAAATATTATCAAGATTTGATAGTAAAATTAAAGATCCAAGAAGAACAAAAAAGGGAAGTAATGTCGTAAAAATTTTAAAAGAGTACTTAAAAATTGAGTGTCCAATTAATCAAGCATCTAAAAAGTTAAATTTATTTTTTAAAAAAAATAAAATTAACCTTAGAGTTCAGGATGATTATTTTCCAATAACTAAAAATAAAATTAATAAATTAAATGTTAGATTTAGCTCTTCTTTTGGAAGACACCTCGAATATTACACCGGTTTGGTATTTAAGATTGATATTAAATCAAACTCCGAAAAGTTAAATATTAGAGGTGGCAGATACGACTCTTTAATCAAAGATCTAGGTTTTAACAAAAATGTGCCAGCGGTTGGAGCTGCTATTAACTTAGAGAAAATATGATAATTTGGCTAGCCTCATATCCTAAAAGTGGAAATACTTGGCTAAGATCTTTGATATCAAGTTATTACTTTTCGACTAAAGGGACTTTTGATTTCAATTTATTAAACTACATCGATCAATTTCCTTCACCAAAATATTTCGAGGATGTGAAAGATAATATTGTAAATCCTGAGGATTTTTCAAAATATTGGTTAAATAAACAATCGCAAATTAATAAAGACAAAAAGTTAAGATTTTTTAAAACGCACGCAGCGATGTGTAAAATTAATAATAATCCATTTACAGACAATAAAAATACTTTAGGTGCAATTTATATTTTAAGAGATCCTAGAAATTTAATAACATCACTATCAAATCATTATCAGCTCAATCTTAATGAATCCTTGGATTTTATGATACAGGAGAAAAAAGCTCTAGTTGATAGAGTTGATAACAAATTTAAAGCATTTGTGCCAATATTTTCTTGGCAGTTTCACTTAAAATCTTGGATTCAAAATAAATCTTTTAAGACCATGGTAATTAGATATGAAGATTTAACTAATGAAACATATTATACATTTAAAAAAGTGATAGAGTTTATTGATAGCTTAGCAAATAATAAAAATAAATTTGATAAAGAAAAAGCAAAAAAAACTATTGTAAGCTGCAGCTTTAAAAATCTTCAAGATCTAGAAAAAAATAAAGGATTTTCTGAAGCTTTAACTAAAAAAAATTCTAAAGAGAAAATAAAATTTTTTAATTTAGGTAAAGACAATGATTATAGAAAATTACTTAATGAGGACTTAATAAATAAAATGAATAATATTTTTCAAGAAGAGTTAGTAAAATATAAATATGAGTAATGATATCGTTAAAATTGGAATTCCAAGCAAAGGTCGTTTACGATCTGGAGTATTAAATATTTTTAAAAAAAAGAAACTAACAATTCTTTCTGAAAGAGGTGATAGAGATTTATTTGGATATATTAAAGGAAAAAAAAATATTATTATTAATTATCTGCATGCTAGAGAAATAATAGAACGTCTTGCAGATGGATCCTTAGATATTGGTTTTTCTGGTTATGATTTATTAATGGAAAGTGAGATTAATATTCAAAAGAAGATAACTGTTAAAAAAAAGTACGATTTTGGAGAAGCTACACTGGTAGTTGCAATTCCTGATGATTGGATAGATGTACAAACAATGCCGGATCTCGAAGAAATAGCTTTCGAATTTAAAGATAAAAAAAGAAGTAGATTACGTATAGCTACAAAATATCCAAATTTAACAACAGAATTTATGTTCTCAAGGGGAGTTACACAATTTAAGTTGGTAAAAAGTCTTGGTGCAACAGAGATATATCCATTCACTGGATCATCTGAAATAATAACTGATATAACTTCAACAGGTGCAACTTTAAATGCTAATAACTTAAGGATACTAAAAGATGGAATAATCCTTAATTCTCAAGCTTGTTTAATGACATCAAAAAAAATTAGAGAGATAAAACTCTTAAAAGAGTTTTAAATAAACTTTAAATATCATTAAGTAAGTGTAACATACGAATCATGGATACTATTTTAATAATTATTTTAGCTTTTATATTGATAGCCACTTTAGCTATTCTTTATTTAAATATTAAGTCGAATGCAACAAAAGAGGATACAAATAAAGATGCTGACGAAATTGCAAAACTAAATGCTGAAATAGTTAAATTAAAAGATAGTTTAAATACTACAATTAATAACTCTTTAAGTTCAATGTCTTCATCTTTTAATAATCTTTCAACAGGTGTTACAAAAGATATGACAGCAGCTCTTACAAAAGTCGATGAAAAAGTTGCAGCTTTTAATTCTCAAGTTGAAAATTTAAACGAAAGTCAAAAAGGTATTAATAAAATTTTAGCTGGAGTTAAAAAGTACGGAACTTTAGCTGAATTTAGCTTGGGATCACTTATTAAGGACCTGCTACCTTCATCTCAGTATTTTTCTAATGTTAAAATGAAAGAAGAAACAGGTGAAAATGTTGAATTTGCAATTAAACTTCAAGAGGGAGTGTTAGTCCCTGTAGATAGCCATTTTCCTGTTGAAAAATTTAAAGCTATTCAAGATGCTCATCAAGAAGACGATAAAAAATCTATAGCAGATGCAAGAACTAAACTTGCAAAAGTTTTTAAAGAAAAAGCTAAAAGTGTAAATGAAAAATATATTGTACCGCCTAAAACTACTGATTTTGCAATTGTGTATGCACCAACAGAGAGTTTGTTTTTAGAGCTGGCTAATTATCAAGATCCAACTACTAAAGAATTATTGACCCAGGAATTAATGAAAAAATATAAAGTGACTATTATGGGACCAAATAATTTATCTGGATATTTACAATCATTGCACATGGGTTTTCAAACATTAAAAGTTCAAAAACATGCAACCGAAATATATGATCATTTAAAAACAATAAGTACAAGATTTACAAAACATTTTGATGGAATTATTAATCTCAGAAAAAAACTAGAAGAAGCTATGACAGCTGTTGATAAATTTGGAACTGATGCAAGATCTATTAAAAGAACATTAGAAAATATAAAAGATCCAGAGCAAATTGAAAAAGCTATTGAAACCGAAAACGTAGAAAAATTTGAAGATATTCCAAGACAGGTAAAAAATTAAATTAATCTTTTAGAAACACTTGAATGAAGTGGAACAATAAATTTAACTATCCAAAATCATCAAGATCAATTGAAGATGGATATAGAAAATATTTAGTAGGAGAAAATAAATTACCAAGCGTTACCACAATTTTAAGTGCCACCAAGTCAGAAGAAGAAAAAGCAGCTTTAGCTAACTGGAAAGAAAGAGTAGGAGTTAAAGAAGCAAATAGAATTAAAACAGAAGCATCATCAAGGGGTACATCAATGCATTCTTATATTGAAGATTACTTAAGAGGAAGAATTAATGAAAGTTTTTTTGAAAGTAATGAACAATATAAAAATATGGCCAAAGAAATAATTAAAAAAGGAATTACTGGACGTCTTGATGAAGTATATGGGATGGAAGAAACCTTATATTATCCAGAACAATATGCTGGGACAGCCGATATGATAGCTTTATATGAGGGCAAAGATGTAATAGTAGACTTCAAACAGGCCAATAAGCCAAAAAAATCAGATTATATTCAGGATTATTTTTTACAACTTGGTGCTTATACTTTAGCGCATGATGTTGTCCATGGAACTAAAATGAAAGCAGGAATAATTTTGCTTTGTACTAAAGATATTTTATTCCAGGAATTTAAAATTGAAGGAGCCGAGTTAGAAATGTATCAAAATTTATTCTTAGGAAGAGTTAAAAAATTTTATGAGATGAATAATATATCTTGACTTTATTTAACCTATCCATAAAAGTGTCATTAACACCTGAGCTAATCGTTTATATGCTAATGGTTAAGTCTGTAATAAGCTTTCCAAAAACCCATTAAATATTAGCCAATTTGAAAGTAAAATTATGAATTTAGCAATTTGGGATATAGAAAGTTCATCTGCCTCTACAGACTTCGGGAGCATCATAGAAATCGGTGGAATTTTAGTTGATGAAAATTTTAAGGAAAAAGACAGATTTAATTTAAGATGCCGCTTGCCTGAAGGTGAGGTCTTTCAAGCGATGGCATTAATTGTAAACAAGACATCAATAAAACAATTAACCCAAACAAATCTATCGCATTACCAATTGTTAGCTGAGGTTGAGAAAATTTTTAAACGATGGTCACCCTGTATTTTTCTTGGATGGAGTAATATTGGGTTTGATGACGAAATGATAAGAAAAGAGTTTTTTAAAGGGATTAGATATCCATATCTTACAAATGCTGCTCCAAATAAAAGACACGATGGTATTAATATTGCTCGTGCAGCTTATGCGATAGATCCGTCAATTTTAGAAGTAGAATTTAATGAAAAAAATAACGCAGTATTTAAATTAGAATCATTAGCAAGAATGCAGGGCATAGATTCAACCGATGCTCATAGTGCTTTAAGTGATAGTATTATGACTGCCAAAGTCTTAAATATTGTCAAAAAAAAACAACCAAGTACTTGGGAGGCTTTTTTTAAAACTGCAAATAAATCTGACACTGAAACTATTATAAAGAAAGGGGAAATTATTACCTTAAATGAGTATTATTATGGTAAATCTAGACTTCATCTTGTTGCACCTCTTCATCAAAAATATTGCATGCATCCAATATATGCTGGCTGGTATTATGCATTCGACTTAAGGATTGATATAGAACCTCTATTAAATCTATCGATAAATGAGCTAAAAGTTGAAATGAAAAAGTCTCCTAAATTTTTAAGAACTATTAGGTCTAACAAGGCTCCGATTATTGTAGATGCTAAATACGGTATGCAAGCAGAACCTTACAATGTGATGGATAAATCGTTAATTAATAAAAGAGCAGATATAATTAGAAATAACGAAAAATTTTCCCAAAATATACTTCATGCATTAAGAGAAGTAGCTGAAGAAAAAGAACAATCTAAAACACAAGAAGATATATATGCTGAAGAGAGCATTTATACTAAATTTACATCAAACAAAGATACTGCCTTATTTCCTGCTTGGCATGCAGCATCATGGAAAGATAAACTTAAATTACTAGATAAATTCGATGATGATCGTTTAGTGGGATTTGGAAAAAAAATAATTTTTCAAGAGGCGCCCGAAGTTCTCCCCGAGAGCATGCTTAAATCAATTAAACGAGAAATAGCAAAGCGAATTTTGAGTGAAAAGAAAGAAAAATGGTGGACAATTCCAACTCTTTACACAGAAATTGATACTTTGAGAGAAAAATATACCAATGAGAATGATAACGAAAAGCTTGCACTACTAGACGAATTTAATGAATATGCAATGTCAATACAGAAAAAGTATGAAAATGTTTAATGTGGATAATTTTAACATTTTTTTTTTAACTATTGATAAAAAAATTTTTGTTTATATATAAAACTAATGGCAACATTAAAAGTTACAGACGAAAAATTTGAAGAACAGGTTTTAAAAAATGAGAAACCTGTTTTAGTAGATTTTTGGGCTGAATGGTGCGGACCGTGTAAAATGGTAGGGCCAATCTTAGAGGAAATTTCTGAAGAGATGGCAAATGATATTGTCATTGCAAAACATGACATAGACTCAGAGCCTAACATGCCTACTAAGTATGGTGTTCGTGGAATTCCTACAATGCTTTTATTTAAAGGTGGTGAATTAAAAGCAACTAAAGTTGGAGCTACACCCAAGAGTGATATTGTTGCTTTTATTAAAGAAAATATTTAATTCAAATTAAGTAACTCACCAGCAAGATATAAAGACCCGGTTATCATTATCAAATCATCTTTACCTGGATTTATAGAGTTAAGAGCTTCTTCAATAGATTTTTTGTAACTAACATTAGGATATTTATTTAATTTTTCCTTTAAATCTATTCCTTTGATAGCATTCGGTTGGTTAGGAATATCAATTGTTGTTATGGAAGATATATTATTAAATTTGCTTATATATTCTTTGTGATCTTTATTGGACATCATTCCAAGAATTAAATGCTTTTTACAATCAAGAGTATTTAAATATTCATTAAGAGCTTTTGCACCTAAAGGATTATGTGAGCCATCTAAATATAATCTATTATCCTTACAAATATTTTTAAGCTTTCCAGATTTAATTTCTTGAAGTCTTGCAATACTTTTTATCTTAGTAATGCCTTCTTTAATATTTTCATCTTTTACTCCTAGTTGTAAATCTCTCACTGTAGCAATAGCGGTTGCACAATTATCAATTTGAAAATTACCTAAAAGATTTGGTTTTGGTAATTTTAAACCACCATATTCATCTTCATAATAAATAAAATTATTTTCACTTAATGAATAATTAAAATGATCTTTATAAATTATTTTTTTTGATTGATTATTATTAATTGTTTTTTTTATTAAATTTAATGTTTCATCCGAGCTTTGTTTGCTAACTACAATAGTAGAATTTAGAAGGGATGATGTTTTTTCATAAACAATTTTTTCAATATTTTGCTCATTTTTCGGTAACCAGTCTAAATGATCTAAACCTATTGAAGTAACAATACTAGATAAATTATTATCAATAATATTTGTTGCATCAAATCTATGAAATAGACCGCTTTCTATAATATTTATTTTGTCTTTAAATTTACTTGCATTGTAAAAATATGCTGCAGTTAATATTTCGAAGTAAGTTATTTGCTCTCCATTATTAACATTTTCAACTTCTATTAATAACTTAGATAAGTTTTCGTCAGATATTTCTTTATCATTAAAAATAAATCTCTCATTAATTTTTTGAATATGTGGGCTAGTATAAATATTACAATCTATATTAACTGTTTTTAAAATTGATCTTACTGCCTGTATAGTTGAATACTTACCATTTGTACCAACCACAGAAATATATTTTAATTTATTCTGTGGATTACCTAATTTTTTACAAAGGTTCTTAACTCTATCAAGACTTAGGTCGATTTCTTTAGGATGCAGCTTTTGCAAGCGGTTCAATATTGTCTGAAGTTTCATTTATTTGATTTTCATTTACCGCGTTATCTTTTTTTAACAATATTGATAATAGTAAGCTTATTTCAGTTTTTAAATCTTTTCGCTTAACAATTCTGTCAACAAATCCATGTTTTTCAACAAACTCAGATTTTTGAAAATCAGGACTCAACTCTTCCTTCACTGTAGCTTGTATAACTCTTTTTCCCGCAAAGGCTATTAAACAACCAGGTTCAGCAAAATGAATGTCGCCTAACATCGCAAAAGATGCAGTAATTCCACCAGCTGTTGGATCTGTAAAACAAACTAAATAAGGAAGATTATTTTTTTTAAGTTCATTAATAGCAAGTGTAGTTCTTGTCATATTTGCAAGGGCAATTGGAGACTCAAACATTCTTTGTCCTCCACCACATGGAAAGAATACAAAAGGAGTCTGATTATCAATAGCATGTTGAACACCATAAATAATTGCTTCGCCCTCAGCTGCACCAACAGAGCCACCAATAAACTCAAAATTTATAGCTCCTGCTGTTACCTCGATTCCATTTATTCTTCCTTTAGCAATCATCACAGCTGAATTTTGATTAGTTTTCTTTCGTGCAGATTTTAATCTATCTTTATAAGATTTGGTATCTACCCATCCAAGTGGATCTTCTGCAGGAATTGGTGTATCAAGTATTTCGTAAGCATTTCTTCCAAAAATAATATCAAATCTTTGTCGACAATTAATTCTATGATGTTTTCCGCATGAGTTGCAAACCCATAAATTTTCTTCAAGATCTTTTTTTAATATTGGGCCTTTGCAACAACTGGTCCAGTCTGAGTTTGCAATATCCTCTTTAGAAGGTCTTTTTTTTAAAACTTTTTTAATTTTTTCACCAAAACTTAAAGCTTTTGTAATCCAGTTCATAGAATTTTATTTTTTAATTTTTTTACTAGCTTACTTACATTTGTGACAGGATTTTGTCTATGCTTTAAACTCTTGCTAATTTCCTTACAAATAGCACTTCCAACAACTAATCCATCTGCAGATTTTAATTTACCAATTGTTTTTTCTGTGATTCCAAAACCAATAACTACCTTTTTTTTTGGATTGATTTTTTTTATTTTGATATAATTTTTTATTATCTCTTTAGGTGATACTTTTAATTTACCACCAGTTGTGCTTAACATTGAAATAAAATAATTCATAGGATCAGAGTCTTTTATAATTTTTTTAAGCCTAATTTTTGTTGTTGTTGGTGATAAAAGCTGAATAAAATAGATAGATTTTTTTTTACATTTTTTTGCGAAATTCTTATTTTCTGGCCAAGGTAAATCCACAACTATTAATCCATTTACTCCAGATAACTTACATTTATTTAAGAATTTATTTTCATCATATTGAAAGATCATATTGTAATAGCCCATTAATATTACAGGTTTATTCTTATCAAACTTTTTGAAATCTTTTACAATTTTAAAAATATCATTTACTTTAATTCCATTTTTGATTGCTCTATATGCACTTGTTTGAATTTGACTTCCATCTGCTACGGGGGTGTTATGGGGCACACCTACTTCTAAAATATCTGCATTTTTAGAAATTGATTTTAATATATCTAAAGATTGTTTTTTTGAGCTATCTCCAGCAACAGTATAGGTTAGTAAAGCCGGCCTATTTTCTTGTTTTGCTTTTTTAAATGCTACACTAATTGGATTTAACATATTTTTTTCCTAATCTTTTCTCTAAAATTCCTCGGTCCTTGTAAGCATCACCGCAACTGTTAACAACTACGATCGTATCTTTACTCAATTTTTTCGATTCAGCTATTGCAACAGCGAATGCGTGGCTGGGTTCAAGAGATGGTCTTAATTTTTCAAATTTTGTAACAAGTTTGTAAGCATTTAATGCTTGTTCATCACTTGCAGCAGTATATCTAGCTCTCTTTGTGTCTTTTAAAAAACAATGAAGCGGAGAAATTCCAGGGTAATCCAAACCTGCTGAAATAGACTCCGTCTCTTCTATTTGTCCATCTGAGTTTTGATTAACGTATTGGGCCGCACCATGGAGAATTCCAATTTTAGAACCATAAGTTAATGGTGCTGCATGCTTTTTACTTTTTGCAGGTCCTCCAGCTTCCACGCCAATAAACTCACATTTTTTTTTATCATAATCCATAAACTCATTCCAAAACCCAAAACTCGAACTTCCACCACCCACACAATTGTAAAGTTTAAGTTTTTTTGGAATTGATCCAAACTCATCAATTAATTGAACTTTTAACTCTCTTGAAATTTGACTAGTACTCCATCCGCAAATACGAACAAAAACAGCTGGCCCAACTGTGCTTCCTACACACATGGCTGTAGTATCACAATTAGCAACCCAAAACCTCATACACTCTGAAACAGCATCCACAAGCGTTTGGCTTCCTGAATAAACTGGAACTACCTCGGCACCATTTTTTTTCATCGCTTTTACATTTGGTTGTTGTCTTGCAATATCTTTTGCTCCCATGAAAATTTTACATTTAAGACCAAACTTTTTTGCGGCCATGCTTAACATTTTACCCGCATACCCGGCGCCTGTATCCCCAATTATAACTTTTTTACCAGAGCGTTTTGCAAGTAAACAATGAACAGTTGCGTTGTAGACTTTGTGTGCTCCACCGTTTGCATCTGAAACAACTTTAGACCAAATTTGAGCTCCACCAACATGTCTTGTCAAATTTTCTAATTTAATAAATCGTGTAGGTACACCAATCCAATTTTTAAAATATCTGTCTCTTTCTTGAATAAATTCTTTATCTTTTTTAAGTTTGTTAAATAGTACTTCTAAATCTTCGATAGGTTTTTTTAATGTTTCAGGAACAAAGTTTCCTCCAAATTTTCCTCCCCAAAATCCAAGTTTATTACCTTGGTCTATTACAGGAATTCCTTTTTTAAGTTTCATATTTTTGCAGACAAGTTTAACAATTTATCAATTTTACTTATATCTTTTTTTCCATTTTCATTTTCACATGCTCCAGAAATATCGATTATGAAATCTTTATTTTTAAAACTTGGAATATCATCTATTTGGATATTTCCTGCAATCATTTTATTCAATTCGTTTGGCACTTCATTTAGTAAATTATGATCAAAACTTTCAGATTTATGGTAACCTTTTGAGTCAAATAATATTATGTCTGATACATCCGAATATTCTTTATATTTTACAACATCATCTTTTCCAGAAATGGTTAAAGCTGTAATTATTTTTATTTTATATTTTGATTTAATTTCTTCAGTTCTTTCAGGGTCTACATCGTATAGTTGATAATAGTCAAAATTTAAATCTTTAATCTTTTCCAAAATCTCATCGTTAGGATTCACAAGGACAGAGACAAAGTTCACATTCTTTTTATCAATATTAATTAAATTTTGTAATTTGTCATATTCAATAAATCTTCTACTTTTTTCATAATTTGTAATGAAACCTATCATATAAGGTTTGTATCTATGATTTAAAATATAGGTTAAAGTTTTAGGATCTGAGATCCCACAAATTTTTAAACCCTTTATCATTTATCTAAGTGCTTAATTAGTTTCTGAATATTATTCTTAATGTTGCCTTTAGTAATATCTCTACCTATTACAAGCCAGTCAGCACCGTTTTTGTAAGCCTCATAAGGTGATAAAACTCTTTTTTGATCGTCTCTTCTTGAATTAAATCTTATACCAGGAGTTATAATTTCTTTTTTAAATACTTTTTTTACTATTTTAACTTCTCGAGCACTACACACAATTGCATCTAGCTTTGCTTTATGGGCTAATTTAGCTTGGTGAAGAACTACTTTCTTTACATCTTTGCTAAATCCGATTTGCTTCAGTGCTTTATTATCTAAAGATGTTAATATTGTAACACCTACTAATTTTGTCTGACCAGAAACTTTTTTAGAAGCCTTTAATGCCTCTAAACCAGAGTTTATATGAATTGTTATGTAATTAAATCTCAAATCTTTAACAGCTTTTATTGTTGAGGAGCATGTATTTGGTATATCCGAAATTTTGTAATCTCCAAATGTAATTTTGTTTTTTAAACTTGATACAAAATTTCTACCGTCTTTTGAATTTAAAAGCTCTAATCCAAACTTATATCCAATTTTAATATTTTTGTTTTGTGTTTCTTTTATAATTTTTTTAATTTTTTTAATATTTGTGCTATCGCATGCTACAAAAACTTTATTCTTTATCATTTATTTTTTTTGACCAATTTTTTGATATTTTAAAGTTAATAGAATATTTCTCTTTTATGTAGATTTTTTCGTTCGTTCTTGGATTACGAGCATATCTAGCCTTTAATAATTTAGGTTCTATTGAAAAAACATCTCTTAGTTCAACTCTCTCATGTCTTTTCAGTGATTTTTTTATTTCATCTAAGAAAATTTGAACTATTTTATTTAAATCTTTTTTTAGAAAATTTGGGTAATTGTTTGAAAATTTATTGATAAGATCTGACCTTTTTGAAGACAACTATCTATTTTTCATCCTTATTTTTTTTATCTCCTAATTTTTCAGATAATGATGAAAAAGGAAGATTTTTACCACTTAGTGGACTTGAAAATTTAGATACAGCCTCCTTATTTTGTAACTCTTCAAGTAATTTGATACTTAAACTAACTTTTCTTTTCTCGAAATTTATTTCGGATATAGCCGCATCAATTCTCTCTCCACCAACAAACCTTGATGGTCTTGCATCTGAAGCATTTACTGCAATATTAGATTTCTTAATTAAAAAGTCTAATTCACAATTTTCAGGTTTTACTAGCAATCCTTTATTATCTGAAGAAATAACATTTACAGTTATAACATCGTTGACTTTTTTACCTTTAAACCAACCAAATGGATCATTCCCCAACTGTTTTAATCCTACTCTCACTTTTTGTTCATCTTTTTTTATCTCTAGAATTTTAACTTTAAGATTATCACCTTTTTTATATTTTTTTAATTCTTCATCAGGATTATTTGTATAACTTAAATCATTGGCATGTAAAAAACCGTCAATATCAAAGTCACCTAACTTAACATAAACTGCGTATTCATTCGTACTAGATATTGTACCATTTATCTCACTACCCTCAGGGTATTTATTCATAAACACTTGGTAAGGATTTTCGATAGTTAATTTGTGAGATATCGCAATTCTTCTTTTTTCTTTATCAATCTCCGTAATAACACAATCAATCATATCACCAATTTTAAATAATTTTTTTGGTACAATATTCCTTTTTGTCCAACTCATCTCGCTGCTATGTAACAAAGTACTCAAACCTGGTTCTAATGAACAAAAACAACCGTAATCGGTTATTTTCTCAACTTTTACTTTGTATTTTCCACCAATTTCATAATTTCCAATATGTTCAAAAGGATCAGGAGATAACTGTTTTATAGAACACCCAATTTGCAATTTTTCTTTGTCTATTGAAATTATTTTTAAGTCGTGTTTCTCACCAATATTAAATATTTCATCTGGGTGATTTACTCTAGAGTAAGAAATTTCTTGCAGATGAACCAATACATCAATTTCATTATTAACTTCAAAAAAACATCCAAATGATGAGTATCCTTTCACAACTGCATCTTTAATTATGTCGCCTACTTTAAATTTTTCTACAATTTTAGCTTTATCCTCTCTTTTATTTGTAGAAACAATTTGTCTTCTAGATACACATGCGTTTCCTCTTAATTTATCTAATTTTATAATTGCAAATTTTTGCTCAACTCCAATTAAATGGTCAATGCTTTTTAAGGGCTTATCGCTGACTTGAGATCCAGGACAAAACATAAGCGAGCCAGTTTCTTTATGTTCAACAATTACTCCTCCTTTACATTTACTTGTTATCTTTCCAATTATAGATTCATTTTTTTCATAAGCCTTTTCAAGCTCATACCAACCCTTAATTTTTTGAGCTTTTATTGCAGATACAACCACCTCTCCATTCTTATCCTCTATTCTTTCTAACAAAACTGGTATATTTTCTCCAATCGCAATGCTATCTTTCATATTAATCATTTTAATTTCATTTATATCAATAATTGGCTCACTTTTTAAACCAGGTATAAATATGAATACAAACTTCTCGGTGATCTTTGTTATTTTTCCCTCTATAATTTTACCTTCTTCTATTTTGTTCTTAGATAATTGTGAGTTTAACAGCTTTTCAAACTCTTGATTTTTGGGGTATTTAAGATCTTTATAAATTTCCATTAATTATTATTTTATTGTCAATTATTTTCTTTATTTTAATAAAGCACGCTTTCTTACTTAATTTAGAAGTATTAATCAAGATTGAATCTTTGGTTTTTTTTAAAGGGCTATGTTTTCTATTTTTGTCTAAATAATCACGTTTTCTAAGGCTTTTTAGAACTTCTTGAAATGATATTTTTTTCTTCAATTTTTTGTATTCTGCATGTCTTCTTTTTGCTCTTACTTGTAAATTTGCCGTAATATATAATTTAATTTTGGCATCTTTCATTATTACAGAAGTTATATCTCTTCCATCAAGTACTGAGCCTGAATATTTATTCGGTGGATTATAAGCACAATTTGTTTGAAAATCTTTAACAATTTTTCTTATTGTTTTGTCTTTAGCAATTATTGATGCAGAATTTGCAACTTCATCAGACAAAAGCTTTTTATCATTTAGTTTATTGATTTTTAGTTTAGAGATTTTCTTCTTGATTAATTTGTTATTGAATTTATTTTTGTAATCTAACCTTAATTTTCCAATTAATCTATATATTTTCCCAGTATCTAAGTAAAATAGATTATATTCTTTTGAAATGTACTTTGCTTGTGTTCCTGCGCCAGCCGCAGCAGGTGAGTCAATAGCTATAGTAATTATATCTTTTCTTTTTCTTTTCAATTTATATTTGCACCAAGTTTTTTTATAATTTTAATAAAATTTGGAAATGAGGAGTTAACAGAGTCTGTATCATATATTTTCCATTTGCCCCCCAAGCTTAAAGCTGCAATACAAGACATCATAAAAACTCTGTGATCTTTTTTGAAATTTTTAATGTGATAATTTCCATTTAATTCTAGTTTAGGATTTCCATAAATCTTAATATCATTTTTTTTTCTTGTTACCTTTATTCCTATTTTTTTTAAAAAATTTACTGCTATATCTAATCTAGGGCTTTCTTTATTATTAAGCTCTCCTAAATTTTTAAAAGTAGATACTCCTTTGGCTTTTGCAGCCGCTAGAAAAATTATTAAAAATTCATCTATTGCTGAACTATTAAGACTTTTAGGGCAATTTATTCCCTTAAGATTTTTTTCACTGCTTACAATAATATCTGAGGTTTCTTCACCTTTGTATTTTTTTTTATTTTTCAGCAATATTTTTGCATTCATTTTATTTAAAATTTTAATTACCCCAATTCTTGATTTATTAACATTGATATTTTTGATTATTAATTCAGAATCTTTTGATAATAAGGTTAACACTAGAAAAAAAGAACTTGAGCTTATATCTCCTGGAACTCTGTAATTAAATCCATTAAAATTGTGTTGACCTTTAACTTCAATAATATCATAATTTTTCTTTGGAACTACTTTAATAGGAAATCTAAGACTTTTTAAAAGTAGTTCTGTATGATTTCTAGATTTTTTTGCTATTATTTTTGTAATACCTGGTGTTTTTAAAGCTGCAAATATTACTGCACTTTTGCATTGTGCACTTCCAAGTTTCTCAAAATAATTTATAGGTCTTAAATAATTAGATCCTTTTATTTTTACAGGTAATTTTGATTTGTTAGATTTAATTTTCAGTCCAAATTTTTCAAGTGGATCTGTTATTCTGGAAAAGTCTCTAACAGATAAACTTTTATCTCCTACTACAGATATTTCATTATTTGAGTTGGCTAATAATCCCAATATTAGCCTCGCAAAAGTTCCTGAATTACCAGCATAAAGTTTAATTCTTTTTTGAGTATTATATCCTGCAAGTCCAAGTCCTTCAATTTTGTAGTAATCTTTAAATTTTTCGTAATTTATACCCAACCTTTTGATTGATTTAAGAGAATTTAAGACATCTTCAGATTCAAGGAGATTATAAATTTTAGAAACCCCAATTGCTTGGGATGCCAACAGTACACATCTTATTGAAATACTTTTGTCTCCACTAATTTCAATTTTTTTTTTAAATTTTCTTATCTTATTTCTAATTTGTATGTAATTATTCATTGATGAATTAACTTATATTAAATTCATCACCAAAATACATTGTTTTTGCCTGTTTATTACTTATAACTTCATTCGGACTTCCTGATGCTATTATTTTTCCATTAGATAAAATAATTGCTCTATCAACACAGTTTAGTAAGTCTCTAGCCTGATGATCGCATATAACAATAGATATTTCTTCTGAAGATTGTAAATTCAATATTATTTCTTGTAACATTTTAATAGTAAGAATATCTAAAGCTGCAAAAGGTTCATCCAGCAATAATATATTTGGATCGTTTATTAAAGCCATAGCTATAACTAGTTTTTTTTTCTGACCACCAGATAAATTTTTACTTTTTATTTTTAATAGTGACTCAAATTCAAATTGAGTGATCAATCTATTTAATTTATGCTCCCTTAATTCTTTTTCTAGTATATGTATTTCTGCAACTAATTTTAAATTATCCTCTAAAGTTAAATCATGGATTAAGCCCCCATATTGTGGCACTAGCCCTAATTTAAACTTTGTAAATCTCTCATTTATAGGTAATTTTGTAGAATTAGTGCCATCAATAATTATCTCACCAAAATTTGGGTCTTTTAAGCCTGTTATCAAATTAAAAATAGTTGATTTACCAACACCATTAGGACCCAACACTCCTAAAATCTCCTGCTTATTAATCTTCAGATTTAAGTTATCTATAATTTGTCTTTTATTATAAAACACAGAAATATTTTTTAATTCAATAACTGGTTCTATTGTTTTAAAATTTTTTATTCTAAATTTTTTTATAAGAGCCATTATTTGGATTTAAATTCAATATAATCTTTTGAATTTATTCTTATATCTTTAGTCAAAATATTTATAATTATATTTTGTGCTTTCATAGTTGAATTATTATCAACTATTATAACATTATTATACCCAACCGCAATATTATCACTAATATTTAAATCTAAGTTATCACACCTAATTGTCTTTTCATCATAATCTATTTTAACATTGTCATAAAATTTTGAGTTTTGATTTGAGTAATTGTACTCCGCAAAATTTGACTTTATTTTTATTTCAGATCTCTTATTAGATGTTATTATTCCGTCTACTCTCTCTAATTTCAATATATCGCTATTTTCTTTGTCAGTTTTACCAAACTTTGCTATGATTTTAAAAATATCTCCATTATTATTTGTAGTAATATATTCAATATCTTTACTCAAATTATTTATTATATTTAAATTATTGTTAGTCTTTGTATTTTCATTTTTTTTTTGATTTTTATCTTTTAAATTATTATTCAAATTCTCATTTATTTGATCTTTTTCAATTTTAGCAGAATTATTTTTACTATTTGAGTTTTCTTCTTCAAGAATTTCTTGGTCAGTCGTATTACTTATAAGTTTATTACTCTGATTAATTTTGAATAATTCTTCTTGACTATACTTGTTTTTTAAGGGCCCAGAGTAAAAATATATAAAATACAATCCACCAATAATAATAAAAATTAATAATAATAGTATAATTTGAAGAAGTGACTTTATAGACATTAGCTAATGTTAGATTTTAAGATGTCATGCATATGTATTAATCCAATTGTCTTTTTTCGTCTTTTTTCTTTATGAACACATAGTGAAGTAATTTTTTTTAAATTCATAATAGATAAGGCTGTTGCCGCTAAGACATCTACGCCAATAGTGATTGGATTTCTCTTCATTACTTTTTTTAGGCTGAGATCTTCAAATTTTTTATATTTTTGAGTAATTCTCCTCAAATCACCATCAGTTATAATTCCAGTGGTATCTCCATTTTCGTTTTTAATTATTAAAACACCAAGTTTTTTGTCATTAATAATTTTTAAGGCTTTTTTCATTTTTGCATTTTCTTTTACAACTGGAAGTTTTCTGCCCTTCATCATCAAATCTCCGACAGTTTTAAGTTTAATTGATAAAGTGCCACTTGGATGAAATTTTTTAAAATCGTATTTGGTAAAATTCTTAAACTTCATGCACGAAATAGCGATAGCGTCACCTAAAGCTAATTGATTTGTAGTTGAAGATGTTGGAACAATATTTTCTGGCCCAGCTTCCTTTATTGATGGCATTAAAAAACTTGCATCAGAATTTTTATATAATATTGAATCTTTTTTTGATGTTATACCAATTAGCGTAATATTTTTATTTCTTGAAGCATACTGAATAATATTTTTTAACTCATCACTCTCTCCGCTATTACTTATTAGTATAACAATATCGTTTGATGTTATCTGTCCCATATCACCATGACTTGCATTTGTTGCATCTAAAAAAAATGAAGGAGTTCCAGTTGATGAAAAAGTTGCAGCCCATTTTCTTGCAATAATTCCGCTTTTTCCAACTCCAGATATAATTATTTTTCCATTTTTACAGTTTAAAATTATTCTAACTATATTTGAAAATGACTCGTTTATATTTCTTTTTAAAAAATTTAGTGCATTAATTTCAAATTTAATTACTTCTTTAGCTATTTTTTTAATTTTTTTTGCTTGCATTTAATGAGACCAAATATCATCAGTGAAAGATGCTAAATCTAATTCTACTCTAATATTAATAAATTTAATCGCTTCAAAATATAATTTATCTCTTTTCTCTCTTACCAAAATCTTCTTTAGATTATTATAAATTTTATGAAGGTAAATTACATCTTTCGCACAATATTGAAGTTGTTTCTCGGATAAATCACCTCCAAAATCCGAAGATTGAAGACTTTTATTTATATCACTTCCAGTAAACTCTTTAATTAAATCCTTTAATCCATGTTTGTCACTATAACTTCTAGCAATTTTGCTCATTATTTTTGTACAATTAACATTTTCAACATCAATGTTTAAATATTTTTTGATAAACAAAAGATCAGCTCTTGCATAATGAAAAATTTTGTTAATTCTTTTATCTTCCAAGATTTTTTTTAGATTTGGTGCCTCATAAGTACTTCTGTTTAGCTGAATTATATGAGCATCGTCGTTTCCAGTTGAAATTTGAACTAAACATAGCTGATCTCGCTCAACGTTCAAACCCATAAATTCACAATCTACAGCTATATTGTCACTTAGAGTTAATTCATCTGGTAAATCTTGTTTGTGTAATTTAATATCAATATTCATTTGATAGAATATATATATGAAACAAAAAGAAATTCTACTTTTCGGTGCAACTGGGCAAATAGGGAGAAATTTAATTAGAAAGTTATCTAAAAATAACTATAAAATTACAGCAGTTACAAGAAATATTCATAGAGCAGGCTACATTATAAAAACACAAGCAAACCCTGGCTATCTAGAATTGGTAGAACTTAAAAATTTTAATTTAAATAAAATTGAACAATTGTTTGAGGATTGCGACATCTGTATAAATCTTGTTGGGATATTGTACGAAAATAAAAATCAAGATTTTAAAACAATACATACCGATCTTCCAGATATGTTATCTAGAATTGCAAATAAGTTTAAAATAAATAAATTTATTCACCTATCTGCACTTGGAATAGATGAGGCGATAGATAGTAAATATGCAACTTCTAAATTAGAGGGTGAAAAAAGAATAATAAAAAACTTTAATAATCACATAATTATTAGACCATCAATTGTTTACTCAGTTGATGATAATTTTACTACAAACTTTATGACATTATTAAATCGATTACCAGTAATGCCATTATATTATCAAGGTAAAACAAAATTCAGCCCAATCCATGTTAGTGATCTAACAGATATTATTTTTAATATTATTGAAAGAGGTTATTCCAATTTAATTTTAGAGTGCGTAGGACCTGATATATTATCTTTTAAAGAAATCCTAGAAAGTCTTCTTGGAGCTATAGACAAGAAAAGATTATTAATACCTTTACCATATCAAATTGCAGCCATATCAGCAAAAATTCTACAATTGTTACCAAAACCTTTGCTTACTGAAGATCAACTTAAACTTTTAAAATACGATAATATTAAATCTGAAAATTACAAAACTAATTTTGATTTAAAACTTGACGCAAATAGAAAATTCAAATTTGAAATTAATAAATATAGTTATAATTGGCGATCGGGTGGTCAATTTGCAAACAAAGAGTTAATAGAAAAAAATGACTAATTTTTTAGTTATAGGAATTTGCATAGTTTTATTACTTGCCGTTATTTATATTTCTGCAAAACCAATAAGTATGGGTATAGAGGCTAGACGAAATACAAAAGAAAAAAATAATAGTGATGTAGAAGAGAGCTTACTAAATCAAAAAGAGGATAAAATCGAAATAAACTCAAAAAATATTTCAGATGAGATAATAAAATTAAACAAATTAATGAATGAAGGAATAATAACTAAAGATGAGTATGAAAAAGCTAAAAATAAATTATTGAGTTAGGCAGATTTTACTTTTTTCTGCATAAATTTAGGCACCTCTTCATCTTTATCGATTACTTCTTCTTTTTTTCCTTTTGGCTGAAACACAACCATCAAATGTAAAGGGCAGTAAGAAAATTTTTCAACATTCTTTCTTCCACAAAATCTTGCATCCTTTTCATCAGGATCCAATTCCATGTATTTACAAGTATCTTCAGTTAGTTCTTCCAAAGTTAAATTTTTTGCAGGTTCAAAATTTTTATCCAATAATAAAGATTTAAATTTACTTCTTCGGCCTTTAAGTTTAATTTCATTCTCACTCTTATTAATGATGAATTTTGAATTACTAAATCTAACTTTAGTTTTTACTTTGGAAGATAAATTTAATCTATGAGCCTTTCCAATTACTGCATTACGCGAAACACCACCAATTATTTCAGCTATTTGACTTGCGGTATGTTCTTTTCCCCAAAGTTCCTTAAGTTTGTTAACTTTTTCCTCTGTCCAACTCATTAATATACTATATTTAGTATTATATTTTTTTATAATAACATGATGTTGCACAAATATATTTTAAAACAAGTCCTTTTTCATTTTTTTTAACAATTTTGAAATATTTTTTATAACTTGAAGTTGAAATTATAATTATGAAATAAAAAACCATGTATGAATATGAGCGCATTGGCACAAAACTATAAAAGAAAAAATTTAGCATTCATTAGAGGGAATGGTAGTTTTTTGATTGCAACTAATGGCAAAAAGTATCTTGATTTTGTTCAAGGGATAGCAGTCAATTCATTTGGTCATGCAAATAAACATTTGATAAAAGCTATAGCTAAGCAATCTAAAAATTTATGGCATGTATCAAATGCTTTCAAAATTCCAGAAGGAGAAAGATTAGCAAGAAGATTAGTTGCAAGAACTTTTGCAGACGCTGTCATATTTCAAAATAGTGGAGCTGAAGCTACTGAGACAGCTATTAAAGTCGCAAGGAGATATTTTTATTCAATAGGCAAGGAGCATAAAAATAGAATTATTTGTATTAAGAATTCTTTTCATGGCAGAACAATTGCAGCAATACATGCCAGCGGGTCAAAAAAAATGACAGAAGGATTTGGGCCAAAAGTGCCAGGTTTTGATCACTTTGAATTTGGTGATCACAAAAAACTTAAAAAATTGATAAAAAAAAATACAGCAGCTATTATGATTGAAACAGTCATGGGTGAAGGAGGTATTAAAGTAATTCCAAATTGGTGCATAAAAGCTATTAGAAAAATATGCAATCAAAAAGAAATACTTTTAATTCTTGATGAGGTTCAGTGCGGTATTGGAAGATCTGGAAAATTTTTTGCTTTTGAACACTCTAAGGTTAAACCTGATATAGTCCCCATAGCAAAAGGAATTGGGGGTGGTTTTCCTATCGGTGCAGTCTTAATGACAAAGAAAGTTGCAAAAGCTATGGTACCAGGTACGCATGGTTCAACATTTGGTGGAAACCCTCTTGCAATGGCAGTAGGTAACGCTGTTTTAGATCAAATAAATAAGAATTTATTAATGAATGTAAACAAAATGTCGAAATATTTTATTAATGAACTTAATAAAATAAAAATTAAATACCCCAAGGTAATTAAAGAAGTCAGAGGAGTGGGGCTGTTAATTGGTTTACAACTTTTTAAGGACCAAACTAAGTTTATAAAAAAATTAATGGAAAATAAATTATTGACTATTAGAGCAGCTGAAAATGTCATAAGAATTTTACCCCCATTAAATGTAACGAAAAGAGAAATTGATATAGCTTTAAAAATTATTAGTAAAGTTTGTAATCAGATAAAATGAAACACTTTATAAATTTAAAAGATATTCCAAGTAAAGATCTTAGAAAAATAATTGTTGATGCAAAACAAAGAAAAAAACAAAGAAAAAAATTAAATACTTTGGAACCAGACAAAGGATCGCCTCTTAAAGGTAAAATGCTAGTACAAATGTTTGAAAAAGCTAGTTCAAGAACAAGAATAAGCTTTTATTTAGCTATTAAACAGCTTGGAGGTGGAACACTGACACTTAGATCTAATGAACTTCATCTTGGACAAGGTGGTGAGACGATTGCTGATACTGCTAAAATTCTATCAACATATGGTGATGGTTTTATGTTGAGAACCGATGATGATAAAAAAATTGATGATTTTCAAAAGCATTTAACTATACCTATAATAAATGGTTTAAGCCCCTCATCTCATCCAACTCAAGTGTTATCAGATATTTTTACTGTTGAGGAAATAAAAAAAAAACCAATATCAAAATTAAAAATCTGTTGGATTGGAGACTCCAATAATGTTTTGGACAGTTTAATCGCAGCATCTGTTAAGTTTTCTTTTAAATTAAGTATTGGATGTCCAAAAAAATTTGCACCAGGCAAGAATGTTAAAGATTGGGTAAGCAAAAATAAGAAAAAAATATTTATTTATCATGATCTAAAAAAAGCAGCTTTGGATGCAGATGTAATTTTTTCTGATAAAGTAATATCTTTAAATGACAAAGTGAACAAAAAAAGAAAAAAACAACAGTTTCAAAAATTTAAAATTAGAAAAGAGATATTTAATTATACAAAAAAAAATTGTATTTTTTTGCATTGTTTGCCAAGAGGGGATGAAGTCGAGGAGGAAGTTTTTTTAGGAAAAAATTCTCATGTATGGCAACAGGCATTGAACAGAGTTCATGTTCAAAAAAGTATTCTATTGTATTGTTTTGGAAAACTAAGGTAGAGGTAACGGATTATCTGAATTTTGGTTAAGATATAAAATAACAGATGCCCTGTCTTTTTCTTTTCTTAATCCAGCAAATGCCATCTTAGTTCCCTTAATATAACTTTGAGGTTTTTTTAAATAACCATTCATCTCTTCAAATGTCCAATCTTTGTCATATGCTGCCATTGCCTTTGAATATTTATAATCTTGTTTTGATGCAACTTTTCTTCCTATTACACCATACAATGCTGGTCCGATTTTATTTTCTCCACCTTTATTTACTAAATGGCAAGCAGAACATTTTTTAAAAACCTTTTCTCCATGAGAAACATCTCCTAATACAAGCAATGCAGCAATATCAACTTTTTCCTCAATTTTTTCCACCGTTGAATTTGAAATTTGGCTGCTTTCTTGAATATCTACTTTGTAAGCTGATTTCTCCGGTTTATCTACATGAAAAGCTATATCTGAAATTTTCCCAATTCCAATTACAAGTAGTGCAATAAGAAGAACGGCTGCAATAATTTTGTTTATTTCGAATGAATCCATTATTTTTTTTTAATATGGTCGTATAACATGTTAAACAAAATTTATAAGAAATTTAATTTATAAATTTGCGTCCCAAAGACGCATAAAATATGAATATATGAGTAATTCAATTATAATAATTCCATCAAGATTAGCAGCAACAAGACTCCCTCATAAACCGTTAATAAAAATTAATAATAAAACTCTAATTATGCATGTATATGAAAAAGCTATAGAAAGCCAAATTGGCGAGGTTTATGTTGCAACATGCGACGAGGAAATTGCCTCAGAAGTAAGAAAAAATGGAGGTAAATTTATAATGACAGATATCAAACATACAAACGGGACTGATAGAGTATTTGAGGCCGCTCAGAAATTAGATTTAAAAGATATAGATTTTATTATTAATGTGCAGGGAGATGAACCAATGATTAATCCTTTAGATATCAAAAATTTAAATAAATTATCAAAACAAAAAAACTTAAATATTTCAACATTAGCTTACAACATTGAGAAAAATGAAGACTATAATAATCAAAATATTGTAAAAGTTATTACAAAAAACAGGATATCCGATAACTCAATATCAGAAGCTTTAAATTTTCATAGAGTAATTAAAGAAAATAGCTATGACAATATATACCAGCATTTCGGGATATATTTATTTAAATATTCAGCTTTAAAAAAGTTTGTTAATTTTAAAAAAAGCAAAAATGAAATCAAAGAAAGACTGGAACAACTAAGAGCAATCGATAATAATATGAAAATCGACGTGCTATTGGCAAATTATTTTTCCTCTGGAATTGATACTAAAAAAGATCTAGAAGAATACATAAAATTATTGAATAAATAATAATATGAAAATTGTTTACCAAGGTATTGCTGGAAGTTATAGTGAAAGTTGTGCAAAACATATGTTTCCGAATACAGAGACTATTCCTTGCAAAACTTTCGATGAATGTTTTGAAAAAGCACATAAAGATAGCAATATTAGAGCAATCATACCAGAGTCCAATAAAACTACAGGAAACATTGGAGTAGAATATTTAATTTTTAAACATAGGTTAAATATTTATGAAGAATTTTTTTTCCCAATTAATCATAATTTAATTGGCATAAAAGGATCAAAATTAAAAGACATTAAAAATGTTTATTCCCATGCTCAAGCGTTAAGTCAAGCTTCAGAATTTATAAAAAAAAATAAATTTTTAGCCAATGTTAGAGCTGATACTGCAGGTTCTGCAAAATATATTTCAGAAGAAAAAGATAAAACAAAAGCTGCAATTGCATCAAAATTAAGTGCTAAAATTTATGATTTAGAAATTTTACAAGAAAATATTCAGGATGTTGATGATAACTACACAAGATTTCTGATAATGGGTAAAGATATAATTCAGCCAGAAATTGATAAAAATAATTTTATTACATCATTGTTATTTAAACTTAGAGAGAGGCCGGCAGCTTTGTATTCTGCTTTGTCCGGTTTTGCTATTAATGGAGTGAATATGACGAAGCTTCAAAGTTTCCCAGAAAAAAATTCATTTTCGTCATTCTTTTTCCTATGTGATATTGATGGACATTTGGATGATAAAAAAATAAAAAATTCACTAGAAGAGCTTGCTTTCCACTGTGAAGATATGCACGTCCTAGGTGTTTACAAAGCACATGAATTTAGGGAAAAAAAATAATTAACTTTATTGTAGATTAGAAAAAATTATTGTTATAATACATTTGGAGGCCTTCCAGGTGGGATTACCATGAACTCCCCCAGACTTGAAAAAGAGCAAGGGTAATGAGTTTTTTCCAGGTTGGTTGGTCTCCTATTATGACAATAAAATCTCAAGTTCTCGCATTGAAATATCGACCCCAAATATTTAAAGATTTAATAGGGCATGAAGAAATTGCAACGACAATTTATAATTCTATTATAAATAATAGTTCAGCTAATGCTTTTTTGTTTACTGGCATTAGGGGAATTGGAAAGACCACATTTGCAAGAATTGTAGCTAAAGCTTTAAACTGCGAGCACACACTTGAAGGGATGTGTGAAAAGAAATGCAGTCATTGCGACCCTATAGCAAATTCTAATCATATTGATGTTCTTGAAATAGACGCAGCAAGTAAGACTGGGGTTGATGATGTTAGGGAGCTAATTGAATTTTCTAGATATCCACCAACATTAGCGAAATTTAAAATTTTTATAATTGATGAAGTACACATGTTAAGTAAGCAAGCATTTAATGCTTTACTTAAGACATTGGAAGAGCCTCCAAAGTATTTAAAATTTATTTTTGCAACCACTGAAGTAAAAAAAATTCCTATTACTGTTATATCTAGGTGTCAAAGGTATGATTTGTCTAGAGTTAAGTCTGAAGAACTATTTGATTATTTAAAAAATATAACAATAAAAGAAAAAAAAGATGTTGAAGATAATGCTATTAAATTAATAGTCAAATTATCAGAGGGCTCTGTTAGGGATGCATTATCTTTATTAGATAGAGCAACTATTTCTAACAATAAGAATTTTCTGACATTCGAGGATGCTCAAAAGATCTTTGGATATATCAATAAAAGTTCATACATAGAATTATTAGAAATAATTTTTTTAGGAGATGAAGAAAAAATAATAGATCATTACAGAAAATTGTACGATACAGGCATTGAGCCTGACCTATTTTTAAATGATTTTTTAGAGGTATTATATTTTGTAAAGAATATATCTTACATTGAAGATGGAGGGAATAATTTTTCATTAAATGATAGTGATTACAAAAAAATAACTTCTTTATCAAAAGAAATAGATCCAAATGCCTTACTATTATTTTGGGAATTTACTTTGAAAACTTTAAAAGAAATAAATATAGTTTCTAATCCAAATTTATTAGTTGAGATGTTTCTTATCCAATTAACTTATCTAAAAAAAAAAAATGTAATACAAAATAATCAGCAAAAAGAACCAAACAAAACTCTATTAAAAAATATAGATGTAAATAATACTGTAAATAAAGATGCAATTAATCAAATTAAAAATATTACACAAGAAGAAAAAAAAATTGAAAAAAAAAATAAATTAGAGATCAACAATTTAGAAGATATAATCAAAATGTGCTTTGAAAAAAAAGAGATGAAACTAAAATACGAATTAGAAAATAATGTAAACTTAGTATCTTTTTCAAATATGAATATTGAAATTTCTTTTAATGATAAATTAAATAAAAATTTTGTAAAAGATTTATCTGAAAAATTGTTTGATTGGACAAAAAACCGGTGGTTAATTTCTTTTTCAAAAGAAAAAGGTGAGATGAGTGAAAAAGAGAAAAAAAATATTCTTAAAAAAAAAAAAATCAGAGAGTATGAAAGTTCAAGTGAATATAAAAATTTGTTGAAAGTACTTCCTGATATCGAATTGATTGATATTGAAAAAAAAGATGACTGATTTTAATAAAATTTTAGAAAAAGCAAAAGAGATAGAAAAAAAAATGAAAGAAAGTCAGGAAAATCTTAAAAAAATTGTGGTTAATGGTGTGTCTGGTGGAGATGTGGTTAAAATTACCCTCAACGGAGACGGAGAGATGACTAAAATTTTATTAAGCGATAAAGTGCTCAAAGAAGATAAAGAGATAATTCAGGATTTAATCACTGCCGCACATAATGATGCTAAAAATAAATTAAAATCAAAAACTTCCGAAGAAATATCTAAAGCGACTGGTGGATTAGGTGTGCCTGGATTTAAATGGCCTTTATAATTAAATGCAAAATCTTCCTGAAATAGATAATTTAATAAAACTAATATCTAAATTACCAGGTCTTGGACCAAAGTCTGCAAAAAGAATAATTTTAAAAATGATCAATAATCGCCAAGAAATATTAAGGCCTTTGGCAAATAATTTAAGTCAGGTAATAAAAAATATTGAACGTTGTAAAATATGTGGAACATTAAAACCTAAAACAATTAATTGCGAATATAATAACTGTAGTTTAGTAGAAAAAAAATATGATAAAATTTGTGTAGTCGAGAACATTTCAGATCAATGGGCAATAGAAAGTTCATCTATTTTTCAAGGTTATTATCATATTTTAGGTGGCACGATTTCTGATACCGATAACACCAATAATAGAGAAAATTTGCTAATTAATTCTTTAATTGAAAGAATAAAAAATGATAATATTGATGAAGTGATTTTAGCAACAAGCGCTACCGTTGAAGGGCAAACCACTGCTTTTTACATTCAGGATAATTTAAAAAATACAAATGTAAAAATTTCAAAATTAGCTCAAGGTTTGCCTGTTGGAGGAGAAATAGAAACTTCAGATGACGGAACGCTTATATCTGCCTTTAAAAATAGAAGAGATTTATAAATTTAAAATTAGCTTTTTTTAATTAACCTATTTAAATGCAATAGAGGTTCAGTATAGCCCGAAGGTTGTGACTTACCATGAAAAATCAATTCACATGCTGCCTTAAAAGATATTGACTTGTCGAAATTAGGTGACATATTTTGATATTCTGGATCACCTTGATTTTGTTTATCAACAATCTTTGCCATTTTTTTTAGAATTTCTAAAACTTGTCTATTTGAGCAAATACCATGATGCAACCAGTTTGCTATATGTTGTGATGATATTCTTAGTGTTGCTCTATCCTCCATTAATCCAACATTATTTATGTCTGGAACTTTAGAGCACCCTATCCCTTGATCTACCCATCTAACAACATATCCTAATATTGTTTGAGCTGAGTTACATAACTCATTATTTATTTCTTCTTTGCTCCAATTTGGTCTATCTGCAATTGGTATAGTTAATAAATTGTCAATGTAATTAATTTTATTTTCATTTAATTTTTTGTGCTTTTCAAAAATATTTAACTTATGGTAATGCATTGCATGTAAAGAAGCTGCTGTGGGAGATGGTACCCATGCACAATTCGCACCGGCTTCAAGATGTGATATTTTTTGATCTATCATGTCTTTCATTTTATCTGGCATAGCCCACATACCTTTACCTATTTGTGCAACACCTGAAAATCCACATTTTAAACCAACAACAACATTGTTATTTTCATAAGCAGTTATCCACTTTGATTTTTTCATGTCACCTTTTTTTATCATTGGACCTGCTTCCATTGATGTATGCATTTCATCTCCGGTTCTGTCTAAAAAACCTGTATTAATGAAAAAAACCCTGCTTTTTAATGTTCTGATACATTCTTTTAAGTTTACAGATGTTCTTCTCTCTTCATCCATAATACCGCATTTAATCGTATTCTTTTCAAGTTTTAATACTTCTTCAACTCTTGTGAATATTTTATCTGTAAAAGCAGTCTCTTCAGGTCCATGCATTTTCGGTTTTACAATGTATATAGATCCAGTTCTTGAGTTACCTTTTCTTTTTAAATCATGAATTGCTGCAGCAGTTGTAATAAATGCATCCATGATACCTTCTGGGACCTCAGAACCATCTTCTAAAATAATTGCTGAATTAGTCATTAGATGACCAACATTCCTAATTAAAAGTAAGCTTCTACCATGTAATTTTTCTTTTTTATTATCTTTTGAAATATAACTTCTATCTGGATTTAGTTTTCTTTCTAAAGTTTTTCCATCCTTTTCGAAGACAGATTTTAGAGTTCCTTTCATCAAACCCAACCAATTTCTGTAACATAATATTTTATCTTCTGAATCTACTGCTGCAACACTATCTTCGTTATCACATATTGTAGATATTGCAGATTCTATAATTATGTCACTTATTCCCGCAGTATCTTGAACAGCACTAAATGCTTTTGGGTTAATTATTATCTCAATTTTTAAATTATTATTTTCTAAAATTATTGTTGTTGGATTATTAGGCTCTCCTCTGTATCCAATAAATTTATTTTTATCTATTAGCTCAAACTCTTTATCATCTTTTAAAATTTTCAAGTCACTTCCCTTTATTTTAAATCCATTTATATCTTTCCAATGAATTTCATTTATAGAGAAGTGGTCATTTAGAAAATCACGTGCATATCTTATTACCTCTTGTCCTCTTAGAGGATCATACTTTTGACTTCCAGTTTCTTCTGACTCAATTAAATCTGTTCCATATAAACTATCGTAAAGACTCACCCACCTAGCATTAGCAGCATTTAATGTATATCTAGAGTTCATTATAGGAACTACAAGTTGAGGACCTGCAATGCTTGAAATTTCACGATCAAGCTTTTTGGTATCTATTTTGAAATCATTCCCTTCTTCTTTTAAATATCCAATTTCTTTTAAAAAATTCTTATACTCTTGATGATTAAATTCTCCATTTCTGTTTTTTTTTAACCATAAATCAATTTCAGATTGAAGAGTTTCACGAACTTCTAATAACTTTTTATTGATTGGCGCAAGTTCATTAATACTTTTATCAAATCCATCCCAGAAATCTTTTTCGTTAACATCTAATCCTGTAAGAAGTTCATTTTTTACAAAATCAACCAAATTCTTAGAAACAGATAAAGTATTTATTTTAATAAATGAATCACCCATAAATTTTAAATTTAGAAACCGTTGTATATGACAATCAATAAATTATGTCATTACTTTATTTAAAAAAATGTTATTTTTCATACGAAAAGAATATAATTTTTGTAATTTCATCATTTTATCGCCAAAAAATTATATATAATAAAGCAATGAAAAATTATTTAAATTTTGAGACAGATATAAAAAACTTAGAAACAAAATTAGATAAATTAAAAGATCCTTATAATCAAGACGGCATTTCAGAAGTTGATACAACTAAAATTACAGATTTACAAAATGAAATAGATAAAAAACTTAACGATGTATATTCAAATCTAGATGCATGGCAGACAACATTGGTTGCAAGACACGAGGATAGACCTAAATCAAAATTTTTTATTGATAATTTATTTGATGAATTTATTTCACTTTCTGGGGATAGATTTTATGGAGAGGATAAGTCTGTAATATGTGGTTTTGGTAAATTTAATTCTAAGTCAGTTTTAGTAATAGGACAGGAAAAGGGCGAAAATTTAGATACAAGGATTGAGAGAAATTTTGGAATGATGAGACCAGAAGGTTACAGAAAAACAATAAGATTAATGAATTTAGCTAATAAATTCAAAATACCAATTATTAATTTTGTTGATACTCCAGGTGCATACCCTGGAGTTGGTGCTGAAGAAAGAGGACAAGCGGAAGCAATTGCAAAGTCTATTGAATGTTCTATGCAACTGACTGTTCCAACTTTATCTATAATTATAGGCGAAGGAGGCTCTGGTGGTGCTATTGCATTAGCTTCTTCAAGTAAAGTATTGATGTTAGAGAATGCAATATATTCAGTAATATCTCCAGAGGGATGTGCAACCATACTTTGGCGAGATCCAACAAAAACTTTAGAAGCTGCGAAAGCAATGAAACTTTCAGCGAAAGATCTTTTAAAACTAGAAATTATAGATGAGATAATACCCGAACCTTTGGGTGGTGCGCATCGAGATAAAGATCTTATTTTAGATAATGTACGAAATGCTATTGATAGAAACTTAAGTAAATTTCTTACGTTAAATGAGGAAGAAATATTAAATCAAAGAAAGAATAAGTTTTTAGATATTGGAAGGAATAAAGGCTTCACCACTAATGCAACGAATCAAGATAAACTTACTATTAAAAATAATCTCTTTCAAAATTTGATTTTAAAAATTAAAACTAATAAAAAATTATTTATTTCAACTACATCAATTCTTCTATTATTAATTTTATTAACAGTGATTTTTTAATTTATAAGGCACCGCAACAATTTTTAAATTTTTTTCCAGTAGCTTCACATCTTTCATTTCTAGATATTTTTCCTTCTTTATTTTTTACAAGTAGGCATTTTGGATCATCCTTAATATTATCACTTGTTTTAGTCTGACTATCATCTTTTTCTATTATTCTTAAATTTAGAAGCATTGTTACAAGATCAGTTTTTAATTTTCCCAGTAAATTTTCAAATAATAGAAAAGCTTCTTTTTTGTACTCCACTAAAGGATCTCTTTGTCCATAAGATCTTAAGCCAATTACTTGTCTTAACTGCTCTAGGTATTGAATATGTGATTTCCAATTTTGATCTATAATTTGTACCAATATTCTTTTTTCAATTTCTTTTCCTTGTTCAATGCCTAATAAATTATTTCTTTCATCTCTGTTATTTATAAATTTATCCTTTATTTTTTTTTCCATTGTTTTGAGATCTGAATTTAAAATTTCACCCAATTCATCATCAGTTATTGATTTTCCTAAAGTCTGCTTTAAAGCATTTGGAAATTCTTTAGAATTTGGAGATTTTTCGTATAATATTTTTTGTCTTTTTAAATTTTCTAATACCTCTTCAAGAAAAATATCTGAATAATTCTCCTCTTCTTTGCCATCTATTACATTTTTTCGTTGTTCAAAAATTACATGTCTTTGGTCATTAAGAACATTATCAAATTTAATAAGCGTTTTCCTGATATCAAAATTTCTTGCTTCAACTTTTTGTTGTGCTCTTTCAATTGCCTTATTTATCCAAGGATGATCAATGCTTTCACCATTTTTAAGACCAAGCTTTTCTAGCATTGAATTCATGGTTTCTGAGCCAAATAATCTCATCAAATCATCTTCTAAACTTACAAAAAATATTGAACTGCCTTCATCTCCTTGCCTTCCTGACCTTCCTCTTGCTTGATTATCAACTCTCCTACTTTCCATTCTTTCGGTTCCAATTACAAATAAACCTCCCCTTTTTTTCACATCATCTTTTTCAGATTGGTTTTGTCCACCCAACTTAATATCAACACCTCTTCCTGATATACTCGTTGTAATAATTACAGAATTTATTTTGCCTGCGTTTGCAATAATTTCAGCTTCTTTCTCATGATTTTTAGCATTTAAAACAATATGTTTTATTTTTTCTTTTTCTAACAAATTTGAGTAATGTTCAGATTTGTTTATGCTAGATGTAAAGACTAATAGTGGCTGTCCAATTTCATTACATTCTTTTATTTTTTGAATGATTGCATTATCTTTTTCTAAACTTGTTCTAAAGATTTGGTCGTTAAGATCATTTCTTATCATATTTTTGTTAGTAGGTATCTGTAAAACTGGCAAGTTATAAATTTCAAAAAATTCTGCAGACTCTGTTTGAGCTGTTCCAGTGCAACCTGCCAATTTATCATACAACTTAAAAAAATTTTGATAGGTTATTGAAGCTAGTGTTTGATTTTCAGCTTTAACTTCTATTTTTTCTTTAGCTTCCAAGCTTTGATGAAGTCCATCACCAAATCTTCTACCTGGCAATTGCCTACCTGTTTGTTCGTCAATTATAATTATTTCGTTATCTTTAACTATATAATCTCTTCCATTCTCAAATAAATAATTTGCCTTTAATGCTTGGTTTACATGATGAACTAAATGTAAATTTTCTGGGTCATAAAAATTGTTATTTTTTAAAATACCAGCATCAGAAAATATTTTTTCAACGTTATCTATTCCTTCATTCGTTAAAAGTATATTCTTATCTTTTTCATCTAAATCAAAGTCTGATTTTTTTAAATTTTTTATTAATTTATCTACAGCAATATATTGCATAGTTTTATCCTCTGCTGCTCCAGAAATAACTAGAGGAGTTCTCGCCTCATCAATTAAACAAGAGTCAATCTCATCAACTATTGCAAAATTGTGCTTCCTCAATACCATTTCGTTTTTTGAATATTTCATGTTATCTCTTAAGAAATCAAAACCTAATTCACTATTAGTGGCATAAGTTATATCTTTATTATAATTTTCTTTACGTTCCTCGTCTGACTGGTCTGAGTTTATAAACCCACAGCTCAAACCCAAAAAATTGTAAATTTTACCCATATTTACACTATCTCTTTTTGCCAGGTAATCATTTACAGTAACTATATGGACACCTTTTTTTTCTAATGCGTTAAGGTATGCCGCAAGAACAATAGTAAGTGTTTTACCTTCACCTGTTTTCATCTCAGCAATCTTATTCTCGTGCAAAGCAATTCCACCTATAAGCTGAACATCAAAATGTCTCTCATTATTAATTCTTCTCGAAGCCTCTCTTACTAATGCAAATGCTTCTGGCAATAAATCGTTTAATTTTTCCCCATCTTTTAATCTGGAAATAAATTCATTTGTTCTTATAGGAAAATTTGAATCCTCAAATTTAGTAACTACATTTTCTAAAAAATTAATTTTATTTACAATTTTCTGAATTCTATCTAATTCTTTTTGATTACCACTTTTTATAAATTTGCTAATAATGTTTAAAGGATTAAGCATATTTTTGATGTTTTAATAATAATAAATTATATAGTTATTTATTTAAAAAATTAAATAGCATGGATTTTAGTATAAACAACTTTTTTGATAAGAAACATAAAGTTTCTAAAATAGGACATTTTCAAGATCTTGAACATATTGATGGGTTGTCTATTTCAACAGTTAGCTGTGGTCTATATGATAAAAAAAGAGATGATTTAGTTTTATTTTATTTTAGGGAAGGAGCAAATTATGCAAACGTTTTTACGCAATCTAGATTAGTCTCTGAAAATATTAAATGGAATAAAAAAATAAAAGATAAAAAAATATTTGGTATTTTAATTAACACAAGAAATGCAAATGCTTTGACAGGAAATGATGGATATAATTCTCTAAAAAAAATCTCTTTGAATTTATCAAAATTATTAACATCAAAACAAATTGCAGATGAGGACAAACCAAGAGAAATTAAACCAAATCAAATATTATTTGCTTGCACAGGAACTATCGGAGAAAAATTTCCTGAAAATATAATTTTGAGCAATACTAAAAACTTGGTTGAAAAAATAAAATATAATCAAAATAAACTAATTTGGATTAAAGCAGCTCTTGGAATTATGACAACAGATACTAAACCTAAATTATCAATGGCTGAATGCAAAATAGGAGGTTCTGAAGTAAAAATATATGGTATTGCAAAAGGATCAGGAATGATCTTTCCAAATATGGCAACGACCTTAGGATTTATTTTTACTGATGCAAATATTTCTTCTTCAATTTTGAAACAGATACTTAATTTAAATATTAAGACTACTTTTAATGCTATAACTTGCGATGGAGATACTAGTACTAATGACATGGTTTCAATTTTTTCAACAGGTAAAGCCAATAATAAAGAGATAAAAAGTTTTAAAGATCCAAAATTAAAACAATTCATTAATAGCGTTCATCAGGTTATGCTTAACTTAGCAAAAAGAGTTGCAAGTGATGGAGAGGGAGCAACAAAATTTGTTACCATTAATTGCCTTAATTGCAAAACAGAGAAAGATGCAAAAAATATATGTTTCTCTATAGCCAACTCACCATTAGTTAAAACAGCAATCTTTGGAGAAGATCCTAATTGGGGAAGAATAGCCATGGCAGTAGGAAAGAGTGATGCAACTATTAAACATGAAAAAATATCTATATTAATGGGATCTAATATTATCCTTAGAGATGGTAAATTAGATAAAAATTATAATGAAAGTATTTTAAGTGAGTATATGAAAAATGAAAATATAGAGATAACGATTGATCTATCTATTGGAAATAAAAAGTTTACAGCATATACCATGGATTTATCTAAGGAATATATTGAAATTAATTCAGATTATAGATCCTAGGTATTGAAATCTTATAAAACACAATTATTTAATTCTAATGATAAAGTACCTATTAAATTGTAAAAATTGTAAACTTGAGTTTGAAAGTTGGTTTGCTAGCTCTAAAGAATTCGATAAATTAAAAAAACTAAAGCTTCTTAATTGTCAACAGTGCAATTCCCAAAAAATTGAAAAATCATTGATGAGGCCAAATTTAGCGAATTCCAACTTTAAAAATGATAAAGCTTTAAAAAATAATAAAAATGTTAAAAAAAAATTAATAGAATATCAAAAATTTATTAAAGAGAATTTTGAATATGTTGGAGAAAGCTTTGCTTATGAGGCAAGATCTATCCACTATAATAAAAATAAGAATAAAAAAAGTATTTACGGTAAAGCATCAATTGAAGATGTTAAGGAGCTAAAAGAAGAAGGAATAGAAACATCAACTATTCCATGGATTGAAGATAAGGAAAATTAACCCTTTTTATATTTCGTGATATAATTTATAGATTTATCACTTGAAAGACTCCATTTATTTAAAAGTGGATTAAATTTTACTCCATCAATCCTTTTTAATACAAGTGAGTTTTTGTTGCATATATTTTCTAGATTTTTGGGTTTTACAAATTTATTCCAATCGTGTGTTCCAATTGGAAGCCATCTCAAAATATATTCAGCGCCTATTATCGCAAATACATAAGATTTTAACGTTTGGTTTAATGTAGCAATAAACATTATGCCATTATTTTTTAAAAATTTATTACTCTGATTTATAAATTTAGGAATATCTTCAACATGTTCAACTATTTCCATGTTAAGAATCACATCAAATTTTTTTTCATATTTAAAATTCTCTGGAGATTTATCATAATATTCAATTTTTAAATTACTTTTCTTTAAATGATGTTTTGCAATATCAATATTTTTTTTAGATGCATCAATACCTACAACTTCTGCCCCAAGTCTTGCTAAAGGCTCAGATAATAAACCTCCTCCGCATCCAATATCGAGAATACTTATTCCTTTTAGTGGTTTGTGGTTAGATGATATGTTAAAGTCTTTAATAATATTGTCTTTTATATATTCTATTCTAATTGGATTAAATTTGTGAAGTGGTTTAAATTTTCCCTTAGGATCCCACCATTCTTCTGCAATTTTGTTAAATTTTTCTACTTCTTCCTTGTTTATAGTATTATTGCTCATTCTTTATTGACATTATAAATAAGATGTATTTTATCAATATTATAAAGCTTGTAAATAAAACTACCAATGAAAATTATTGTATTAAAATTTGGCGGTACTTCAGTTGGGTCAATTCAAAGAATTAAAAAAGTATCAAAAATAATTAGATCTTACTCAAAAAAGTATAGGGTAATAGTTTTGTCATCTGCAATGAGTGGAACTACCAACAAGTTGATCAATATGTCAAAAAAAATCAGTGAAAATTTTCCAGATAATGAATATGATACCTTAGTTTCTGCTGGCGAACAGATTTCTTGCTCGTTGTTAGCAGGCCATCTAGCGGCAAATGGTATAAATTCTAGATCTTGGATGGCCTGGCAAATACCAATTATAACAGAGGGAAAACACAAATATTCAAGAATTAAATTTATAAATAAAACTAAAATTTTAAAATTTTTAAAATCGGGTGGGATTCCTATTATTGCTGGATTTCAAGGAGTGGATAAAAATTTAAATATTACAACTATTGGCAGGGGTGGCTCTGATTCTAGCGCAATTATGCTTGCAAAGTTTTTTAAAGCTGATCGATGTATTATTTATACAGATGTAGAAGGAGTATATACAACCGATCCAAATAAACTAAATTCTGCGAAAAAAATTAAAAATATTTCTTATGAAGAAATGTTAGAAATGGCCTCGTTAGGATCAAAAGTAATGCAGCCAGATTCGATACAGGATGGAAGATTAAATAGGATAAATATTGAGGTAAAATCATCATTTATAAACAATTCAGGCACATTAATAACTAAAAGAAAAAATATTATTAATAATAAAATTATCACAGGAATTTCCACTACAGATAATGATGCAAAAGTAACTTTATTAGGAGTTAAAGATAGACCAGGTATTGCAGCTTCAATATTTAAACCACTTTCACAAAATTCAATAAACGTAGATATGGTAGTTCAAAATATATCTGCTGATGGCAAGCAAACAGATCTTACATTTACAATTAAGTCCAATGATTTGAATAAAACAAAAAAAATTATAAACAAAAATAAAAATATTATTTTTAAAAAATTAATATTTGATAAAAATGTATCAAAAGTATCAATAATAGGTGTTGGAATGATCACTACTCCAGGCGTAACATTTAGAATGTTTCAAGCACTTGCAAGAAAAAATATAAATATACAGGTAATCTCAACTTCCGAAATTAAAATATCAGTTTTAATAAAAAGCACAAATGCTTTAAAAGCTATAAAATGTTTACATAAAGAATTTAAATTAGACAAATGATATCTGAAATTAGACCATTTAGAAAAATTAATAGAAAGAAGACTAAAGAGATAGGTGTTGGTAAACTTAAAGTTGGTGGAAGTAACCCAATCACAGTTCAGACAATGACCAATACATTGACAACTGATCATAAATCTACAATTGAACAAATTCATAAAGTTACTGAAGCTGGTGCAGATATCGTAAGAGTTTCATGCCCTGATAGTAAATCAACAGAAGCTTTAAAAACAATAATTAAACACGTGGATGTTCCTATAGTTGCAGATATCCATTTTCATTATAAGAGAGCAATTGAAGCTGCAGAAAATGGTGCAGACTGTCTTAGAATAAATCCTGGAAATATTGGAGATATAAAAAGAGTTGCAGAAGTTGTTTCAGCTGCAAAAAATAATAATTGTTCAATTAGAATTGGTGTAAATGCTGGATCACTTGAAAAAGATATACTAGAAAAGTATAAGGAGCCTTGTCCAGAGGCTTTAGTAGATAGTGCTTTGAGAAATATAAGAATAATTGAAGATATGGATTTTTCAAATTTTAAAATAAGTGTAAAATCTTCCGATGTCTTTCTGTCTATTGCAGCATATAAGTTGTTATCAAAAAAAACAGATTATCCTCTTCATCTGGGAATAACCGAAGCTGGCAGCTATTTGCCTGGCAGTGTTAAAACTTCAATAGGATTTGGTAGTTTATTATTAGATGGGATTGGAGACACTATACGAGTTTCACTCTCTGACGATCCTGTTGAAGAAATTAAAGTTGGTAATGAAATTTTAAGATCTCTAAACTTAAGAAATAGGGGTGTAAAAATTATTTCATGTCCGTCCTGTGCTAGACAGGCGTTTCAAGTTATTGAAACTGTGAAAGAATTAGAGAAAAGATTATCTCATATAAAAAAACCAATAACACTATCCATCATAGGTTGTGTAGTTAATGGACCAGGAGAGGCAAAACAAACAGAAATAGGCATTACAGGTGGTGGAAAAGATAATCATATGTTGTATTTAAATGGTTTAGAAACAGAAAAAGTAATGACAAAAGACATGATAAACAAAATTGTTTCTTTGGTAGAAGAAAAAGCTTCAAACTTATAAAAATTAATAGATGCTCCCACAGCAAAAAGTTCAAAACTTAATTGATAGACATCTTATATTAGAAAAGCAACTTTCTTCAGGAGAAGTTGATAAAAAAAAATATGCTGAAATTTCAAAAGAATATTCGGATCTAAACGATATTGTAAAATACGCAAAAGAATATTTAAGTTATCAAAAAGATACAGAGGATTTAAACAATATAATTAATGATAAAAATTCAGATAAAGAGATGAAAGATTTTGCAAGTAGCGAACTTCAAAAACTTAAGGATAGTTATAATACTAATGAAAAAAAAATAAAATTGTTTTTGCTTCCAAAAGATCTTGCGGACAGTAAAAATGCAATAATAGAAATAAGAGCTGGAACTGGCGGCCTTGAAGCAAGTCTTTTTGCTTCTGATTTATACAAAATGTATGAAAAAGTAGCACAGAAGAAAAGATGGGTTACTGAAATCATATCTATTTCTAAGAGTGAGGCAGGCGGTCTTAAAGAAGTAATAGCATTAATCAAAGGAAAAAATATTTATTCTTCTCTTAAATATGAAAGTGGAGTTCATAGAGTTCAGCGAGTGCCAGATACTGAAACTCAAGGAAGAGTCCATACTTCAGCAGCAACTGTAGCAGTATTGCCTGAAGCGGAAGATTTGGACATCAACATAGATGAGAAAGATTTGAGAATTGATGTTTTTAGAAGTAGTGGACCTGGCGGTCAAAGTGTCAATACCACAGATTCTGCAGTACGAATAACTCATATTCCATCTGGAATTGTTGTAAGTCAACAAGACGAAAAATCACAAATAAGGAACAAAGAAAAAGGACTAAAAATACTTAAATCTAGAATTTATGATTTAGAAAGACAAAAAATAGATCAAGAAAGGTCCAAGGATAGAAAAAGTAAAATTGGGACAGGTGATAGATCTGAAAGAATAAGAACCTATAATTTTCCACAAGGAAGGGTTACAGATCACAGAATAAATCTAACTTTGCATAAACTTGAGGAATTTATGGAAGGTCAAATATTCGATGAAATGATTGAAAATTTAAGTTTACAAGCTCAAGAAGATGAACTTAATAAGATAATTTAATGAATAATTTAGAGGCATTAAATTTTGGATCAAAATTATTAAAAAAAAATAAAATAATAAGTTACAATTTAGATTCCGAATTATTATTGTCGAATATCTTAAATTTATCTAGAGAGCAATTATTAATAAATCTTGATAAATCTCTAAATAAAGAAAATTATTATGCTTACAAAAAATTATTAAGAAGACGAAAAGAAAATGAGCCAATAGCTTACATATTAAAAAAAAAAGAATTTTGGAAATACTGTTTTATTGTAAATAAAAACGTTTTAATACCAAGACCAGAAACTGAATTAATAGTTGAACAAATACTTAAAATGATTGGATTTAAGTCATCTAAAAGCATATTGGATGTTGGCACAGGCTCTGGATGCATAATTATTTCAATCTTAAAAGAGAGGTCGAATTGTAATGGAACAGCTATTGATATTAGTAAAAATGCCTTAAAAGTTGCCGTTTCTAATGCAAAAATGCATCACCTTCGAAATAAAATTAAATTCATTAATATCGATATTGACAAATTAAATCATAATAAATATGATTTTATTTTATCTAATCCACCTTACATAAGTGAAATTGACTTTAAAAGATTAGAAAAAAGTGTTCTTTTTGAACCAAAGATTGCTTTAAAAGCAGGACAGGATGGATTAAGTGAGATAAAAAAATTAATTTTAAAAAGTAAAAGCTTGTTAAAATTAAACGGTAAACTTGTTTTTGAAATAGGATTTAAACAGGAAGATAAAATAAAGAATTTTTTAAAAGAAAACGGCTTTTATATTAACAAAATTTGTAAAGATATATTTAGAAATGCAAGGATAATAATATCAACTAATCTAAAATAATAATGAATAATTATCGCAATAATAGAAAGCACAGATTTAAATCTAGTTCTGATAGAGGATTTAGAAAAAGACCTTTGAATGGAATTAAGATCCAAAATGACTATAACTCTAGCTCAGAATTTAGACATAAAAATCCTGGAAGAAATAATCAAAATGCAGCAAAACTAATTGATAAGTACAATAATCTAGCAAGAGAAGCTTCGTCCTCTGGAGATAAAGTTTTATCTGAAAACTATTTACAACATGCTGATCATTTTTCTAGAATATTGAGTCTGCAAGAAACTAATAGATCACAAAACCAAACTAATAATATTATTGAGCAGGATTTTAAACAAAGTAACGATGAGGTAAAAAAAAAAAAAGATGAAAATTCGTCATTAACTTCTGTTAATGAGAATGACTAATTTACTTTTGAAATAAGGTTTGATTTTAATACATCAATTTTAATTTTTGCAACCTCGAATTTTTTTCTTTCATCACCTTTTAATATTTTTCCTGAAGGCAATTTAAGTTTTTGAGAGTTAACTTTTTTTCCATTTTCAATAACTTCATAATGCAAGTGCGGACCTGTAGACATACCAGTTGATCCAACATATCCAATTATTTGTCCCTGTTTAACTTTGACTCCCCTTTTAATGCCTCGACCAAATTTTGACATATGTGCATATACTGTTTGATATTTACTATTGTGTTTAATTTTTACACAGTTGCCTCCACCGCCACACCAGCCAGCTTTAATAATTCTCCCATCACCAGAAGCCATTATAGGTGTTCCTTTAGGCGCAGCAAAGTCTGTGCCAGTATGCATTTTCGTATATCCTAAGATAGGGTGTTTTCTTTTTCCATAAGAAGATGATAAGCGAGCTCCATTTATTGGAGTCTTCATTAATGTTTTTTTTACACTTTTTCCATTTTCATCAAAATAATCAATCTTATTTTTATCATACTCGTATTTATAAAGTTGGTAATTTGTATTTTGTAAATTTAAACTTGCAAATATAATTTCTCCAGTATCAACAACTTTATCTTTATCATTTATAAATTCTTCATAAATAATTTGAAAACTATCATTTTTCCAAACATCTCTTTGGAAATCTATTTGAAATCCGTAAAGTCTTGCAAACTCAATAATTATATTTGGACTGATATTTAAATTTATCGCGCTATTGTACAATGAATCTGTTATAATTGTTTCTTTATATACAATCTTTTTTATAAAATTTTTTTCAATCTTTTTTGAGATAAAATAATCTTGATCTTTTACTTTAGTAAATAATATCTCGTTTTTTTTGTCTGTTTGGATTATAAATTCTATCACTGAACCATCTAATAAGTTATCAATTTTAAATGAGAATTTTTGATTAATTTTAAGAATTTTCAGAGATTTTTCATTTAATATTGTTTCAAGTAGTATTTTTTTTTCCTTATTATCAATTTTTAACTTATTTAAAATACCTTGATGAGTGTCACCAGATTTTGAGAGATATTTGATGTACTTGTATCTTGGCTTTAAATTTTGCGTTAATTCTTTAATAGATTTTTTAAGATATATATTTTCTAGGCTAGATTTTATTTTTTTATGTCTCTCAATATTGTTACTTGAATATATTCCTGTAACGAATAATGCTAAAATGGACAATAATATCAACCAAAAAAATAATCCATACTCTTTCAGACTGTTCATTTTAAAATTTTTCATATTATCCAATGAAAAAGCATTGATTTTTCTGGGTTTTTTTATCATATATTAATAATCTAATATCTTGATTTATTAATATTATTATTTATAAGCGGACCACTCAACATTAAAAAATGTTAATTATTGGTTAAAACCAATTAGCTATTTAAAAAGTTTATATTTTAAGAAGAGAAGTGTGGACGGTTAAGGTTACCAAAATTTGTCGTGCACACTTCAACATTAAATAAATATTATTCTTAGTATTTATTTAGAAGCTAGTGTGCGCCGTTTTTAAACTTGAGAGTTTGATCATGGCTCAGAACGTACGCTGGCGGCACGCCTTATACATGCAAGTCGAACGAAGTAGCAATACTTAGTGGCAGACGGGTGAGTAACATGTAGGTATCTTCCCTTTGGTGAGGAATAACACGAGGAAACTTGTGCTAATACCTCATAAGTCTTTACGGAGAAAGCTTTATGCGCCGAAGGATGAGCCTGCACTTGATTAGTTTGTTGGTGGGGTAATGGCCTACCAAAACTTTGATCAATAGCTGATCTGAGAGGATGATCAGCCACATTGGGACTGAGACACGGCCCAAACTCCTACGGGAGGCAGCAGTAGGGAATATTGCACAATGGAGGAAACTCTGATGCAGCGATGCCGCGTGAGTGAAGAAGGCCTTTGGGTTGTAAAGCTCTTTCGTCGGGGAAGAAAATGACTGTACCCGAATAAGAAGGTCCGGCTAACTTCGTGCCAGCAGCCGCGGTAATACGAAGGGACCTAGCGTAGTTCGGAATTACTGGGCTTAAAGAGTTCGTAGGTTGTTAAAAAAGTTGGTGGTGAAATCCCAGAGCTTAACTCTGGAACTGCCATCAAAACTTTTTAGCTAGAGTGTGATAGAGGAAAGTAGAATTTCTAGTGTAGAGGTGAAATTCGTAGATATTAGAAAGAATACCAATTGCGAAGGCAGCTTTCTGGATCATTACTGACACTGAGGAACGAAAGCATGGGTAGCGAAGAGGATTAGATACCCTCGTAGTCCATGCCGTAAACGATGTGTGTTAGACGTTGGAAATTTATTTTCAGTGTCGCAGCGAAAGCATTAAACACACCGCCTGGGGAGTACGACCGCAAGGTTAAAACTCAAATGAATTGACGGGGACCCGCACAAGTAGTGGAGCATGTGGTTTAATTCGAAGATACGCGCAGAACCTTACCAACACTTGACATGTTCGTCGCGACTTTAAGAGATTAAAGTTTTCGGTTCGGCCGGACGAAACACAGGTGCTGCATGGCTGTCGTCAGCTCGTGTCGTGAGATGTTGGGTTAAGTCCCGCAACGAGCGCAACCCTCACTTTTAGTTGCCATCATTAAGTTGGGCACTCTGAAAGAACTGCCAGTGATAAGCTGGAGGAAGGTGGGGATGACGTCAAGTCCTCATGGCCCTTACGTGTTGGGCTACACACGTGCTACAATGGCATTTACAATAGGAAGCAAGATGGCGACGTCAAGCAAATCCTAAAAAGATGCCTCAGTTCGGATTGTACTCTGCAACTCGAGTACATGAAGCTGGAATTACTAGTAATCGCGGATCAGCGCGCCGCGGTGAATACGTTCCCGGGTCTTGTACACACCGCCCGTCACACCATGGGAGTTGGTTCTACCTTAAGGCAAGGTTTAAAACCCTTGACCACGGTATAGTCAGCGACTGGGGTGAAGTCGTAACAAGGTAGCCGTAGGGGAACCTGCGGCTGGATTACCTCCTTTCTAAGGATGATTAAGAATTATTTCTTAATCTAAAAAATATAACAGGATAATGTTGACCGTCCTCATTTCTCTTCTTAAGATTTGTGTTACACTCTTCTGCGAAAGGGGCCGGTAGCTCAGTTGGTTAGAGCACACCCTTGATAAGGGTGGGGTCGAAAGTTCGAGTCTTTCTCGGCCCACCATTAAATACTGGGGGATTAGCTCAGCTGGGAGAGCGCCTGATTTGCATTCAGGAGGTCAGCGGTTCGATCCCGCTATCCTCCACCAAGAGACACACAGCTATTTAAAATTGTAAAAAAATATAAAATTATCAATATCTATATCCGATTGTTTATAAAATAGAACAATCAGAAGATATTCGAAATGATGAATATCTAAAAAAATTTAATTCAACACAGAATTTTT
>CACAZW010000002.1:127500-196253 GCA_902537055.1 uncultured Pelagibacteraceae bacterium
CGTGTAGAAGAATTGAGAGGAGCTGTCCCTAGTACGAGAGGACCGGGATGGACGTACCACTGGTGGACCGGTTGTAGCGCCAGCTGCAGTGCCGGGTAGCTAAGTACGGAAGAGATAACTGCTGAAAGCATCTAAGCGGGAAACTCACCTCAAAACTAGTTCTTCCTATAGAGCCGTGGTAGACCACCACGTTGATAGGCTGGGTGTGGAAGTGCGGTAACGCATGTAGCTGACCAGTACTAATAGCTCAATTGGCTTGATTTATGCACTGAAAAAAATTTTAAATACAATTCTTACAAAATATATAAACCTTATTTAATGTTTATAAATATTAAATTCTGATTTATTTTAGATATCTTCAATCAGCTATTAAATTCTCTTGCAATGTGTTCTTTTCAACAAGAAATACTTTAGTATATCAATTATTATCAATAAATATTATAAGACACATAGTGAAATGAATTTAAAATTTATATTAAAAAAAATAATTAAATTTTTTTTAATAAAAGATCTTGCTTTAAAATTTATTCAAAAACAGGTTGGAAAAAAATTTCAATATATTTATAATATAATTTCGTTTTTTTTTTATAATTCAAATAATAAAATAAAATTTGATAAAGATTTATATGTTATTAAAGAAGATAAATTATTTTGGAAATTTGATATACCAGCCAGAGGCTTATTCTATTTGAATTCAATAAAATCTAGAGGAGAATTGTTACACAAACAATATTTAATAGATAAAATTAATTTTAATGACAATGATGTAGTAATTGATTGTGGAGCAAATTCAGGTGATTTTTATATAAATTTTAAAAATAAAATTAAGTATTATGGTATTGAGCCTTCTAAAAAGTATTTTAAAATTTTAGAAGAAAACATTAAAAATCAGAATTTATTTAATGTTGCATTGTATAATTCTGAACATAAAGATATGAAATTTTATTTAAATGATGAAGATGCTGATAGTTCGTTGATTGCAAACAATAATCATAAAAAATTTTCTCTAGTTTCTACCACTACACTCGATAATATTATTGATAAAATTAATAGACCAATAAAATTAATTAAAATAGAAGGTGAGGGAGCTGAAATTGAAATTCTACAAGGTCTAATAAAAAATATCACAAAAGTTGAGTTTATCACAATTGATTGTGGACCCGAAAGAGGGATTAATAATGAAATTACGTTAACACCTTGTATTAATTATTTGTTAAACAGAGATTTTGAATTAGTCGATGTTTCATTTAGAAGAATTGTAGCGTTGTTTAAAAAAAAAAATTTTTAATTTTTAATTTTTAATTTTTGATGAATTATAGAAAAGAAATTGATGGACTGAGAGCTCTATCAATTCTGCCAGTAATTTTTTTTCATTTTGGTTTTTCCAAGTTCAATGGAGGATATATAGGTGTAGATATTTTTTTTGTAATATCGGGTTATTTAATTACTACCTTCGTAATCAGAGAAAATGATAAAAAAAATTTTTCGCTGATTAGGTTCTATGAAAGAAGAGCTAGAAGAATCTTGCCACTTCTTTTGATTGTTCTATTAATTACAACATCAATTTCTTATTTTTTATTTACACCTACTTATTTAGATTTTTACTACAAAAGTGTATTAGCAGCATTATTTTTTTATTCTAATTTCTTCTTTTGGAACAATAGTGGATATTTTGAAACTGGATCGGATATAAATCCAATTTTTCATACTTGGAGCCTATCTATTGAAGAACAATATTACTTAATTTTTCCACTAGTTTTTCTTTTTTTTATTAAAATATTTGGTAAAAAAATTATAATTCTTTTATCAGCTACAATACTAATTGGTGCATGTCTTTCACATTATTTATCATTATTTCATCCAAGCGCAAATTTTTATCTATTACCCTTTAGAATATTCCAAATCAGTATTGGTGTGTTAACAGCAATTTTATTAAATTATTATAAATTTTCAAAATTTAATTTATTTACTAAAAATATTTTTTCTTTATTTGGTTTATTTTTAATTGTTGCGTCTATTTTTTTGTTCAATGAGGACACTTTATCTCCAAGTCTACTTTCCTTGATTCCGCTTATAGGATGTTCATTTATAATATTATTTTCAAACGAAAAAACTTTTGTTTATAAGATTTTATCAAATAAAATTTTAGTATTTTTTGGTTTATTATCTTATGGTTTATACCTATGGCATGTTCCAATTTTAACATTCTATAAAATTAATTATTCAATAAGCAGTAGTTTTGATTATGTTATAATTTTATTATTAACTTTTTTAATAACGCTAATTACGTGGAAGTACATAGAGAAACCGTTTAGAAATTTTGAACTTATAAAATCAAATTTTTTTTTTAATGTATTGTTGATATATTTATTATTGTTTTTAGTTTTAATATTTATTTTAATTTTTAATTCTGAAAAGAGAATATCAAATTTTGAAAAAAACTTAGATTCCAAAAATAAAATAATATTTCTAGAAACATTAAATGCAAGCAAACTAGTTGGATATGAAAGTATGTACGATGATGGTAAATGTAAATTTTGGTCAGAAAATTTAGATGATGATTTTTTAAATCGTTTTAAAAATTGTAAAAATAAAACTAAGCAAAAAGCAATTATAATGTTAGGAGATAGCCATCAAATGGATCTGTATAATGGATTATCTAAGACATCTGATAAAAAATTTATAGCAAGTATTTCCAGAGGAAGATGTAGGATCCACACCCCAAATCCTTTAGGTTATAAAGGTTGTCAATTTACTGAGATTAAAGATTTTTTAGATCAAAACTCAGAAGAAATAAGCACATTAATATATCATCAATCAGGCAGTTTTTTTCTAAGCGGCTCAAAAAATTTACCAATCAAAAAAAAGCATGTAATGAAAACAATTAACTATTTATCAACTTTTACTGATATTGAGAATGTAATTTGGGTTGGGCCAAGAATTGAACCAAATATTATGATGGATTTTACTTTTACTCAAAATTTCGAAAAACATGAGAAGTTTGTTAATTATAATATTAAATATGTTGATGAGGAAATTTCTAAAAAAACATTAAGTACAAATGTAAAATATTTATCATTAATTAAAGCAATTGATTTCGAATTTTTTAAAGATTTTAATGTAGATGGAAAGTTTACGTATTCTGACTATGATCATTGGAGTGAATTTGGTGAACTTTATTTTACAGAAAAAATTTTAGATTACTCAAAACTTTTAAGAAAAATTTTTTAAATCTTATATTTTTTAGAATTACATAATTTTCTTTACAAATTCCTGGTGCTTGCAGTTACAGTCCAAAAAAATAAATATTTATTGACAATTTTTATTAATAATTATTTTTTTTAGAGATTTAATAATTTCTGGTTGTTCTATTACACGTATCCATGAAAAAGTAAAAATTTTATCTTTCGAATCTTTATTTACATATTCCCAAATTTTGTCACCATCATGATTAAAAAATAAAATTCTTCCAAAATTAGTTTCTTCTACAATTAATGAACCATCACCTAAAATTTCCGAAAGACCTTCATTGAAAGTTTTAAAATTATTTTCAACTAAAGATTTATCAAATTTTTTACTAAAACTATTTGTTTCAAAATTATATATAATAATATTTGAATAATTATTCTTATTGGGAAAGGCATTATTATTAAATATAGATATTTCTTTGTTGGATATGATATCCACATCATGTTGAAGAGAAAAAGGTCCTTCAATAATCTTAATTATTTTATTAGTTGTTGGCCTATATTGAACAATTTCATTTGTATGATTATTGCTCAAAAATAAATCTCCTTTTTTCCAGTACTTTGATGTAGATTTAGCTGGTTCTATATCGTTTAAATGAAAATAATCTCTTGTATTAAAATAATTATTTGTTTTTAATAAATCATTTTCAAAGTATATTTCTATTAACGATTTCTCACTAATAATTTCACCTTGGTAGTTTAAAAATGATATTGCATCTTCATAAAAACCAAATTCGTTAATAAATTTGCTTGTGAACTTTGAATATGGGTATAGCAAAGATGGAACCACCAGTTTTTGATCATAATTCATAATTGAATGATGAAATCTATTATCACTATTTATCCATTCTAAATTTCCACAATAATCTAATTTTATAATTGGACCATCTCCAAGATGAGTGACTACACCACCATCATTAAGAATTAAAGGATGATAAAATCTAAATTTATTTTTATTATTATCTATAAAGAATTGTTTTAATTCACCTTTGTTTTCTAATTCTATTTTCGTTATAATTTCCTCAAAATCAATTTCGTAAGAATGAAGCAATGATAAATCACTCAATTTTCTTAATTCGATAATTGGTTTTTGTAAATCTCCATCATATCTAGATATGATTATCATTTTATCCTCATTTAAATATTCTTTGAAGATTTTGATTTTAGGAAGATTTTTATTTTTATTTCCTTGAGTAGGTTGAAATTTATTGTGTTGATTTATTAAAATAATATTTAAATTATCTATAAATTCAGAAAAAAAAATTATTCCTTTTAATGGTAAGCTTTTTTTTGTTTCTAAAAATGATTTGTTTTGATAATAATCTTTAACTTCGTTACCAATATAAATAAAACTAATGACGAAAACCAGAAATATGCCAACCAAGAACTTTAATATATTTAAAAAATTCATTTCAATAATCTCAATTAGATTAACTTACTCAATTAGTTTAAAGATTATAGTAATAAATTTAATTTTTATTTTCACATATAATGATTTCGCGTTTTCATACATTGGTCCTGGGTTGGGTGGTGGTATAATTGCAGCAGTTATAGGGATTTTGTTTGCAATAATACTTGCTATCACAGCTGTATTATGGATACCAATAAAAAAATTAAAAGAAAAACTATCAAAAAAAGATATCAAAACCGATGAGGAAAGAAATGGAAAGTAATTATGAATTATATCGGATTAATATTTCTTTTAATAACTTTCTATTTTTTTTTTAATAAGTTAGGCATATTTGAAATAATAAAATCTTATTTCAAACTATATAAAAATATATTCAAATTAATTTTTGACATTAATTATTTTAAAAAAAGTAAAGACAAATTATTTTTACTATATGCGAAAAAACTATTAGTACTATCTTTGAAAATATTAAATTTTATTGCTTTAATATTAATAAGTATTTTTATAATAAATTATTTTGTTTATGGTTTTTACTCATATTTGTTAACTCCAAAGGGTATTTTAGATTTATTCTTTGTAGGTGTAACTTTTAAACTAATACTTAGATATGCAAAATTATAATTTTTTCCAGAAACTGCTTCATAGTTTGTTCTTTAATATAAAATTAATAAATTTATTATTATATGAATTAGAAAAATTTTTTTTTATAAATAAAGTTAATAATTATAATAACTATAAACACATTTTTATCACAGGACTTCCAAGATCTGGTACTACACCGTTGCTAAATTGCATCTTTAAATCAGAAATGTTTGCCTCATTAACTTATGAAAATATGCCATATTTATTTGCACCTAATATCGGTTTAGCAATAAATATTTCTGAAAATTTTGAAAAAAAAATTAGATTTCATAATGATCAGATTTATTTTGATTTAAAAAGTCCAGAGGCTTTTGATCAACCCTTTTTAAATTTAACAAAAAATAATCTAAATGAATTTAGTAATTATGTAAATTTAATATTACATAGTAAAAAAAAAGAGAGATATTTAAGTAAAAATAATAAAAATTATTTAAGAATAAATGAACTTAAAAAAATTTTTCCTAATGCGATTTTCTTAATACCGATCAGATATCCCATCAACCATTCAAATTCATTATTTAATCAACACAAAAATTTTTCATCACTACAGAAAAAAGACAAGTTTATTTTGGATTATATGAATTTTCTAGATCATCATGAATTTGGTTTAAATCACAAAGAATGGTTTAAGCCTATTAAATATACAAATCATAATGAACTAAATTACTGGTTAGAACAATGGTACTTATTTTATAACAATATTTATGACAAATTTATAAATCAAAAAAATGTACATATCTTAGTATATGAAAATTTCTCTGATAATTTTTACAGATCGAAAATAACTAATTCTTTAGATTTAAAAAATATTAATCTTGATCTTGAGGATAGAAATATCAATTTGAAAAACTTAGATTTTGATAATGATTTAAAACTTAAATCAATTAATCTTTATAATAAATTTTTAAATTCTAATAAGTTCAATACTAATTTTACTTAAGGCTTGAATTATATTTTTTTCAGCACAGATATTGAGGCAGTTGAATCAGTCCATAAATAAAAAAGATCTAGTTCATCATCATAGATGATATCTCTCACTCTATCTTGAAGCTCAAAATACTCTTTATCCACAACTTTGTTATCTTCAAACTTAAAAAAGTGAATTGATTTTATTCCTTTTTTTTCCTTTTGATACCCTAGTGTTCCTAAAATCATATAGTCTTGATTTTTTTTTAGATCCCTACTGCTAAAATAAACGTTCGGAATTTTTGTTATTGTTACAGGTCCTAAAGAGGGAAGAAAATAAAATGCTGGTTCTAAGAAGCCGTATTTTTCGTGACTTTTATAAAATGGAGCCTTCTCATATTTGAGTTTATTCGTCTCATTCTCATCTTCTCTTTTACCCGAATAATGATCTCCATAAGAAGATATTGGCCATCCAAAATTTTTTATCTGTGAGTCTGAAAGGTTATTTATATTAATTTCGTCTCCTCCATCTGGTCCGTGTTCTACAGAAAATATTTTATTTTTATCTTTATCATAATACATCCCATGCACATTCCTGTGACCCATAGATAAAATTTCGTATTCTTTTGTATCAAGACTAATTCTAATTATTTTACCAAAATGATTTGATTTATCTTGTGCATGATCTCTATATCTATATTCACCAACAGACAGCAAAATGTGATTTTTGTCATAAGCTAAAATTTTACCACCAGATTGATGTGCAGTAAATTCACCATAATCATTATAAATTTCCACACAATCTTTTTTTAAAAAGAAATCTTCAAAATTCAAATAATTCGTATTTAAATCAGCAACTATTAATGAAGTGTTGTAGCAATCTTTTTTTACCTCTTTAGTATATGAAATATAAATTTTATTTTGAAATATTAATGCACCTTTAACTCCATAAGTACTTTTTTCATAAAATCTATCATCAGTTATTATTTGTGTTAAATTCGAATGTAATGTATTAATCTTTTTTGGATAATATTCATCTGAAAGAAATTCTTCTTTTTTTAAATACGAAATCAAACCTGCAGCCCCAACAATATAAATATTTTTTTTATCTAATGCTAAATACGCTGTACCTTTCCCTACATGTTTCGGAATATTGTATGGTGTAACATATTTTTTTATAGAAAATTTTTCGTTAAAAATATTAAACTCATTATCACCAACATGATTAATTCGTATAGGTTCTTTAAGCTTAAATTTTAAAGCAAGCTTGTCTCTATTGTATTTTACTAATAGTTCCTCTTTTATTTTCTTATTTTCTATTTTTAACTTTTCAATTTCAATATTCTGCATTTTATTTTTGAATAAGAATTTTTGGACTGACGTTTTAAACGACTTTGGAATATATTTTGAAATATTATCTACATAAGTATCCCTTCCTATTGATCTCCAGATTTGTTGATATGCGATTATTAAAACAATTAAGAATATAAAAACTTTTAATTTTGTAATTTTCATGTGATACTATTTTCGAAGAAGAATTAAAATTATCATAAAATATAATCAAGTATAGTAGTTAGATTAACATGTGACATTTTTAATTTCTTCCTAAAAATAAAAACTTGTAAATTTCGGGCTTTTCATCAATTTTTTCTTTCCAAAGAGAGTAACTATCCCCCCCCATATCTAATCTTGGTTTTGAAAAAATATTAAATTTATCTTGTTTTCCAAAAAAAGAGTTTGAAAAAAAAAGTTCTAATACTAGCCTATAATTTCTTTTTACACTTGTGCCACGATGTAAGCACCTTGTATTTACAACAAAGTTCTTTCCTTTGGCACCAAAAAAAGAAATTTTCTTATCTAGAAGTTTATTGGGAATATTTTTGCTTAATATTCTATAATTATTTTTATTGTAATACTTAAATTTTTTAAAACCCCAACTGTGTGTTCCATTCAATATTTCAAATGGACCATCATCAAAATCGTCTACATCAGTTAAATAGGTAAAAACTTTTATGTCTCTTAATTTGTCAACATCCCTATGCCAAAAGTGAGCATCATATTCCAAATATTTCTCTATAGTTTCGTCTTCACTATTTTTTCCAGGTAGTGTGTACCATGCAGTTACATCAATTAGTTTTGGTGAAAATCTAAAATTATCTTTTATGATGTTTATCCATTTTTCTTTTAAAACAAATTCAGAAATTTTTTTGTTAGATAGTAAATCTGCTTTTACAACATCTAACCTTACAGCATCTCCATTATAATTTTTATCAAACTTGAACGAAAATTTATTATGATTTAAATCTATATCAGAATAATGAATTTTTTTAATCTCATGCCTATTATACACACTCATTTCTCTGATATTTTTAATTAATTTTGATATTTCGTCTGAAGAAACATTTTCAAGTTTTTTATAACTAGAGTGGGGTACTTTAATTTTTTGTTTTGTAATTAAAATTTCTAGTAAAATTGTAAATAAACCATTTGAAATCCTATTTAAAGCACGAAATATATTATAAGAGCTGCGCTTATTAATATGGTAAATATTTTTTCTCTGATTGAAAATATCTGTTAAAAAGAAAAAAATTTTTTTAATCATTTTATTTTCAATTAAATTATATTTAAATATTTCTGTTTAGATGTCTTCCAAACTTTATCGTTTTGTAATATTTTTATAATTTTAATTGCGCTATCTCCTTTTCCAAAAATTTTACTTATTCTAAATCTTTTACTACTGTTATTATTAATATTAAGAATGATTTCTTTTTGAGAAAACTTACTATTAAAAATTGAGTCAGATTTCGCTCTATTCATCTGTCTTTTTCCTAAATTTAGAGAAGGAATACCATAAATAGGTGCTTCTCTCACACCTGCGCTTGAATTTCCCACTATCATTTTTGCATTTTTTAGAAAAGTTAAAAAATATTCAAATCTTATAGAACTTATAATCTTGAAATTAATATTTTTTTTAAAATATTTTTTATATGTATTTATTATTTCTTTATAACCAAAATCATTATTTGGATAAATAACTATAAATTTTTTTTTTGTATTTATTAATGCTTTTACCAAATTTTTAGTGTCTTGTTCAATTTTTTTTATATTTTGCGTTTCTGGGTGATAAAGTAGAATCAAAAAACTACTAAAATTTATATTGTATCGCTTTTTTGCTTCACTAATAGTAGGTAAATTATTTGATAACATTATGTCTATATCGGGACTTCCACATGTAAAAATTTTTGAATTAATTTCTCCCATTTTAATAAGTCTTTTTTTTGCAATTGAATTTGAAACAAAATGAATATGAGAAAGTTTTGAAATTGAATGCCTAATATGTTCATCAATGTTTCCTGATAATTCTCCTCCCTCTATATGTGCAACTAATAATTTATTGAAAGAAGCAGAGATCGCACCAGCTAGAGCTTCGGAGCGGTCACCGTGTATTATTACTAAGTCTGGTGAATTTTTTTTTAAGAATTTTGAAAAACCTACTATTGTTTTGGAGATAGTAAGATCTAATTCATTATTTTTCACATAATTATTAAATTTAAAAAGAATTTTTTCTGAGAAGGATTTTTTTATTTCGTTGTAAGTATAACCAAATTTTTTATCAAGATGCATTCCAGTTACAAAAATCTTAACATGGAACTTTTTTTTTAAAAGTAATTTAATTACCTCTTTAATTTTACCAAAGTCTGCCCTAGTTCCAGTCAAAAAAGCTATTTTTTTCATATATCTGTTTTTTTTATTTGAAACATTTTTTTAATATTTTTTTTTGCTTTTTTTCCAATTACTTGAAAATAGTCATTTGCGGAAAAATCTCCATTACCTGGTCTCATTACCCATATGTTATTTTTATTTAAAATCTCATCTTTTTTAATATCTTTTGTTGCTACAACGGATGCAAATGCAAACTTTGCAACATTTTTTTCTTTTTTTAATATTTTTTTTTCTCCTTTTAATGCTAAAAAGATTTTTTCGGAGTCTTCTATAAGCTCTCTTAATTCTTTGTAATCCATTGATGAACTTATATCTGGCCCTTTTCTTTTTTTTTTATCAACAAAATGTCGCTCAATTAACGCCACTCCCAAAGAAACAGATGCTAATGCAACTAAATTATTTCTTGAGTGATCTGATAAGCCAATTGGAATTTTAGGGTATTTGATTTTTAGCTCAGTTATGCAATTTAATCTTGCAATTTTGTAATCAGATGGATAGACGTTTGTGCAATGATTTAGAGCAAAGTTTACTTTATATTTTTTTAAAATTTCAACAGTTTTAGATATGCTCTCATAATTGTTCATACCAGTACTCAAAATCATAGGCTTGTTTTTTTTACAAATGTATTCTACCAGAGGTAAATTATTGAACTCACCAGATCCAATTTTGTAGCACTTCACATTTAATTTTTCCAATCTGTCAACTGCTTTTCTTGAAAAAGGGGTGCTTAAATATTCAAGCCCTATACTTTCAGTATATTTTTTAATTTTATATTCTTCTTCAAGACTTAACAAACATTCTTTGATTACATCTATAATATTTTTGTTTGCGTTATCAGGAATAATTTTTTTTGCCTCAAAACTATATTCATCTTCTAAAACATGGGTTTGATTTTTAATTATTTTTGCACCTGCTTTTTTAGCCGCGTCTATAATTTTAAATGCTACATCAATTTTTCCTGAATGGTTAATGCCCATCTCAGGAATAATAAGAGGAGCTCTATTTACACCAATTTTTATATTTCCAATTTTAATCATTTTTAGAAAAATATTTTTTAGCTAAAATTAAATCTTCCTCATCATCTATATTTAGAGCATATCTTTTAGAAACAGGAATACCATAAATTTTATTTCCTAGAATTTTGTTTTTTTCGATATTTTTTATAGAAGTTAAGTACATGGAACCAGCAGGTAGAAATTTATTCTTAAATTTTTGTCTTGGTTTCAAGATTTCGTTAGCAGTTTTATACATAAATGGTTTTAATTTCTTTCCATTATTTATGAACATTTGTTCAGGTATGTTTTTACTTTTTTTAATTGTTATAACAGTATCATAATTTTTTTTTGAAATTAGCTTGTAGGCATTATTGAAATCTTTTATATTTCGAAATGGGCTTGTTGGCTCTAATATTAAGACATAATCAAAGTTTTCCTTTTTTTTCTTTAGTCTGTTTATTTCATATTTAATAACATCAATTGATTTGGAATATTTTTTAGCCAATTCTTTTGGTCTTAAATGACTTTCGAAAGGGAAATATCTTTTTGCAATACTAATATATTTTTTTGAGTCAGTACTAAATATTATTTTACTAACAAATTTGAGTTTTTTCGCAAATTTAATAGAATAAAATATTAGCGGTTTTCCTCCAAAATATTTTATATTTTTATTTTTTATCTCTGAAGATTTAGATCTTGCGGTAATGATGCAAATTATTTTCATGTTTATAAACCATTACATCTTTATAAAAAAATGACTATAATAAATATCTATTAATTTTAAAATTATCTACTGGATATCTAAATGAAATACATGGTTTACATACCTTCAAGCCTCAATAGCCCAGAGTTTGAAATTTTATTAAGTAAATCTCAAATAATTTTAGACCAAAAAAAGAACTTGGATATAATAATTTGTGGTGGCGGAAAAGATTATGCTTGTGCAAATAATATATTTGCCCAACCAAAAATATGTAAAATTTGCAAAAAAAATACCAAAAAGGGATTAGACAAACTTAAAGGGAAATATAACTTGTTGCGTACACCAAAAATTAAAAAAAAAAAACATAAACCACCATCAAACTTATCTAATAGCCCTAATAAAATAAAAAAATTAAATATTGGTAATTTTGATATTGGATTATCTGTATATTCAAGTTATATCAACTCTAGTAGAGACCACGATTTTCAAGGATATCTATCTAAATATTCACTAAATAAATTATATTCTACATCTTTAATGTTAAATGGATTTTTTAAAAATTATATTATGATGAATAAAATTAAAAAAATTATTCTATATAATGGACGACATAATCATACCAGAGTTCTAGTGAGGGCAGGCCAATTAAATAAAATTGAAACTGAGGTTATGGAGTTTTCTGGAGATGGAGAAAGCAATAAAGGAGTCAGAAGTTTTTATAATCATCTCCCAACAGACATTAAATATCTTTATTATTTAATTATGAAAAACTGGGATATTTCTTCAAAATCCGATAAGTGTGATTATTTTTTTAAATATAAGGCAGCTGGTAGACTGATAGGTGATAAGGCTTCATATGTTTTAAAACAAAAATCGAATTTAGTTCCAATAAATTGGGATTATAAAAAAAGAAATATAGTTTATTTTACCAGTTCCCAGGATGAATACTCTGCATTAGGTGGCGAGTATGACAGAACAATTTATAAAAATCAGACTTCTTCAATTAAAATGATTATTAAAGATATAAAAAAACATAATAAAAAAAAAAATATCTGTTTTTGGATTAGGTGTCATCCAAATTTAGAACATGTATTTTGGAATTATAATGACTCAATAAATCAATTTCATGATCCAGATAATAATATTTTTGTTATACCCCCGGCATCCCCAGTTAGTTCTTATAAAATTATGAGAATTTGTGAGAAGGTTATAACTTATAATTCTTTGACTGGCATAGAAGCAGTTTACTGGAACAAGCCATCAATTGTACTAGGTAGGAGGGTTTACGAAAAATTAAATTGTATTTATTCCCCAAAAAGTCACAATTCAAATCTAAAATTAATTTTAAATAAAAATCTAAAACCAAAAAACAAAAATGGAGCTTTAAAGTTTGCATCTTTCTGGGTGGAAGGGGGTTATAGAATTAAGTATCTAACAGGGTCTATGAGATATGGCTATAAATATAAAAAAGAAAGTCTAAGATTGGCAGGAATGGAAAAATGGCAATATTATATTGAGAAATTCAAACAACTTTATTTATATAACTATATTATAAGTTTTAAACTATCTAAAATCTTAAAAAGATTTATAAAATAAACAATTAAAGTTTATGAACAAAATATTTTTTATTGCAGAAGCAGGTATCAATCATAATGGCAACATCGAGATTGCGAAAAAATTAATCGATCTAGCTATAAACTCAGGGTTTGATGCTGTCAAATTTCAAAAAAGGACAGTAAATAAGGTCTATTCTAAAGAAATTTTAGATCAACCAAGAGAGAGCCCTTGGGGCAGCACACAAAGAGATCAAAAAAATGGATTAGAATTTGGTAAAAAAGAATATGACCAAATCGACCTTTATTGTAAAGATAAAATTAACTGGTTTGCTTCTGCATGGGATATCGAAAGCCTTAATTTTTTAGACCAATATAATTTAAAATACGCCAAAGTTGCTTCGGCTATGATCGTTGATAAAGAATTTCTCAAAGAATTAGCAAAAAGAAAAAAATATACTTTTATTTCTACTGGAATGTCGTCATTAGATGATATCGATACTGCCGTTAAAATATTTAAAGATAATAAATGCCCATTTGAATTAATGCATTGTATTTCTACATATCCAATGAAAATAGAAGATGCAAATTTAATTACTATCAATGAACTTAGAAAAAGATACAATTGCAATGTTGGATATAGTGGTCATGAAAGTGGATTAGCTGTGTCATACGCGGCTGCAGGATTGGGAATTTCATCTTTAGAGAGACATATTACATTAGACAGATCTATGTATGGATCCGATCAGTCTGCTTCGTTAGAAACTAATGGAGCGAGGGAATTAATTTCAGTAATAAAAAGAATGCAAACCGCAATGGGTGTAAATAAAATTGGAAATATTTTAGAAGAAGAAAAAAAAATTGCAAAAAAACTTAGGGCTCATATCAAGTATTAATTAGTTATATGATAAAAGATTTTCAATATTCTGTTCAAGAAACTATAAAAATAAAAAAAAAATTACTAAATAAAAAATTTATTATAATTATCAACAAAATTATTAATGAAATTTATTTGACTATTAAAAATGGAAATAAGGTATATATTTGTGGTAATGGAGGATCCGCAGCAGATGCGCAACATCTAGCAACTGAATTTTTGGTTAGATTAAATCCAAAAAAAAATAGAAAAGCATATCCATTAATATGTTTAAGTGGAGATCCAACTTATCTTACAGCATGTGGAAATGATTTTGGTTTTGTTAATATATTTAAAAGAAGCCTTGAAGCAGTGGGAAAGAAGAAAGATTTACTTATAACATTGTCCACATCAGGAAATTCTAAAAACATAATTAAAGTAATTAAAATAGCAAAGAAATTACAATTAAAAACGGTAGCTTTTATTGGAAATAGTGGAGGTAAATCTAAAGGGTTAAGTGATATCGATATTATAATTCCAAGTAGAAATGTTGCAAGAATACAGGAGACCCATATGTTTTTGGGTCATAATATTTTAAATGAAGTTGAAAAAAAACTTATAAAACTAAATAACTGATCGTCCACCATCAATTACAATATTTTGACCAGTCATATACTTGGAGGCTTCTGAAGCTAAAAATTGAATTGAACCCTTATACTCATCTTTTTTAGCCATTCTTCCCATAGGTATTCGACTAACAAGTTTTGCTACAAATTCTTTACTTTGATTATTATAAACTCCACCGGGAGATAAACAGTTGCATCTTATTTTTTTTTCAGCATAAAGGGATGCATAGTATTTTGTTATACCAACTATTCCATGTTTTACCACAGAGTAGCTAATAGGTTTATTTTTTTTTTGATTTTCATATAATCTTTGGTCTGGAGCTATTACCGATAAATCAGATCCAATATTTATTATATTCCCATCCTTATTTTTAATCATATCTTGAACGAAAATTTCAATCATATTTTTCGTAGCACTAAGTCCTAAGTCTATAGATTTGTCCCAATCTTTATTATCTGAATTTTGACTAGGTTGAGGATTTATCGCAGCATTATTAATTAATACACTAACATTAATTTTTAATTTTTTTATTTTCTTTTTTAAATTTTTAATTTGGCTTACCTTTGTAATGTCACAATTAAAATAATACACTTTATTAGAATATTTTTTAATTAATTTTTTTTTTAAGATGATTCCTTTTTTTTTATTTATATCTACCAAAATAATATTTGAATTAATTTCAGAAAGAGCAATTGCATGTTGCTCTCCCAATAACCCACATGCACCAGTTATTAATGAATACTTTTTTGATAAATCAAAAAGTAAATTATTTTGTTTTTCCATCTACAATTAAGTTAATTCCATTTATGTAATTAGATTCATTCGATATTAAAAAATTTATTGAATTATTGATATCATCAATATTACAAAATCGTTTTAATGATACATCATTATTAATCATATTTATAACTTTTGATTTGTGTAGTTTTAATTTTTTATCCCAGTTGTTATTTTTTAATAGAACATGTCCCGGAGAGATTGAATTAATTGTTATTTTTTTTTTTGCTAAAATTGGCGAAATATTTTCTACATATTTAATTAAACAATTTTTTGCTAAAGCATAGGATAAAGGAGCACCTCCTTTAAAGTTGCCAGCGATAGACCCGATAACTATAATTTTTGTATTTTTGCAATTTATCTTAAAAATTTTTATATAATTCTCAATTACATTTGTCGAAGAAAAAAAATTTTTATTGAACATAGATTGCCATACAGTAAAATTTTCATTTCCACTTGATATAGTTTTACCTGACCCAACGTTACAAATTATTATATCCAGATTTCTAAATTTTTTTTTTATTTTTATCATTAAATCGCGCACAGATTTATTCTTTTCAAAATCACACTGAAAGCTATACACGTTTTTATTTTTTATCTTTTTTTTTGCTTCATTTAATTTTTTAATATTCCTACCAGTTAAAATTAAATTTGTTTTTTCATTACTCAAGAATTTTGCAATTCCAAACCCAATGCCATAAGATGAACCAGTAATTAATACATTTTTAATCATATAAAACTTTTTATAAATTTTATGTTTTCTAAAATTTCCTCTGTTTCCCTATTTTTAAAAGTTTTAGCAGTTTGCAGTATAAGATATTTTTTATATTTTATATCTTTTAGAGTATTGAATAAAGTTTTAAAATCGCAGTTACCTTCACCAAGTTTTACAGTTGTTCCTTTAAATAATCTATCTTTGATGTGAATATTGTGCACCCTTTTAAAGTATTTTTTTTCTTCATTAATTTTAAATCCTAATGATGCAGAGTTACCTGTATCATAGTTTATCCCAAAACTGTCATTAAAACTTTTTAATAGTTTAATTATTTTCCTCGGAGAATAATCTATTTCAAATAAAATCCTAACATTATATTTTTTTAATAAATCTTTAAATTGCAAAAAAAAATCTATAGTTTTTTTTTCATCTTTAATATTTTTTAAACTAGAATTATCAACTAATGGAATAACAATATTTTTTATCTTTAAATGCCCACAAGATTCAATCAATTTTATAATATTTTGTTTGCATTTCCTTTTCAAAAAATTTGATTTCAGTTTTGTTATTGGCATTTGCATATAAAAATCTGAGGTAACAGATACAATTTTTACGTTATTATTTTTTAATTGTTTTTTTAAATAATTTATTTTTTTTTTATTAATTAAAGGATTTTTTTCAAATTTATAATAATCAATAGTCCACTCTATTATTTTAAGATTATTTTTATTAGCTATTTTTAATTCTTTCTTCCAGCCTTTCCATGGAAATGATTGTATATAATCTTTCTTCTCAGATTTTACTAATCTTCCTTGCATAAATCCTATGTTATTGCTCATAAAATTTCTACAAGTTCTAGAAAAATATTTTCAGGGGTTTTACAAAAACAAAGCATTACCTTTTTATCTGATGATAATGTTGGTTTAGAAAAAAACTTAATTTTATGCTTACTCAATTTATTATACATTTTTCTTATATCTTTTACTGTTAGAGAAACATGGGTAAGTCCTAATGAGTATATGTCTATTTTATTCATTTTTTGATTTAGGTTTTTAAAGTAAAGTAATTCTAATATTATTTTTTTTTTAACACCAAGTTTAATTGTAGTTAAGTTGCAATTTTTTACTTTAAGTATTTCACTCATTAATTTTTTATCTTCTTTCATTTTTTTTATAATTTTTAAACCTAGTAATTCTTTGTAAAACCATAAAGATTTATTTAAATTTTTTGTTACAATTCCACAATGTCTAAAGTTTTTTATAATCATTCTTTAATAAAAATTTGCAAAATTCGTAGTCAATTACATTATTTATATCAATTTTTTCAATATCATCTTTTATTTCATAGCCAAAGCATTTTCTCCCAACCATACTTTTATTTTTAATAAAATCTTTGAATTTTGAAATCAATATTATTCCTGATGATTGGTATTTTGGTTTTAAAAAATGTCTATTAAAAATAGTTGGTGATTTATTAAATCTTATAAGTTTATTTTTTATATCAATTATAAAATCGGGGTGTGAAGTATTTTTTACCCTTAGAACAGAAATTAAAGAGTCAATTCCTTTTTTATCTAAAAAAATTTTTATTGCATTATCAATAAGTTTTGTGGTCCTGAAAACATGTGTAGGATGTAGTTCAACTAAAATATCAGGCACATAATCAATATTATCTGTGACAAATTTTAAAGCATCATAAAGTTTTGAATTATCTCTTGAAATTTTTTTTGGTCTAAGTTTTTCACACCAAATATTATTTTTTTTTGAAATATTTTGAATTTTTTTTGAGTCTGTTGATACAGATACCTGGCTTATATATTTTGAACGTTTTGCTTGATTAATAGTATGCTCAATTATTGATTTATTTTTTAATTTGATAATATTTTTATTTTTTAATCCCTTTGATCCTGCTCTAGCTGGTATAATACAAAGAATCTTAAGTTTTTTCATTGTGAATTTTACTCTAACAATATAATTTAATTTTCATAACTTATGTCTATTTCATTTAACATTAAAAAAAAAGACATCAATTCTAAAAAAAAATGTATTTTATGCAAAAGTCAAAATCTTAAGAAAATATCTGAGATTTTTTATAAAAACTCATTTATTTTTTTCAGCACTTCTCTTTGTAAAAAATGTGGTTTCGTATTTAGAGATAAACATCCGTCAAATAACTGGTTTAAAAAACAATATAATTTGAGGAGCAAGTTTCAATTTAACAAAAATTTAGGAATTAATAAGAGTTATGAAAAGTTTAGATTAGAAAGGTATAAAAAATTATTGGAATTTTTAGAAAAAAAAATAAATTTTAAAAGTGTAATTGATATTGGTTGCGCAACAGGAATAGGATTGAAGATCTTTGAAAAAAAAAATTATAATACTTTGGGTATAGATACTGACAAAACAAGAATAAATTATGGAAAAAAAAACAATTTAAATTTGATACATTCTGACATTTTCAAATTTAGTAAAAAAAATAAATTTGATTTAATTTTGTGTTTGCACACCTTAGAACACTTTACAGATCCCAATAGAGCGATTAAGAAAATTACTAAATTCATGAAAAGTAACTCATATATTTATATTGAGGTACCAGATTTTAAAAATCTTGTTAGAACCTGGGATGATTCTGTTTATTTGGCCCACATATCAAATTTTTCTGAAAAAAATCTAATTTATTTTTTAAAACAAAATAACCTAAAACCCCTATACAGAACTTACCCCCAAACAGAAAATGGCGAAGTCAATCTGGGTATTTTGTGTAAAAAACATACTTATTCAAAAATTTTCCAAGATTTCAAAATACCACATATTAAAAGCTATAAATTAATCGGAAATAAAAATAAATTGAACATACCTTATAAGATAAATTTAGACTTAATTAACGACATTTCATTCAGTTTTAAAGTTAAAGGAAATAAAGGTAATTCACTAGATACAAATTTTAAAAGAAAATTGATTTTTAATAAATTAAATAATAAATATGAGATAAGTAAGGATGTAGTATATTTTAGAATTATTAAATACAAAAAAATAATATAAATTTTGCAAAAATGGTTTTATGAAAAAAAAACAAAATAAAATTTCTAAATATAATGGTAAAAAATTTTTTAAAATATATTAAACCAAGTGCTAAGAATAAAATTCTTTTTTTTCTAGAATACATATATCTTATAGTAATAAATTTTTTAAAATTGATAATAAAAAAATTATCTTCAATTGTTCCAATAAACTACTATGAAAATTTAATGCCCTATGCATTGAACTTTCAATATTTTAGAAAAATTAAAAATATTAAAATCTTTAATAGTAGGGAGAAATTATGGGAATATGCTATTGATAAAATAGGCTCAAATAAACCAATATTATTTATGGAGTTCGGAACATTTGAAGGATACTCTATAAAATATTTTGCAAAAAAAATTCAAGATCAAAATTCTATCTTTGTTGGTTGTGATACATTCACGGGGCTTCCAGAAAAATGGAATAGGATGCCGAAAGGCATGTGGGATGTAGATGGAAATATACCAATTACCAACGATAATAGGATTAAATTTGTAAAGGGCAAGTTCCAAGATACTTTTGATGAGATAAATAGTTATATTGATTTAAATAAAAATATATTATTTCATTTTGATGCAGATCTATATAGTTCAACACTTTTTTTGCTTACTAAACTTGATTTTTGTAAAAATTACTATGCAATATTTGATGAGTTCACAGGACATGAGTCAAGAGCCTTATACAATTATTGTCAATCTTTTGATGCTAAAGTAGAATTTTATGGCAACACAAAAGGATATGCTAATACACCACATAGAGTTTTTTGTAAAATTTCAAAATTAAATTAAATCTAAAATATGAAATATTTATTCCCAAATTATATTTATAAAAAAAAGATACTTAAACTTATCAATCAGATAATAAACTACAAAGGCAAGTATACTTTAGAAAAAGAATTTAAAAATAAAAATAATAAGAAACTATTAATAAATATCAATCAAGAATTGGGATATTTATTTTTAAAAAATGGGATGACCATTTCTAAAAATTTATTAAATAATTTAGAAAAATACTGCAACGAGAATAAAATAAATGAAATGAAAAAAAAAAATAATGAAAAAAGCTTCATGATAAATTTATTAGACGAAAAGGATGTGGTAAATATCCCGGGTTTACTGGATCATGTTCTAGATGATAAAATTTTAGACTTAGTTTCAAATTATCTCAAAACAATACCATTTTTGGCTTATATAAAAATATTTTATTCCCTTCCAAATCAAACAACTGAATCAAGTCAATTATTTCACTGTGATACTGAAGATGATAATCAAATAAAACTTTTTTTTTATTTAGATGATGTTGACGAAAACAACGGTCCTTTTGTTTTCATACCAAAAAATAAGTCCTTAATAGTTATGAGAAAAAATAAGTATCAAGGAAAGAGGTTAAAAGATGATGAAGTGTACAGTTATATAAACCCAAATGACGCAATCAAGTTTATTGGAGAAAAAGGTAGCGGTCTTGCAATAGATACTTGCAGATGTTTACATTATGGTTCAAGAGAAAATAAGAAAACTAGAAAATTATTAATGGTTCAATTTACAAATCATTTCGCAAATCTATACTACAAAAGTAATTTAAATAAATATTTAGATTATAATAAAATTGAAAAATCAAAACATATCTATTGCAAACCTCATAAAAGATTATTTTAGTAAATGAAATACCTTTTTATTGAGACAGTATTTGATAGTCCACATTTAGAGACATCTGCAGAAATTGCTCTTGATTTAAAAAATCAAAGAAAAAGTGTAAATTTTTCTTGGATTGGTTATAATCTACCATGGTCCGACTGGAGTATTTCTAAAAATAAAATTATTTTAGGAGCTTCTCAATTAAAAAAAGTTAATCTAATTGAGACTATTTTAAAAAAAAACAACATAGAGTGTGAAACACCTATAAAAATTAACAAAAAAAAACTACTAAAAATAAATTCTTGGGCAAAAAAATTTAATGGAAATCTTGAAAAATTAAAAAAATATAAGTACAAAAATATTAATCTTGGGATTGGAGTGGCCTCTTCCCTAATTTCATATTATCATCAAAGTAATTTAGATACAAAAAAATATCATGAAGTTGTTGTAAGAGCTTTAACTTCGTCTGCAATAATTTATGAACGATCACTTTTATTAATTAGTAAAACCAAACCAAAAATTGTTGTTACTTTTAATAATCGTTTTGCAAGTTCTCTACCAATTGTATTAGCAGCAAAAAGAAAAAAAATAAGAATTTTGAGACACGAAAGGGGTTCGAATTACAATAAATATGAAATATTTAAAAAAGATGTACATGATTTAAGCTATAGATCAAAAAATATTAAAGATTATTGGTTAAAAGAAAAAAATCTAAAAATAAAAACTAAAATTGCAAAAAAATATTTCCTCAATAGACGAAATGGAATTCCTTTAGGTTGGGACATGAAAAAAAATTTTACATTGAAACAGAAATCTGGGAAAATAATACCTAAAGATAAAAATTTTACTAGAATAGTTTTTTTTACCGCAAGTGAAGATGAACATGAATCCACAAAATTTCAATTAAAAAATTTAATTTGGTCTACTCAGGAATTGGCTTTAAAGAATCTAATCAAATCTCTAAAAATTTTAAAAAAATTCGAGTTATTCATTAGAGTGCATCCCACTCATGGAAAAAGAAAATCATATGTTGATCAGGAAAAGTGGATTAAATTTAATAATAATAAAAATATCAATGTTATACCAGCTGATAGTTCAGTTAATAGCTATGAACTCTTGGATACCGCAGATTTAGTTGTTACTTATGGGGGAAATATTGGTATTGAAGCAGTATTTTGGAAAAAAAAAGTAATGACATTGAGAAATTCGATTTATTCCGGTCATGGTATTGCCTACGAGCCCAAAAATTTTAAAAATTTAAAAAGTATAATTAAAAATTTTAAAAAATATAAAATTATCAATCCTAACAGAGCTTTACCATTTGCTTATTATTTTATGACTTTTGGAAAAAAATTTAAATTTTTTAAATGCAAGGATTTTGATGAGTGTTATTATAAAAATTTACCAATGAGCCATTTAAATTCATTATTGTATGTTGTGAAAAGAATTAAAAAAAAATTAAGTAGATAGTGATGCAAATACTAAAATTATTTAATGAACTAGACAATGTATTTAAAAAAAGAACAATATATCTAATATTTTTAATGCTTATAGCTGGATTTTTGGAAATGATTGGTGTTGGTCTAATTTTACCATTACTTACATTATTAACTGGAATATCTGAAACTAGTTCAAATAATTATCATTTTCTTATTAAACTTAGGGAAGATTTAAATTTAAATGAAAATGAGTTAATTATTTATTTAATTGTTGTTATATGCACTTTATATGTAATAAAAAATTTTTATTTAGGTATAATATATTATTTACAAGTAAAATTTATTAAAGATTTTCAAATAAAATTAGGAAAAAAATTATTATCAGCATATTTGAGCATGCCTTTAAGTTATTTCTCAAATAAAAATTCATCAGTATTTATTAGAAATTTAAGTTTTGACTTAGTTCTTTTAGCAAATTCAATATCTTCTTATGCAATTTTAGTTTTAGAGGGATCTATAATTTTATTAATTGTGACTTTATTGATAATTACTTTACCAAAATTTACTTTGATAATTATTTTTTGCTTTACCATTGTAATTTCAATCTATTATTATTTTACTGACAAAAGAATAAAAAAATGGGGAGAGTCGAGACAATATTATGAAAGCGAAAAAATAAAACATTTAAAACAAAGTATCGAATTTGTCAGGGAAATAAAAATTTATAATATTAAAGATTTTTTTCTCAAACTTTTTAATAATAGCAACCTAAATTTCTCCGAAAGTTTTAAAAGACACCATTTTCTTCAAGCAATTGCAAAACTATGGTTAGAAACTTTAACAGTTTTGTTAATAGTTGTTTTATTATTTTTTACTATTACCAAATCAAGTGCAATAGAAAGTATTCCTATTATAGGTTTATTTGCTGCTGCAGCCTTTCGGCTTTTGCCGTCAATGAATAGAATTGTTAATAGTTTAAATCAATTAAAATTTGTCAAATCAATCGAAAAAATTTTTTTACATGATTTAGTTTCTTATAATGAATTATTAAAAAAAAAAATTGATGAAAAATCAGATCTATCTTTTGAGAAAAATATAACTTTCGACAACGTTACATTCGGATATTCAAATGAAAAAAAAATATTTGATAATTTAAATTTACAAATTAAAAAAGGCTCAAAAATAGGAATTTTTGGAATTAGTGGAAAGGGAAAAAGCACATTATTTGATTTACTTGCTGGAATTTTAATTCCCCAAAAAGGAAAAATTTTAATAGATGGCAAAGATTTAAAAAATTATATAAATAGCTGGCAATCAATCTTAGGTTATACTCATCAAAATACCATTATTCTAGATGATACTATTGAAAATAATATAGCAATTGGAGATGAAGTTTTAGACACAGATAGATTAAAAAAAGTGATTAAAATTGCGAATCTCGAGGATTTTATTTCTGAATTAAAAGAAGGAATTAAATCAAGAATTTTAGAAGGTGGAAATAATATTTCTGGTGGACAAAAACAAAGGATTGGAATTGCAAGAACATTATATAAAAATCCTGAGGTATTAATTTTTGATGAAGCTTTTAATTCACTAGATAAAAATAGCACTGAAAAGATATTATCTAATTTAAATACTCTGTATAAAGATAAAACAATCCTTTTTATTTCTCATGATTTAAGTTTAAAAGATCATTGTGACCAAATTATTGATTTAAATAATTATTGATCAATTCTTCCTTAATAGATTGTGAAATTAATTTATGACCATTTTCATTTGGATGATTTGTATCAAAACTATGGAATAAATTCTCTTTAAAATTATTTTCAAATTTCAAAAAATAATCAGTTGTGTCTATCAAATTTATATTATTTCTTTTTAAAAATTCTGTTAAGTATTTTCTAGGGTCTATATTTGAACATTTAATATCATAATTTAATTTATTTATCTTCTTATGTTTATTAAGCTGTATCGATATCGGAACAATCAGAATTAAAAAATTAATATCTCTTTCAGAAAAAATTTTTTTAATTTTTAAAATATCTTTCTTAAAAGAATCCCAAACTAATTTACTTTTATTTTGATATCCATCTGCAAAAAATGCGTATGTGTAAGGACCCAGAGCATCCAAACCTCTTTCAAAACATGAACCTTCTGTATTCCTTACTATTATACTTGCATGATGTTGAAGTAATTGAAAAAAAGAAGAATAATTTAAATATTTGTATCTAAATTTATTTGTTGAATTAATAAGTTTCATTAAAAAAGATCTTGATGGTATATCTTTATCTGAAAATTTCAGTCTTTGACTTCCTATATCTATCAGATCATTATAATTAAATTGATAAATTACAAAGTCTTTTTTACTTAGAATCTCAGATAAGTTTTTAGCAAACAATAAATTGTCAACATAATTATTACCATACATGCCAGATGCAAAAATATTAAAATTTAAATTTTCATTTTTCAAATTTTGATTTAAATGTGAGTAATATGTATCTTCAAATTTAACTCCATACCCGTTAGTAACACTATCTCCTATGAACCATATAGTCTTATTTTCTTTGAATATTAACTTAACTTCTGGATTTTTAACTCTTACTAATAATTTATTAAATTCTTTAAAGTATGTTTTTTTACCTTTAGAAACTCTAAAATAATCATTTTCTTTATAATAAATATTATTTTCACTAAATATTGGAAAAAAAACTCTTGTTACAGTCTCACAAATCAACAAGAAAACAATTATTGAAATCAAATATTTAAAAATAAATTTCATATTATTCTTAGGTATTTTAGACTGTTATTTACCAATTTTTTTGTAATTATTTTTTATATTTGTACCTTGTTTAGCTTATAATAAAAAGAATTTTTAATTTATGAAAAAAAAAATACATATATTTTTAAGAAAAAAAAATTCTACCTCTCATCATAGTATTGAAAGATTTACATTTTCAATTGCTAAATATTTAAAAATTAAAAATACTGAAATTAAAGTTATAAAATGCCCGCTTACTAGCAAAGGAATTTTTAACAGGTTATATTTAACGATTTGGGCCTTTTTTAATCAAGGTGATATAAATCATATTATTGGAGATGTTCATTTTATTTCACTCTTGTTAAATAAAAAGAGAACAATAAATACCTTTTTAGATTGTAGACTTCTTCATGAGTTCAAAGGTTTGAAATTCTTTTTTTATTATTTGTTTTGGTTTAAATTTCCAATTTTAAAATCATCTATTTTAACATTTATTTCAGACTTCACAAAAAAAGATTTAAAAAAGTTTTCTAGATTTAGAAATATAGAAAATTACGTTATTCCAGTTCCACTCTTTAGAGAAAACAATAATAATAATAATAATAAAAAGATTAGTGATACATGGAAAATTTTAATAATTGGAACTGAAAAACACAAAAACCTTTTTAATATGATCAAGTCTACAAAAGGGTTAAAGATAGAGCTGCATATTGTTGGTAAAATTAATATAGAAATAACTAATTATATTAGAAAGCATCGTATAAAAATAAAAAACTATATTGATGTTGATGATAATTTTATTAATAAGCTTTATTTTAGATGTGACATATTATTAATGGTTTCATATTTCGAAGGCTTTGGGATGCCAATTATTGAGGCACAACATTCAAAATTAGCAGTGATTACAAGCAAACTTGAACCAATGAATACAGTTTCTGGTAAGGAAGCGGCAATTTTAGTAAATCCAAAAAAAGTTGTGGAGATAAAAAAAGCGATAAATAAAATTATAAACAATAGAAATTTCTATAAAAAGTTAATTAAAAATGGAAAAATCAATTCAGATAAATATAAAAAAATATACATTAATAAGGAGTATAAGAAGATATATCAGAGACTATTAAAATAAATTAAAAATTCTTTTTTATTGGTCGTTAAAAATGAAAAATATTTATTAAAAGTTAATTAAATGAAAATATTTAAAACTTCATTATTATTATTATTATTATCTGCTATATTTACAATATTGCTAATAGAAATATTTTTGTCTAATTTTTTTCCTCAACCAAGAAGTGATAGTTGGAGGGTTCAAAATGAACGAGGTGTCTATTATAATGCTAATAACATTACAGCAAGACATGAATATTTAGGGAAAAATGAAAAATTATCTGTAAAATACAAATTTGGTAAATATCATAATAGAATATATTCTGATTTTGAAATTTCAAATAATAAAAATAATATTTTAGTATTAGGTGATTCTATAATTTTTGGTTGGTTATTAAAAGATGAGGATACATTTATATATAAATTGCAAAAAGATTTTATAGATTTAAATTTTATAAATGCGGCAGCAGGTGGATTCTCAGATTCTGACTCCTCTATATATATTGAAGAGTATTGTAAAATTTTAAAACCAAAAAAAATACTTTTTTTTTTAGAGATTGATAGAATATTTTATAATACCCTTTATTCCTTAGATGAGGATAATAACCTTGTAAAAGGAAAAGTTAAAATAAATAAATTTAAAAAAAAACTTAATAGTTCTAGATTTTATTATTACATAAATAAAACCCATTCGTTTCAGATAATTAAAAAAGTATACTTTCAATTGAGTTCACAAACTTTCATTAATCATCCTGTGAAAGGAAAAAAAAATATTACCAAAAATTCAAAAAATGAAATTTCTAAAAAAAAAATACTCTCTAAGCAAATTTACAACAAAATAGTTAATGATGTAATTAAATGTAATTCAGAAATAATTTTCATTTATTTAGGATGGAAATCCAACGAAATGCTATCAAATATTAAAAAAAGTATTTTAGAAGAAATTCCTGCAATTGTTAATTCATCTAATAACAGTTACTTCATATCTTTAGATGAAGAATTTGAAAATATTAGGTTAAAAAAAAAAACATATTTTCTTGAGGAAGGTCATCCAAATAAAAACGCGAATGAAATTGTTTACAAAAAGTTGAAATCGAGATTAAATGATTTTATATACTTTAATTAATAAAAAGAAATACTAATGAAGAAAGTATTATTTTTTATAAATTCACCAACACCTTATCAGCTAGAATTTTTTGAATATTTGTCAAAAATAATTAATTTAAAAGTAATATTTCACGATAAAAAACTAAAAAATTACAACTTTACATATAATAAAAAAAATTATCTGCTCTTCTTAAATGGTTCAAAAATAAAAAAAAAATTTTTTATAAATTCTTTAATTGAAAGATTTAAACCAGATTTCATAATATTTGGAGGGTACAAGCTGAACTTTACATCATTTATAATCAATATTTGTAATGTAAAAGGCATTAAATTTTTATTCTGGCTAGAAAAAATTTATTTTAAAAATTCATTAAAAAAAATTTTATTAAATTTATACTTTAAATTATATTTAAAAAAAAGTTCAGGTATATTAGCTGTAGGTGAGGAAGCTAAAAAATTTTATAAAAAATACAATAAAAATACTATAAATTTTCATTATTCAATAAAAATTAAAAAAAAAATTAATAAAAATTTTTTTCATAAAAAAAAAATAAATTTTTTGTATGTTGGACAATTTATAGAGAGAAAGAATATTCTTAACTTGCTGAGAGCATTTAGAAATATTAATCATGAAAATGCTACCTTAACTTTAATTGGAGAAGGAGGATTAAAGTCAAAAATGAATTTTTTGTCTAATGATGATAAACGAATTAAAATCTTGAATTTTAAAAATGATAAATTTCTTAAAAAATATTATAAAAATTCTGATGTTTTCATTCTACCTTCTAAATATGATGGATGGGGAGTTGTAATAATGGAAGCTATGTCATACAAATGTGCAGTCATTGTTACAAATTCTTCTGGTGTGTCCAATGAATTTATTAAAAATAATTATAATGGAAAAATAATAGGTACAACTGTACCAGATATTATGCAATCAATAAAATATTACATTAATTACAAAAATAAAATAATAAGTCACGGAAGAATAAATAAATTAAAAATTTCAAAGTCCGATGCAAATTCAGAAATTGCAGCAAATAAGTTAAAAAAATTTTTGCATAATACATAGGAATTATAATAAATGAATATTGCTTTGATAATTTGGTCTAATCCAGAAATGTATATTAACTTATTATTTACAGCAAAAAAATTATTAGAAAAAAAAAACAAAGTTTTTTTATTTTGTAGAGGATACCCTAAAAATCTCAGGTCATTTAAATATTTTAATTATTTTAATAAAATCCAAATTATAAGTGTTCCTGAAACAGAAAATAAATATTTAGACAAGATTAATTTATTAAAGCTTATTTTTAAATCAATTTATTATATTTTTAATTATAAAATTAACTTAATTATCGGATATAATTTTCACGGGTTATTAGTTGCTAAAATTAACAAGATATTTAGAAAAAAATTAAAAATTATTTATCATAATTTTGACTTTAACGAAAAAGACGAAAGTAACTCACAAATAATCCAAACTTTCTTAACTAAAAAATTTTTAAATAATGTAATAGGTGTAATTACACCTTCTAAAAATAGATCGAGAATCTTTAAAAAAAAATATTTGCTTAAAACTATGCCAATATCGATGTTAAATTCATTCCCACTAGATTTTAAAATAAAAAAAAAAAAATTTTTCAACAATAGAAGATTAATTATTAGATTGGGAACTTTTAATCAATTTCATTCGATAGAAAATTTAATTTATTCCTCTAAGTATCTTAATAACAAATACCAAATAATAATTGCAGGAAAATCCTATAATAATTTTTATAAAAAAATGAAAAACATTGTAATTAAAAATAAATTAAAAAATGTAACTCTATTAAAAAACATTACATATAAATATTGGTTTAGATTACTTTCAGGAGCTGACCTGGGGGTGGCATTGTATGAGAGTATTAATACAAGTCACGAGAATATGGCTGGAACATCTCAAAAATTAAACAATTATATATTAGCTAATATACCTTCTATAGTAAATTCAACTAATGAATTTGTAAAGTTTAATAGAATGTATGATATTTCTTATTTAATTAAAAATGATCAGCCAACGCAGCTGGCAAAAAAAATAAAAACCATATTTAGAAACAAAAAATTATATAATAAAAAAATTAAAAATAACCGAATATTATTTAAAAAAAAATTAAATTTTGATTACCAGTTTTTAAAGATAGTGAAATTATTAAATATTAATTAAATTTTTATTTATAATTAAATAAAATGAAGAAAAAATTATTAATAGATGCCGTAAGTACAAATTCTGGAGGCGCAATAACACATTTAAAAAATATATTAGATTATTTTGATAAACAGAAACATTTTGATCAAGTGGATGTGTTTATTCCTAAAGAAACAAAGTTACAAATGCCAAAAAGTAAAAGAATTAATTATTTTACTCCATATCTTATAAACAAAAATTTAATTTTTAGAATAATATGGCAAACTATATTCCTTAATATTTTGGTAAGATTTAAAAAATATGATTGTATATTCATTACTGGTAGTTCTCATTTTTTATTTTCAAAAAAAGTAGTATCAATAAGTCAAAATTTATTACCGTTTAGTCCAGAAGAAATAAAAAAATATTTTTTTTCATTATTTTATTTAAAATTAATATTGCTAAAAGTTACCCAAATTTTATCATTTAAAATGTCAGATGGATTAATATTCCTTCATAAATTTTCAAAAAATAAAATTATGAAAGTTGTAAAAAAAACAAATGCTAAGATTAAAATTATTCCTCATGGCGTAGATTTAGATAGATTAAAAACGAAAAAAAAATTTACAAATTTTCGATTAATTTATATTTCAAATATTGATCATTATAAAAATCAAGATTTTGTTATTAAAGCAGGTGAATACTTTTTAAATAAATATCCTAAATATAAAAAAAAAATTCTTTTTGAATTTTATGGTTCCCACTATCCTCCTGCTCTTGATAAAATGAAAAATACTTTGAATAGCATAAAAAATAAAAAAAATTTTAAATATTTTGGATTAAAAAATAAAAATTTTATTTTTAAAAAGAAATCTAATTCTAATATTATTGTATTATTTTCATCTTCATGTGAAAATTTTTCTGTAACTCTAATTGAGGCAATGGCAATGGGTCTTCCTATACTATGCATAAACAGACAGCCAATGAGTTCAGTTTTAGGGAATGGAGGAATTATTTATAAGCATAATTCTTATCAAAGCTTTGGAAATAGTTTGTTAAAATTGATGAATTCAAACAGTCTAAGAAAAAAAATTTCTATCAGATCATATGAAAGATCAAAATTATTTAAATCAAATATAGTTGCAAAAAAAACCTTTGATTTTTTGAATAAAATAGCTTCATTAAGATAACATGAATAATAAATATATTTTAGGACTGAATATTTATCATGCTGACTCTGGTGCGTGTTTAATTAAGAATGGTTCTGTTGAATTTGCTATTGAAGAAGAAAGAATAAATAGAATAAAGCATTGGGCTGGTTTTCCAATCGAGTCAATAAAAGCATGCTTAAAGCACTCAAATATAGATTTTGACGAAATTGATTATATTGCAGTCAACACAAATGCGTATTCAAATCTTTTAAAAAAAATAAAATACTGTTTTTTAAATTTTAAAAATTACGAAATATATACAAAAAGATTCTTTTTAAAATTAAAAAAAAAATCTTTCAAGGATATTTTGATCAATGAATTTAATCCAAAAAAAATCCCTAAATTTAAATTTTACGATCATCATTTGTGCCATATAGCATCTTCACATTTCCCTAGTAACTTTAGAGAGTCATTGGTAATTTCAGCAGATGGTTTTGGAGACTTCACAAGCACCACAGCAGCAATAGCAAAAGGTAAAAGTTTTAAATTTATTGATAAGGTTTTTTTTCCCCATTCACTAGGAATATTTTATCAAGCATTTACACAATTATTAGGATTTAAAAATTATGGTGATGAATACAAAGTTATGGGACTGTCTGCTTATGGTAAAAATAAATTTAGTGATGAAGTTTCACAGGTAATTGGCATTTTGAAAAACTCTTTTAAATTAAATTTAAATTATTTCCAACATCACTCAAGTAATATAGACATGAAGTGGGAAAATAAGTCCCCTACATTTGGAAATTTATATAATGAAAATTTAGCCAGGTTATTTAAATATAAATTTAATGGAGGGCAAATTTCTGATATTCATGCAGATTTGGCTTATTCCGTACAAGATAAATATGAAGAAATTATAATAAATTATATAAAATATTTTAAAAATTTAACTAATATAAACTATTTATCCTTGTCTGGTGGTTGTGCAATGAACTCTCTAGCAAATGGCAAGATTATTGAAAATTTAAAATTCAAAAATGTTTATATTCCACCTTCGCCAGGAGACTCTGGAGGAGCCATAGGAGCAGCAATACTTTGTAATAATGAATTTAATTATAAACCAAATAATCAATTTTATAATAACCCATATTTAGGAGGAGATTTAGATGAAATTAATTTATTAAGTATTATCAAAAATAAAGTTGAAAAAAATTTGACTAACGAAAATATTAGTTTTGAACTAGTTGATAGTGATGAGGTTTTGTGTTTAAAAGTTTCTGAATGTTTGGCTAACAATAAAGTTGTTGGTTGGTATCAAAATAGAATGGAATGGGGTCCAAGGGCATTAGGAAATAGATCAATCTTGGCGAATCCCGCAGATAAAAAAATGAAAGATTTAATAAATTTAAAAATAAAACGTAGAGAAAAGTTTAGACCATTTGCACCATCTATACTTGAGGAATATGTGAATGATTGGTTTGAGGAAAATATAGAAGTTCCATATATGAGCGCTGTATTTAAAATAAAAAAAGATAAAATTGATAAACTGCCAGCAGTAGTTCATGCTGATAATACTGGAAGGTTACAAACTGTTTCTAAAAACAAAAATTATCTTTTCCATAAGTTGATAAGTGATTTTAACAAAATCACAGGCGTTCCTGTGCTTTTAAATACTTCATTTAATGAAAACGAACCAATAGTAAATACTCCGGATCAAGCTATTGATTGTTTTTTGAGAACAAAAATGGATATTCTAGCAATTGGTAAATTTATTTTAAAAAGAGATAATGATTAATACATATTTTAAAGATATATCCATACATAGATTATGAAAACAATTATTCTAGGAAAACAAAGCTTATTGTCTAAATACCTATGCTTGAAAAATAAAAAAAATATTGTTTTTTCTGCAAGAGGCCACGCCTCAATTTCTAGTATAGTCAAGGAAATTAAAAATTCTAAAAAAGTAAATTTAATTTTAAACAACTTTTTTCCATCCAATAAAATAAGTGATATTACCGAAAAAGAGTACGAAAAATTTTATGATCAATCTATCCTTTTTAATGCAAAATTATTCTCAAAATTAGATGGAAAAAATATAAATAAAATAATTTATTCAAGTAGCTCTTCTGTTTACAACTCTATTAGAAAAGATTATCAGTTTAAAGATACAAATAATAAAAGCTTATATTCTTCAACAAAAATTGCTGCAGAAAACCTAATCTATAATTTTGCATCAAAAAATAATATTCCCTTTTTAATTTTAAGAATATTTAATATGTATTCTGAAAAAGATGATAAATTTTCAATAGTTTCAAAGCTCCTTAAATCAATTAATAGAAATAATGAAATAAAACTTTATAACGGTGGAGAGAATATAAGAGATTTTATTCATGTTAAAGATGTTGTTAATCTTATCAATTATTTCATAAAAAAAAAAAATTTAAAAAGAACTGTTTATGATATTGGCATAGGTAAAGGTGTCAGACTAAAAGATTTAATAAATTTTATTGGTAAAGAAAAATTTAATATAAAAAATACTAAAACAATTACTGATGAGGTTGATGTATCTATAGCTAATATTGAGGAGGTTGAAAATAAAAATTTTACAAAACTAGAAAACTTTTTTTCAAAGTATTCTTCAAATAAAAAAAAAAAATTAGAATATAAAACAGAAAATACAAAAAATATTTTACAAGATATTATTGAGGATTATATAATATATGGTACAGGAAATGCAGGAAAACAAGTATTTCAAAGACTTGCTAAACAAAATCGGAAAGTATTTTGTTTTGTTGATGATAATCCTAAAAAACATAGCCAAAAATTATATGGGAAAAAAATAATATCTAGAAAAGAGTTGATTATTTTATCAAAAATTAAAATAATTAATCACCTAATAATAGCAATTCCAAGTATAAAAAAACAAAAATTACAAAAGATAAGAGAAATATTTTATCCATATGTGAATGAAATTACATATGTACCTTTAAAAAACACTTTAAAATCAGAGATTATTTCTTTGTCTGATTTGGATAATTTTGAAACAAACGAAATTCTTAAAAAGAAACAAAAAGTAATAAACTTTAAAGTTTTTTCAAAAGAATTAAACTCAAAAAATATTTTAGTTACTGGTGCAGCTGGTTCAATTGGTTCTCAAATGGTGAGACAACTATTGAATACAAGTGTAAAAAAAATTATTGGATATGACAATTCTGAGATTGATTTATTTAATTTAAAAAATGAATTGAAAGAATTTAAAAAAATAAGCCTTTATTTAGGAGATATCTTAGATGAGAAGTTTTTAAATTATATTATTGAAAAAGAAAAAATTAATTTTATTTACCATGCTGCAGCGTATAAACACGTAGGTATACTTGAAAATAATATAGAGTCCGCAATAAGAAATAACATATTTGGTACAGAAAGCGTATTAAAGTGTGCTCAAAAAAATTCAATTCCCATTGTTACTATTTCTACAGATAAAGCTGTTAAACCCACAAGTATTTTGGGTTTAACAAAAAGAGTCTCTGAAATTTTATGTTTAGAATATAATACTTATTCAAATCCTTCAAAAGTTGTCAGATTTGGGAATGTTTTTGGAAGCATGGGTTCAGTGGTTCCAACCTTTATTAATCAGATAAATCAAAAGGTCCCGATAACTATAACAGATAAAAAAGTTAAAAGATATTTTATGACTCTTAATGATGCGACTTATTTATTATTATGGTCGATAAAAATAAAAAAAGTGAATAATATATTAGTTTTAAACATGGGAAAACCAATCAAGATACTAGATATAATTAAATCTCTTGTAAAAGTTAGAAGAACAGTAGACCCTAACTATTCATATAAAATAGAAGAAATTGGCTTACAAAAAGGGGAAAAAATGACAGAAGAATTAACAATTAATAACAAAACGATAAAAACAAAACACCCAGATATTAAATTAGCTACTGACCCAATTTATACTTCTTACGAAATAAATAATTTGTTAAATGATTTAAAAGAGATTAATGATCCAAATATTTTAAAAAAAAAATTAAAAAACTTTTTGTTAAATGAATTTAATTAATATATTTTGAGATTTTCAATAATAACAGCTACTAAAAATAATCAAGAAACAATTCTTAAAACCTTGCAGTCAATTAAAATCCAAAATTATAATGATTTTGAATTAATTATAATTGATGCAAATTCAAAGGATAAAACAATTGAATTAATCAAGAATTTCAATTTACAAAATACTTCCATTAAAAATCAAAAAGGCATAGGTGTTTATCAAGCATTTAATCAAGGAATAAAATTATCTAAAGGAGAAATTATAATAATATTAAATGCTGATGATTTTTTTGCAGACAATAATACATTAAGAAAATTAGACACGATTTTTAATGAAGACAAAAGTGTTCAATTTATTATATCCAATGTAAAAATTTTAGGAAAAAAAAATAATTTGATAAGAAATTATACCGTCAAAAATTTTATTCCTTTTATGTTTTATTTTGGACATATGCCACCTCATCCTGGAGTATTTGTTAAAAAAGAAGTTTACAATAAATGTGAACTTTATTCTGAGGAATTTGAAAATGCAGGCGATTTTGAATTTTTCCTAAGGATATTTATAAAAAATAAATTTAAATATAAAAAAATAAATCAACATTTTGTTTCAATGACATACGGAGGTAAATCTAACAAGAATATAAAAAGTTTTATAAAAAATACTCAAGAAATCAAAAAAGCGCTTATCTTAAATGGACTATTTTCTAGTTATATATTTATAATGATAAGATTTTTAATTAAAATTTTCCAATTTAATGTGAAATAAAATATTATCAATAAATCATATTTATGAATATTTTAATTATTGGAGAAAATAATTTTAATTCTTTAGAGAGAATATATAAAAAAAATTTTTTAATTTTAAATTGTAAAAAAGTAGATTTAATCTCTCCTTGGAAGCCTAAAAATAATTTTTTAAAAAAAATCTTAAATTTTCAAGAAAAATATTTCTTTGAAATTTATTCGGTTATACAAAATTATTTGCTAAAAATAAAATTAAATACTAATAAAATATCTTATGATATAATAATTGTATTTAATGGATACCACTTTGATAAAAAAATTATTTCCTTACTTAAAAAAAGAGCTCAGAAGTCACTTATTAATATCCAAACTGATAATATTTTCATCAAAAAGAATATTTTAAAGTTAAACATAAAAATGTTTGATAGAATTTATGTCTGGTCAAAATCTATACAAAATAAAATAAATAAAAAATTAAAAATAAAAAAAAATAAAATTTGTTTTTTACCTTTTGGTTTTGACCAGACATTGCTTAAAACAATAAAAAGACAGAATATAAGTAAATCAATTCTTTTTTATGGATCGTGGGATAAGAATAGAGAAGAATTGTTAAATCAAATAAATCCAAAATTAATAAGGATTTATGGTAATGGTTGGAACAACGCTAAATACTATTTTAAAAAAAATTATAATATAAAAGGTGAACTGATTGGAGATAATTTAAAAAGAGAAATTTCAAAATCACTGTTGAGCTTAAATTTATTTAGAGACCAAGCAAAAAATCTTATAAATATGAGATCATTTGAAGTTCTAGGATATAACGGCACTCTATTGTCAGAATATTCTGAGGAACAAACATCCTTTTTTAAAAACTTTAAAAGCATTATTTATTTTAAAAATATAAAAGAAATAAATAACATTTTCAAAAAAATTAATTCAAAAAAAAAAATAATATTAAAATTTAGAAAAAAAGATAAGTTAAAAATAAACAAACACTCTTACCTCAGTAGAGCAAAATATATATTAAGAAATGAAAAAAATTTTTTCTGAAAATAAAACCTATTTTTTTGTTTTCTCAATTTTGTCATTTTTTTTTATTTTTTTTAATTTTTTTAAAAATGAATTTATTAATTTAGAATTATTTTTTTATTCGGTAATTTTAATTTTTATTACATTAGTATTTGTCTTTTACTTTATAATATTAAAAGAAGTTAAATTTTACCAATTTAATGTTATATTCAATCTATATTTTTTAGTAAGTTTTTTAATATTTTTATATTTTTTTGATTATATCTTCACAGAAATTTACCCTTATTTTGCCGGCACTATTAAACCCTTAACTTTAGAAGAGTTTTTATCATACTCTAAAAAAGCTACTATTATACTAATTTTGACAATTTTATTTTTGAATTTAGGTTTCTTGACAAGTAATTTAATTTTAAAAAAAAAAAAATATGATCTTTTGCCTAATTTAACAAATATAGAATTTCTAAGATTAAATTTTTTCTTATTTTTAATAAAATTAATATTCATATTATTAAATGTTAATTTTAATATTAGAATACCTCAAATAGAAAATCCTCTTAGTATTCTTATTGCTCTTATAAGTTTCTACTGCTTATTTTTTTATAAAAAAGATAAATTTTTAAATTTTATTATTATCAGCTTTATTTTTGTTGAAAATATTTTTACAACATTGGCTTTATTTAAAAATTTAATTATATTATTAATTTTCTTTATTATTGTTTTTAATATCAAAAATAAAATTTCTGTATCAATATTAATTCTATTATTTTCTTGGACGATTTTAGGCCAGTCTGTTAAAAACAATTTTAGAATTGTTTTGGCTAATCACTACAACTTAGGTGATAAAATTGTATATGGAGGTAAAATTCAGGAGACCAGTGAAAGTTTTATTGAGGGCAGGCCTATAATATTAAGTGAAAGTTTTATTGAGGGCAGGCCTATAATATTAAGATCTGTCGAACCTATTCTATCACTTATCAGAGTAGTAGAATTTGATACAAACGGTAAACTTGAAAAAAAAGATACTTTATCTATTCTTAAATATAGTTTTATACCGAGATTAATTTTTCCAGACAAACCAAAACAAAACTATGCTACCTGGTATACAGACTATTTCTTTGATTTATATGATGATCCAAATTTTTCAGAAAATTACGTTACTTATAATATCTCATGGGTAACAGATTTGTATTTAAATCAGAAATATTTAGGATCAACTTTATTATCATTCATATTAGGTTTTTTTTTATGTATTTTTTTAATATTATTTGTGAATTCAAATTTAAATAATTTAAGTTTTTTATTTGGCTTGTCAATTTTTTCAGGCGTCTCAATACCAGATTATAATATATCATTAATGTTATCACCTTTGTTTCTTCAATTTTTGTTTTTGATTATTATTCTAAAAATTATTTTAAAAATAATAAGAAAATGAAAAAGAAGAAAATATTAATAATTAGCCATGATTTTGTTAAAAAAGTTAACATTAGAATTTATGAGGAGCTAAATAAAAAAAAAAATATAGAAATACTCTGTGTTAGGCCTAAAAAACTTATTATAAAAAATCGCATTTTTCCAAGTGATTTTAGATTAAAAAACTCTAAAGTTAGTCTAATTGAGAGTAAAGTTAACTATAGTAATTTGAGATTTTTATTTTTTAAGGATACATTTAAAATCCTAAATACGTTTAAACCAAATGAGGTTTTAATTCATAACGATCCAGTATCATTACAGGTTTTTTTTATAATTTTTTTTTCAATTTTCTATAAATCTAATTTTAAAATTACATGTTTCTCACATGAAAACAAAATTATTCAATACCCAAATAATTCTAATTTAAAAATAAATTTTAGATCTCTATTACTTTTATTTTTTAATTTTTTTATAAAGCATAAAATTGAGAAAATATTATGTATCTCAAAGCAAATAAAAAATAATTATGATTATTTGGGATATGCAAATAAAACTTATTTAATACCTTTGGGCTATGATGAAAAAATATTTAAAAAAAAAAAAACTAGAAAAAAAAATTTTACAATTTCCTATTTCGGAAGAATATCGTATGAAAAAGGAATTCATGTTTTAATTAAAGCTTTAAAAAAAATAAAATTTGATTTTGATTTTATGTTAGATGTAAGTCATATTGAAGATATAAATTACTATAAAAAATTGCTAAAAAGTCTTCGAAAAGTTCTAAAGCCAAATCAAATTAATTTAATAAAGTGTAATCACACTGAAATTGCTGATTTTATGTCTAGGTCAGATTTAGTTATTTTACCGTCAATTTATCAAGAGCAATATGGTCGTGTTATTCAAGAGTCAGTTGCATGTGGTTCATTAGTAATAGGTTCAAGAGTTGGAGCTATTCCAGAAATAATTGTGGATGGAGACTTATTATTCGAGAGAAATAATCATCAACAATTAGCATTTAAAATTAATAAGTTAAAAAATAAAAATTTTTATAACAAAAAAATTAAAAAATTATATAAGAGAGTATGCAATGAAAGAACTTTAAATAAACAGTTGCATGCTTTAAAAAATTTATTTTAATGAAAGTAGTCATCTTAGCAGGGGGAAAAGGTTCAAGAATATCTTATTATACTCAAAAAATACCTAAGCCCATGATTAAAATTGGAGGAATTCCAATGCTAAGTCATATAATGAGTTTATTTAAACACTACGGTTATAATGATTTTTTAATTGCAGCTGGATTTAAAAAAAAAATCATTTCCGATTATTATCGTAATTCTAAAGAGTTCAAAAATCTTAAAGTAATTGATACTGGGCTTAACACACAAACTGGAGGAAGAATTCTTAAACTTAAAAAATATCTAAAAAATGAAAATTATTTTTTTATGACTTATGGAGATGGTATTACAAATATTAACATAAATAGACTACAAAATTTTCATATTAAAAATAATAAAATTGCAACTGTAACTGCAGTAAGACCACCTGTAAAATTTGGAGAATTAAAAATCGAAAAAAATAAACTTGTTAGTTCTTTTCTAGAAAAGCCTAGCTTAAACACAGGATGGATTAACGGAGGTTTTTTTGTTTTAAATAAAGATGTTTTTAAATATATAAAAAATTACCAAATAATCTTTGAGAGAGAACCAATGATAAATTTGTCAAAAAAAAAAAAATTAATAGCTTTTAAACATGATGGATACTGGAAATGTATGGATAATTTGAAAGAGAAAAACGATTTAGAAGAAATTTATAAAAGAAATAAAACCATTTGGAACATAGAATAGAACTTGTTTATTTAACAAAGCAAATATGAAAAAAATATTAATTATTGGTCACAAAGGTTATGTAGGAACAGTATTAACTAAACATTTAATAAAAATAAAAAAATATAGAAAATCGATTTATGGGATTGATACAAATCTTTATAAATTAAATAAATATAGTAAATTTAAGAAATTTTCTTTTTTAGATTTAAATGCTGACTGCAGAAATATAGATTTAAGTAAAATAAATCCAAAACCAGATGTAATTATTTTTTTAGCCGCAGTATCTAATGATCCAATGGGGAAAAAGTTTAGAAGGGCGACAAAAGATATAAATTTTTTAAGTTGTTTAAGATTAGCAAAGGCAGCTAAAAAAATAAATATTAAAAAATTTATTTTTGCATCTAGTTGTAGCATGTATGGAGCTTCAGGAAATTCGTTAAAAAAAGAAAATGATATTCTTCAACCACTTACAGATTATGCAAAGTCTAAAGTTAGCGCAGAAAAGGAATTAAAGAAAATTTCTACAAAAGATTTTAAAATAATATCTTTAAGGTTTGCAACAGCTGCAGGTTTGAGTGATAATTTAAGATTAGATCTAGTATTTAATGATTTTGTAGCCAATGCAGTGTTAAATAAGGAAATAGAACTGCTAAGTTCCGGAACAGCTTGGAGACCACTCATTCATGTAAATGACATGGCAAAAGCTATAAAATGGGCGATTGAATATAATTTTAATAAAGATTTTTTATCTGTAAATATTGGATCTGATAAATGGAATTTTAGAATTATTGATTTAGCCAAAAGAATTTCAAATATTATTAAAGGAGTAAAATTAAAGATTTCAGATAGCAATGTTGATAAAAGATCCTATCGAGTAAATTTTAAATTATTTAAAAAAATTGCTCCTAAACACCAGCCTACAATGAAATTTAAACATGCTGTTAAAGAGTTAGAATTTTTCTTAAAAAAAGAGTCATATAGCTTAAAAAACTTTAGAAGTTCACCAAAATGGTCTAGATTATCTTGCTTGAATCATCTAATTAAAAAAAAAAAATTAAATGATAAATTATTTTGGATTACGAACAAATGATTGATGGAGTTTTAATTAATAAACTTAAACAAATTCCTGACGAGAGAGGGGCCATCTATCACATGCTAAGGAGAGACAATTCACATTTTATAGAATTTGGCGAAATATATTTTTCAATTGCATTTCCTGGTAAAATTAAAGGTTGGCATGAACACACTAAGCAAATACAAAATTATGCGGTGATATATGGGAAAATTAAATTAGTATTATTTGATAATAGGCCCCAATCAAAAACTTATAAAAAAATTAATGAAATTTTTCTTGGAAACGAAAATTATTCCTTAGTTACCATACCGACTGGTATAATTACAGGCTACCAATGCGTAAGTAAAACAAAATCTATTTTAGCAAATTGTTCTACACTACCACACGATCCTAAAGAAATGATAAATTATAATCACGATGGTGATAAAGTCCCATACGATTGGGAAGATTAAAATTAATAGTGAGAAAAATTCTTATACTAGGATCATCAGGATATATTGGTAGCTATTTAGCATCAAGTTTAAAAAAAAAATATAAAGTTATTTCGCATTCAAGGAAAAAAATAATTAGTAAAAAATTTAATAAAAATATTTTTAAAACAGTTACAGGAGATGTAACAAAAAAATCAACTTTGCAAAAAGTACTTAAATTAAAACCTGATGTATTAATTTTCACTATTTCATTGAATCATTTTAAATCTGAAAAAAATCTTAAAATTTCAATAAAAAATAATTTTGAACCATTAAAAAATTTAGTAAAATTAATTATAAAAAAAAAATTAAATGTTAAAATTATTTACTTTTCGACCATGCAAGTTTATGGAAGAGATTATAATAAAAAAGTAATATCAGAAAAATACCCAAAAAAAATAAATAATATATATTCTTTAACTCATAGTATGTGTGAAGAATTGCTAATTAAATCGAAAAAGAAAATCAAATCTCACTCACTCAGGTTATCGAATTCATTTGGAATGCCAGAATTAAAAAATATTGATTGTTGGTGGTTAGTTTTAAATGATTTTTGTAGATCAGCAAAAAAAAGAGGAGAAATAATTATTAAATCTGATGGTTTAGCATTAAGAGATTTTATTTCATTAAAAGATATATCCAGAATAGTCGATAGATTGATTGTTGGAAATTATCACTTACCCATAATTAATGTTTGTAGTGGAAAAACTTTCTCAATCAAAGAAATAGCAAATAAAGTATCAAATAGTAAATATTTTAGAAAAAGAATACCAGTTAAAGTATTAATAAAAAAAAAGGAAAAAAAAAATAAAAGATATAAATATGACAATAAACTTATAAAAAAAATTGGTATTAACTCATTTACAAATTTAGACTTTCAGATTAAAGAATTCTTAAAAAAAATTTAAAGACTTTTAAAAAAATAAAGTGCAACTATATATTCACATAGGTTTACCCAAGACGGGTGTTACCTTGCTAAGCCAAATTTTTGAAAGTTCTAAAAATATAAATTTTTTAGGAAGACCGTTAATTTCAATTTTTGATGAAATTTGGCAAAGCATGATTTTTGATAATAACAAAAAGTTTAAGAAAAAAACTATTCTATTAAAGAATGAAATTATAAACTCATTATCACAAAATAAAAAAAACGTACTTTTGATTGAAGGAATATCTGATGTTTTTTTTGTATTAAATAGTAAAAAAAATTTTTTGAAGAGATTAGAATTATTGAGGAAAGTATTAGGTAATAAAGTGAAGTTTAAAATAATTTTTTCAATTAGAAATCAAAGTGAATTTTTTATATCTAGATATGTCGAAAGTCCACAATTTTTTCAAGATTACAATAATGATTGGAAGAACTTTAAAAAATTCAGAGATTCATTAAGAAAAAAAAAATATAGTCTTAAAGAAAAAAAATTTTTTAATTATTTCAACTATTTTAAAATTTGTAGTGACTTAATTAAAATATTCGATAAAAAAAATGTACATATTTTTTTATATGAAGATTTAAAGTTTGATAAAAAAAAATTTGCTAAGCAAATTTCAAAAATTTTTAAATTGAATTTTCAAAAAACTTATGAATTTATAAATATTAATCGATTTAACAAATCAACAAGTTTTAATGATAAAATTTTTGTAAAAAAAACTTCTCAATCTTATTTTTTATTAACAAACAATAAGATCTATATTAAATTACATAGGAAAATTCCTAGAAACATTAAAACATTTTTTAAAAAAATATTTAACTTTTTTGATAAACTTTACTATAGCAAATTTTTACAATTTAAACCTGAACAAAAAATATATTTTAATAATACAGATATAAAATTAATAAAAAAATTTTACTATAAGAACAATAAAAAAGTTGATAATATTTTTAAAATTGGTCTAAAAAAATATAATTACTATTAACTGAATATTTAATTAATTGTTTTAAAATGAATATACTTTCTGATAAAAAATTTTTTATTTACCCTCTCCTATTGTTTCCTCCATCTCTAATAACAGGACCTTTTTTACCAGATTTGATTATATCTTTTCTAACAATATATTTTTTAATATTTTTAATAATAAATAAAAACATTAAGTACTTGATAAACGATTTTTCAAAAATATTTTGTATATTTTATATTTATATAGTTTTAAGATCACTTTTTTCTGATGAGATACTTTTCACACTAAAAAACACTTTATTTTATTTTAGATTTTTAGTTTTTGCTTTATTGTTAAAATATATTTTAAGTCAAAATTTAAACTTAAGAAAAATCTTTATAAATATTTTTTTCTTAACTCTTATAATTATATCGGTAGATGCTTTTTTTGAACAGATAAGAAATTCGCATTGGTTATTTGATAAAACTTCTTATGCCGAAAGTCATAATAATAGAATAAGTGGATTATTTGATGAGGAATATATATTAGGTGGATTTATTTTGTCTTTTTTTCCTGCTGTTGTTATAATTTACTATTTTCAAAAGTTAAGAAAAAAGTATGAGTTATTTTTTTTAATTTTGTTAATAGTTTTTTTTTGCTATGTGGTCATTATTACTGGTGAAAGAGCTTCATCTATCAAATTATTAATATTTGTATTTTTAGCAATTTTTTTTACATCAATAATCAAATCATTCAAAATCAAATCTATAATTTCAATAATTATTTTATTTTCAATTGTATTTACAATATCTTTTCAACCTAAATTGAAAGATAGGTTAATTTACCATTCTATGGATTTATTCTTTCAAAATGATCAATTTAACAGAATAGACAGAAATCAACCTTTAATTAATGTCTTTATAGATAATTACAAAAAAGGTAATTTTAAGCCTCTTTATTTCAGCAAAGAACACACAGATCACGCAATCATTTCGTTCAAGATGTTTTATGATAATAAAATTTTTGGGCATGGAGTTAAAATGTTCAGATTTAAATGTGCGGAAAATAAATATTATATTAATGACAGGGCCTGTTCAACACATTCACATGGCATAGTTTTTACTTTTTTATCTGAACTAGGGATTATCGGAATTTTGTTTATGATAACAATTTATTTTTACTTAATAAAACATATTATTAAACCAACAAAAAATAAAAATATTGATAAATTAATTTTAATGTCAATTTTAGTTTATTTATTTCCATTATTACCTTCAGGTTATTTTTTTAATAATTTCTTTTCAATAATTTTATATACTTTAGTTGGCTTATTTTTAGCTTGTAAAAAGAATTACAATCATAATTAAATTATGGATCAAAATATTATTTTTATAATTAGTTCGCTAATTTTGAATATTTTTGTGGTTATTTATATTAAAAATTTAACTAAGTACTTCAACATATATGATCTTCCGGATAGTAAAAGAAAGTTTCATAAAATTAGAACCTCTCTATTTGGAGGATCAGTAATACTTATAAATTTGTTATTGTTCTTGATAATATATTTTTTTACTAACTCATATATAATTTTTGAGACTTTTTTACCTTATTTGTTTTTAGGTTCATTTTTATTTTATTTTTTTGGGTTAATTGATGATATAAAAGATCTAAATTCAAATCTCAAATTTATCATAGAAATTTTAATAATAACTTTTTTGGTATTTTTAGACAAAAATATTTTGATAGAAAAAATATATTTTCAATCTTTAGATTTAACAATAACATTAGGAAGTTACTCTTATATTTTTACCATAATAAGTATAACGATATTTTTAAATGCCCTTAATATGTATGATGGTATAAATTTACAATGTGGAAGTTACTGTTTGATAGTATTTCTTTCTTTGCTATTTTTTTCCCAACAAAACATATTATTAATATGTTTAATTATTTCTTTAATTTCTTTTTTATATTTAAATTATAAATCTAGATTATTTTTAGGAGATAATGGAACATATTTGTTAGGATTTATAATTTCATATTTAGTAATTTATACTGCAAAATCAGGTAATTATTATGAATTATCTGCCGATAAAATATTAATTTTGATGTTATTTCCTGGCTTAGATTTAATTAGACTTTTTGTTGTTAGGCTAATTAAAAAAAAACATCCATTTTCGTCTGATAGATACCATATTCATCACATATTATTAAAAAAAGTAGGATTTAAAAAGACAATTTATTTTTTAGTTTCCTTACCTTTGCTCGCAAATTTTTTAATGTTTAGTTTTAGCAATCATTTAATTTTTATTATTGTGATATTTACAATTATTTACATAATTTCTTTATATGCATATGAAAAATAAAATTTTGATTACAGGCGGTGCAGGTTTTATTGGAAATGAAATAATAAAATTAATAAAAAAAAAGAATAAACTTATTGTAGTTGATATCAAAAAAAAAAAAGAAATAATAAATAAATTTAAAAAATTAAAAATAAAATATATTGTAGGAAATTTAAATGATCAAAAATTTGTTATAAAAATATTGAAAAATGTTAAAGTTATTTATCATTTAGCTGGCATCACCAAAGTACCTAATACAGATATCAATCTGAATAAAAGAAAAGAAAAGATCATTTATAATAATTCTGTTAATTTAATGAATAATTTAATTAATAACTTGCCAAAAAATACAAAAATAGTTTTTCCATCAACTCATTTAGTTTTTGAAAATTGTAAAATAAATAAAAAAGTTTTTTACGAAAATTCAAAACCATTACCAAAACTTGCTTATGCCTCAGGTAAATTAGAATGTGAAAAAATGTTGAAAAAAAGCAATATAAATTACTCTATATTACGGCTCGGATCAGTTTATGGAAATGCTGAAAAAAAGAGAATGTTTAACTTGCCAAATTTATTTGTTTTAAGGACAAAAAATAACAAAAATTTAAAACTATTTTCTGGAGGAGTACAAATCAAAAGTATTGTTTCAGTTAATGATGTCGCTAGAGCAATGCTTTATTTGTCAAAAGATCGTTTTAAAAGAGGATTGTATCATATTGTTTCAGAACATCTTACAGTAAAGAAAATAGGTAATTATTGTAAAAAATTTAATCAAAATATTAAGTTAATTCCAACTAAAGACAAAATACCTTATCTTGGATATTATATTAATTGTTCAAAAATTTTAAGAACAGGTTTTAAATTTAAAAATAATTACAAAAATTTCGTAAAAAATTACTTAACTTAAAGTTTTTTATTAATAAATATCACATCATAATTTAAAATTTTTTTGTGATCTAGTTTATTATTTATTGTATTTGTGCATGGAGCATTTATGTACATGCATTCACTGTTACTTAGATAAAATTTGAAGTCTCTACCTATCACTTTTTCTTCAATTTTTAAACTTGATTTTGTACTCGGAAATAAAGTTCTCAGATTGTAATTATCATATATTCTTAGTAGTTGTTTTGATAAGAATACAGTTATTGAAAATATTAATACATATTTAAAAACTTTCTTAGTAAATTTTTCGTTATAAGAAAATATGGTAATAGAAAACAAAAATGAAACCATAGATATTAAGTATGAGTAACCATAACGATACAAAGGAAACTTAATAAAAAATATTATATTTCCAACTAAAAGAACAAAGATGGTCGATAATATTTTAAATTTATTTCTATGAAAAAATAATGTATTAGTATTATTCCTTGTACGGCTATAATTAATCATAAGATTTATTAAGAGTAATAAAATTAAATAAGGAAAAACAGTTTTTACAATGTATTTGAAATGAACTGAATACCAGGATTTTATCCAATTAAATTTTTCAATATATGACTTTTGATCAATATTTTTGTCTAATCTATCTGGCCAACCTTTTGCCCACGCTTCTCCTGAAATGCTTTGATTAATTAATTCATTTTTATCAGACCAAATAAATTGATTATAGCAAGTTTTTTCTACTGGGTAAAATAAGCAACTCGATATAAGTATATTTTTAAATATCCATATGCACATTAGAAAAAATGGAAATGAATAAAATATTTTAAATTTTTTTTCCTTACACTTGAAGAAAAGAATTAACGGAAATAGTAATGCTAAAATAAGTGTTACTTTGTTTAAAATTATATAAACCGATATAATTGTTGATTTTTGTAAATTAGCATAATTGTGATTTGATTTTAAAAATATTGAAATTAAATAAAAAAAAAGCAGGTGTGCAATGGCATCATTTCCAAATCCACTATATCTATTTATTTTGTAAGAAATATAACAAACTATAAATAAAGAAAATGAATTATTTATGGAAATTTTTGATTTTGATCTTACAAAATTATAAACATCATTTATAAAATACAAAAAAATAAATACCATTAAACTTGCAACAGGTATAAGAATACCATTGAAGCCAGTTATAATATTGTAATTTAAAGCTGATAAATATTGAATTACAGATATATGACCAAATCGAGAGTGTAAATTGCTCAATCCTATTATTAATTTGTTCTCATTTAGTATATGAGTATAGGGGAGGTGGTATAAAGCTGCATCAGGAGTATTTATATTGCTAAATGCAATAATTGCTGAAACGAATACTGAGGACAAAAATAAAAACTTTAAATCATTAAAATTAAAAGATTTGTATTTCAATAAAAAAAGTAGAGGGACAATTAAAAAAGCAGAATTTGTAATTTCATTTAATGGAACGAAAAAATTAATAAATACTGCCAAAAATGATAATAAAATAGTGCCATATAAAGCTATTTCAGATTGATGAAAATTATCTTCTTTTTTAAAAAATAACCTAAGGAAAATTTTTCCATATATATAAAAAGTTAAATTTGAAATGAAAATTATTGTAAAAAAAAACATCAATTTTCCTTATGCTCTTTTGGCAAAACAAGAAAATTATTGTTAATAACCGTTTTAAATTTATAATCTAAATTTTTAAATAAAATCAAAAAATCTTCAAAATTATAATTCATTTCTTTTTCAAAAATTTCTTCATACTCAAATATTATTGGCATCCTATTTTTTTTTATCGTTTTTATTGATCCTCTTAATACCTTCAAGTCCCATCCTTGGACATCAATTTTCATTAGTGAAATTTTTTTATCAAATGAGAAGTCATCTATCTTTTTGATTTGTGTTTTATTTTTTTTTAAATCTTTATTCTGTGGATCTATTTGTATTTTTAGTGCTCCATAGGTTCCGGTATTTGTTAGATCAGGATCAACCAAATACTCTTCTCCGCTAATATCTGATAATGCACAATTAATTGGAGTAATGTTGGTAGAGTTCAGTTTAATATTTTTTTCCAAAATGTTGAATATATACTCTGAAGCCTCGAAAGAGTGAACACTACAATTTTCACAAACTTTTGAAAAAAGAATGCTCATTTGACCGTAATTAGCGCCAGCATCAATAATCGAAGTTCCGGGTTCTATAAATTTTTTTCCGAGTTCAAATATTTTTTTATCAAAAATTCTATTTTTTATAATTTCATTCCTTATTACATCTTGATAAGCATATTTTGGTAAATAATATATTCCTGTTAATGTTTTATATTTTTTTAACTCATAGTTATGTAAACTTTTCCTTTCATCTCTAAAAATTAACATAAACCCGATTTTTTTGGATAATTTTATATATAAATTTTTTAAAAGCTTTAATAAATTGTACATAACTAATTGTATTAATATATTAAATTTTATAAAACCATTAAAATTAAATTGTTAATGATCTTATCTATAATAATTCCTGTATTTAACGAAAAAAATACCTTAACAAAATTGTTGAATAAAATTGATGATATTAAAGATATAGAAAAGGAAGTAGTTATCGTTGACGATTGTTCAACAGATGGGACGAAAGAAATTTTATTAAATTTAGATAAATTTAAATATAAAATTTATTTTCATAGCAAAAATAAAGGCAAGGGTGCTGCAATAAAGACGGCAAAAAAAAATATAACAGGGCAAATAGTAATTATTCAAGATGCTGATTTAGAATATAATCCAAATGATTATTACAAGATAATCGAACCTATAAAGAATAAACAATTTATTGTGGTATATGGATCAAGAGTATTAGGAAAAAATAGATACTCATTAAAAAACTTTTCTTCAGTATATAGAATCTTTTTTAATCATTTATTGACTATAATATCTAATGTATTCAATTCTCAAAAACTAACAGATGCTCACACATGTTATAAGGCTTTCACGTATGAACTATTCAATTCAATAAATTTAGAGGAAGATGACTTTAGTTTCTGTCCAGAAATCACAACAAAAATAGGCTTGAGGAACATAGATATAAAAGAAGTACCAATTGAATATTTTGGAAGATCATATAAAGAAGGAAAAAAAATTAAATTAATAGATGGAGTAAAAGCTTTATTTACAATAATTAAATATAGGTTTTTTAAACATGAAAAGTGATATCAAGATAGGTTCAAATAGAAGTTTTGGAATTGTATTTTTCTTAGTATTCTTAATAATCGGCTTTTATCCATTTTTAAAAGGAAATGAACCTTATTTTTGGTCAATAATTATTTCAGTAATATTTTTAATTTTAGGACTTTTTAACTCAATATACCTGACACCATTCAATAAATTATGGTTTAAGTTTGGTATTCTCTTAGGTCAAATAATATCTCCAATTGTTATGGGCATAGTTTTTTTTATAGTTGTAACTCCAATAGCTCTAGTAATGAAAATACTAAATAAAGATATTCTAAATTTAAATAAAAATAATAAAAAAACTTATTGGATTGAGTATAAAAATAAATCGAGTAAAATGAAAAATCAATTTTAATATGGACTTTATAAAAGAATTTTGGGAGTTTCTAAAAATTAGAAAAAAATATTGGCTACTACCAATTATTATAATTTTAGCTTTGTTTGGTGGATTAATTGTTTTAAGCCAAGGTTCAGCTGTAGCACCATTTATTTATACAATTTTTTAAGTGAGAAAAATTTTAGGGATTTCAGCTTTTTATCATGATAGTGCTGCAACAATATTAATTGAAGGAAAAATTATAGCAGCAGCTCAAGAAGAAAGATTTACAAGGGTCAAACATGATAAAAACTATCCTTATAACGCTATCGAATTTGTGCTGAAATATGCGAATTTAAAATTTTCAGATCTTGATGCAATTGTATTTTTTGAAAAACCATTTTTAAAGTTTGAGAGATTATTAGAAACCTATGTAGCTTTTGCTCCAAGAGGGTTTATATCATTTTGTAAAGCCATGCCTATATGGCTTAGAGAGAAGTTGTTTCAAAAAAACTTACTTATTCAAAATTTTAAAAAACATGATAAAAATTTTAGTGATAAATCAAAGATTTATTTTTCAGATCATCATTTAAGTCACGCTGCTAGTGCTTTTTTCCCTTCTCCATTTGAAGAAGCTGTCGTACTTACTGCTGATGGTGTAGGTGAATGGGCAACCACAACAGTTTCAGTCGGAAAAGGTCATAAATTAGAGATAAAAAAAGAAATTCAATTCCCTCATTCATTAGGTCTACTTTATTCAGCATTTACCTATTATACAGGTTTTAAAGTAAATAGTGGAGAATATAAATTAATGGGTTTAGCACCTTATGGATCTCCAATTTACATAGATAAAATTAAAAATCATCTGATCGATATAAAAAATGATGGAAGTTTTAGACTTGATCAGACTTTCTTTAACTATGCTACAGGATTGACCATGACAAATAAAAAATTTCACAATCTTTTCGGAAATAATCCTAGGAATCCAAATAATGAGCAATTAACACAATTTCATATGGATATTGCAGCATCAATACAAAAAGTTACTGAAGAAATTATGATTAAATTAGCAAAATCAATCAGAGATGAATATAAAATACCAAATCTTTGTTTGGCAGGTGGAGTTGCATTAAATTGTGTTGCCAACGGAAAAATATTGAGCGAAAAAATTTTTGATAATATTTGGATACAGCCAGCTGCTGGAGATGCAGGAGGATCTTTAGGGGCGGCTCTTGCTCTTTGGCATATTGAATTAAAAAATAATCGAAATATTAACATTAACGATAACATGAATGGTGCATATTTAGGACCAGAATTTAATGACGAACAAATTAAAAATGACTTAAATAAGTTAGGAGCAAATTTTACATATTTGAGTGAAGATGAAATTATTGAAAAAACAGCTTTTGATCTATCTAAAAGTAAAGCAGTCGGATGGTTTCAAGGGAGAATGGAATTTGGACCAAGAGCATTAGGAGCTAGGTCAATATTAGGTGATCCAAGATCTCCAGAAACACAAAAAAATTTAAATTTAAAAGTAAAATATAGAGAAAGTTTTAGGCCGTTTGCACCTGCAGTTTTAAAAGAAGATCTTACGAACTGGTTTGATATTGAAGAAGAAAGTCCTTATATGTTACTGGTCGCAAAAGTTAAAGAAGATAAGATAATCAAAATGAATGAACAACAAAATAAGCTTTTTGGTATTGAAAAGTTAAATATTAAAAGATCTACTATACCAGCGGTAACACACTTGGATTATTCAGCTAGAATTCAAACTGTGAACAAAGAAACTAACAAAAAATATTATGAATTAATTAAAAAATTTAAGAAAAAAACAAATTGTCCTGTTATTGTGAATACATCTTTTAATGTTAGAGGTGAGCCAATTGTAAATACGCCATCAGATGCATTTAATTGTTTTATGGGTACAGAGCTTGATGTATTAGTGATTGGTAATTTTTATTTAGATAAAAATAATCAATCTGAGAAATTAATTACAAATTATAAAAATAAATTTAGTTTAGATTAATTTTTTTCCATTTAATTTCATCAGAGATTATCTTTTTTATATTTGAGTTTTTCGGAGTCCAATTAAGCATATTAGATGTTTTTTTAAAATTGCTTACTAAAAAAGGTTCATCTCCTTTTCTTTTAGACTCAAAACTATATCTAATATCCATTTTAGAAATCGCTTTTATATTTTTTAATATTTCAAGGACTGAAAATCCTTTATTTGTTCCAATATTGAGTATTTCTCTTATATTTTTTTTTCTAAGATAATTTGTACATTTAATTATCGCGTAACAAATATCCTTTATATGAATAAAATCTCTTATACAGGTGCCGTCTTTTGTGGGATAATTTTTTCCATATATTTTCAATTTTTTTTCTTGAAGTATATTTTGGATAAATAAAGGAATTAAGTGCGTTTCTGGTGTATGATTTTCACCTCTAAGTAAACTTGGTAAGGATGATGCTACATTGAAAAATCTTAAAATTATAAAATTGTTATTCGTTTTTTTTATTAATTTTTCACATTGAAGCTTAGATCTTGCATATTTGCTCTTCGGAGCAACCTCACTTAGCTCGGTAACAGGTTTATTAATAGACTTGTAAACAGAAGCTGTTGAGGAAAAAATTAAATTTTTACATTTATATTTTTTCATAGCCCAGAGTATATTTTTTGTAACTTGTATATTGTTATTGTAATATTGGGAATATTTTTTTTTTTCATCTACAACAGACTCTCCAGCTAAATGTATAATAGTGCTAATTCTTTCTTTACCGAATAAATAATCTAAATTTCTTCTATAAAGCAAATTCACTTTATAAAATTGTCGATCTGTCTTATAATTTAAAGACTTTTTATCAAGCAATATAACATTTTTTGTTTTTAACATTTTTTCAAGACATTGGCCAATGTATCCTGCGGCTCCAGTTAAAATAATTTTCATTTTTAATAATTACTAATTAAAACAAAATTATACTCATCAAATATAATTTTACTCTCTTTTTTTATAAAATATGAATCTAAAAATTCTTTTTGACAATTCTTTTTATTATATAAATAAAATATTTTTTCATTTTTATTTTTTAAGAATTCGGATGCACTTTCATTGCATAGCAAAAATTTACCATTTTTAAATTTTGGTAGATATGAAAATGAATTATCTGAAAAAAATATATTTGAATCTTTGATAGCAATTTTTTTGTAATGGTATAATAATATGTTAACTTTTTTATGAGGCGTTCTATTTTCCATTTGTTCCTTATTTTTTTTGTACATATACTCGAAATCTCTTTTTTCACTTACAAAAACTATTAGTAAAATAACTAAGATATAAGAAAATATATTACTGAATTTATTACTTAATTTTATTAAAAAATTTTTTTCTAAATCATATATTAAGTCTGCAATACAAAAAGCAACAAATGGAAGAATTAATGCAAAATTTCTGGCATCATTACCATAAAAAAAAGACCAAATCAAAAAATATGGCATTATAATAAAAAGTAAAAATATTCTTGAAATTTTATTTTTTGCTGAAAATATGAGGATTGGTATTATTATAAACAATCCTAAACCAAATATTAATTTTGAAGTCCTAGATATTTTTTCAAAAAAAGTTTTTTCTTCTTGAAGAGAAATTAAATTTAGAGCATTTAGAGACCCAGAATCATAAATATATAAGTAGAATTTATATAAATATAATGGTGTCACTAATAAAAATATTACAAAAAATAAAATAATTAAATTGTTAAAATTAATTAATTTATATTTTAGATCTAAGCAAAAAAAGAGTATCAAAGGTGCAATAAATGAAATGTATAAACCTGTCTGTTTTATTATTCCTGATGCGGATAGTACGATACCCAGTATAATCAAAAAAATTTTGTCATTTAATAAATTTTTATTCTCTTTTATTAAATAAATTAAATATATTAGAATTATGGAATTAAATACCAAAATGGGATCTACAAATCCTATAAATAACGTATGCCTAAACTGATTTAGAATTAATAATAAACTGAATAATAAAACATATTTAAATAAATTATTTTTAGTTATTACTAAAATTCTTAATAAAGCAAAAATTGAAAATAATGGGTAGATAATCTGCAAAGCTTGAGAAAAAAATTCGATTTCATAAGTTCCAATTATTTTATAAGAAATTGATTGTAAAATTGGATAACCTAACGGATAATCAAGATTACTAACTGGCAAGCTATTTTCAAAAATACTAATAGCCCACTTATTCCACATTACATAAGGATCACCCGAATGGATAATATTGCCTATTGATTTAGAAGCCAAATAAAAGAAAACAAATGTTAGAATTGCATTTAAAATATTTATTAGATTAAATTGAATATTTGCGGTTTGAATTTTAAATATATTTTTAAAATTGTCTTTATAAAAATAAATAGCTAATAAAAATTCAAATATTAAAATACCTATTAATACTTTTTGATCAAATAACCTTAAATTAATTAATAGAACTACTAATATATAATTTGCTACTATAGATATTGGCAATGATAATATAAACTTATCTAAGATCCCTATTTTTTTAAATTTAGCAAGAATTAGTAATCCAGGCAAAAACCAACATTGAATTAAGGATGAAATACCTATAAAAAACATATTTAACTTATATTTAATCTACAATGAACAATCAAAAAAAAATTTTGATAGTTGGTGCTGGTCCAGCTGGACTAACAGCTGGTTATATTCTTGCAGAAAATGGATATAAAGTTGAGATAATTGAGCAAAACTCGAAGTATGTTGGTGGAATATCTAGAACAGAAGAATTCAAAGGTTTTAGATTTGATATAGGTGGACATAGATTTTTCTCAAAATCAAAAGAAATAAATTTATTGTGGGAAAAAATTTTACCAAAAAACTTTAGAACTAGAGATAGAAAATCAAGAATTTTTTTTAATAAAAATTTTTTTAATTATCCATTGGATTTAATTGAGGTCATTTTTAAATTAGGAATAATTGAAAGTGCTATTTGTTTTTTTTCCTTTTTAAAAGCAAAAATTTTTCCAATTAAAAAACCTAAATCATATCATGATTGGATTTATAATAATTTTGGTGAACGTTTATATTTAAACTTTTTCAAGAGTTACACAGAGAAAGTTTGGGGCTTAAGTTGTGATGATATATCTGCTGATTGGGCAGCGCAAAGAATTAAAGGACTTAATTTTAAAGAGATTATTTTTCAAAGTATAAAAAAAATTTTTTTTAAAAAAAATAAAAAAAAAATTATCAAAACGTTAATAAATCAATTTAAATATCCCGACTATGGGCCAGGAATGATGTGGGAAGCTGCGAGAGATAAAATAATAGATAATGGATCAAAAATTGAAATGGCTGTTAAAGCAATCAAGTATTTATATAATAAAACGGAAAAAAAATGGCACGTAACAATTCAAAATAAAAATAATGATGAAAAAGTAATTATTTCAGATATTGTTATCTGTTCAGCGCCTATGAGAGATGTAGGTATGGCAATATATCCACAATTAAAATGTTTAGAAGATGTAAAAAAATTAAATTATAGAGATTATATTACTGTAGCTGTTTTAATAGATCAAAAAAAAATCATTGATGACAATTGGATTTACATTCATGAAGAAAAGGTTAAAGCAGGAAGAATACAAAATTATACTGCATGGTCATCTTTAATGGCCCCGAGCACGGAAAAAAGTTGTTTGGGGTTAGAGTATTTTTGCAACAAAAATGATAAATTCTGGAATAATTCAGATTCAGATTTAAAAAAGATTGCACTGGAAGATCTAAAATTACTAAAAATAATTGACATAAATCATATTATTGATTTTTTTGTCGTTCGACAAGAAAAGGCCTATCCAGTATATGACGATAATTATAAAGATATTGTTGAAAAAGTATCAAATGAAATTGAAAATGATTATAATAATTTCTATTTAGTAGGTAGAAACGGAATGCACAAATACAATAATCAAGATCATTCTATGATGACTTCAATATTAACAGTAGAAAATATTATATATAACAAAGCATACAATAGATGGAATGTTAATGAAGATGCCCAGTATCACGAAAGTGATAATATATCAAAAGAAAGGGCTCTAACGCTTGATAGTTTAAGATTTGTACCAAAAACAAAAAATTAATGTAAAATTTAATTAAAAATGAATATTTCAACAGTAATTCTTTTGTTACTTATAAATTTTAAACATTCTTTTTCATTTACATTTTTTTTAAAATAAAACCGAAATTTATCTTGTATTCTTATATTAAATTTTGAATTGTATTTTTTTTTAAAGTATTTAATGATCTTTTTGCCATCATTTATAAAATACGGAAGATTTAGCTCAAAAGAGATAATTTTTACTTTATACTTTAAATTTTTTAAAATTTTACTTTCTGATCCTTCGCAATCAATTTTTATATAATCTGGAATTCCAAATTTTTTAATTTCATGATTTAACGTTGTAGACTTTTTAGTTTTTGTGTAAAAGCTGTTTTTATTTAGATGTTTAAACTGATCTAAACTTTTTTTTATAATTGTACTATAAGCTTCATTACCTTTTACAACTGTAAATTTAACCTTTTCTATTTTGTCAGAAACTATTTTTTTTCTTAAAACTATTTTGTTAGTCCTAAATCTTTTTTTTAAGATTTCATACATTTTATCTTCTGGCTCGAAACAAATAATTTTTTTCGATAGTTTAGAAAAAATATAAGTCTTGTCGCCTAGGTTCGCACCTAAATCAAATATAAGATTTTCATTATTTAAAAATTTTTTGTGAAAAAAATACTCCTTTTTTAGCCAGTTTAAATATCGTGGATTTGTAATTTTTAATACAGCGTAATGTAAATTTGTATATCGCAGATTACTTTTTAAATTATTTAACATTCAATATTACAATATATCTTAATTAAACATGCCAAAGTATTAAAATTTGTATTATTTGTTCAATATAATATTTATATATTATAGAAAAAATGTTTTTTAAATTATGAATAAAATCTATACTAAAATAAAACATTGTAGAATCTGTGGTGAAAAAAAATTAATAAAAATTATTGATTTAAAAAATCAATACATTCAAGGATTATTTGTTAAAATTGGTGATCCTAAGCCATATTCTAAAAAAATTCCTTTACAATTAGTTTTATGTAAGAATTGTTCTTTAGTTCAACTTCATCACTCAACAGATAAAGATATTTTATATAAAAAGTATTGGTATCAATCAGGTGTAAACAAAACTATGAGAGATCATTTGCAAGGTATTGTAAAAATTTTAATAAATTATTTTAGAAAACAAAAAAAAAGAATTAATGTTTTAGATATTGGTTGTAACGACGGCACATTATTAAATTTTTATCCAAAAAAAATTAAAAAATATGGAATAGATCCAAGTCAAATTATAAATAAGATTAACAAAAAAAAAATAAAAATTTTTAGAGATTTCTTTCCGCCAACCAAAGGGAAATTTAAAAAGTTAAAAATTAAATTTAATATTATTACATCAATTGCTATGTTTTATGATTTAGATGATCCAAACTTTTTTGTTAAAGAAATAAAAAATTATTTAAATGAAAGTGGTATCTGGGTTTTTGAATTATCTTATTTGGTAGATATGTTAAAATTAAATTCATTTGATACAATTTGTCATGAACATATAGAGTACTACTCATTAACTAGTTTAAATTACTTATTAAAAAAACATAAATTGAAAATTTTTAAAGTTATGAGAAATAATATTAATGGTGGAAGTGTGAGATGTTTCGTTACTCACGAAAAAAACTCTAAATTTGATACAAAAAAAGATCATAATAAAATCAAAAATTTACTAACCAAAGAAAAAAAAATAAAAATAAATTCTGAATACCCATATAAAAAATTCGTAAAACGTATTAATAAAGTTAAAAAGCAGACAATTAATCTTCTAAAAAATTTAAAAGATAAAAATAAAGAAATCCATATTTATGGTGCCTCGACAAAAGGAAATACTATTTTGCAGTGGTATGGAATAGATAAAAAATTAATAAAATATGCTGCAGATAGAAATCATGAAAAATGGGGGACTCATACGATCGGGAGTAAAATAAATATAATTAGTGAGAGACAGTCAAAATTGCTGAATCCAGATTATTATTTTGTTCTACCATGGCATTTTAAAAAAGAATTTATTCAATGAGAAAAAAAGTTTTTGAATAGTGGAGGAAAAATGATATTTCCTTTACCAAGGATTAAAATTTATTAATGAAAAAAAAAGCATTGATATTCGGCGTAACAGGACAAGATGGAGCTTATTTATCTAAATTCTTATTAAAAAAAGGTTATACGGTACATGGTGTTATTAGAAGAAGTTCAAGCATCAACACATTAAGACTAAATGATATTTACAAAGATCCATTTGCAAAAAAGAGAAATTTTGTACTTCACTATGGAGATGTAACAGACTCGTTATCAGTATTAAATATTATAGAAAAAGTTAGGCCAACTGAGATATATAACTTAGCTGCTCAATCACATGTTGCCGTTTCATTTGATATTCCTGAATATACAACAAATGCAGATGCATTGGGAACATTAAGAATTTTAGAAGCAATTGTTAAAGTAGATAAAAAAATAAAATTCTATCAAGCCGGAAGCTCAGAAATGTTTGGAAAAGTAGTTGAAAAACCACAAAATGAAAAAACACCATTTTATCCAAGAAGTCCTTATGGTGTTGCGAAAGTCTATTCGTACTGGATAACATTAAACTATAGGGAGTCTTACAAACTATTTGCTTGTAATGGAATTTTATTTAACCATGAAAGTCCACTTAGAGGAGAGACTTTTGTAACAAAAAAAGTTGTAAAAGGATTATGTAGAATAAAAAATAATAAACAAAAAAAACTTTATTTGGGAAATCTTTATTCAAAAAGAGACTGGGGGCATGCTGAAGATTATGTAGTTGCGATGTGGAAAATGCTTCAGAATAAGGTACCAGACGATTTTGTTATTTGTACAGGAAAACAATACACAATAAAGAAATTTATTAATTTGGTAGCAAAAAAATTAAAAATAAAAATTAAGTGGAGAGGGAGGGGAATTAACGAAAAAGCATATGATCAAAATAATAATTGTATAATAGAATGTCATCAAAGATATTTTAGGCCAGCAGAAGTTGATACTTTGCAAGGAGATTATTCAAAGGCTAAAAAAGTGCTCAAATGGAAACCTAAAAAAAATCTTGAAGATTTAATTAATGATATGATTTCGTTTGAATTGAAACAAATAAGTAAGTGATAAATAAAAAATCAAAAATTTTTATTGCTGGACATAAAGGCATGGTGGGCTCAGCAATTCTTAGAAGCTTAAAGTCTAAAGGTTATAAAAACTTATATTTTATTGAAAAAAAAAAACTTGATTTAAGAGATCAGAAAAAAGTCTTTAAATATTTAAAAAAAATTAAACCTGATGGTGTAATTATTGCAGCTGCTACTGTTGGAGGAATAAATGCAAATAATACTTTCAAAGCGGATTTTATATATAATAACTTAGAAATACAAAATAATTTAATTCATGGAAGTTATTTAAATAATGTTAAAAATTTAATTTTTTTAGGCTCTAGCTGTGTTTATCCAAAAAACTCAAAACAACCAATTAAAGAGGAATTTCTTTTATCGAATTATTTAGAAAAAACAAACGAGCCATACGCAATTGCAAAAATAGCTGGAATTAAAATGTGTTCAAGTTACAATTACCAATACAAGTTAAATTATAAGTGTTTGATGCCATGTAATTCATATGGGATTAATGATAATTATGATTTAAAAACATCTCACTTTTTGCCTGCACTTATAAAGAAAATAATTGAAGCTATTCAAGACAAAAAAGATTATATCAAAGTTTGGGGAAGTGGAAAACCATTAAGAGAATTAATATTCTGCGAAGATATTGCTGATGCTTGTATTTACTTTTTAAAGAAGAAAACTCGACATAATCTTATAAATATTGGAACTGGAAATGACAAAACCATAAATCAATATGCAAAATTTATTATGAAACACTTAGGAGTAAATCTAAAAATATTAAACGAAAAAAAAAAATTAGAAGGCACATATAGAAAACTTTTAGATGTATCATTAGCTAAAAAGTATGGCTGGAGCTATAAAACCTCTTTAGATAAAGGCATAGCTATAACAATAAATGATTATCTTGAAAAAAAAGTACTCACTAAGTCAAAAAATATATAAATAAAATAACTTTTAAATAGTTTGACATTTTATAATTAAGTAAATATATCTTCACTGCCTGGTGATTATTGCGAAAGGGTAATACCCGATCCCATTCCGAACTCGGAAGTCAAGCCTTTCTGCGCCGATGGTACTTTGTCTTAAGACATGGAAGAGTAGGACGTTGCCAGGCTAATCTAAATGAAAAATTTTCTCGTTGTAACAGGTGGCGCAGGGTTTGTAGGTTCAAATTTAATTAAACACTTAATAAATAAGACAGATTTTAAAATTATTAGCATCGATAATTATTCATCAGGAAACAGATATAATCATATAAAGTCTAAAAGAATTAAATATATTAATGGCACAACATTAAATATAGAAAATATTTTAAAAAATTATAAAACGAAAATTCATACACTTTTTCATTTTGGTGAATTTTCGAGAATTTACCAAAGCTTTGAGAGCTTAGATGCATGCCTAGAAACAAATACTATAAGCTCAAATTCTGTATTTAAATTTTGCCTTAAAAATAAAATCAAGTTAGTTTACTCTGCTACTTCATCATCACTTGGTAATAAAGGTTTTGATAAAAACTTATCACCATACTCATTTACAAAATCTAAGAATTTAGAATTATTAGATAACTTAAAAAAATGGTTTAATTTTAAATTTGAAGTAATTTATTTCTACAATGTTTATGGCCCAGGTCAAATTTCAAAAGGAAAAATGGCAACTGTTATAGGCATATTTGAAAATCATTATAAAGATAAAAAACCACTACCAGTTGTTAAACCAGGTTCACAGACAAGAAGATTTACGCATATTCAGGATAGTATAGATACAGTATATTTTGCATGGAAACAAAACAAATGTAAGCACTATGCAATAACAAGTAAAAAAAGTTGGACAGTTTTAGAGGTAGCAAAAATGTTTGGAGGTAAGATTAAATATTTGCCACCAAGAAAAGGAGAGCGATACGCTTCTGCTTTAACTAAAATGAGTTTGACGAATAAAGTTGAAAAAAGATATGGAAAAATAAGCTTAAAAGATTACATAAAATCGATAGTTTCAAAATGAAATCTTTACAAATTTAATAAATTTATATAACAACCCCGTAATATGAAAATTGCTAGTTCCTTAAAATCGTTAAAAAAAAGAGATTTAAATTCTAAACTTGTTAGAAGACGTGGTAGAGTTTACATAATAAATAAAAAAAACCCAAAATTTAAAGCTAGACAAAAATAAAATGGACAACGAAAACCACAAAAATACTTGGAATAATTTTACAAAATTTGTGTTGTGGGGATCAATCGCTGTTGTAATGGTATTGATCTTAATGGCAATTTTCCTATTATAAAATGATTATCGGATCAATTTCTGAAGACAAAAATATTGAAAAAAGAGTTGCAATAACCCCAGATGTTATAAAAAAATATATAACACTAGGCTTAAAAGTTAATTTGATTAAAGATTATGCCTTACATCTAGGAATTAAGGATGACGAATATGTTTCGCAAGGTGCAAAAATATTAAACAGTGAGATTGAAATTATTTCAAACTCAGATGCAATTTTGCAAATGAATATTCCATCTGATGAAAATTTGAAAGAATTAAAAAAAAATCAAATTTTGATTGGTGTTTTAGACCCTTATTCTAATGAAAAAAAATTAAAAGAAGTTATTTCAAAAAATGTAGATTGTTTCTCATTAGAACTTCTGCCAAGAATAACAAGAGCCCAAGCTATGGATATATTATCATCGCAAGCAAACCTCGCTGGTTATAAAGCGGTCATTGATTCTTTTGCTTACTTTCAAAAAGCAATTCCAATGATGATGACTGCTGCAGGCACAATATCAGCAGCAAAAGTACTAGTCGTTGGAGCAGGAGTAGCAGGATTACAGGCGATTGCAACAGCGAAAAGAATGGGAGCAATTGTATATGCGACAGATGTCAGAATAGCTTCAAAAGAACAAGTTGAAAGTTTAGGAGGTAAATTTTTAATAGTTGAAGGATCTGAAAATTTAGAGACTAAAGGTGGCTATGCGAAAGAGACTTCAGATGAATTTAAAAAAAAACAAGAAGATTTATTAAAGGAAACTCTAAAAAAAATTGATATTGTTATATGTACAGCATTAATTCCTGGAAAAAAAGCTCCAATTATAATTAAAAAAGATATGATTGATTTAATGTCAAGTGGTTCGGTAATTTATGATTTAGCAGCTTCACACGGTGGCAACTCAGAATTAACCAAAGTGAATCAAAATATAGATAGTAATGGAGTTTATATTATGGGAGATTCAAATATACTTAACAAATTACCAGTTTCTGCATCAAGTTTATATGCTAAAAATATGTTTAACTTTGTAAGCAATTTATTTGATAAGGACAAAAAAGCTTTTAATATAAATCTTGAAGATGAAATAATAGAAAAAACAAGAGTTAGATAATGGAAATAGATCCTTTTATATTCAGATTAAGCATATTTATTTTATCGATTTTCGTAGGATATTATGTCGTGTGGAGTGTTACTCCATCGCTACATACACCTTTAATGTCAGTAACAAATGCAATCTCATCAGTTATAATAGTTGGAGCTATTATTGCAGCATTAGCTGGTCCGTCTGAGAGTATTTTTGAAACTTCTAATATTTTCGGTTTTTTAGCAATCGTTTTAGCAGCAGTAAATATTTTTGGAGGTTTTCTTGTAACTCAAAGAATGTTGCAAATGTATAAGAAAAAGAAAAAATAAGTATGAGCGCAAACTTTTCAGCATTATTTTACTTAATATCAGGAATATTATTTATTTTGGCATTAAGAGGATTGTCATCTCCTGAAACTTCTAGACAAGGAAACTATTTTGGAATTGCTGGAATGATAATTGCTATAGTTGTAACTTTTTTATCAGTTGGAAATTTTGGACAAGGATTTATTTATATTTTAATTTTTTTACTTGTTGGAGGTTCTATAGGTGCATTTATAGCATTTCGAATACCCATGACTGCTATGCCAGAGTTGGTTGCAGGATTTCACAGCCTAGTTGGTCTTGCTGCAGTCTTTGTTGCCATTTCAGCATTTTTAAAACCTGAGGCATTTAATCTGGGTGTTACAGGAAACATCAAGCTCGCCAGCTTGATTGAGATGTCTTTGGGAGCTGCAATAGGAGCTATTACCTTTTCTGGTTCAGTTATTGCATTTTTAAAACTTAGAGGAATAATGTCAGGAGCACCTATTACATTTAAAGGTCAGCATTTCATTAATTTGATCCTAGGAATAACAATTATTGCTTTAATTTATTATTTATGTATTTCTCAATTATCAAACATTTTTTGGGCAATAGTATTCATATCTTTCATTGTAGGTCTATTGTTAATAATACCAATTGGTGGTGCAGACATGCCTGTTGTAATTTCCATGCTTAATTCTTACTCAGGCTGGGCAGCAGCTGGAATAGGATTTACATTGGAAAATTCTGCCTTAATAATAACAGGTGCCTTAGTGGGTTCATCGGGTGCTATTTTATCTTATATAATGTGCAAAGGGATGAATAGATCCTTTTTTAATGTCATTCTTGGTGGATGGGGAGCAACAGATCAAAGTCCAGTTTCTCAAGCTAAAGAACAGAAACCTGTTAAGAATGGCAATGCTGACGATGCAGCTTTTTTAATGAAAAATGCTTCATCTGTAATTATAGTGCCAGGCTATGGTATGGCTGTTGCACAAGCGCAACATGCATTAAGAGAAATGGTTGATGCCTTAAAAAAAAATGGTGTCAAAGTTTCGTATGCAATTCATCCTGTTGCTGGAAGAATGCCGGGGCATATGAATGTTTTATTAGCAGAAGCAAATGTTCCTTATGATGAAGTATTTGAGTTAGAGGAAATTAACAACGATTTTGCAAATTGTGATGTAGCTTACGTTATAGGTGCAAATGATGTAACAAACCCAGTTGCTAAATCAGACCCGCAAAGTCCTATTTATGGTATGCCTGTATTAGATGTGGAAAAAAGTAAATCAGTTTTATTTGTTAAAAGAAGTTTGTCCCCTGGATATGCTGGAATTGATAATGATTTATTTTATAGAGATAATACTTTAATGTTATTTGCTGACGCAAAAAAAATGACAGAAGAAATAGTAAAAAGTTTATAAATTGACAAAAATATTTTGCGATATTGCTGAATTAAATTTAATAAAAAAATTTGACAAAAAAAAAATAGTCAAAGGGTTTACAACTAATCCGACTCTTATAAGAAAAGCAGGAGCAAAAAATTACAAAAGTTATTGTAAAAAAATTTTACAAAATACAAATAAACCAGTTTCTTTAGAAGTATTTGCTGACAATTATAAAGATATGATTTCACAAGGTTATATTATAAGTAAGTGGAATAAAAATCTTTTTGTTAAGGTGCCAGTTGTCAATTCAAAAGGAGTTTTTATGGGTAAAGTTATAAGAGAATTAAATAAAGCAGGTATAAAATTAAATATTACTGCTGTTTATAGCTATACTCAGACAAAAAAAATACTTAAAAATTTAAATAAAAAATCGGACGTTATAATTTCAATATTTGCTGGAAGAATGGCTGATAAAGGCATAGACCCATTGCCAGAATTTAAAAAAAGCATCAAATTAGCTAAAAATTACAACAATGTTAAAATTTTATGGGCCAGCACTCGTGAACCATACAATTTTTTACAAGCAAAACAAATAAACTGCCATTTAATAACAATACCACCTAGCATGATAGAAAAAATTGAAAATTTCGGGATTTCAAAAAAAAAATTAAGTATAAGTACAGTTAAAAGTTTTCTATCGGATAGTAAAAAATCCAAATTTAAATTATAATTCTACATATTCAAAAATAGATAATGAGCAAGAATTTTTATTATTTGAAAAAATGTAGATGTTGTGGAAACAAAGAATTAAAAAAGATTGTTGACTTAGGCAAACAACCGCTTGCAAATAATTTAAAACATTCAAAACACCAAAAAAATGAGTTATATCCCCTTGAAATAAATTATTGTGAAGTATGTCATAATTGTCAATTATCTATTTGTGTAAACCCATCTAAGTTATTCAAAAATTATCTTTACTTATCATCTGTCTCTAAAACACTTAAGTCTCATTTTAGAAAGGCAACAAAAAAGTATATAAATTTATTTAATTTAAATAAAAATTCATCAATAATTGACGTGGGCAGCAATGATGGTATTGGTCTATATCCATTTAAAACTAGAGGATTTAAAAACTTACTAGGCATAGAGCCTGCTTCAAATTTATCCGAAATATCAAATAAAAGAGGGATTAAAACTTTAAATTTTTTTTTGGAAAATAAACTATTAAATAAAATTAACAAAAAAGCTGATTTGGTTTTGGCTTCGAACGTATTCGCTCACAGCCATAACCTCAAAGGTATGGCTAAAAATATGTTGTATTTATTAAAAAATAGTGGAACATTAATTATAGAAGTTCAGCACTTACTTAAAACTCTTCAAGAAGTAACTTTTGATAATATTTACCATGAACATTACAATTATTGGTCTTTAATTTCTTTAAATTATTTTTTTAAAAACTTGGGTGCTATAATTTATAAAGCAGAAAAGATAGCAACACATGGAGGTTCAATTAGAATTTACGTTACTAAAAATAAAAAAATTAAGATACAAAAAAACATATTAAAGATTATTGATGAAGAAAAAAATTTTGGACTTGATAAATTAAATTCTTATAAATTGTTTTCTAAAAATATTAAATTAGCAAAAAATAATGTGAAAAAAAATATAAAGAAAATTGCAAAAGATAATGGAAAGCTAATATTTTATGGAGCCCCAGCTAAAGCAACAACTGCATTAAATTTTTATAAAATTTCCAAATATGTAGATTATATAATTGAAGATAATAAATTAAAGCAAGGCATGTTCATACCTGGTATTAATTTGCCGATATATTCAAAAAAGAAATTAGATAAAAAAGAAAATATAATTATTGTATTGGCTTGGAACTTTCTAAATGAAATAAAAAATAATAATAAATCTATCGCAAAAAAATTTATTAGTATCAAGGAATTAGAAAATTAAGTAAGTAATTAAATATTTTTGGTTGCGGGGGACGGATTTGAACCGCCGACCTCAAGGTTATGAGCCTTGCGAGCTACCAGGCTGCTCCACCCCGCGTTCATTAAATCCTGTTTTTGAGCTTGTTAAGTTTTTTTACTCTTTTAATGTTTTCTTGAAGAATTCGTTTTTTCTTTTCTGATGGCTTTTCGTAATTATTTTTCAACTTTATAATTTTAAAAAAACCATCTCTCTGGAGTTTCCTTTTTAAAACTCTCAGTGCTTGCTCAACATTATTGTCTTTAACTTCTATCTTAATAACAACCTCCAAAAAGTGCGATTAGGTAGCACTTTAAATAATATTTGTCTATAATTTTAAACATTTAAATTATTAAATAAATTAATTTTTATTTGTCTTTTTTTCCTTCAATATCCTTCTTTCAGCTTTTTCGATAGCTAATAATAAATCTTTTTGAGCAAATAAACCCATTGCAACTGGATCCTTTGCGTTAAGACTATTATAGTTCCAATAACTTTTGTTTCTAATTGATGTGACAGAATTTTTTGTAACTCCTACTAATCTGGCAATTTGTGAGTCCTTTAGTAATGAATGGTTTTTTAGTAACCATAATACTGAGTCAGGCTTATCTTGACGTTTAGATAATGGCACGTATTTTTTTATTTTATTTTCTGAATGTTTTATTTCAACGTCTCCATCAATAATATTTAGTGGTCTATTCAGGTCATTTGAAGATTGTTCAATTTCATCAGCAGTCAGTTGTCCTGATATTATTGGATTATAACCGACAATGCCTTTTGCAACTTCACCATCTGCTATACCTTGAACTTCAACTTCGTGCATTTTGCAAAAGTCTGCTATTTGTTTAAATGTTAATGAAGTGTTTTCAACAAGCCAAACTGCAGTAGCCATTGGCATTAACGGAGCTTTAGACATTACTTTTTATTCTCTGACCTGAAGTTTAGAAATTTTTTGTTGAATTTGCTTATTCTTCCTTTATCTAATATTTTTTGTTTACCCCCAGTCCATGCAGAATGGGATTTTGGATCAATTTCTAATTTTAAAACATCATTTTCAGACCCCCAAGTCGAACGAGTTTCAAATTGCGTGCCGTCTGTCATCTCTACTTTGATATTATGATATTTAGGATGAATATTTTTTTTCATGGGCGCCTTATAACAAAATGAATTTTAAAAACAATTAAAAGTTATCTAATTTTTTTACCATTTTTTCATATATATTTGGATTTCCCGCTCTTATATCAATCTTATCAATTTTAAAGTTGTTTATATTATTAACTTTACCTCCAGCTTCTTCTATGATTATTTTTCCTGCCGCAACATCCCATAAGTTAATCTTATCATGAAAATAACCATCAAACCTTCCACATCCAACATAAGCGAGGTCAAGAGCTGCACATCCAGTATTTCTTAAATTTAATTTTGGATGTAATTTTTTTACACCATCACTGTTTGATGAAAATAAACATTCGTCAAAATTTGATTTATTAGAAACTCTAATCCTACTATTATTAATAAAAGAGCCATTGTTCTTTTCAGCATAAAAAATTTCGTTTTTAATAGGATCAACAATTAAACCAATAACAATTTCTTTATTTATTTGTAGTGCCACAGATATTGCAAAATGGGGTATTCCATGTAAAAAATTTGTAGTTCCATCTATTGGATCTATAATCCAAAAAATATCTTTATTTTTATTAAGTAAAGTGCCAGTTTCTTCTGTTATAAATGAGTAATTTTTCTTAGTTTTACTAAGTTCATCAATAAGAATTTTCTCTACTCTTTTATCAGTTTTTGTTACAAAATCTTTTGGCCCTTTCTTTGCAACTTGTAAATTTTCAATTTCTCCAAAATCACGATTTATTACTTTAGATGCTTTTTCGCATGCTTTTATCATTAAATTTAAATTTGGAGATATAGAATTCATTTATATTTTTTTTATATATTCTAGACTTCTTGTATCAATAATAATTGTATCACCATTCTCAATAAATGGAGGTACTTGTATACTAATTCCATTTTCAAGAGTTGCTGGCTTGTATGAAGATGAAACTGTTTGACCTTTTAAAGCAGCATCGGTTTCATTGATTTTACAAGTAATTTGATTTGGAAGATTAATATTCAGAGGAATTTCATTATGAAAATTTATAGTAACTTCTAGATTTTCGTAAAGCAATTTACCTTTTTCTCCTATTGATTTTTTATTTAAATTAATTTGATCAAAAGTAACAGGGTTCATAAAATAAAAATCAGTATCATCGCTGTATAAAAAATTAAATTTTGTCTCTTCCAACATAGCTTTGACAACTGTTTCACTTGATCTAAATCTTTCATTCAGCTTGGTATTTTTATTGAGACTTTTCATTTCTACTTGTGCAAATGCACCACCTTTTCCAGGTTTAACATGATTTGTTTTTAGAACTTCCCATAAATCCCCCTTAAACTCCAGGATCATTCCAACTCTTATTTCGGTCGCATTAATTTTCATTTCAAATTTTTAACTGCATTATAAGGTTTAAGTTTTTTGTTATTCCAAATGTAACTTGAGATAGCTAAAAAATCTGCTTTATTCAATAATAGTTTT
>CACAZW010000003.1 GCA_902537055.1 uncultured Pelagibacteraceae bacterium
ATAGAAAATTTCAGAGAAAAAAGTTCATTAAATGAGATTGCAATTTTAGTTAGAGCAATTTTTCAAACAAGAGAATTTGAAGAAAGATTTTTAAAAGTTGGCATCCCATATAGAATTATTGGCGGTATAAAATTTTATGAAAGATCAGAAATAAAAGATTGTGTGGCATATTTAAAATGCATTCATCAACCAATGGATGATTTATCATTTGAAAGAATAATAAATGTTCCAAAAAGATCAATAGGTGATACGACAATAAAATCAATTAATGAATTTGCAAAAAAAAATAAATGTTCATTAGAAAAAGCCTCAAAAAAACTAATTGAATTAAACAAAATTAAACCAAAAACTAAAGTTGGATTAAATTCTCTATTAAATTTACTAGAAAAATGGAGATATGAGACTAAAAAAAAAATAAATCATAACAAACTTTTGCAAATTGTTTTGGATGAGTCTGGATATAGTGAAATGCTAAAGAATAAGAAAGATTTAGAGAACGAAAACAGATTAGAAAATATTAAAGAACTTTTAAATGCAATGAAAGAGTTTGATACATTAGAAAGTTTTTTAGAACATGTTGCACTTGCAACTTCATTAGATCAAAATTGGGAGAGCGAAAAGGTTAATTTGATGACATTGCATGCTTCAAAAGGTTTAGAATTTAATATTGTATATTTGCCTGGTTGGGAAGAAGGTTTATTTCCACATCAAAAAAGCATTGAGGAAAAAGGAGAAAAAGGTCTTGAAGAGGAAAGACGACTTGCATACGTTGGTATAACTAGAGCAAAAAAAATTGCTAAAATTTCTTTTTCGATGAATAGATTTTACCAGGGTGATTGGGTAGATAGTATTGCTTCAAGATTTGTTGATGAACTTCCAGATGAATTTATAAAAAAAAATAATTCTTATGTCGAAGATAATCCAAACGATTTTGAGTTTAATCAGGATATTGAATTTGAAAATGAGATTAGAAGTCCAGGTTGGCTGAGGTATCAAAAAAAAATAAAGTGATAAAAAAACTTAAAAATTTTATTAATGATAAAAATATAGATGGATATATACTTCCAAAAAATGACTGTTATTTCACAGAATATTCAAAAATAAACAATCTATCCAAGATAACTAATTTTACTGGGTCTGCTGGTTTTGCCTTAATTTTAAAAAATTTAAATTATCTTTTTGTTGATGGACGATATACTCTCCAAGCAAAAAAAGAGGCTGGTAAAAAATTCAAAATATTAGAAATTCCATATTTTTTTCCAAAAGATTTGACAAATTTATATAATTTTAAAATTGGTTTTAATCCTAAACTGTTTACCGAAAATACATTGGAAAAATATTTTTCAGATTATTTTAATTTAATACCTATTGAATATAATTTTAAAAATAAAATTGAGAAAAAATCAAACAAAATATTTAAATTAGACAAATCAATTACAGGAGAAAGTACAAAAAGTAAAATAATAAAAGTTAGAAATTATATGAAAAAAAATAAGTTAGATTATTTATTTGTAAGTGCTAGCGAAAATGTTAATTGGCTTTTGAATATTCGAGGAAATGATTTGCCAAATAGTCCAATAATTAATTGTAAGCTAATAATTTCTATTATGGGTAAAATATATTTATTTTTAAGTTTTAATAAATTAAATAAGTCATCAAGAAAGTATTTAAAAAACATTATCTTATGTGAAGAGAATAAATTTTTTGAAATATTAAGTAAATTACAGGACGGAAATTTTTGTATAGATAAAAATACTTGCTCTATATTTGAAAAAAAAATTTTGAGTAGTAATTTCAAGATTACTCAAACGACAGATCCAATATATGATTTAAAATCTATAAAAAACGCAACTGAAATTAAAAACATTTATAAAGCACACATTGAAGATGGTGTGGCAGTAACAAAATTTATATATTGGTTTAAAAAGAATGAAAAAGCAGTAAACGAAAGAAAAGTTGAAATTAAACTAGAAAATTTAAGAAAAAAATCTAAAAACTATCTTTATCCAAGTTTTGACACCATAGCTGGTTCGGGTCCTAACGGTTCAATTATTCATTATAAATCAAATAAATTTACGAATAGAAAGTTAAAAACAAATGACATTTTGTTGGTTGATTCAGGTGGACAATATAAATGGGGGACAACAGATATAACAAGAACAATTTGTAAAGGGAGTATATCAAATAAAATTAAAGATAATTTTACAAGAGTTTTAAAAGGTCATATTGCAGTTGTAAAATGTGATCTAAAAAAAAATTATAATGGTTACCTTATAGATAAGTTAGCAAGAAAATACCTTAAATCTGTTGGTTTAGATTATTCTCATGGAACTGGACATGGTGTGGGATTTTTTATGAATGTTCATGAGGGCCCACAAGCAATTTCAAAATATAATAAAGTAAGAATAAGGAAAGGGATGGTATTAAGTAATGAACCAGGTTTTTACATGGAAAATAAATATGGGATACGAATTGAAAATCTTATATACGCAGATGAATTAAAAAAAAAACTAATATTTAAAAATTTAACTTTTGCTCCAATCGATATAGATTTAGTAAATTTTAAAATGTTAAATTTACAAGAGAAAAGATATTTGTTTGGGTATCACCTAGATATATATTCTAAAATTTCAAAATTCCTTAATAGAAAAGAAAAAAATTGGTTGATTAGATTAATTAAGTAAATTTTTTAACTGATCTAAAGATATAATTTTAACTCCAAATTCTTTTGCAAGATCTACTTTCCTCCTAGTCGGTTTTTCTCCTACTAAAAGAAAATCTAAATTTTTATTTACACTACTTAAAGTTTTTCCTGAATTTTTTTCTATCAATGATTTTGCCTCTGCCCTACTTATTCCATTAAGTTTTCCTGTAATCGTGAAACTTTTACCTTTCAAAATCCCATTTTCGTTAATCTTATGATTTTCAATACTCAATATAGAGCTTAATTCTGTCACAATATTAATATTTGAATGTTCAGAAAAATAATTTTTTAAAGATTTTATTTGAGTTTCACCAATACCATCAATATTTAAAAACTTGTCAAATTTTTTCGTTTTAATTAATTTTATAAAATTTGAAATATCTTTAATATATTCACTTATGAGTTTTGCATTCTCTATTCCAATATGCCTTATTCCAATTGAAAAAATAAATTTTTGTAAAGAAACTTTTTTTGAATTTTCAATCGAATTTTTTAAATTATTTACTGAAGTTTTTCCCCAACCATCTAAATTAATGATTTTATCGTATTTTAAAGCAAAGATATCTTGAGGTTTTTTTATAAGATTTAAATTCCAAAAATTCTCAACAACTTTTTTTCCAAAGCCTTCAATATTTAATGCTTCTTTTGATATAAAATGTTTGATTCTTTCAATAGCAATTTTTTCACAATCAAACCCTTCATTTGTGCATCTTCTTACTGCATCATATTTTTTTGTAGTTGAATTGAATTCTTTAATTGTTGCAGATCCACAAGACGGACATTTAGTTGGAAATTTAAATTTTTTCGAAGTTTTATCTCTTTTTGATTTGTCAACTTCTATCACATGCGGTATCACATCTCCAGCTCTTTCAATTTTTACAACGTCACCAATCCTTATATCTTTTCTGTTAATTTCATCTTCATTATGAAGTGTAGCATTTGATACAATAACTCCACCAATATTAACTGAGTTTACTTTAGCAACTGGAGTTAAGGCACCTGTCCTCCCAACTTGAATTTCAATATTTATAATTTTAGTGTTGGCATGATCAGCAGAAAATTTGTGAGCAATTGCCCATCTTGGTGCATTAGATGTAAAACCCAGTCTATCCTGAAGCCTTAAATCGTTAATTTTATAAACTAATCCATCTAAATCATAATCTAAACTATATCTTATACTCTCAAATTTATTATGAAATTTTATTAATTCATCAATTGTCGAAATAACTTTGTTGTCAGGATTAGTTCGAAAACCCCATTTACTAAGTTCTTTTAAAAATTCTGTTTGATAATTAAATTTATTATTTTTTAAATAACCAAAAGTGTAGGCAATAAAATTAAGTGGAATTTTTTTTGTTTCGTTTGGATTTTTTTGTCTTAACGATCCTGATGCTGCATTCCTTGGATTTGCAAAATTGTCTTTAATTTTTTCAAAATCTTTTTTTTTAATAAATATTTCGCCTCTGATTTCTATTTCCTCTGGAAAATTCGAGTTTTTAATTTGTAGAGGTATATCTTTAATTGTTTTTAAATTATCTGTTATAATTTCACCCTCTTTTCCATCTCCTCTGGATACTCCAATAAAAAGTTTTTTGTTTTTATAAGTTAAAGATGCAGAAACCCCATCAATTTTTGGTTCAACACTATATTCTATTTTAATTTTTTTATTTAAGTAATTAAAAATTTTCTTTTCAAAATTTTTTAAATCCTCTGCATCAAAAGCGTTTGATAAAGATAACATTGGAACCTTATGCTGATATTTTTCAAATAATTTTGATGGTCTTGATCCAACAATTTTATTTGGAGAGTCTTTACTTTTTAAAAAATTGAATTTATTCTCTAATTCAATAATATCCTTTTTTAATATATCAAATTTGGCATCTGATATAATTGGTCTGCTTTTTTCATAATATAATTTGCTGTGTTTTTTATAATCTTCTATTTTTTTCAAATATTCTTTTTTTATTTTTTCACGTAACATTAATACTATCGATTAGTTAAAAAGTTTTCTGAACTTTTTTAACAGAGTCTCTTTTTTATCTTGGGACGAATTAATTGCATAATTTTTTTTATAATTTTTATTAAGGATTTTATAAGTTGACTCATACCATTCGCTAGATTGGTAATTGTAACCTAATAAATTAGCATATTTTTCTGCCTCATCTATAATTCCAATCTTATAATGTAATTCTACTAGTCTGTGTAAGGCTTCTTCTACATAAATTGTGGTATCATAATTATTTATAACTTTTTTATATCTATTTATTGCTGGTATCCATTTTTCTCTTTGTACATAATAACTTGCAAGATACATCTCTTTGGATGCCATTATTTCTAATATTAATTCTAGTTTAAATTTTGAATCAGATGCATAATCAGTATTTGGGTAATCATTTATCAGTAGTTCAAAATATTTTTTTGACAGTAAAATTTCTTTCATGTCTTTTTTTTCATCAATAATTTGATCATAGTGACATAACGCTAATAGATAATACGCGTAATCAGATTGTGGATGATTTTTATATTTTACGAGAAAACGCTCTAAATCTCTAATTGCATTACTATAGTAACCTTGCTTAAAGTAACCATAAGCAGACATTAGTACTGCTCTAGGGGCCCATATCGATTGTGGATACAGAAGTTCTGCTTCACCAAATTTTTTTCCAGCATATATAACATCCCCTCTTTCGAATTCTTCCATAGCCTCATTATAAACTTCGATCATTTGAGTTTCTAAACTTTTTTCTTCTAAAATCGTTACACTTTCCTCTTTTTTAGAACAAGACAAAGTAAATAAGATTATTAGTAATAATTTTAAGTTGAAAATTATTTTCATTTTATAATTTTAACAGATAAATAGAAAAATTCTAACCTTTAAGCTATTGATTTAAGCTTTAGGTAGTTGGCAAAGTTATGAGGTAATTGTTTACCTTTAATCTCTATAAGTGAATAATTACTTTTATTTTCAAATATATTCTTTAGTAGTTGATTTGTAAGACGATGTCCTCCTTGTGAACACTTTAAAGATCCAATAATTTTATATCCAGATAAATAAAGATCTCCCATACAATCAAGTATTTTGTGATTTACAAATTCCAATTTATTTCTTAGTCCTGCTTCATTTAAAATTTTTTCATCTTTAATTACAATTGCATTATCTAAACTTCCACCTTTACCGAGATTTAATTTTTTTAATTTTGCTATATCTTCGAACAAACAAAATGTTCTTGAATTAAAAACATCTTCTAAATTATCCTCAAAAACATTAATTTTTTTTCTTTGATTCCCAATAACATTATTAGAATATTGTATTCCGAAATCTATGTCGCTTGAAACATTTGACTTATCTATAATTATAAATTTTTCTTTTTCTTTAACAATAATCTCCCTATTGATTTTGATTATTTTAATTGGATGATCGCTGTTTTTAAGACCAATGCTTGAAAAACTTTCTATAAAGTGTTTAGCTGATCCATCTAAAATAGGTACTTCTTGAGAGTCAATTTCTACTATAGCGTTGTCTACACCAAAACCATAAAATGCTCCCATAAGATGCTCAATAGTTGAGACTTTAACTCCGTATTCGTTTGAAATTGTTGTACACAGAGTTGTATCAGTTACATTGTTATATAATGGGTATATTAAATTATTTTTTTTTATATCTACTCTTTTAAAAATTATTCCTTCATTTGGTAATCCAGGTATTATGCGCATATTAACTTTTTCTCCAGAATGAATTCCAATTCCTGAAAAAGATAATTCACCTGCTAATGTTTTTTGTGTTAACAAAGACATATTGAATTTATATAAAAACAATGGTTTTTTAAGTACTCAAGAAATATTTCAAGAAAATACCATTATTTATCAAAAAAATTGAAAAATTTTTCAAAAAGTCCTTGTTTTTTATTGTTTATTTCTGGTAATTCAAAATTACTTACATAATTTTCAAGACTAGAATTGCAAATTTGAACATCTGTTTCAGAATAATAATTAATTGATTTGAAGCCGAATCTATCATTCAGATAAAATGAATTACTGTTAAATAATCTAGATCCCTCGCCAATTAAAAATAATTCAGTGTCTTCCAAAATATGTTCTCGATTGTTAATTTTTGATTTTTTAAAGATCAGATCTATGATTTCTTGAACTCTATGTAAAATAACTTTTTTTAATAAATCTATTGAAATATTCTTTTTTATAATATCTTGAAATAAAGTAGAATTTTCTGATTTTTTATTATCATATGAAAACTCAGTTTCCGTTTTATTAAAAAATTTTTTCAATTTTTCTGCATCTTCTTCAGGAATTTTAAAAATTTTTGAAATATCCTTTGTTATATGAGAGCTTCCAATTGGAATAGATTCTATAAATTTTAATTTTGTATTTTCAAAAAAAATTAAAGAAGATCTTCTAAATCCAATATCTAAAAAAGAAGCTTTATCTTTATTTAATTTTTTTACGTATGATTGAGATTTCACATAAGATGAGCAAAAAATATTAACAATACCCAAGTTAATTTTTATAAAATTTTCTCTTATTTCGTTTATTAGTTCATTTGGAAAGCATATTAATTTAAAGTCAACTTTTAAATTATTGGCTGTTGTTTCATCACTCAGAATTTCCTTAAATTTTTTTTTATGATCTACTAAACATTTGTCCATAATAATCTGAGATATATAATATTTACTATAATGAGAACTAATTATTTGTTTTAAATCCAGTAAGAGAGTTTCATATAATTTATTTATTTTTTCTTTTTTCTCTAAATTTTTTGTTAATGATACATTTATGATAAATACTTTAGCTGTGTCTAATGTTAGTATAATATCTTCAATATGATGAGAAAACTTCTTTTCAGCATTTTTTATAATTTTATTAACTTCTTCAAAATGGTTTTCAAAGTTACCATCAATATTTACATTTTTAGAGTCTGAAAACTTTTCGTTAAAATTTAAATCAAAAACGGAAAACCGGATTTTGGAGTTTCCAAAATCTATTATATTAAAAAAATTTATTTTATTCATTTCTTAAAATTAGTCTATTTTGAATTCTTAAATCAATGGTTGTTTTTGGAACTATTTTGTTGTCTGATTTAAATTTTTTAAACAGATCTAATGCTTCAGATATGTTTTTGCTAGGCAACTGAATTACAACTTTATTTTCAAAGTACAAATCCCATCTTTTATTTTTATGAAAATAATATTTATTTATTTTTTTAAAATCAATATTATGCTTAATAATTTCTTTTTTTAGAAAAATGAAATCAGCTGGATCAAATTTTCCAAAAATAGTTGGTAATTTTTTTTCAACTGCTATATTTTTTGTTGATATAAAATTTCCATTTAATCCCACAAAATATTTTTTTTGATCTAAGTAAGTTGTTGCAATTAAATTAGTCGTTTTGGTTTTTATATTAATTGTAGAAGGATATTTTTTTTTAATATAAACGCTCTCAATAAATTTAAGGTTATTTAATTTTTCTAAGATTAATTTTTTATCTACAAAGAAAATATTTTTACCTAATAAAAAATTTGTGTTTGATAATATAATATCTTTAATTTCTTTACTGGTATTATCAATTTTTATTTCAGTAATCTTAAAAACACTTTCAAAATTATTAGTGAAATTATTGTTTAAAATTGTAGATAAAAATACAAATGAAATAAAATAAAAATATATTTTTTTTTTATTTATTAATTGAAGCATCTTCCAAAATTTTTTTTATCAAATTTTTGAAAGTAATGTTATTAAATTTTGCTATCTCTGGCACTAATGAGAGCGAAGTCATTCCTGGTTGTGTATTAGTTTCAAGTAAATAAAAAGAATTTTTATAATACCTGAAATCTGAACGCGTTACTCCTCTACAATTTAGAATTTTATGTGCTTTTAAAGCAATTTTTGTTACTTGTTGATATTTATTTTTTGACATTTCTACTGGAATTATATGTTCAGTTCTAGCTTTGGGGTTATATTTGGCTTCATAATCATAAAATTTTCTAGTTGGCCTAAGCTCAATTGCTCCTAATACTTTGCCACCTAAAATTGCAACTTGTATTTCTCTACCAGGTATATATCTTTCCAGTAGAACTTCCCCATATTCAATTAATTTTTTAAGTATTTTCAAAACATTATTTTTATTACATATGTAAACATTTACGCTAGAACCCTCATTTAGAGGTTTTACTACCAAAGGAAAACCAATTTTTTTTTTTAAACTATTTATCAATTTAAATTTGTTTTTGTTATTTCTGTATGAGAATTTGACATACTTTGGTGTTAAAATTTTATTTTTTATAAAGATTTTTTTTGATAACTCCTTATCTATTGCTAAAGAAGATGATAAAACTCCTGAATGGGTATATTTTACTTTTTCAGATTCTAAAATTGCTTGAATATAGCCATCTTCTCCATATCTACCATGCAATAAATTTAATACTATATTTGGATTAAAGTTTCTTAAAACTTGAACAAATTTACCATCAGGATTTACTACCTTAATTTTATATTTTCTATCTTTATTTAATTCTGAGTAAACACTTTTTGCAGTTTGTAAACTAACTTCTTTTTCTTTTGAATATCCACCCGCCAAAATTAGAATTTTTTTCATTATTCTATAATTTTAATTTCTAAATTAATATTAATCCCAGTTTTATCTTTAACATTTTTTTTTACAAAATTTATTAAAGAGTTCATTTCTTCAAATGATGCGTTTTTTTTATTAATAAAAAAATTTGAGTGTTTTTTTGATATACTAGCATCTCCAAAATTTATATTTTCTGGAACTGATTCTTTTATTAGTTCCCAAGCTTTTTTTGTTGTTTGATCGATTGGGTTTTTAAAAGTACTACCCCCAGTCTTAATTTTTGAGGGTTGAGAATTATTTTTTTTTATCGCCAATTCTTCCATCAAATTTTTTATTTTATTTTTACTTAATAAATCACCTTTAAAAGTAGCACTTAAAAAAATTAAATTTTCGTTTAATTCCATTTTTCTATATTGAAATTTAATTTTGTTAGATGGGATAACTTTTATATTTCCCTTTGTATCAATACATTGCAAAGAGATTAATTTATCTTTAAATTCTGTCCCAAAACATCCAGAATTCATTTGAAGACCTCCTCCAACCGAACCAGGAATACAGTACATAAATTCAAATCCACTTATTCCATTCTCTAGTGCAAATTCTGAAAGTTTTTTTTGTGGGCAAGCTGAGCCTGCTATTATTGTGTCTGGTTTTAATTTTGATAGTGTACTAAAATTGTTGCTAAGTTTGATTATTACTCCTTCATAAGTATTATCTTTAAATAACACATTTGAACCCATTCCTAATATAAACATTTTTCCTCTACTATTATACAGTTTTAGGAATTCTTTTAATTCTATTAGATTTTTTGGTTTAAAAAAGATTTTTGATTTACCTCCTATATTAAACCAATTGAATTTTTTGATATCAGTATTAAAAAACAAATCTGCATTATATTTATTTTTAAAATCTACAATATCTTTTAATTCCATATCAATTAAGATTTCTTACCCAGTTTGTTATAGATCCTGCACCCATAGCAATAAAAATTTTATTTCCAAAGGCAATGTTTTTAGTAATTTTTTTTAAATCTATTTCATTTTTAAGCATTATCAAATTAACTTTAGAATTTTTTGCAATTAATTTTGCAAATGAAGTATATGAGAATCCTAACTTTATAGTTTCGCTAGCTTTATAAATTGGACAAAGTAAAACTGTGTTTGCATTTTTAAAACATTTAGAAAATTCAATTTTTAAATTTTTTACTCTTGAAATTCTATGCGGTTGAAAAATACAAACTATTTCTTCTTTATCATATACTTTACTGACACCATCTAACACCGATGAAATTTCAGTTGGATGATGAGCGTAGTCGTCGAAAAATGGCACTTTATTAATTTCAAATAAGAAATTAAATCTTCTCTGGACTCCATTAAAGTTTTTGAGACCTAATTTAATTATTTTATCTGATACACCAATCGAAAAAGCTACTGCCAATGCAGATGTTGCATTTTTTATATTATGCAAACCTAATAAAGGTATTGAAATATTTTTTATAATTTTTGTTTTGCCTGGTATTTTTATTTTAATATTAAATTTTGAATAATCTTTATTCTGAATTATATTGAAAATATGAAAATTTGATTTCTTATTTAAACCAAATGTATAGTAATTGTTATTTTTAATTTTTGGTAAAATATTTTTTACATTTTTATCATCTAAACACAGGAAAGCCTTTCCGAAAGAAGGTGTTTTGTCAATAAATTCTATGAATTTATTTTTTAAATTTTTCATAGTTGTGTAATAATCCAAGTGTTCATTATCAATGTTGGTTATTATTGAATAATTAAAAGGTATTTGAAGAAAACTTCCATCCGACTCATCTGACTCAACTAAACTCCAGTCGCTTTTTCCTAATTTTGCCGAACTTCCTATTGAATTCAAAACACCTCCGTTAATTATTGTGGGATCTAATTTTGCATAATTCATAATGTTTGACAAAATTGATGTTGTTGTTGTTTTGCCATGTGATCCTGTCACAACAATATTTTTCATTAAAGAAACTATATGACCTAATAGTTCTCCTCTTTTATATATCGGTAAGTTTAATTTTTTAGCATGTCTATATTCTGGATTTGATTTTTTTATAGCTGACGAAATTACTAATACTGTGCAATTTTTTATATTTTGCTTATTATGATTTAAATAAATTGGAATTTTTCTTTTTCTTAGTAAATTAAGATTTTTATTATCCGATTTGTCACTTCCTTGTATTTTAAAGCCTAAACTATCCATTATTAATGCTAAACCACTCATACCAATACCACCAATTCCAACAAAATGAATTAGTTCAGTTTTTCCGATATTAATTTTCATCTATAATTTCAATAATCTTATAATTTATATTATTCCAAGTATTTTTTTTAGTAATTTCCGCAAGATTTTTAAATTTTTCGTTGTAATTTTGATAATCATTAAATATTTCAAATATCATTTTTGAAAATTTTTTAAATTCAAATTCCTTTTGATTTATTAACCAACAACAATTTTTTTTATAGTAAAATTCTGAATTATAGAATTGGTGATTGTCTCTTGCAGACGGGAGAGGTATTGATATAAACGGTATATTTAAGAATGAAAGTTCGCTTAATGTACTTGCACCACCTCTAGTTATTGCTAGATCTATACCATTGTATAGTTCATGACTATCATTTGTAAATTCAATAAATTTGTAGTTTATATTTAATTTGTCATATTTATTTTTTATTGAAGATAAATTATTGTTATTTGATATTTGTTGTACAACTTCGAAATTTCGTTTTTTTGAAATTTCGATAATGAATTCAGTAATATTTTCGTCAAAAAACGATGCACCCTGACTGCCACCTATGATAAGAATTTTTTTTATTTCCTTTTTTATATTAATTATATTTTTTTCTAAGTTATATATTTCTTTTTTTAAAATAGGTTTGACTATAACTTTTTTAGAATTGTATTTTATTGGGAAGTTTCTTAAATTTTCATCGTAACAAATTATTTTTGTTGAAAATTTCAAAGCAAAGCGGTTAGATCTACCTAAAACACTATTAGGCTCAAACAAAAAAACTTTTTTTTGTAATATAAATGCAGCTAAGCAAAATGGAAATGTCATGTACCCACCAGTACTAATCACAATATTTGTCTTATTATTTTTTAAAAATCTAATAGATTGAAAAATGTTTAGAAAATATTTAAAAATATTTATTGGAAGTAAATAAGGTTTTAAAAATAAATTAGGTACATCTATTAGTTCATATTTAAATTTTTCAGTATTTATATATTTACTTCCTCTCAAATCAGTCACCATTTTTACAGAAAATTTGTTTTTCAAATGTTCAAACAAAGAGGTAGATGGTACTACGTGGCCACCAGAACCACCTGTTACTATAAGTATATTTTTCATACTAATTTAATTTTCTCTTCGTCAAATTTAATATTATTCCAGTTAAAATTGATGTTCCAACTATTGAGGAACCACCATAACTAATAAATGGCATAGTCATGCCTGTAGTAGGAAGCATTCTTATATTTACACCAATATGAATAAAAGATTGTAATAGTATTATTGAAATACTTCCAACTAATATAAGTTTAAAATTATTATTTTTTGTAAAATTTATTTTTTTTAAAACTCTATAAGATAAGACTAAATAAAGTAATATTATACCTAATAATATAATCACTCCAAATTCTTCTGCAATTACAGAAATTATATAATCTGTATGTGCCTCTGGTATTCTTGAGTTTAAGGTTCCTTCACCTATTCCTTTTCCAAAAAAACTTCCGCTGGATATTGCATCGCTTGCTTTATCAGCCTGGTAATTATTGCCGCTAGAATTGTCTAAAAATGACATTAATCTTATTCTTATGTATTCAAATTTTGGTACCAAAAAGACTAAAAATAGAGTTAATGAACTCACAGCTAATAATGAGATTGCAAAAAGTAATAAATTTATTCCTGAGACAAAAATAATAGCAAGCCAAACAGAAATTATTAATAATGTTTGTCCTAAGTCTGGTTGAGATAGAAGTAAAATTATAATTGGCACTAAAATGACTGAACTCAAGAGATATTTTATATAAAGGTTTTTTTTTTCTAATGAAATTATTAGTGAAATAACAATAACAAAAAATGGCTTTAAAGTTTCAATAGGTTGAAACCTAGGTAATGAGCCAATATCTAACCATCTCTTTGACCCTTTGACCTCCACTCCTATTAAGGGAACTAAGAATAAACTTATAAATGTGATAACAAATAATACGACTGATAACCTAATTAAAATTTTTTGATCTAGTAGAGATAAAAATAAAATTAAAAATATTCCTATTAAAACAAAAATTAAATGTTTTAAAAAAAAATAGTAAGAATTTGTGTTTAATTTATCTGATGCAATTATTGAAGTTGAAACTAAAGAAAAGAACAATCCTAGTGAAAATAATAGACTTATTATCAAAAAAATTGTTTTATCTATATTTTTCCACCAATCGTAAAATGTATCAAAATATTTATTCATTCAATTGGTAAATATCTTTTAATTAACATATTGAATTGTCTACCTCTTTCTTCAAAATTTTTGTATTGATCAAATGATGCAGCCGATGGGCTAAATAAAACTGTAACTTTAGTTCTTATATACTTAAGGTTTGGAATTAATTTGAGAGTATTTCTCAGATCTTTTGATAGGTTAACTTTAATTTTATTTTTAAATAGTTTGAGAAAAACTTGTCTATCTTTTCCATAAATATATGCTTCTAAATTTTTAAAATACTTTTTATTTAAATTAAATTTATCACCCTTTTTAAATAATCCTCCCAAGATCCATAAAATTTTTCCATTAGATTCTAAAAATGGAACAGTAGAAGATAATGTTGTTGACTTAGAGTCGTTTATTATTTTTAAATACTTCGATTGATGGATCACTTCCTGCCTAAATTTCAAAGGTTTAAATTTATTAATAGTTTTTATTACAGTTTTTAAATTAAGTTTCATATGTTTTGATAGCTCAAATAAAAAATTTAAATTTTGAAAATTTGTTGAATTTTTAAAATTATCATTACTTAATTTATTTTTTAAATATGCATACTTATTTTTACTTACATATATTATTTTAGATTTTATATTTTTAGTTCTTAATAAGTCTTTCAATAAATTAGTATTTGATATTATTGCTACATCATTTTCGTTTTGTCTTATTACACATTTTAATTTTGATAATATGTAATTTTTCATTGTATTATGCCTCTCTAAATGATCTGGAGAAATATTTATGATTATAGAAAATTTTGATTTGAAATATTTACTATAAGCCAGCTGATAAGAAGAAGCCTCAATAACAAAGATAGTATTTCTGGTAACTCTTTTTTCCTCTAAAATAGGATTTCCAATATTTCCAGTCAACCTGGTGTCATAATGGTGGTTCTTTAAAATATCATAAAGCAACTTACTTGTAGTTGACTTTCCGTTCGTGCCAGTAATCGTGATTGTTAAAACTTCAGGGTTAAATCTATAAAAAATATCAAAATCAGTAATAACTTTTTTTTGGTTTTTTTTTAAATAATTTGATAACTGGCATTTATTTATATTAATACCGGGACTTATAACTATATAATCAAAATTATTATTTAATAATTTTGATTTAGAAATAAAAAATTTTTTATATTTATTTTTAATTTTTTTCTTATCATCATCGAAAATAAAACACTTATTTTTCTTTTTTAAATATTTTAATGATGAAATACCAGATTTTCCAAAACCATATATTAAAAAATTTTTACTTAAAGTTTCATTATTTAATTTCATTATCTAAGTTTCAAAGTTGCTAATCCAATCATCGCTAGAATAATAGAAATTATCCAAAATCTTATTACAACCGTTGACTCTGGCCATCCCTTTTTTTCAAAATGATGGTGTATTGGAGCCATTTTAAATATTCTTTTACCTGTTAATTTATAGGAAATAACTTGAACTATTACAGAAACAGCTTCTAAAACAAACAATCCGCCTGTTATTGCTAACACAATTTCGTGCTTAGTTATTATACCAACTGCTCCAAGTGAACCACCTAATGATAAAGATCCAGTGTCTCCCATAAAAATTTTTGCCGGTGGTGCATTAAACCATAAAAAACCTAGACAAGCCCCAATTATTGATCCACAAAAAATCGAAGCTTCTCCTACACCCTCTATATATGCGATCTGAAGATAATCAGAAAAAATTATGTTACCAGAGACATAACTAATAAATGCAAAACATGCAGCAACTAACATAACAGGAACTGTTGCTAATCCGTCTAAACCATCTGTTAAATTAACCGCATTTGAAGCGCCAACTAATATGAACATATAAAAAGGTATAAAAAACCAGCCAAGATTGATTACTAAGTTTTTGAAAAAAGGAAAATATAGATTGTTTATTTGATCAGAATTACTTGTGATATAAAGTATAAATATACCTATCAAAGCTAAAATAATTTGTAGAGAGAACTTTAATTTAGAAGAAATTCCATGCGAACTTTTTAACTTTATTTTTTTATAATCATCATAAGCTCCCAATAATCCAAAAGAAGCTGCAATAAATATTAAAAACCAATTATATGGATTTGATAAGTCACCCCATAGCAATACCCCTGAAAAAACACCTAATAATATTATTAGTCCTCCCATTGTTGGTGTTCCAATTTTTCTAATTATATGATCGCTAGGTCCATCTTCTCTGATTGGATTATGAATTTGTTTTGAAGAAAAAAAATTAATTAATGGGTTTCCAACTAAGAAAACGACAATCATAGCTGTAAACATAGAAAGACCAGTTCTTACTGTTAAATATTTAAAAACATTCAAAAAACTAAATTGATCTACTAGAATTGAAAAAAGTTCAAACAACATTAAGATTTTGATCCAATTTGTTTGGTTATTTGATTAAGTCCTGTAGAATTTGAGCCCTTTATCATTAAAAAATCACCATTATTTAAATCATTTTTTATTATATTAAGAATTTCACTAGTTGATTTAAGTATTTTTCCTCTTTTTTGTGTTCTAATTTTGTTGAATGTTTCTGTGATATAATTCCCATAAACAAACAACTTTTTGAAATTTGCCTTATTGATATCTTTTGCAGCTTCAATATGGAGTTTTTTTGAAAATTTTCCTAATTCTAACATGTCACCCAGTAGCATAAATTTTTTATTTGGATTTACTTTTAAATTATCAAATTTCTTAATTGAGAAATTCAGAGATAATGGATTTGAGTTATAACTTTCATCTATTATGTTAACTTTTTTAGAGCCGACAGTAAATTTTTTTATATTTCCTCTACCACTTGGTATTTTATAACCAGAAAAAAAGTTGCTTTTTATTTTATCAATGATGTTTAAACTTTTACAAACTGCTATGGAAGCCAATATATTATCCAAATAAGGTAATAAATTATTATTAATTTTAAAATTAAAAGTTTTAGAAGCTACGTCAATATAAATGATATAAGATTTCTTAGATTTTTTTAATTTAGATAATCTAATATTAGAATTTTTATGTTTACCAAAAGAAATGATATTTAAATTATTTTTATTTGCTAAATTTGAAAAAAAATCAAAAAATTTATCATCTTTATTCAATACAATTGTACCATTTTTTCTTATGTTGAAAATAATCTCTGATTTAGCTTTAGCTATATCCAATAAAGATTTAAAATTTTTGGCGTGCGCATAACTAATATTTGTAATAACTCCAACGTCTGGTTTAATTATTTTTGATAAATAGTCTATTTCTCCCTTTTTATCCATTCCAATTTCAAATATTCCATAAGTCGTATCCTTATTTAAATTTATTAAAGAAATAGGTAAACCGAATTTATTATTGAATGAATTTTTTGAAAATGTTGTAGAATAATTTTTTTTAAGACATTGTCCTAACAATTCTTTCAACGAGGTTTTGCCTGAGGATCCAGTAATTGCAACTTGAGATGAATTGGAAGAAATTCTTATCTTTTGTGAAAATTTAATTAATAATTCTAGAGTATTTTTAACATTAATCTTTTTTTTACTATAATTTTTGTTATTTTGAATTATTGCTAATTTTGCTCCATTTTTTAAAGCTTCGTCTGCAAAATCATTTCCATTAAAAGATCTCCCCTTAATTCCAAGGAAAATTTTACCTTTATTATGTTTTTTTGAATTAGTACTAATTTTTAAATTTTTTATTCTATCTAATTTTTTGTTATTTATAATTTCTTTAAGTATATTTAATTTCCAATCATTTGATAAAAATCTATTTTTTAAAATTATTGATTTTCTTATATTATCTTTGTCAGAAAATTTATTTTTCTTAATATATTCTTGAGTGTTTTCATGTCCCTTTCCTGCAATAACTAAAACCTCATCTGACTTACTATTTAAAATTGCTTTTTTTATAGCTAATTTTCTTGATGGTATTTCAATCATTTTAGATGGTAAAATTGATTTCTTAATGCTTGCTCTGATATTTTCTGGATTTTCACTTCTAGGATTATCGTCTGTAAGATAAATATAATTACATAATTTGTTAGCAATTTTACCCATTATTGGTCTTTTTTCTTTATCTCTTTCACCACCACATCCAAATACAATATTAGTTTTTCTTAAACTATATTGTTCCTTAATATTTTCTATACTGGTTTTGAGAGCCTCTGGAGAATGAGCATAGTCTAAAATAAAAATAGAATTATCTTTGGTTTTTCCAATTATCTCGAGCCTTCCTTTTGCAGGTTTAATATACTTAAGTTTTTTGACAATATCATCAATATTTAAATTACTTTTAATTGCTGCTGCAACAGCCATCATCAAATTCTTAATTTGTATTTTTCCAATTAGTCTAGTTTTAAATTGGTATTCCTTATTTTGAAAAGTAAACTTTATATGTTGGTAGTTATTTAAAATTTTAATTGAATTGATTTTTAAATGACTTTCTGAGGTACCAATGTTTAATAAATTTAATTTTTTTCTTTTGGCAATTTTTTTAAAGATTTGTGAGTATTTTAGATCATTATCAAATATCAAATTTCCATTTTTTTTTGTCAACTCATTAAATAAAATTAATTTTGAATTAAAATAATTTTTATAATTTTTGTGATAATCTAAATGATCTCTGCTTAAATTAGTGAATATAGACGTACTAAATTTAATGCCGTGTAGTCTTTTTTGATGCAAACCATGACTCGACGCTTCTAAAATTACATTTTCAATTTTTTTATTCTTTAAATTTGCAAGTATTTTATTTATTGTAATAGCATCAACAGTTGTATTATTAAGTTTTAAGTTAACACCATTCGATTTGACACCTAAAGTTCCAATTGAAGCTACTTTTTTTTTATTAAGTTTTAATATTTGGTAATAAAAATTGACTATAGACGATTTACCGTTTGTACCGGTTACAGCAATTATATTATTTGGTTTTTTATTATAATATTTATTTGCAAAATTTGATAAGGCTAATCTAGGATTGCTTACTTTTATATATAATACACCTTTATTAATTCCAGTTTTAAACTTATTTGATACAATTATTCGAGCTCCTCTTATTACGGCATCATTTATGAAATTATTTCCATTGAATTTACTACCTTGTATTGCAAAAAAAATATAATTTTTTTTTATTTTTTTTGAATTAAATTCAAATCCATTAAAACTTTTGTTGTTAAAATTTCTATTAAGATTTTTAAAAAAGCTTTTTAATATCATTATGAAATTTCTTAATATTTTATGGCTAAAATAGGCCCGATTTTTTCGATTATATTTTTGGCAACCTCAACAGAAGTCCAGCCAGCAGTATTAAAAGGTGTGCCTACTATCTTCCTTTTTTTACCATCATTATACTCATAAATATAAGTTTCACTCAATTTTGGTTCATCTAACAAAACAATTAAAACATATTTTGGAGAAGATATTGGAAAAATTGAAGCAAAAGTATTTATTTTTTTTTTAGAATATTTACCCTTTATAGATTTTTGAGCTGTTCCTGTTTTTCCAGCAATTTCATAATTAGCGATATTTGCTAAATTAGCAGTGCCCTGTTCGGATGTTACAATTTTTCTCAATATTTCGTTAATTTTATTCGAATTTTCTTGTGTTATTATTTGTTCACCTCTTTTTAATTTTTTTTCTTTTTTAATTAAAGTTGGATTTATTTTATATCCACCATTTGCAATTATTGCATAGGCTTTTGCAAGTTGAAGTGGTGTGGTTGTTATACCATGACCATATGCTGATGTAGCTAATTTACATTTTCCCCATTTAAAGGGAATTGGATTTCCAACTTCCTCTATATCAAATTGTATTTTATTTAATAAATCTAAATTTTCTAGAAAATCTTTAAAATTTTCTAACCCAACTTTCTGAGCAATTTTGATTGAACCAATATTTCCAGATCTAATTAATATTTCTTCAGCGGTAAGACTAGATGGAATATCCATATCATATTCAGAGATTGACCTTCCAGCACATTTTATTTTTTTTGGTAAATTTTTAAAAAGGGTATCTTCTTGGATAACATTTTCTTGAAGCCCGGCAGCGAATGTAAATGTTTTAAAAACTGATCCAAGTTCATAGACACCTTTTGTGGATCTGTTTATAAATTTTTTATCAGAAATGTCTTCTCTTTTATTTAAATCAAAATCTGGTAGAGAAACCATAGAAAGAATCTCTCCACTGTTAACATTCATTAAAATAGCCGTGCTTCCATAACTATTGAAAATTTCTTGAAATTTTATCAATTCCTCTCTTATCAAATATTGTATTTCAGTATCTAAAGAAAGCCTTAATGACTTTTTTGAAGTTGTTAATTCATAGTCAAAAGATTTTTCTATACCAGACACACCATTGTTATCTGTATCAATCTGTCCCAATATATGACTGAAAAGATTACCGTTAGGATAAACACGAGCAATGTTTTCTTCTTCTTTGAACGATTTTTCTCCTAGTAATTTTATTTTTTCAAGTTTTAAAGGAGATATTTTTTTTTTTACATAAAAAAACTTTTTTCCATTAATTTCTCTTTCAAAATTTTTGTCAGGAAATATTAATTTTAAAGAAATTAATAATTTTTCTTTGTTAATTAGCTGATTTGGATTTAAGCCCAAATTAGTCACACGCACAGTTTTGGCAATAATATTTCCATTTCTATCCATGATAGATGCTCTATATTTCTGCTTTTCTTTTACAGTTTGAGTTTGGTTTGTTTTCTTAAATCCTAAATAGATAGTTTTAGACGTAAAAATTATTGTAATTATAAAAAATATGAAGAAAATAAATGATATACGCTCAAAAGATATTTTTAAATTTGATTTATTTGCTTCAAATTTAAAATTTTCGTCAATATTATTCATTATTAAATTTAAAAATTTTTAAATCTTTAATTTTTTTTTTTTTTAATTCTTTTTCAAAATATATTTTAGAATATTCCATTAACTTATTTGGTGATGTAAGATAGTTGTAATCAAACAAAACTAACTCATAAATATCATTGAGAGCTCTGATATCTTCTTGAATTTCAAAAATTTGTTTATCAAGTTTTTTTGTAGAATTTTTTGTAAAAGCAGTTGAAATTATAAGAATAATAATTGGTATAAATAAAATAATTTTTTTATGCATCTAATTTCAAATTTTCTATATCTTTTAAGTAATTAAAATTACTAATAAATTTTTTGAAGTTACATCCATTCTCTAATTTATATGCAAATCTAAGTTTTGCTGATCTTGAGGGAGGATTAATATTAATCTCTCTGGATGAAGGGACTATTGGTTTTTTTTTGGTTAAATTAAAATACTTTTTAGTTGGAGCACTTTTTGGTAAATACCTAGAAGAATTTTTTACTTCTGAGTATTCTTTAAAAAAAAACTTTACTATTTTATCCTCAATAGAATGAAAAGTAACAACTGCTATTACGCCACCAACTGGCAAAATATTATAGGCTTTTACTAAACCATATATCAGCTCGGTTATCTCTTTATTTACAAAAATTCTAAGAGCTTGAAAAACTTTAGTAGATTTATTTTTTCCACTTTTCTTTTTTTTTACACCTTCAACGATTTCTGCTAAATTTTCAGTTTTAATTTTTTTATTTTTTCTTAACTGTACTATTTTTTTTGATATTGGTTTTGCATATTTTTCATCACCAAAATACTTGAAAATTTTAAAAAGACTTTGTTGGCTCATTTTTGAGATTACATCATCACAAGAAAAATCATTTAATCCCATTCTCATATCTAGTTTGCCTTTGCTATTAAAAGATAAACCTCTATTTAGGTCAGAAATCTGATTTAACGAATATCCCAGATCAAAAACAATTGCTCTAATATTATCTTCCTTTATTTGATCAATATCCGAAAATTTTTTGTTATAAAATTTAAATCTTTTTTTATACTTTGTGTGGAATTGATTAGCTATACTATTGACAGAGTTATCTCTATCTAGTGCTATTATATTATTTAAATTATTCTCTAATATCTTTTTTGAATAACCACCTGCACCAAATGTACAATCGATAAATGTGCCACCATAAAGAGGGGAAATAATACTAACTAATTCGTTTAGTAATACTGGAAAATGTTTTTCCAGATTTATGGTGGCATTCATTTATTTTTTTGAAGACCATTAATTCTTTTGTCTTCTCAAAAATGCTGGAATTTCTAAATCTTCTTCTTCCTCAGAGTTTATCTCTTGTGGTGAAGTTGATAACTCCTCGTTAGCATCTGAATTAAATAGCTCAGGGGCATCATCATCACTCAACTCAAAATTTTCCAAACCATTATTTTCAGATACTTGATCATCTATATTGCTTTCAAATTCAGAGTTTACTGAGCTATTTACAGGTGCTTCGGTTTGCTGTAAATCCTCACCATTTATGGTGCTTGATAACTCATTTGCATAATTAGTATCTATGCTTTTAGAACTCAATTCTTCATTTTTCTCTTCTTCCTCTATTTTAAGAGCGTTAGCTCCATTAGTAATTATTGAGTTGTTATTTGTAAATTGGAAAGATTGAGTTGATTCAGAATTTGAAAACTCAGAATAACCTGGATTTCTATTTTGAATTCTATGTACCATGTTAATTACTGATTTAGGCTCTGGTTGCTGTCCATCTAATGCAGTAGCAACAATTGAAACTCTCATTAATCCATCCAAACCATCATCGGTTATAGCTCCGATAATTAATTCTGCCTCTGGATCGACTTCGGCTCTTACTTTATTTACAGCTTCGTCTACTTCGAATAATTTTAAATCTTTACCTCCAGTGATATTTACCAAAAGTCCTTTTGCCCCTTTTAAGGAATAATCGTCAATTAAAGGGTTGTTAATTGCTGATTCAGCAGCTTTAACAGCTCTTCCTTCCCCTTCGGCCTGACCCGTTCCCATCATAGCTTTACCCATTGAACTCATAACAGTTTCAACATCAGCAAAATCTAAGTTAATAAGCCCCGGTCTAACCATTAAATCAGTTATACTTTGAACACCATGAAGCAAAACATCATTTGATAAAGCAAAAGATTCTTCAAAAGTTGTTTGTTCACTTGCAATCTTAAATAAATTTTGATTTGGAACAACTATAATAGTATCAACATGTTTTCGAAGTTCTTCTAAGCCTTGTTGCGCTTTTCTCATTCTTGAAGGGCCCTCATATAAGAAAGGTAGAGTTATAACCCCGACTGTTAAGATATTGAGTTCTTTTGCAGCTCGAGCAATCACATGAGCAGATCCAGTTCCAGTCCCACCACCCATTCCGGCTGTAATGAAAACCATATTAGCACCCTGCAATATATTTACAATTTCATTTAAAGACTCGTCTGCAGCAGCTTGACCTATATCTAGTTTTGCACCTGCTCCTAGCCCTTTAGTTAAATTTAATCCCATTTGTATTTTTGTTTGTGCCTTACTTAATCTTAAATCTTGAGCATCTGTATTAACTGCAATAAACTCAACGCCTTGAAGGCCGGCCTCAATCATTCCATTTATTGCATTTCCACCCGCTCCTCCTACTCCTAATACTAGAATTCTAGGTTTTAGTTCTTTTATATCTGGTGTTTTAAAGTTTATTGTCATATTTTCCCCTTTTAGTTATTAAATTGCTTTTCCCATTTAAGACTTGCTCGATTAATATTAGATTTTTTCCTAGCGTTTGCCCTAAATTTTTCAAAATGTGTTGGTTCCCAAATTTGAAATGTTTTACCTTGACCAACAAATAACATACTGTTTTTAATTCTTGCATGTTTTAGTAATTTTGTTGTTATTTGAACTCTGCCCTCACTATCAAATTGTAAATTTATACTTTCCGATAATATAGACGTTGCAAAATAATCTTTCTTTTCTTCAAATGGATTTAATGAGTCTATTGCATTAGATATTTTTTCAATTCGATCTTGTGGCCATGCTTCAATACATAGATTATTAAATGATGGATAACAAATTATTCCATTGTAGCCTATGTTTGACAAATATGATCTATATGATGCAGGCACTGAAACCCTTCCCTTTTTGTCTAATTTGTTTTCGTAGGTAGATAAAAACATAAACCATATTATCCTTAATTTTGGGTTTTTATGGGATATTATGGGTTTTATTTGTTAGCGTCAATAGCTAATATTATGGAAATATGATGTAAATATTTAATAATTATTTGGATTTATTTTAATGAAATGCCAGATAAACTATAAGCCGGGTTCTGTCTTTTAAACTTATCATTTATCTAGGCTTCAAATCACTTTAAAGCTCAAGCAACTAACCCTGATGACTAGCCAAAGACTGCTTTTAGTTATTACTAACAATGTCATCTCTACTCAGTCTTGCTCCCAGTGGGGTTTTCCATGCGCTAGCTGTTACCAACTTAGCCGGTGTGCTCTTACCACACCTTTTCACCCTTGCCTTGATAAGGCGGTTTATTTTCTGTGGCACTATCCCTAGGGTCTCCCCCGCCAGCTGTTAACTGGCACTGTGTCTTTGTAGAGCCCGGACTTTCCTCTTTAATAAATTAAAGCGATAAGTCATTTATCTGGCTCGAAAAGAATTATTCTATTTTTATTTTATTTCAACTATTTTTAATTCAATTAAATCAAGGATTTTAAGATTGCATAAGACTCTTGATCAACGATGCTGCTAATTAATTGTGGTCTAAATCTCCTCTGGAAATTTTTATAAATTATAATTTTCTCATTGTCATCATTTGAAAATTTATAACCAAACTTAAATAGTAAATGAAAAAAATTATTGCTATCATTTAGTTTTATACCTCTTAATTTTTTGCAATTTTTTTTACTTACATTATGCCATAAGCATAATTTTTTCTTATTTAATAATTCCCATGGAAATTTTTCGCCTGGATCCTTTTTTCTTAAAGGTGCAATATCAGAATGACCTAAAATATTTTCTTTTTTGATTTTATATTTCTTTTTTAAATTTTTTGACAAGTAAATAATCGAAGTAATCTGTTTTTTACTGTAATTCTTATACTTATAAGCATGCCCTGGGTTTGAGATCTCGATTCCTATCGAATTTGAATTAAGTGATTTATCTTTTTTCCATGAGGATATTCCTGCGTGCCAAGCAATATATAAATCTGGTACAATTTTTATGATTTCTCCATTACTTTTTATGAAATAATGACAACTTACTTTTGAGTTTTTGTTTGTCAGCCTTTTTATAGCAGTATTTTCAGATCTCATGCCTGTATAATGAAAAATTAAGTACTTCACCTTTGAAACACTTCTTTTCCTTATATCGAAATTTGGGGAGTAATTTATTGACATTTTTTCAACATTTTTCTGCATATTTTAAAACAATTTATCTTTATATTAATGTTAATTATACTATAAATAGAACTATTGTATGAACAAACTCTTTTCAATTTTAATTATTATTTTATTTTCATTCTTTGGAAACATTGCAATTGCCGGGGACGATGGAAAACTAAAAGTAGATGGAAATAAAAATAATAATGGATATGAGGAAGTTGGAGATTGTTTTGAAAAAATTAATAGAGGAGTTTTTGCATTTAACCAGGCTTTAGACAAAGTAATTTTTAAGCCACTTGCTAAGGGTTATAGAATGTTTCCTCAACCTATAAGGTCAGGAACTAGCAATGCACTAAGCAACCTAGGCAATGTTGTTACAATTCCCAACAATGTTCTTCAAGGTCAATTCAAAAATGCTGGAGTAAATTCTGCAAGATTCGTTATTAATTCAACTTTAGGAATTGTAGGAATTTTCGATGTCGCATCTTATTATGGATTAAAAAAACGTGATAAAGAGGACTATGGGCAAACATTAGGAGTTTGGGGTGCTGGTCCAGGTTGTTATTTTGTTTTACCTATTCTAGGACCAACTACTGTAAGAGATTCACTTGGATCAATTGTCAATATTATTGGAGGAGATGCATGGTACAACGTGACTGTCGTTAATGATACACAATATTTTTCTGAGGCCGATTATTATGCATCTAAATTATTAGATGGTATCGACTTTAGAGCAAAAAATTTAGAGTCGTTTGATAGTTTAGAAAGTAGTTCTGTAGATCTCTATGCATCTGTTAGAAGTCTTTACATACAAGATAGATACAGAAAAGTTAGAAATATTGACAAAACAACAGAAACACTCAGTGACGACGATTGGGAAGAATTAGATAGTCAATAACTAGTCATTTAATGAAATCTTTTAAAAGTTTAATTATATTTTTATTTTTGTTTTTATTTAATTTTAATAACATTACATTTGCAAAAGACCCTAGTGCATTAATTAATCAAATAGTAGATGAAGCTGCATCAATATTGTCTAGCGATGATCCTGTGGAGTCGAAAATTATAAAATTAAATGCAATTGCAGAAAGTAGTGTAGATATAAATGGAATAGGCATGTATACCCTCGGAAAATACAGAAAGTCAATTACTGATGAACAAAAATCTAAGTATCAAAAATTATTTAGGAGTTATTTTTTAAAGAGCTTCTCTAGTAGATTGGTAGATTATACAAATCCAAGAATTAACGTAGTCTCACAAAAAAAAATTAACGATAAATACACTATAGTTAATAGTATATTGGAAGCTACTTCGAAAAGACCTCAGGTTAAAATTGACTGGAGAATTTATACAAAAAATCCAGAAAGACCTTTAATAAGAGATCTCATTGTAGAAGGATTAAGTTTGGCAAGAACGCAAAAAGAAGAATTTAATTCAATTATACAAAATAATGGTGGGGATATAAATGCATTATTTAAAACACTAGAGGAATTTTTAATTAAATAATTTAATAAAATCCAATTTCACTTAAGCAAATATCTGATTTGAAATCATCAAAACCTGCGACTAAACCAACTGATTTTATATTTTGTCCTAATATACTTTTTGGTTGATAAAAGTTTGATTTTTTAAATTGTTTAAATGGCACTCTAATTTTATTCCAATTTTTCGTAGTAACAAAAGTGTAGCTATAATACTGCCACGGCGCAAGAGTTAACCCAGTTCTTAAATGGAGATTATAATTTTTTTCATTACCATAAACTTTTATGTATACTCCATCATAATCTTTACTATTAATTTCTGGATCTAATTTTGTTCTGATTTGTATGAATCCACCGTTATTTTTTGTAGATACATCTCCAGTCATCCTATAACACATCACTCCATCAACTTTCTCCACTATAAATTTTCCTGTAGATACACCTCCCATTACTTGATCAGTAATAAAATCCCACTTTTGAGATTGATTTGTTATTTTAGGATTTTTTAGTTGATCTAAAATCATATCTTTTGATAAAACATCGCTTTGACATATAAAAAATAAAATTAAAAATATTACTTTTTTCAAAACAGAACTACTTTTTTTTTGCAAGTTGCTGGAGAAGGTAAATTTCTTTTTCTGTAAGAGTATTTTTTTCTTCTTTTATTTGATACTCTAAACTAAATAAATTAATTAATGAAAAAAAAGATACTAATCCTGTTATTAAAATAAAATAAATTGTGCTCAAATTAACAATAATCAATATTACAAATACACTCGTCCAACCTACAAATATTCCTCTTAAAATCATGCGATGACTCTTTAAGTCAGGTATTTTAATAAACTGAATAAATAAAAGTATTAAAAGAAGCATTATTCCTGAAATAGATGCTCTTAATAAAACTAATGTATCTAATCCTCCCCCGTATAATTCTCGATGAATTAAATATGCAACAACTCCCTTATATGCAAAATAAAAAAGTATTACAGAACAGACTAATATTGAAACATAATACGAAACCTTAGGCTTAATTTTAATTTTAAATTTCATTTTATTTAAAAGAATACTACAATTTTTATTGAAATTTTGAAAAACTAAAATTTTTAAACGTTGATTTTAGGGGATTTGGTGGGCCCGCCAGGACTCGAACCTGGGACCAATACATTATGAGTGTACTGCTCTAACCAACTGAGCTACAGGCCCTTAAAATTGAGTCAATGTTTACTTTAGTTTTTAGAGTCTTGCAAGTCAGTAAACACAAACTGCAGATTGAATATGTTGGATCTGTGGGCATATGTTTATGGATCGGTTGGTAAAACGGTTGGTAAAAAGATTCACAACCTAGATGTGAAAAATCACAAATCATAATTTTTAATTCATAAAGCTTTCATTAACGAAAGGACGAAAAACTATGAATGATATAACAAAGAAAATTCGGAACTATAGCCGAAGACAACCAATAACAGATAAGCGTTTTAAATTCTCAAATGATCTCCTGGCAAGAGCTGCATATGTTGGGAATGGAAAGAGTGCAGATAAGAGATTTGATACTTCAACGGAGGGCCTTTCAATGTGGATTTCTCCCTTTGGAATCAAGACTTTCAATGCTTTTAGAGTCTTCAATTTTGATTTTTATATGATAGTTGTTTATAAAAATTAATATTAATGTCAAAACATATATGCCGCTTTTGTAATTCAGGAAAAATATCATCAAGACTTTTATTTGATAATTTTCCATTAGCACCTCAATCAACAAAGAATCCTCGTTTCGAAAATTTTGATTTTCTTATAGGTATTTGTGATGAATGCTTTTTAATCCAACAATTAAGTGAAGTGCCCTCTGAAATATTATATAGAGAATTTAAAAATGACGTTGTGGGTGAAAAATTAAATAATCAAAAATTATCATTTTTCAAATATATTACACATTACCTTAAAAAAAATATGACTGTTTTAGAAATGGGTGCTGGGAACGGTTTTGTAGTTAATAAGCTTGCTGAGTTAAATAAATCGATTAGATTTATAGCTAACGATTACAATTTAAATATCAAAAATGAATCCTCAAATATCGTCATGCTGGAAGGAGACATTCATGACTATGAGTTTGATGATATAGATATTTTTTTTTCTTCTCACGTATTCGAACATATTGCTGATCCCACGTACCATTTAAAAAAAATCAAGAGAATGTTGAAAATAGATGGGTTGTATATAATGGCAATTCCATTGTTCCAAAGTTGGATAAAAAAACTTAATCTTAATTCATTCACAACTGAACATTTAATCTATCCGTTTGAAGATGATTTGATTGCATTTTTCAATAACATGGGATTTGAGAAGGTTTCTTCAGAAGTCTACTTAGATCACTCACTTTTTATTTGTTTCAAGAAATTAGACAGCTCTCCAAAACCTATCTTAGCAAAATCTAAGCAGAGCTATTTGGATAATTTTTCAAAAAATTTAGACGATTTATCCAATCTTCTGCTGAACATTAGTAGCAAGCACAAAAAAATTGTGTTGTGGGGCGCCAATACTTCAAGCCAGCTACTACTAAACATTATGAATAAAATTGATAATTTAGAATGTTCTTTTGCAGTGGTAGATAATTCAAAATTAAAAATTAATGGCTATTTGTTTGGCACTGATATTAAAATTGATCAACCAGATATTATCACCACACTCAGTCAAAAAGATGCTGTAGTAATTATGGTCGGTACATTTGATGATGAGATTAAAAGGCAATGTGCTTTAATTAATCCTAATGTGAAAATTTATGACAAGTCTTTTATCTGTAGCGATTAATAAGACTCATTGGAAATAAAGTTCTTTAGCCAACTTGACTCTATAAATAAGTAGTGTCAGATGATACAGGTTTTAGATTTTATGTAAGATGATTAAATTAGGCCCGCGTAAGTCCGTTTAAACGATATGTTTGAGTCAGTTTGGGAGTCAAAAGTTGTTTCAAAAACCCGAGTCTTTTCAATGCTTTTAGAGTCTTCAATTTTGTATTTATGATCCCGCTCCATTGTTGAATTTTCTTGATCTTATTTGACTTATTAAACAATTCAGAATGGATCGGTTGGTAAAAGGTTGGCAATAAGTTGGTAAAGAAAGAAGTAAAATATTTATTGAAATAAGCTTTGGTAATGCTAACTTATTTAAAGTTAGAAAGCAGAATTAGAAGTGTGATTAATTATGAGTGTACTGCTCTAACCAACTGAGCTACAGGCCCTAAATAAAAGAATTAATTATAACATTTTTTTTAAGTTAGCAATTGAAGATAATTTAGTATTGGTGGGCCGTGTTGGTTACGCTCCAACTACCCCTGCAATGTCAATGCAGTACTCTACTATTGAGCTAACGGCCCTAACTCTCTAGGAAGCTTTTTAATTGCTTTGATCTACTTGGGTGCTTTAATTTTCTTAATGCTTTAGCCTCAATTTGACGAATTCTTTCTCTAGTAACTGAAAATTGTAAACCAACTTCTTCTAACGTATGATCTGTATTCATACCCACTCCAAATCTCATTCTTAAAACTCTTTCTTCTCGTGGAGTTAAGGTAGACAAAATTTTTGTAGTTGCCTCACTTAAATTTGATTTTATTGCTTGCTCTAAAGGTGCAAGTGCTTTTGTATCTTCTATAAAATCTCCTAAACTGCTGTCTTCTTCATCCCCAACTGGTTTTTCTAAAGAAACAGGTTCTTTTGAGATTTTTAAAACTTTTCTAACTTTATCTAATGGCATTCTCAATTTTTTTGCCAATTCCTCAGGTGTAGCTTCTCTTCCAAATTCGCTGAGTATCAATCTCTGAGTTCTTACAATTTTATTTATAGTTTCTATCATGTGAACTGGTATTCTTATAGTTCTAGCCTGATCTGCAATCGATCTGGTTATTGCTTGTCTGATCCACCAAGTTGCATATGTAGAAAATTTATATCCTCTTCTGTACTCAAATTTATCAACTGCTTTCATTAATCCGATATTACCTTCTTGAATTAAATCTAAAAATTGGAGTCCTCTATTGGTGTACTTTTTTGCAATTGAAATTACCAATCTTAGATTAGCTTCAACCATTTCTTTTTTCGCGATTCTTGATTCTTTTTCACCTTTTTGGATCCTGTTGACTAATTTTTTATATTCAGTTACAGAAATTCCTAACTTTTTACTGATTTCAACGAGTCTATCTCGAATATTTTTAAAATCGTTTTTGTTTTTTAAGAAAAATTTTTTCCAGACATCATTTGTATTTAGAAATTCTTTTAGGTTAGGGTTTATCTCATTTCCAATATAAAATTTGATAAATTCATCGCGTGAAATCTTAGAATCAATCGCTAGTCTTAATAAATTTCCTTCTAATGAAATTATCTTTTTATTTTCAGCATAATGCTTCTGTACCAATTCTTCGAGTACCGATGGCGATAATTGAAGAGATTTTATATTTATTATAATATCATCAACAATCTTTTTGTAATTTTTTTCCTTCGAATGCGAAAATTTTATTGATTTTAAAACACAATCTAATTTTTCATTTTGGTATTTAATTAATTTATTATATTCTTTAGTAAGTGTATGGACAGTTTGTAATACTTTTGGCTTTATTTCTGTCTCCATAGCGGCTAATGTTGGATTAAATTCATCTTCCTCATTATTTGTAGATGCTACTGCATTTGTATCTTCATCTTGTTTTTTTTGTTTTGATGTATTGCTATTTTCATCATCATCCATGTAGTTGGTATCAATATCGATAATCTCTCTTACTAGGATTTCATCGTTCTGAAGCTTTGTATTCCAATCAAAAAATTGTTGTGCAGTTATTGGACTTTGAGACAAAGCGTTAAGCATTACATCTTTTCCTGCTTCAATTCTTTTTGCTATCGCTATCTCTCCCTCACGCGATAATAACTCTACTCCACCCATCTCTCTTAAATACATTCTTATGGGATCGTCACTTTTTTCTAATGTTTTACCTTCCTCTTTTGAAGATGCATCTTTTTTTCTTAAAACTTTATAATCAGATTTTTTTTCAACTAGTACAATATTTTCATCTAAAATATGAATAAACGCTTGTGCAAGATTTTCACCAGACAAATTTCTTTTTCCTAAGGATTTGTTTAATTCTTCGTGTGTAATAAATCCTCTATGGATGCCCCGACCCATTAATCTTGCAAATGATTTTGTAATTATTCGTTCCACAATAAAAAGTTTGAGGGACTTATATAATGTCTAATACAAAAAAATCTATGTGATTTTTTTTTATTTTAGTTGATTTTTTGTTGTTTTTTCAACTCTTTTATCTTGTTAAATGTCGTCTCACTCATATCTTGAGAAAACTTTGATTCTAACTCAGATATTCTTTGCTCTAACTCATAACTTTTTAAATCTTGAATAATCTCAGTGAAAATTTCTAATATTTTATGGTCATCATTCAAATTTTTTGAAATTATATGTTTAACTGAAGCATAATTCATAACTCTGTTAACAAGATTTTTATCCACATTTAATTTTTGAACATCTAGATTTAATAAATTTTGTGACTGATTTAAAATTTCTGCAAATAATTGTTTATTTTCATCACTATATAACTTTACATTTTCAATTAAGTGAAAGTTTTCATAAATTAATCTCGATTTTGCAAGCAGTATATATAAAAATGAGAATTCTTTTATTTCAAAAGATTTCAATGATTTTGTTTCATTATAATAATTTTTGGTTTTAGCAAGAGATTTTGGAGAATTCATATAAATTTTGCTAAATTTTGAATTAATATTTGGTGTCAACTCGGAAACTTTTTCAAGAAAATATTCCAGCGTATACTTTTTTACAAAGCTATCTTTAATATTTGATGCAATTTCTCTAAGTTTTTTTTCGAAGATCGCTTTCGAGCTTGGACTTTCAGTTGTTAGACTTATATAATGCTCGAATATAAATTTATGTATAGGTTTAGATTTTTGCTCAGAAATTTCTAAAAACTTATCTTTGCCAAATTTATTTACATAATTATCTGGATCTAAGTTATTTTCCAAAAGAAGAAATGAAATTTTTTTATCAGGCTTTAATTCATCGATAATATTTTCTGCTGCTCTTATTGCAGCTTTATAACCACTTTGATCACCGTCAAAACATATAATAATATGATTAAAGAATTGATTTAAAATTTGTATCTGTTTGCTTGTTAGAGCAGTCCCTAAGTTTGCGACAGTATTTTCTATTCCATTTTTTGATAAGCCAATAACATCCATATATCCTTCAACTAAATATACATCTTCTAATTTGTTTGATAACTTTCTTGCTTTATCAAGATTATATAAGTTTAAACCCTTTTTAAAAAAAAGGGTTTCAGGGGAATTAATATATTTGGCTGAATTTTTACTTTCATTTATTATTCTACCTCCAAAACCTATTATATTTCCAGAGATATTATTTATTGGGAAAATTATTCTGTTTCTAAATCTTGATATATGTTTTTTTCTCTTTTCATCAAAGTAAAATAAGCCCGTCTCTTTAATAGTGCTTTCATCAAAATCTTTTTTTAGTATTTCATAATAGTCTATGTCTTGTGTTACAAAACCAAGATTAAAATTTTTAACATCTATTCCTGACAGTCCTCTTTCTTTAAGATAATTTTTTGCCTTGATTGAATTCTCATTTTTAAATAATTCATTTTTGTAAAAATCAGAAAAATTTCTACATATAGATTTATATAATTTCCATTTACTCTCTCTTTCCTCATCTTGCTTAGAAAATGTATAAGGTTGCATCCCAGCAAGACTTGAAAGCATTTTAACTGCTTCGCCAAATTTAAGACTTTGAGTTTTCATTACAAAGTCAAAAATGTTTCCATGTTCACTTGTGCTAAAGCAATGGTAAAATTCTTTTTCATCATTGACTGTAAATGACGGAGTTTTCTCTGTTTTAAATGGAGATAAACCAACAAACTCTTTACCTCTTTTTTTAAGTTTAACAGTCTTAGAAACAACTGTTGAAACTTTTAATCTAGTTTTAATTTCGTCTAAATATTCCTTCGGATATTTCATCGGCTATTAAGTAAATTTTTAATAATCTGACCTGCTTTAGAGAAGTCAATTGTATCAGCATGGTTTTTTTTCAATTCACCCATGACTTTACCCATATCCTTTAATGAAGAGGCCCCAGAGTTTTTGATAATTTCTTGACATATTTGTTCTGTATCGGCTTCAGATAGTTGTTTAGGCAGATACTCCGATAAAACATCAAGTTCTCCTTGCTCAATTTCTAGTAAATCTGATCTGTTATTTTTTTTATATATTTCAATTGATTCGGATCTTTGTTTAATCATTTTTTTTAAGAGTTTTTTTATATCCTCATCATCTGTCTCTTTTTTATTAGGGCCAGACCTATTGTTAATATCTAAGTCCTTAACTCCAGATAAAATTAACCTATAAGTTGATATCTTACTTTTATCTTTTGATTTTAAAGCATTTTTATAATCGCTATCAATTTTATCTCTCAAGGACATACTAGAATGTACTTCATAGACAAAATTGTTCAAAAGAAAAAATTGTATTTTTAAAAAATTATTATAGATCTGTTGCGGATAAATACGTTTTATTGTATTAACCTTTAACTCATGAGTTGTAATTGACTTTAAAACGCAAAAATAAAACTTCACACCTCTTAAATTTTAACACAGCTGTTTTAGTTCTCGAGAATAAATCAGTCTTTAAGGGTATTGGACTAGGATACATGGGAGAAGCAACTGGAGAGGTATGCTTTAATACGTCATTAACTGGTTATCAAGAAATTATATCTGATCCATCGTATGCAGGACAGATAATAAATTTTACATTTCCACACATTGGTAACGTTGGGGCTAATAAAGAAGACATAGAGTCTGATAAAATATGGACGAGAGGAGTTATTTTTAATTCAGAGATAACAAGTCCTTCTAATTATAGATCTCTGCAAAATTTAGATAAATGGCTTAAAAAAAATAAAATAGTAGGTATAACTGGTCTGGATACTAGAAGTTTAACTAATTTTATAAGAGATAAAGGAGCTCCAAAAGCAACAATATCAAATAATAAAAATGCTAAATTTAATATTAATAAACTAATAAATAAATCAATAAAATGGCCTGGTTTAAACGGAATGGATCTTGCTCAAGAGGTCACAACTAATAAAACATATATTTGGAAAGGATATAAAACTTGGAAAAAAAATAAGGGTTATGAAAAAAATAAAAAGAAAAGATTTAGGGTTGTGGCGATAGATTATGGGATTAAAAAAAATATACTTAGGTATTTTTCTGATTTCGATTGCGAAGTCAAAGTTGTTTCATGTAAAGAAAATGCAAATAATATACTTAATCTAAAACCTCAAGGAATTTTTTTGTCAAATGGTCCTGGAGATCCTGCCGCAACAGGAAAGTATGCAATTAAAGTTGTAAAAAATTTAATAAAAAAAAATATTCCGTTATTTGGGATATGTTTGGGTCATCAAATATTAGCTTTAGCTTTAGATGCAAAAACAAAAAAGATGAAGTTGGGACATAGAGGTGCAAATCATCCAGTCAAAAACTTAATTACCAAGAAAGTTGAAATTACCAGTCAAAATCATGGATTTGAGGTTATTAAAAAAAGCTTAAAAAAAAATACAGAAATAACACATCTGTCATTATTTGACAATTCTATAGAAGGAATAAGATTAAAAAATAAACCAGTTTTCTCAGTCCAATATCATCCTGAAGCTAATCCTGGACCACAAGATAGTAAATATTTATTTAGTAATTTTATTAAAGAAATAAAAAAATATGCCAAAAAGAAAAGACATTAAAAAAATTTTAGTTATTGGAGCTGGTCCAATTATTATTGGTCAAGCTTGTGAATTTGATTATTCAGGAACACAGGCATGTAAAGCCTTAAAAGATGAGGGTTATAAAGTAATATTAATTAACTCAAATCCGGCAACCATAATGACTGACCCTGGTGTTGCCGATAAAACTTATATCGAACCAATATCTTTGGAAGTGCTAGATGAAGTTGTCAAAAAAGAAAGGCCAGATGCTATTTTACCTACAATGGGTGGTCAAACAGCATTAAATCTTGCAATTAATGCAGAAAAAATTGGTTTACTTAAAAAGTATAAAATTGAACTGATTGGAGCTAACTCGAAAGCAATAGCAAATGCTGAAGATAGAAAAAAATTTAGAAAGAATATGTCTGATATTGGTATTGATTTACCAAAGTCAGAAGTTCTTAATAAATTTTCAAACGCAAAAAAATGTTTAAACAAAATTGGTCTTCCTGCAATTATTAGACCTTCATTCACTTTAGGTGGATTAGGTGGGGGAATTGCGAGAACAAAAAAAGATTTTTTTAAAATTGTAAAAGAAGGGATGAATGAGTCTCCTCAAAATCAGGTTTTAGTTGAAGAATGTTTAGATGGTTGGAAAGAATTTGAGATGGAGGTCGTTAGAGATAAAAATGATAATTGTATAATTATCTGTTCAATAGAAAATGTTGATCCAATGGGAACTCATACTGGCGACTCAGTTACAATAGCTCCAGCATTAACGTTGACAGATAAAGAGTATCAAGTAATGAGAAATGCATCTATTGCTTGCTTAAGAAAAATAGGTGTTGAAACTGGAGGTTCAAATGTTCAATTCGCCATAAATCCAAAAAATGGAAGAATGGTAATTATTGAAATGAACCCTAGAGTTTCAAGATCATCTGCATTAGCTTCTAAAGCAACTGGCTTTCCAATAGCAAAAGTGGCTGCAAAATTAGCAGTTGGTTATACTCTAGATGAACTACAAAATGAAATAACAAAAGTAACACCAGCTTCTTTTGAACCAACAATTGATTACGTTGTAACAAAAATTCCAAGGTTTACGTTTGAAAAATTTTCTGACACAGAAGCAATTTTAGGTACATCCATGAGATCGGTTGGAGAGGCAATGGCAATTGGTAGAAATTTCAAAGAGTCTTTTCAAAAAGCTCTAGTTTCACTTGAAACTGGTTTTTCTGGATTGGACAACATTTTTAATTACACAAAAAAAGAGATTTTGAAAAATTTAAAAATCAATATTCCAAATAAATTACTATTAATTGCTGAAGCTTTTAGAAAAAAAATTTCTTTAGATGTTATATATAAATTATCAAAAGTAGATCCATGGTTTTTAAATCAAATTAAGGAAATAGTTGATGAAGAAAAAATATTAAGTTTAAAAGGGCTGCCCAAAACTTTTGAGGAATTTAATAGAATAAAATCAATAGGCTTTTCCGACAAAAAGATCTCACAATTAACTAATCAAAAAGAAACAATCGTTAAATCAAGAAGAAAAGCTTTAAAAGTTATGCCTGTTTTTAAGAAAGTTGATACCTGTGCTGCTGAATTCAAATCTTTCACACCTTATATGTATTCAACTTATCAAAGAAATTTTTCTATTAAAACTGAATGCGAAGCTGAGCCAAGCAATAAAAAGAAAATAATCATTTTAGGTGGAGGACCAAATAGAATTGGTCAAGGTATAGAGTTTGATTATTGCTGTTGTCAAGCTAGCTTTTCTTTAAAAGAAGCAGGTTTTGAAACAATAATGATAAATTGTAACCCGGAAACTGTTTCTACGGATTATGATACAAGTGATAGATTGTACTTTGAACCTTTAATTGAAGAGTATGTTGAGAATATAATTTTAAAAGAAAAATCAAAAGGAAATCTAATTGGGATTATTGCACAATTTGGGGGGCAAACTCCTATCAAATTAGCTAAATTTTTAGATGAAAATAAATTACCTATTTTAGGGACACAATATAAATCGATTGATCTTGCTGAAGATAGAGACAGATTTAGAGAGTTGCTTATAAAGCTTGAATTAAAACAAGCTGAAAGCGGAATTGCCTACAAATTCGATCAAGCTATTAATGTTGCCGAAAAAATTGGATTGCCTGTAGTTGTTAGACCTTCTTATGTTTTGGGAGGAAGAGCTATGGAAATTGTTCATGACAAGAGCCAATTGAATCAATTTATTAATGAAGCCTTCAAAGCATCGGGGCAAAATCCAATCTTAATTGACAAATTTATTGATAATGCAATGGAAGTAGATGTAGATGCAATTTCTGACGGAAAAGATGTTTATGTTGCTGGGATAATGCAACATATTGAAGAAGCCGGGATTCATTCTGGAGACTCAGCATGTTGCTTACCGCCAGTATCAATAAAGGCAAACATTTTAAAAGAACTAAAAATACAAACAAGAAAATTGGCTTTGGCTTTAAAAGTTAAAGGATTTTTAAATATTCAATTTGCAATTAAAAATGATGAAATTTTTGTAATTGAAGTCAATCCTAGAGCAAGCAGAACTGTTCCCTTTGTTTCAAAGGCAAATGGTATTCCACTTGCAAAAATTGCATCGAGAATAATGTCTGGAGAAAAGTTAAGTAAATATAAATTAAAATATAAAACCAATAAAAAATTTGCTGTTAAAGAAGCTGTATTTCCGTTCAATAAATTTCCAGATAGTGATTTATTGCTTGGTCCTGAAATGAAGTCTACTGGAGAAGTAATGGGTTTTGATGATGATTTTGGAATGGCAGTTGCAAAAAGTCAAATTGCTGCTTCAAATTCACTGCCAACTAAAGGAATGGCATTCTTATCAGTAAAAGACTCTCACAAGCAAGAAATAGTTGGTATAGCTCAAAGATTAATAAAACTTGGTTTCAAACTTTCTGCAACCAAAGGAACCTCTGAAATTCTAAAACAAAATGGAATGAAATGTAAAAAAATTAATAAAGTAAGCAGTGGCAAACCACATATAGTAGATGTTTTAAATTCAAAAAAAATATCTTTGGTAATAAATACAGGAGGTGGAAATTCTGAACACAGGATTAGTGATGCTAGAGCATTAAGAAGAGGAACTCTTGCAAACAAAATTCCTTATTGTACGAATATGTCTACAGCCTATTCATTTTTAGAGGCAATAAAATCTTTGAAAACAACAAAGTTAAGAGTTAAATCTTTGCAAGATAATTAATTTTAATTAACTTTCCAATCTGTCTCAAATGTAACATAATTCACTTGAAGACATCTTCTTTCTTTTACTATTTCTTTTTTTTCCATACCATGCCAAGTGTTAGGACCACTTGAAAAGAAATAACCATAATTATCTTTGTAAGGAACAGTTTTTGCTAATTTTAAATTTTCATCATAAAAATCTGTGCCTAAATCTTCTTTTTCATTATGTTTGTTTACGAATAATAAACATGACATCAGTTTTTCTTTAATATCGCAATGTGGTTTTAACCAGAATCCTTTTCTATCACAGATAACTTCAACTCTTACATATGAATTAGAAAGATCTTTATTTATCATTTCAGAAATTTTTTTGTAAGTCGATGGATTTTGAAGTTCTTTAATAAATTCAACAAGATTAGGAAATTGATTTGAATTTTCTTTTGTAACAAAACATCTAAATTTTAATGCTTTGCCTCCGTCTGATATGCCTTCTCTAAACTTGCCTTCACCTCCATCAATTGCTCTTGTGCCATCATAGTTTAAATTATGTTCTATCGGATTAGCTATATCAGCGTTTACAATTTCATGAACTTGGCCGTCTGTTAGTGGTTGATTTAATTCCCAATGTTCAAAAGGAGTTTTGTGATTTGACGAATTTTTTAATATTGAATTTAAAAATGCCATTATAAATGAATTTTATCTTTAATGATATTTGCTACTCTATTCGTTTCATCTAATTTTTCATAGTTCCAATTTTCTAATTTTTCTCCTAATTCTCTTACAATTTTCATTTCTTGAAATAATTTTCTAAAATTTTTAAATCTTTTATCACTTTTTTTAGGTGGAATAGTGGCAATATAAATTGGCTTACCTGTTAAAGCTGCCTCTGAAATCATAGAGCTTGAATCACAAGTGATAACCAAATGTTTTGATTGTGAAAGAGCACTTAAATAGGCTTTTTTATCAACACCGTCTAATACTAAATGATCATTTCCAAAATATATTTTTGCATGTTCTATAGTTCCCTTTGGCGTTCTCATAGAAGGGATGACTACTAAACTAAGATTATTTTCTTTAACTAAATAATTTACTTTTGAAAAAATTTCTTGGATATTTCTGTCTGAATAATCATAATACTGGGTAGGACCACCAATTATTAATGAAATTATATTTTTATCCCTCAATTTGCTTGAAATATTGAACAAATATTCTTTGTCTTTTTCAATTTCTTCACTTGTTAAATAATGAATGGCTCCTTTTGTTTTTAATACATTGTGTCCATCAAGATTATCGTGCTCAGGCACTACAACTAGATCAAAATTATCAAGTTTTATCTTTGGGTTTTGAATATGAATGTTAAATACTTTTTTCTTTGAATTTTTTTTTAAGAATAATGATGGAATAATACTTTTTCTTCCACATGAAATTATTAAATCAACATCTTCGCATTCAATTTTTTTAAAAACTGAGTCGGATATTGGAGTGAATTTTGGCGGTATAACTTTCCAGAAACCCTTTGTTTCAACTGTGTGGTGAGAATAATTTATATCTAAAGCTTTAGCCAAACCTTCTACTTGGCTAATCATCCCATGCATACCTTCTGTTAATAATATACCTTTCAATTTAGTCATTAATCATTATATAGCTTTCATATGAGTGAAAATCCAACTAAACACACAAAAGTGTTAATAATTGGGTCAGGTCCCGCTGGATATACAGCAGCAATTTATGCAGCAAGAGCAATGTTAAAACCAATATTAGTTCATGGTATGGAACCTGGTGGCCAATTAACAACAACAACTGATGTTGAAAATTTTCCTGGATTTAAAGATGTAATACAAGGGCCATGGCTAATGGATCAAATGAAAGGTCAGGCAGAAGTAGTTGGGACTGAAATGATTCAAGATCATATTGCATCTGTAGACTTAAAATCTAAGCCGTTTAAAGCTGTTGGAGATAGTGGTCAAATTTATGAGGCAGACTCAATTATTATATCAACAGGAGCTCAAGCAAGATGGTTAAATATTGATTCAGAACAAAGCTTTAGAGGTTTTGGTGTATCTGCATGTGCAACATGTGATGGATTTTTCTTTAAAGACAAAACTGTAGCAGTTGTTGGAGGTGGAAATGCTGCAGTTGAGGAAGCTATGTTTTTAACAAAATTTGCTTCAAAAGTTCAACTTATACACAGAAGAGATAGTTTGAGAGCAGAAAAATTACTTCAAAAGAAATTAATGGAAAATAAAAAAATTGAAATAATTTGGGACTCTGTTGTTGACGAAGTTATTGGGGATAATGATCCTAAAAATGTAACTGGATTAAAAATTAAAAATGTTAAAACAAATAAAATAGACGAACTAAAAATTGATGGCTTGTTCATTGCTATAGGGCATGATCCAGCAACCTCATTATTTAAAGACCAACTAGAAATGGATAATGAGGGTTATTTAATAACAAAACCAGAGTCTACAGAAACAAATATACCAGGAGTTTTTGCTGCTGGTGATGTGAAAGATAAAGTATTTAGACAGGCAGTTACAGCAGCTGGTATGGGATGTATGGCAGCATTAGAGGCTGAAAAACATTTATCCGAATAAATGAATGAAACAGTATTGTTAACGGGTATAAGTGGATGGATCGCTAAACACACTGCAATTGAATTATTAAAATCGGGATATAAAGTTTTAGGCACTGTTAGAGATTCTGGTTTAATAGAGCAAACAAAAAAAACCATAAATGAATATACATCAATTGATAATTTATCATTTGTAAAATTAGATCTTTTAAAAGACGAAGGTTGGGATGAGGCATTAAAAGGCTGTAAGTATGTAATGCATGTGGCCTCTCCTTTCCCTTTAAAGACCTCTAGAGATCGTGAAAGTCTTGTTCCAACAGCTAAAGATGGAACTATAAGAGTTTTAAAAGCTGCTGTTAATGCGGGAGTTGAACGTATTATTAAAACTTCTTCAATTGCAACAATGTTTAGAAAACCTAATAGGACAAATCCATATACATTTGGTGAAAATGATTGGAGTGATGCTAATTGGAAGGGTTGTAATGATTACTTTGTTTCAAAAATCAAGGCTGAAAAAGCAGCTTGGGAATTTATGGAAAATAAAGGTTTAAAGAATAAGTTGGTATGTATATGTCCTGGAGGTGTCTTTGGAGACGCTTTAGATACTAAAGAAAAAACTTCGATAAGTTATGTTAAATTATTTCTAGAAGGTAAATATCCAGGTGCTCCGGATTTTAGTATTTTAGTCTCAGATATGAAAGATGTAGTGAAAGCTCACATTAATTCTTTAACAAGACCAGATGTTGGTGGGAGACGACTAATAATTGGCTCTGAGGTCAAAAGAATGATAGATTTTTCTAATATTATGGCTGAAGCATTACCTAAATATTCAAAAAAACTTCCAAAAAGAGTGTTGCCAAACTTTCTAGTGAGAATAATTAGTCATCTGGATACGAGTGCAAAAATGATGGTTCCAGATTTAGGGATACAGATGCAAACTGATGCTTCGTATGCTGAAGATTTATTGGGATTTAAATTTCAGCCGGCTAGAGGATGTATTGAGGATGCAGCAAAATCAGTAGTTAGACTTGGATTAGTATAATATGACAAAAGGAATAAAGTGGATTATGTTTGCAACTGGCTGGATGTCATTCAGGGCTATTGGGTCAAGTTTAATTTTATTTTGGACAATCACAGAAAATGAGAGAGCAGCACCATACGAGTGGATTGTATCTTTGACTGGTGATTTTATAATTGGAACAACTGCTTTATTTTTAGTTTACTTTATTTATAAAAAACCATCTGCAGTACTTTGGGGTATTTTATTAGCTTGGAACTTTGTTGGTTTATTTGATTTATATGAGGCCATAACAACTAGTATTTTAGTTCCATATGAACCGATTCCAGAATTAGGTTTAAATGATTTTGGAGTGAAATCTGTGCTTACTCTTAACTCAATTATTCATATATCGGCGATTTATTTGTTATTTCAGTCTAGAATAAAAAGTTATTTTAACTTATAAGAGATTATTAATGGAAAACATTGTAAAGCAAATACAGCTTGTAGCATTAGTAATCATTTTAGTTAGTACAGTCATTGCTTTTGGGCAAGAGATGTATCAGATGATACTCGTGCAAAGAGTTACTTTAGCTGATCTGCTTTTACTTTTTTTATACCTTGAAGTGCTTGCAATGGTTAGAGTATTTTGGGAAAGCCAATCAATTCAAATTACACTGCCGTTATTTATTGCTATAACTGCACTTGCTAGATTTATTATTTTACAAGGAAAATCTCTAAATCCAGAGATATTACTATATGAAGCAGGTGCGATTGTTTTAATTGCTTTAGCAATTGTAATTTTAAGATTTAGAAATTCTTCACTAATTGGACTAAATAAAAAAAAATAGGTTTATCCTAAATCCTCACAAAACTTTTTAATTCTAGACATTGCTATTTTAAGTTTTGCCATTGAAGTCGCATATGAAATTCTAAAATATCCATCTAAACCAAATGCTGAGCCCTGAACAGCTGCAACATTTTGTTTTTCTAGTAGCTTTTGGACAAAATCAGTATCTTTTTTAAGTTTAGTTCTTTTATTTAGAAGTTTTTTACAATTCGGAAATACATAAAATGCACCATTAGGTTTTAAACAGCTAATGCCATCAATATTATTTAAACTTTTGACAACAAAATCTCTTCTTTCTTTAAATGATTTTGCTCTTTTCTTAATAAAGTCTTGTTTTCCATTTAAAGCTTCTACAGCTGCTGCTTGACTAATTGATGATGGATTCGAAGTAGACTGAGACTGAATTTTTCTAATTGCAGAAATTATTTCTTTTGGTCCAGCTGCATAACCAATTCTCCAACCAGTCATTGCATAAGATTTGCTCACTCCATTCATTGTTAATGTTCGAGATTTTAATTTTGAAATTTGAGCAATAGTAAAAAATTTAAAATTATCATACTTAACATGCTCATAAATATCATCGCTCAAAATGTGAACTTTTTTGTTTTTTATTAAAACCTTTGCTAATTTTTGAATTTCTGATTTGCTGTATCCAGATCCAGTAGGATTAGATGGTGAGTTAAGGATTATCCATTTCGTTCTTTTTGTAATTGCAGCTTTTAATTTTGCAGGTGTAATTTTAAATCCGTCTTTTTCATCACATTTTACTATTTTTGGTTTTCCTCCTGCTAGGAGAACCATATCTGGATATGAAACCCAGAATGGCGCAGGAATAATAACTTCATCTCCTTTATTTAAAGTTGCCATAAAAGTGTTATAGAGAACTTGTTTCCCTCCAGTTCCAACTGTGATTTCGTCTAATTTATAATTTAGTTTATTTTCTCTTTTAAATTTTTTTAAAATTGCTTTTTTTAATGCTGGAGTTCCATCAACTGCAGTATACTTTGTATCTCCATCTCTTATTGCTTTAATGGCTGCATTTTTAACATTGATAGGAGTATCAAAATCTGGTTCCCCTGCCCCAAGTCCAACTACGTCTTTTCCTGCAGCTCTTAATTCTCTTGCCTTTTGAGTAACTGCAATAGTTGGAGATGGTTTAATTCTTTTTAAATTATTAGATATTATGCTCATTGAATTATGAAATTATTTAATTACGTTGTTTAATATATGGAGAATACATATCAAGACCTAATTACAGACATTCAGAGTAAAAACCCAAAAATCGGTGGAAAACTCGAAGGTGGAAAAAAATTCAAAATAAAGTCAGATTTTACCCCGGCTGGTGACCAGCCAGATGCAATTAAAAGGCTTGTCCAAGGAGCTAAAAAAAATGAGTTTAATCAAGTATTATTAGGAGTAACTGGATCTGGAAAAACTTTTACAATGGCAAAAGTTATAGAAGCTACGAACAGACCAGCGTTAATATTGGCACCAAATAAAACTTTGGCAGCTCAACTTTACGGTGAGATGAAAACTTTTTTTCCAGATAATGCTGTTGAGTATTTTGTATCTTACTATGATTATTACACTCCAGAAGCTTATGTGCCAAGATCAGACACGTACATAGAGAAAGAAGCATCTATTAACGAACAGATTGATAGAATGAGACACTCAGCAACAAGATCTCTTCTTGAAAGAGACGATGTTTTAATTGTTGCAAGTGTTTCCTGTATTTATGGTTTGGGATCAGTTGAAGCTTACAGCAAAATGACTTTAACTCTTCAGAAAAACTATGAATATAATAGAGAACAAATAATAAAATCTCTTGTTGCTCTTCAGTATAAGAGAAATGATCAAAATTTTTTTAGAGGAACATTTAGAGCAAGAGGAGAATATTTAGAAATATTTCCATCTCATCTAGAGGATAGAGCATGGAGACTAAGTTTATTTGGTGATAAACTAGAGAAGATTGAAGAATTTGATCCTTTGACAGGAGACCAGGTTAGAGATCTTAGTCTAGTAAAAGTTTATGCAAACTCTCATTACATCACTCCTAAACCGACTGTAGAGCAAGCAATTATAAAAATAAGAAGAGAATTAGAAGAGACTTTAAAAAAACATAAAGCAGAAAATAAATTATTAGAAGCGCAACGATTAGAGGAGAGAACTAAATTTGATTTAGAAATGATTGAGGCAACTGGATCTTGTGCGGGAATTGAAAATTATTCAAGATTTTTATCTGGTAGAAAACCAGGAGAGCCACCACCTACTCTTTTTGAATATTTTCCTGATAACACATTAGTTTTTGTAGATGAATCGCATGTTACAGTTCCCCAACTTAATGGGATGTTTAAGGGAGATAGATCTCGAAAAAGCACATTGGCTGAGTACGGTTTTAGGTTGCCATCTTGCATGGATAACAGACCTTTAAAATTTGAAGAGTGGGATTTGATGAGAACACAAACTGTATTTGTTTCAGCAACTCCTGGCCCGTGGGAATTGGAACAGACTAAAGGTAAGTTTATTGATCAAGTCATAAGACCTACAGGCTTAATTGATCCACAAGTTGAGATTAGACCAGCTAAAAATCAAGTAGATGACCTTATGCATGAATGTAAAAAAGTAGTTGAAAATAATTATAGAGTTTTGGTTACAACACTTACAAAAAAAATGGCAGAGGATTTAACCGAGTATCTTCATGAAAATGGGATAAAAGTAAGATACCTTCATTCTGATATAGATACACTTGAGAGAATAGAGATTATGAGAGATCTTAGAATGGGTGTATTTGATGTTCTAGTTGGAATAAATTTATTAAGAGAAGGTTTAGATATTCCAGAATGTGCATTAGTTGGAATACTAGACGCTGATAAGGAAGGATTTTTGCGATCAGAAACTTCACTAATTCAAACAATAGGAAGAGCTGCAAGAAACGTGGATGGAAAAGTTATTCTTTATGCCGATAAGGAAACAAAAAGTATAAAGAAAGCAATTAAAGAAACTGAGAGAAGAAGAAAGATTCAATTAGAGTACAATAAGAAAAATAAAATCGACGCGAAATCTGTAAAAAAAGAAATAAGTGATATTTTAGAAAGTGTTTACGAGAAAGATTACGTCAAAATAAGTGAGGGTTCCAATATTGGTGGTAACCTTAAAAAACATTTAAAAGGATTAGACAAAAAGATGAAAGAAGCCGCATCTAATTTGGAATTTGAAGAAGCCGCTAAAATTAGAGATGAGATGAGAAAACTTCAAAGTACTGAATTAGAAATTACTTTAAACCCCAAAATTAGACAGTACGATGTTAAAAATAAAATTTATCCTAAAGGTAGATCAACACTAGGTATGCCTGGCACAAGGGTCACAAAAAAAAGAGATAAAAAATGGAAGCACGGAAGATAATAATTACTGGAGCAGCAACTCGAATGGGGGCTGCGATAGCTAAAAAATTATCTGGGCCTAATATTGAAATTGTTATCCATTATAACAAATCAAAGTCCAAAGCAGAAAGTCTTAAAAAAGATTTAAATAAAAGTGGTACAAAAATTTATTTGGTAAAAGCAGATTTAACTAAAGAAGAAGAAATAGAAAGAATGCTTAAATTTTCAAAATCAAAATTGAAGTATTTTGATTGTTTAATTAATAATGCTTCATTATTTGAGAACGATAAACTTAAAAATTTCACAACAAAAAGTTGGGAAAGCCATTTAAAAGCTAATTTAAAAGCGCCAGCTTTATTATCAAAGGGTTTTGCTAAAAATGCTAGAGGCAAAAACAATAATATTATTAATATAATTGATCAAAGAGTATTCAAGTTAACTCCATATTTTTTTTCATATACATTAAGTAAAACTGGTCTTTATACTTTAACCAAAACTAGCGCCATGAGTCTTGCCCCAAATATTAGAGTGAATGGAATTGCTCCAGGTCCAACTATTAAAAATAAAAGACAGTCTGACAAGCATTTTAAAAAACAATACATGGCAACACCTCTTAAAAGACAGACAAATGTAGAAGAAATCTGCAATGCTGTTGACTTTTTTATTAAAAATAGATCTATTACCGGTCAAGTTTTAGCAATTGATAGTGGCCAAAACTTAAACTGGCAAACTCCAGACATAATGGGTGGTAAGGAATGAAAAAATTAATACTTACAATTTCAATATTTTTTACATTAATTTCTTTAGCAGAAGCTAGAGAATGTAAATCTGGAGATATCAAGGGAGACGCATTTATTTATAGTGATGGAAAAAAAGTAACTGTAATAAAAGGAACTGATATTCCAAATCCAGAAAATAAAATCATAATGATCTATAATACAGGAGGATGGACAGTCAAAAAGAAATGGGGAGAATGTAAAGATTTTCTTCCAAAACAATTAGGTCAAATATCTGGAACTAAAATTAAAGGTAAAGAACTGGTTTTAATGCTTAATAGAAGGTTACATAAAGCAGGTGGAGATGATGGATATGGTTGTGCATGGAAATTCAAAGGTGCATTTCACAAACCTTGGTATGATTGTATTTTAGAAAATTGGGGAATAAGTAAAAGAGTCGATGTAAATAAAGAAATAATTGATGAATTAGTTTCAAAAGGAACTCCAAGAAATCAAATATTTATGTCTGGATTGTCTTGCGGAGGTATTGATACACTTAGACACAAAGGTCTTTATCCAGAAGACTTTAATGCAACTATTTCCTTCATGCCTAATTGTTGGGATAGAAATCCAAACACTCCAATTAGAAAAATGCAAATTGACGAACTGAAAAGTTTTAAAAGAATAGATGCTCTAGTTTTTCATAGCCCCGTAGATGGTGAGGGAGATTGGCGTAGCAATAGTGTCTGGATGAAAAAAGATTTAGGAAATATCCCGGGTATAAAATGGATTGATACACCTGGTCACACAAATAGAAAAATTTTTGTCAATGGAAAAGATTGTAAAGTTAGAGAGAAAATGAAAGGTGGATGGGAAGAAGCTTGGCCAGAAGGTAAAGAAAAACTAACAAGTGAAAAAAAATTTGTAGTTCTTGATAAGAAATTACAGAAAGAAATGAAAAAGAGTGCTGCAGGCCATCAACTTGTTAAATATAGCTGTTTTAGTTATTACCATCCAGAAATTATTAAATTTATAGAATCTAGAATGTAAATATGAAAAAAAATAATCTCAAAGTTGTAAAAATAGATAAAAATAAAAGTTTATTTAACTATGAAAAGAAGGTCTTAATAAAAGAATTAGTGTTAGATTTAAAACTTGGTTATTTTGATTTTGAAAAAGAAAATCCTCAAAAAGTAAAATTTAATTTAGAAGTAAATTATCAAGATAAACAGCCATCGAATGATAAAGATATTAAATCGATAGTTAACTATGCTAAAATAGTAAAATTAATAAAAAAACTAGTAAAAAACAAACATTACAATTTTCTTGAAACATTAGCAGAAGATGTTTTTGATGAACTATTCAAAGATAAAAGAATAGATAAAATTTCTCTTCAAATCGAAAAATTAGAAATAATGAAGGATTGCAGCTCAGTTGGGATCCAAATTTCTAAAAAAAGAAGTCATGATCAGCTCTGATATAGGTAAAGAAGTAATTAAAAAAGAATTGCCCTTGGTTCCTAAGTTACCAGGTGTTTATAGGATGCTAAATTCAAAAGGAGAAATTCTTTATGTAGGTAAAGCAAAAAACCTTCCAAACAGACTTAAAAGTTATGTATCAGAGAAAAGTCATATCATTAGGACTGAGAGAATGCTCTCTCAAACAAAAAGACTTGAAATTACAACTACTTCAAATGAAAGTGAGGCTTTACTTTTAGAGGCAAATTTAATTAAAAAGTTTAAACCAAAATTTAATATTTTACTAAGAGATGACAAATCCTTTCCTTTTATTTTTATAGGCGACAAAGATAAATGGCCACAAATCAAAAGGCACAGAGGGAAAAAAGGCAAAGAAGGATTTTATTTTGGACCATTTGCATCAGCTGGATCTGCAAATTGGACTATAAAAATGATCCAAAAAATATTTCATCTCAGAATTTGTGATGATACCGTTTTCAAAAATAGAGAAAGACCCTGCATACTTTATCAAATTAAAAGGTGCTCAGGACCTTGTGTTGGTTACGTAACTGAGAGTGATTATAAACAAACTGTTGATGATGCAATTGAGTTTGTGTCAGGCAAATCTAGAAAAATTCAGAAAAGCTTATCTAATCAAATGGAAAAGGCTAGTGAGGATTTAGACTTTGAAAAAGCAGCAATATTAAGGGATCGAATTAAATCATTAAACATCATCCAATCTTCTCAAAGAATTAATGAAGCAAATTTAGTCGAAGCAGATGTTATCGCGGGGTATAAAGAGTCTGGAAAAACTTGTATTCAAGTTTTTTTTTATAGGTCAAAACAAAATTGGGGTAATCAAGCTTTTTTTCCAAAGCATGATCCAGAAGAAAATCTAAGTGATATCATTAATTCTTTTGTCTCTCAATTTTATGAAAATAAAAGTGTGCCATCTTCAATAATTTTATCAAATGAAATTAAAGAGAAAGAATTAATTGAAAAAACACTTACACAAAAAGAAAGTAAACAAATCACAATTACTGTTGCAAAAAAAGGGACGAAACTTAAAGTTATAAATCAAGCAATAAATAATGCAAAAGATAGTTTAAATAGAAAACTTTACGAAAGTCAGAATAATAGAGATCTTTTCGATGCAGTATCAAAAAAATTTAATCTTGAAACTAATATTAATTTAGTTGAGGTTTATGATAATAGCCATATTCAAGGCACGAATAGTGTGGGCGCTTTAATTACTTATGGAGATGAAGGGTTCGTTAAAAAAAGGTATAGAAAATTTAATATAAAAATTCAAAAAAATACTCAAGATGATTATGGAATGATGAAAGAAGTTCTTAACAGAAGATTTAAAAGAGCAGTTCAAGAGAAAGATAACTATCTAACTTTTCCTGATTTAGTCTTAATTGACGGAGGGAAAGGTCAATATTCAGTGGCAAGAGAAGCGATGAATGAGCTTGGTTTACATGAAATTCCGATTGTAGCAATAGCCAAGGGTAAAATGAGAAACAGTGGAAATGAAACATTTTTTCATAATGGAAAAGAGTTCAAATTCGAGAAAAATGATCCAACATTATTCTTTTTACAAAGATTAAGAGATGAGTCTCATCGATTTGCTATAAGTGCTCATAGAGCAAAAAGAAAAAAGGGCATAAGCAAATCATTATTAGATCAAATTGATGGTATTGGATCTATCAGAAAAAGGGCATTATTAAATCATTTTGGTTCAGCTAGAGCAGTGGAATCAGCTAGTTTAGATGAAATAAAATCAGTTGATGGAGTTGAGGAAAAAGTTGCAAAAAAAATATATAACTTCTTTCACGAATGAAATTTAAAATACCTAATTATTTAACAATTGGACGTATAATAATTGTTCCGATATTTGTTTTTACATTCTATCTTCCAGGATTTTATGGAGATGTAATACCGTTTGCTCTTTTTTTAATTGCCTCATTTACAGATTTTTTAGATGGCCTTTTGGCAAGGATGTTTAAAGAAGAGTCTAAACTTGGAGAACTTTTAGATCCAATAGCTGATAAAATTATTGTTGCAACTGCATTGATTTTATTAGTTATGGATCAAACAATAAAAAATTACGAAGTTATTGCAGCCATTATAATTCTTACAAGGGAAATACTAATTTCAGGTTTAAGAGAATTTCTAGCGAAAGGAAAAATAAAGCTTCCGGTTTCTAATTTAGCAAAACTTAAAACATTCTTGCAGATGTTTTCGATAGCAATACTTTTAACCGGAGAAACAGGAAATAAATTAATAAATTTTCAAGATTATAATGCTCAAACAATTGGCATTATTATTTTATGGCTATCTGCGTTTTTAACACTTTATACTGGATATGATTATCTTAGAAAAGGAATAGACCATGCAATATCTGAAGATAATAAGGATTAAGCAGCTTTTTTTTGTCTAACTAACTGATCAAAGCTTTTTGATAATCCTAATATAACATCACAAATTTTGTATTTATGATCTGATATGCTTGCAACAGGTGTTATTTCAGCTGCAGTGCCAGTTAAGAAACATCCATCAAAATTACCTAGTTCATCTGGAGAAATTTTTCTTTCATGAACTTTAATATTTTTTGATTTCGCTAATTCAATTACCGCTTGTCTTGTAATACCATTTAAAAAAGAATCTGGTGTTGGTGTATGTAATTCATTATTTTTATCTTTAAAAAAAATGTTTGCACTTGTTCCTTCTGCAACATTACCTTCAAAATCTAACATTAATGATTCAGAATACCCTTGTTGTTCAGCTTCGTGTTTTGAAAGAGTACAAATCATATATAATCCAGCTGCTTTTGCATCCCAAGGAATAGTATTTGGAGCCGGTCTTCTCCATTTAGAAATATTTAATCTTATTCCTTCAGCTTTTAATTTTGGATCAAAATATGCAGGCCATTCCCATGTTGCTATTGCAACATTAATTGAAGTTTTCTGTGCAGACACACCCATCATTTCGCTTCCTCTCCATGCAAATGGTCTTACATATCCATTTTGAATATTTTGAACCGCCACTATTTTTTTAGAGGCTTCATTTATTTCATCTTTTGTATAAGGAATATTAATGTCTAATCTTTTTGCAGAATAAAATAATCTATCTGTGTGCTCTTCTAGCTTAAATATTTCTCCGTCGTATACTCTTTCACCTTCAAAAACTAAACTTGCATAATGTAGTCCATGACTGATTACATGGCATTTTGCATCTTGCCATTCAACAAGCTCATTATTGTACCAAATTTTTCCTGATCGTTTATCGAAAGGTATCATTATTTAATTTTATAAAAAAATATATTTGTATATATAATATGTCAATATAACTTACCAATATGAAAAAACTTTTATATTTAAAAGATGATGATCTCAAACAATATATTGAAAAAATATTTCTTGGCTACAGAGAGACTGTCTCAGATGCTAGAAATGTGTTGAATAAATACTCCATAGGTGTCGCACATAACAAGGTTATTCATCTAATTTCATTATATGAGGGTATCACAATATCAGAACTTTTAAGAAAATTGAAAGTTACAAAGCAAAGTTTGAATAGAGTTTTGAAAGATTTAATAAATTTAAAAGCTATAAAATATGAAAGAGATCAAGTTGATACGAGAATAAAACATGTGTTCTTAACAGAGGAAGGAGAAAAATTATTTAACGAAATTTTCTCAGCTCAAAAGAAAAGAATTTACCAAGCATTCTCCGCATCAAAAGCAAATGAGGTTGTCAGTTTTGATAATGTTTTAAAAAAAATAATTAATGGAAAAATTTAAAGCACATATTTTAGTTGTAGATGATGATGATGGTATAAGAGAATTAGTTAAGGAATATCTTTCTCAAAATAATTATCTCGTAACTAGCTCAAATAGCGCCGAAGATGCTCTTGAAAAAGTTAAAGTTATAAAATTTGATTTAATAGTGCTTGATATAATGATGCCAGGCAAAAGTGGTTTAGAATTTACAGAGGAAAATAAAGACAAAATTTCAACCCCAATAATTCTTTTAACAGCGAAAGGTGAAGCCTCAGAAAGAATAGAGGGTTTAGATATTGGTGCAGACGATTACCTTCCAAAACCTTTTGAGCCAAAAGAATTAATACTTAGAATTAATAATATCTTAAATAAAACAAAATATAGAAATACAAAGAGAAAATTTAAATTTGGTAAGATTGAGATTGATCTTAATAAACAATTTATTTTAAAAAATGATAAATCGATAAAAATTAATAATACAGAAAAAATAATTTTGGATAAAATGGTTAACTCTCCTGGAAAGATTTTTAAAAGAGAAGAAATTGGAAGTTTTATAAAAATTGATAAAGAAAGATCAGTCGATGTAGTAATTACAAGACTTAGGAAGAAAATTGAAGAAAACCCAAAAAGCCCAAATTATTTGCAAACAATAAGAGGTGAAGGTTATGTTTTATGGATTGAGTAAATATATAAAAAACATCTTGCCTAAAAGACTTTTTTATAGAGGTCTACTCATAGTTGCTGTTCCAATAGTAGTCATGCAAATAACTATCTCTTTAGTTTTTTTTGATAGTCTATGGATCAAAACTAATTCTGGAATGACAAGAGCATTGGTTTCTGAAGTCAAAACTTTTGTAGACGCTTATGATAACGATGAAACAAATAAAGATTTTATAATAATTTTATTCAAAGAGCATTTGGGTTTTAATATCAAATATGAAAAAGATAAAATGTTGCCAAATAAAATACCAGAAAGATGGTTCAGCCCAGTAGATCGATCACTAAGGAGAGAATTGAAGAAAAAAAATTTAACTTATTGGTTTGATACAACTAACTTTAAAGAGGTTGTTGATTTAAAAATAGGGTACTCAAAAGGCTATTTTCAATTTTATATTCCAAAAGACAGGCTTACTACAAGTTCAGCTAGATTATTTGGACTTTGGATAACATTACCAGCATTATTAATGATAGCAGTAGCAATAATTTTTCTAAAGAATCAAACTAGACCTATAACTAAACTTGCAGAAGCATCTGAAAGATTTGGAAGAGGAGAAGATATAGACGAATTTAGACCCTCTGGAGCGCTTGAAATTCGAAAAGCTGGTTTAGAGTTTGATAAAATGAGAAAGAGAATACTTAGACATCTAAATCAAAGATCTGAAATGTTGTCAGGTATCAGTCATGATTTAAGAACACCTTTGACAAGGATAAAACTTCAAATAGCAATGATTAAAGATAAGAGTGTTGTAGAGAAACTTTCAAGAGATGTTGATGAAATGGAAAAAATGTTAAATGAATATCTTCAATTCGCAAGATCTGGGGCAAAAGATAGGACTGAAACGTTTGATATTTCTGTTCTTCTTGAAGATATTTGTAAAAAGTATGAGAAACCAAATATAAAATATTTTTTAAAAGAAAGGGTTTATTTTGATGGAAGAAAGAATTTAATTAGTAGGTGTATTAATAACCTTATAGATAATTCTCTAAAATTTGCTGACAATGTTGAATTGTATCTAAAAAAAGGAAGATCAACTATTAATATCTCAATAGAGGATGATGGTCCAGGAATACCACAGAAAGAACATCAAAATGTTTTGAAGCCATTTTATAAAATTGACAAAAGTAGATCAGAAACAAAATCAAGTGTTGGTCTTGGCTTAGCTATATCATCTGATGTCGTAAAATCACATGGGGGAGATCTTAAATTTGATAAGTCTAGTTTAGGTGGATTAAAAGTTATTATTTCTTTGCCCGTTTAGTTTTTTTTTTTATTTTTTTTTCAGCAATTTTTTTTTCTAATTTTTCTATTCTTTTATTTAATATATCGATTTCATCTTTACTTACTAAATTCATTTTAAGGATAATTTCTTCTTTTTTTGAGCGTAAAATATTTACGACTTCATCACTAAAATCTTTGTAGTTGACCAGTCCTTCTTCCAAAAATTTTGCAAATTTATCAAATACGAATCTTGATTTTGACATAATAATTTCTTATCAAAGTTTAAGTAATATTTATAATATTACAATTAAATGTTTATTAATAATTTTGACCCAGTCGCTTTTGAGATCTTTTCATTAGAAATTAGATGGTATTCCTTGTCTTATATATTTGGCTTACTATTTGGCTGGTATTTTGCAAAAAACAAATTAATCAAAGATAATGCTCAGAGAGAATATTTTGATGATTATATAACCTATTTGATCATAAGTATCATCCTTGGTGGAAGACTTGGATATGTAATTATTTATGATTCTATTTATTTTATCAGCAATCCAATTGAGATTATAAAAATTTGGCAAGGTGGCATGTCTTTTCACGGTGCACTAATTGGAATTATTATAGGAACTTATTTTTTCTGCAAAAATAAAAATCAAAATATTTTTAGTTATTTAGATGTGGTTGCTGTTTGTTCTCCTATAGGAATTTTTTTAGGAAGAATATCAAATTTCATAAACTCAGAACTTTATGGCATAGAAACAAATGTGCCATGGTCAGTAAAGTTTATAAAAATTGATGATTTAAATAGACATCCTTCACAAATTTATGAGGCAATATTTGAGGGAGTTGTTCTATTTATTATTTTAAGTTTGTTGTTTAATAGATTAAGGAACATACCTGGGATTATTTCGGGGTATTTTTTAATTTTATACTCTTTTTTTAGATTTGTTATCGAGTTCTTTAGAGAACCAGATCAGCAACTAGGTTATTTATTCTTCAACTTGAGTATGGGGCAAATAATAAGTTGTATAGCACTAACTTGCGGATTAATTATCATCTATTATAAAAATGCTAATAGGACAGAATAAAAAAATTTCATTAGATAAATTTATTTACAAATCTTTGTATGACAAGGATAATGGTTATTATATTAAAAAAAATCCTTTCGGAAAAAAAGGTGATTACATAACATCTCCGAATATTTCTGTTCTTTTTTCAGAAATGATATCTATTTGGTTAATTTCATTTTGGGAGAATTTAAAAAAGCCAAAAAAAATAAATATTGTAGAGCTGGGTGCAGGTAATGGTGAGATGATGTCGCAAATTATACAAACTTTAAATAATTTTAAGGAAATTAGTTTATCTGCCAATTTCTTAATTTTAGAAAAAAGTCCATTGCTGATAAAAATTCAGAAAAGTAAAATAGATAAGAAAAAAGCAAGTTGGATTAGAAATTTAAGAGAAATTCCAAAAGCTCCAACTATATTCTTGGCTAATGAATTTTTTGATGCATTTCCTATCAAGCAGTTTTTAAAGAAAAGCAATAATTGGTATGAAAAATATGTAGCATACAAAAAAAATAAGTTTGAAGTTTGTGATCAAAAAGTGTCGTCAAAAATAATTGAGAGATATTTAGGTAAGGATATAAAAAAAGAAAAATTTGTTGAATATTCACCTTCAGCAATGAAATTTGTTAACGAAATAGGGAATTTTATTTTCAAAAATAATGGTGGTTTATTAATGATAGACTATGGCTTTACCAGTGGAAAAATGAAAAATACTTTGCAAAGTGTTGAGAAGCATAGAAAAATTAGTTTTTTAGAAAATCCCTATAATTCAGATATTACTCATTTAATAAATTTTAAAATGTACGAGAAAGAGTTTGCAAATTCTAATTTGAAATCTTTAATAACAACCCAAGGTAATTTCTTAATGAAATTAGGAATATTAAAAAGAGCTGAGATTATAAGTAAAAATTTACAATTTAGTAAGAAAGCTGACATATTTTATAGAATAAAAAGATTAATTGATGCAAAATATATGGGCTCTTTGTTTAAAGTATTATTTGTAAGCAAATCCAAAAATAATTTTAATTTGGGTTTTAAGTGATTAAGTCAAAAATTTTTAGAGATCAAAAATCCATTTCACATTATTTTTTTAATAGATTGGGTGGCACCTCAAAAGGAATTTACAAAAGTTTAAATTGTGGAAAAGGTTCAAAAGATAAAATTGCTAATATAAGTAAAAATTTAAAAATAGTTTCGAAAAAAATAGGCTGCACAAGTGGAAATCTAGTTTCTCTTAATCAAATTCACAGTAATAAAGTTTACAAAATAAGTGGTATTCCAAAAAAAAGATTGACTGGAGACGCGATGATTACAAATAAGCGAAATATTGCGATTAGTATACTCACTGCAGATTGTGCACCAATTCTAATTATAGAAAAAAAGCAAAAATTTGTTGGTGCAATACATGCTGGGTGGAAAGGTGCTTTTAAAGGAATAATAAAAAAAACAATCCAACTTTTAAAAAAAAATGGATGCTCAGAGAAAGATATGATTGCTTGCATTGGGCCATGTATAAAAAAAAATAACTACGAAGTAAAAAATGATTTTTTTAAATTATTTAAGGATAAGAATAAAAAAAATGTGAATTTCTTTACATTTAAAAAGAAAAAAATTTATTTTGATTTAAGCGAGTATATAAAATCTCAATTTTATGAAAATGGAGTTAAAAAAATAGATATAATAAGGAAAGATACCTACGCTATAGAAAATAACTTTTTTAGTTCTAGAAGATCAAAAAAAAATAAGCATAACGATTATGGTAGAAATATTTCTGCAATTATGATTAAATAAGCAATCTCGGATGAAAATTCTCACAGGAAACAGTAATAAACATCTTAGTCAAAAAATATCTAAATTTTTAAAAAATAGACTAGTAAATTCAAATATAAGAAAATTTGCAGACGGAGAAATCTATGTCGAAATTAATGAGAATATTAGAGGCAATAGTATTTTTTTAATTCAATCCGTTTCATCTCCTGCAAATGACAATTTAATGGAATTACTACTATCGATTGACGCTTTAAAAAGATCATCGGCCAAAAACATAACTGCAGTGATCCCATATTTTGGATATGCAAGACAAGATAGAAAGGTGGTTCCTAGAACATCTATATCTGCAAAACTTGTATCTAATCTTATTGCAAAGGCAGGTGCAGACAGAGTCGTTACAGTTGATTTACATTCGGGACAAATTCAAGGATTTTTTGATATTCCTGTAGATAACTTATTTGCAACTCCAATATTTGCTAGACACATAAAAAAGAAATTAAAAAAAAATAATATAATCTGTGTTGCTCCAGATGTCGGTGGCACCGCAAGAGCAAGGGCTTTAGGAAAATTGTTAAATGTAGATTTAGCAATAGTAGACAAAAGAAGACCCGCTCCTGGAAAGTCAGAAGTAATGAATGTAATTGGAAATGTGAAAAATAAAACTTGTATATTAGTTGATGATATAATCGACTCTGGTGGAACAATTGTAAATGCAGCTTCTGAATTAAAAAAAAGAGGAGCTAAAGATGTTCACGTGTATGTAACACATGGAGTATTAAGTGGTAATGCTGTTGAAAAAATTAAGAAATCTTCGATAAAAAATTTAGTTGTAACTGATACAATAGATAATTCAATGAAAGTTAAAAAAGCTAAGAATATTGAGGTATTAACAATCTCTAATTTGGTTGGAGAAGCTATAAAAAGAATATCAAATTCTACTTCAGTATCAGATCTATTTAAATAATTTACTTGTAAAATTTAGTTTCATAAGTTAAAAACCCGACACTTTATGAGTTTATTAGCAGCCACAATAAGAGAGACAAAAACTAAGGGTGAAGTAAAATCACTTAGAAGTAAAGGTATGGTTCCAGGAATTATTTATGGAGGAGAAGAGCCAAATCAAAAAATCTCTGTCTCTGTTAAAGAAGTAAAAAATTTATTAAATAAAGAAAATATTTTATCAAATATAATTTCAATTAATATTGAAGGAAAAGAACAAAAAGTTTTACCAAGAGTTATTGATTTTGATACGGTTACAGATGAGCCCATACATTTAGATTTTTTAAGAATTGTTAAAGGTGCGAAAGTAATTTTAGAAATTCCAGTTAAATTTATAAACCACGAATTGTCACCAGGATTAAAAAGAGGTGGGGTTTTGAATATCGTAAGACGTAAAGTTGAATTAAGATGTCCTACAGAAAATATACCAACAGAGTTAGTTGTAGATTTAAATAACTTAGATATTGGAGCAAGTATTAAAATATCTTTTATAAATTTACCTGAAAATGTAACGCCTACAATTCAAGGAAGAGACTTTGTAATCGCAACCGTCGCAGCACCAACGGTTGTTAAAGAGCCTGAAAAACCAGCAGAAGCTGAGGGAGAAGGTGGGGAAGCTGTGGAGGCAGCTGCGGATGGAGATGCTAAATCTGAAGAAGGTGCAGAAAAAGCTGCAGATGGTGATAAAGGAAAAGAAGAAGGAAAAGCTCCAGCAGAGAAAAAATAATAATCTGTGAAAATAATAATAAAATAAAATGTTGTTACTCGTAGGTTTGGGTAATCCAACCCCAAACAGTCATAATAATAGACATAATATAGGTTTTAAAGTTGTAGATGCTATAAATCAAAAATTTGGTCTTTCAAAGCAAAAGCCAAAATTTAAGGGTTTACTTACAACAGGTAATATTGGGGAAAAGAAAATTTATGCTATCAAACCTCTGACTTTCATGAACAACTCAGGAATATGTATCAGAGAATTACTAGAATATTTCAAAATAGATGCAGAGGATGTGATTGTTTTTCATGATGATCTAGATGTAGAATTTGGAAAAATAAAGGCAAAATTTGGTGGATCAAGTGCAGGTCACAATGGAGTTGCTTCAATTGATAAATTTATTGGAAAAGACTATTCAAGAGTGAGGATTGGGATTGGAAAGCCAGAGAATAAAATGTCTGTATCAGACTTTGTTTTAAATGATTTTTCTGATGATGAACAAGAACACTTAGAAAAAATTACTCACAATATAATAGACTCTATTGCTATTTTGATAGATAAAAAATTAGATTTATTCTCAAGCAAAGTTAACAATAATTAAATGGGTTTTAAGTGTGGTATAGTTGGTTTACCAAATGTTGGTAAATCTACTTTATTTAATGCACTTACAAATTCAAGTAAAGCTCAAGCAGCAAATTTTCCTTTCTGTACGATAGATCCAAATATAGGTGTAGTTCCTGTACCAGATTATAGGTTAGATGAATTGGTTAAAATTTCAAATTCAAAAAAAAAAATTAATACCACAATATCTTTTGTTGATATAGCAGGATTAGTCGAAGGAGCCTCTAAAGGTGAAGGATTAGGTAACAAATTCTTATCCCATATAAGAGAAGTAGATGCTGTTATTCATTTAATTAGATGTTTTGATTCAGATGATATTCAAAATGTAAATCCAACAGTTGATCCAATTAGAGATTTAGAAATAATTGAAACAGAGATGTCTTTAGCAGATTTGGAATCTATTCAAAAAAGACTAGATAAGAAAAATAAAAAAAATAATGATGAAAATCAAAACCAAATTCTAGAAAGAGCTCAGAATTTAATTAATAATAACGATGATATAAATAAATTATACGAAGAATTTGATAAAAAGGATGTTAAATTATCAGGATTATTGTCAATAAAGCCTAAACTTTATGTTTGTAATGTTGACGAAAATAGCATTGATAAAGGCAATGATTATACAAAAAGTTTTATTGAAAAATATGGTTCTAAAAACACTCTAACTATTTCAGCTGAAATAGAAAATCAATTAAATGAACTAGAAAATGAAGAAAGAAAAAACTATATGAAAATGATCAACGTAGATGATACAGGATTAAATTTATTAATCAAAAAAGGATATGACCTTTTATCTTTAGAGACGTTTTTTACTTCAGGAGTTGAGGAGACAAGGGCTTGGACAATTAACAAAAATTGCATGGCACCTCAAGCAGCAGGTATAATTCATACAGATTTTGAAAAAGGTTTTATAAGAGCAGAAACTGTGTCTTATCAAGATTTCGTTGGTAGTGGTGGTTGGTTAAAATCTAGAGAAAATGGTAAAATGAGATTAGAAGGTAAAGATTATATCGTTAAAGATGGCGATGTTCTAAACTTTAGATTCAACACGTGACCATATCTTCTTCATTGTAAAGTAAACCAATACAGTCAATATTATCAAATAAGCTATAACTCTAAATCCTGTTTTATGTCTTTGCTCTAAATGTGGTTCCGCTGACCACATCAGAAAATTTGTAACATCTTTAGACATTTGCTCAGCTGTAGCTTTTGTTCCATCTGTATACTCAATTAAATCATCAGATAAAGGAGCTGGCATTTTAATTTTATTACCATACATATACTTGTTGTAATAAACACCATCATCAAGTTCTACACCCTCTGGTGGTTCAGAATATCCTAACAATAACGAATAAATATAATCTGCTCCGCCCTTTCTTGCCTTAACTAGAACAGACATATCTGGTGGATAAGCACCACCATTAGCAGCTTTAGCTTCTTGCTCATTAGCATATGGCATCACAAATTTATCAGACAATTTGGCTGGTCTTACAAACATTTCTCCAGTGCTGTCCGGACCATCTGTTACCTCAAAACCTGCAGCTATTGCTTTGGCCTCTGCTTCAGAAAATTCTGGTCCACCCTTTTCTGCTAAATTTCTATAGGTTAAATATTTCATAGAATGGCAAGATGCACATACTTCTGTATATACTTGATACCCCCTTTGTAATGAAGCTCTATCGAATTTTCCAAAGAGACCTTTGAAAGTCCATTTAGTTTCTAAAAAAGGAGGTGATTTTTCAGCAGAGTTAGATGAATTTATTGCAATAATTGAGAATATAAATACAAGAAAAATATTTTTTAACTTACTCACTTTATTGTTTTTTCTATTTTTTCATCACTCCTTGCTGCAGCTAAATTTGGTGAGCCTCCTAAAACTGGTTCGGTAATACTCAAAGGCAGCGGGGTAGTTTTTTCTTTCCATCCTAAAACTGGAAGAATAATTAAAAAATGCGCAAAGTAATACGCTGTAGCAACTCTTGCAATTAACAAGTACAATCCTTCAGCTGGCATCGCCCCTACATATCCTAGAATTAAAACATCAGCTACCAAGATCCAGTAGAACTGTCTAAATAACGGTCTGAAAACTGCTGATCTAACTTTTGACGTATCCAACCATGGTAAAGCAGCTAAAATTAAAATAGCTGATAACATAGCAACAACACCCATAAGTTTATCAGGAACAGATCTCAAGATCGCATAAAAAGGTAATAGGTACCACTCAGGAACTATATGAGCAGGAGTTACAAGTGGATCCGCCTCTATATAATTATCAGCATGACCTAAAATATTTGGCTGATAAAATACAAACAACGCAAAAACAATACAAAACATTAATAACGCAAAAGCATCTTTAATTACGATGTATGGATGAAACGGAACTGTATCTTTAGAAGGTTTTTTAATATCAATACCAACTGGATTGTTATTTCCAGGAACATGTAACGCCCATATGTGGAGTACTACAAGCCCAAGTATTAAAAACGGTATTAAGTAATGAAGAGTAAAAAATCTTGTTAAAGTTGGATTGTCAACTGAGTAACCACCCCATAACCAAGTTGTTATACTCTCCCCCACAAGTGGGATTGCACTAAATAAATTGGTTATTACTGTTGCTCCCCAAAAACTCATTTGTCCCCAAGGAAGAACATATCCCATAAAAGCAGCTGCCATCATTAACAGATAAATTATAATTCCAAGTATCCAAATTATTTCTCTAGGAGATTTATATGATCCATAAAATAAAGATCTAAAAATATGAATATAAACTGCAAGGAAAAACATAGAAGCTCCATTTGCGTGAACATATCTTAACAACCATCCATAATTCACATCTCTCATTATATGTTCTACACTGCTGAATGCCATATCTGCATGAGCAATGTAGTGCATAGCCAAAACTAATCCTGTAACTATTTGGGTAATTAAGCAAAAAGTTAATATCCCACCAAAAGTCCACCAGTAATTTAAATTTTTTGGTGTAGGGTAATCTGTTAAGTGATTTGCCAATGTAAGCAAAGGCAATCTATCATTAAACCATTTACCAAACTTTGAACTAGGTGTGTATTCGTGATCACTCATATTTATCCAATCTTAATCGTGTTAGTATTTACAAATTCATATTTAGGTATCTCCATATTAGTTGGAGCTGGTCCTTTTCTAATTCTACCAGATGTATCATAATGAGAACCATGGCAAGGACAAAACCAACCATCATAATCACCTTTATCTGTTAATGGAACACATCCTAGATGAGTACAAATCCCAAGCATCACTAACCATTCAGGATTCTTTGCTCTATCTTCATCTTTTTCAGGATGCTTAAGATCATTGACGTCAACTGCTCTCGCTTTTTTAATTTCATCATCCGTTCTTCTCTTTATAAAAACAGGTTTACCTCTCCAAAGAACCGTTAAAGATTGTCCGGGTTGCATTGAACTTACATCTACCTCTGTGCTTGCTAATGCTTTTACAGAGGCATCTGGGTTCATTTGATCGACTAATGGCCAAACAGCAGCACCTACTCCAACTGCACCTGCTGCGGCAGTAGCAGTAAACAAGAAATCTCTTCTGTTGGTCTTTTTTTCGTCTTTTTGATCTGACATCTTTAATATTTTATAAATTTGGTAATATATGATTTCATATAATAAAAAAGAGATATTTCTATGGTAACAATGACACAGAAACCTTTAAAACACGGTCTAAAAGTAGCTCTATATCAGCCGGATATTCCTCAAAATACAGCTTCAATTATTCGAACTTGTTCTTGCCTAGGGGCTAGTTTAGAAATCATTGAACCTTGTGGGTTTTTATTTAGCGATAAAAGGTTCAAGAGAGTTGTTATGGATTATTTAGATTACAGTGAAATTAAATTTTACAAGAGCCCTAAAGAATTCTTTGATGAAAATAGTAAAAATAGAGTAGTTTTAATGACAACAAAAGCTAGCAAAGTTTATACAAAGTTTAAATTTAAGCATAATGATATATTGCTCTTTGGCAGAGAAAGTGCTGGTGTTCCAGAAGATGTACATTCTAAGGTTAATGAAAGAATTAAGATTCCAATGCTAAAAAATAAAAGATCTTTAAACATTTCAATATCAGTGGCCATAGGAGCTTCAGAATTTATAAGACAGTTAGGTTAAATGGATCAATACATAAAAAAGAAATTAGCAAAAAATTGGTTTAAAACTTTACAAGAAGTGCTTTGTAGAGAAATAGAGGAAAAAGAGGGCAAAAAAACCAAATTTAAAATTACTAATTGGAATAGAAGTAAAAGTAATGATGAAGGTGGAGGACAATATAGAATTTTAGAAAATGGTAAAATTTTTGATAAAGTTGGAGTAAATTTTTCAGAAGTTTATGGAAAATTTTCACATGAATTTAAAAATAAAGTTCCAGGCACTAAAACAAGCTCTAAATTTTGGGCATCTGGAATATCTGTTGTTATGCATATGAAAAATCCTCATGTACCGGCAATGCATTTTAACACGAGGTATATAGTTACTTCATTTGGTTGGTTTGGAGGTGGAATGGATGTTACACCTTGTATGAAAGATAAGAAATTAGAAAATTGGTTTCATTCAGAACTAAAAAAATCATGTAATAGACATAACAAAAATTATTACAAAAAATATAAAAAGTGGTGTGATGAATATTTTTATTTGCCACATAGGAAAGAGCCAAGAGGTATTGGTGGAATTTTTTTTGATTATAAAAAAAATAATTGGGAAAAAGATTTTTCTTTTGTTCGAGAAGTGGGAATAAGTTTTAAAAATATTTCTAATGAAATAATTGAGAAAAAAAATAAATTAAAATGGACAATTAAAGATAAAGAAATCCAATACAAAAAAAGAGGTAGATATGTTGAATTTAATTTATTACATGATAGGGGGACAAAATTTGGTTTACAAACTGGTGGAAATGTTGAAGCTATACTTATGTCATTACCACCAACAGCTAAATGGTAAATTATGGATAAAGAACCAATTACTACTGAAGGATTAGAAAAATTAAAAAGTGAATTAATTTTTTTAAAAGAAAAAAAGAGACCCGAAATTGTTGCGGCCATTGCTGAAGCAAGATCACATGGAGATTTGAAAGAAAATGCTGAATATCATGCTGCAAAAGAACAGCAATCTCATAACGAGGGAAGAATTCAAGAAGTTGAGGATTTAATTGCAAGAGCAAATGTAATTGATATCACCAAGATTAGTAATGATGGAAAGGTGATATTTGGATCTACAGTCTACCTTCAAAATTTAGATACAAATGAAAAAATAAATTACAAAATTGTTGGTAAAGACGAGGCAGATCTAAAACAAAAGCTTCTTTATTTTCAATCACCAATAGGAAAAGGTCTTATAGGTAAAAATAAAGGAGATCTTGTAGAGATAAATACACCAGCAGGGACAAAAAATTTTGAAATTGTAGACGTAAAATACGTTTAATTTGATAAAACTTTTTCCATATCTTTTTTTGATAAATTAAAATTATTTTCAATCCATTTTATTTCTAAATTTTTTAATTTTTGACCCAATTCCCTTCCCTCCTTTAATCCATAATCATTTATTAATAACTGAGCTTTTATTGGAAATTCTGGTTTATCTAATTTTTCAAAGTAAGTTTTTAATTCTGAAAGTTTTTTACTTTGTTTAAAATATAACAAATTGAAATCAATTAAATCGATTGTGCTAGATTTACCCTCATAATAAAATATTTTTTGTAAATCTTTCTTGTTAAAAATTTTAGTACTATCTTTATTTAACGAATTATTTTTTAGAAAATTAATTTTATCTTTTAACTCATTGGGTAAATTATATTTATACACAAAATAGTCAGAATTGTCAGTTTCATCGATTACAAGAAAAGAAATGACGAAATTTAAACTTTTATTTTTTAATATCTTTTCTTGTGGTTTCGATAACTTGCTCAATTTTTTAAAATTTTTTAGTTGAGGGAAAATTAATGAAAATAATTCACAAGAGGTTTTATTTTTAAATAACTTTAAAAAGTTATCTAATTTGAGAATTTTTTTTAATTCATTGAATTGTCTTTCTTTTGATATTTTTCCTAAACCCTCTATATTTTTTTTAATGATTTTTATTATATTAATTTCATGATCGATTTTGCTATATTCAGTATAAAATCTTAAATATCTAATAATTCTTAAATAATCTTCTTTTATTCTAGTTTCTGGATCACCTATAAATTTAATTATTCCAAAATTTAAATCTTTATGACCAGAATTTGGATCATATAAATTTCCGTCTAAATCTGAATATATTGAATTTATTGAAAAATCTCTCCTTAATGAATCTTCCTTCCAATTAGTTATATATTCTACGACAGCATGCCTTCCATCTGTTTTTACATCTTTTCTTAAAGTTGTAATTTCAAAATTTTGATCATCAATCACTGCTGTGATTGTGCCATGTTCAATTCCTGTTTCAAAAAACTTTATTTGGTTTTTATCTAAACATTGCCTAACCTGATCAGGAGTTAAATTAGTTGCAAGGTCGATATCATCTGTTTTTTCATCATTTAAAATTTTTCTTACGCAACCACCAACATATCTAATCTCGCTGGTTTCATTGTGGTTATTTATTGCACTAAATATTTTGTTTACTCCCTTATTATTTTTTAAATCTAGAAATTTGAGATCTTTATCGCTTGAAATTTTTTTGTTTTGAAAAATTTTTTTAAGTAAAGCTTTCATAAATGGCTGGGGTGCTAGGATTCGAACCTAGGAATGGCGGTACCAAAAACCGCTGCCTTACCACTTGGCTACACCCCAAGATGTTTTTCGTATAACACAAAAAAAAAGCTTTATATAGTTTTAGAGTAAATACACCAATAGTTTTTATATTTATTTTTTAATTTTTTTTTAGCTTTTATTGCCGCATTTTTGGTTAAAAAATAACCAATTATAGTCGAACCCGAGCCTGTCATATTTGCAAAGTAAATATTATCTAAATTTTGCAAGTAACTTTTGATTCTTCTTAAAATTGGATATTTATTAAAAGCTGCTGTCTCTAAATCGTTATTCGAAACTTTTAATAAATCTTGTCTGTTAATGTTGTTTGATTTATAGAATAGGCTCTTTGAAAATCCTCTGTGTTTTGCATAAATCATCTTAGTAGAACATCCAAAATTAGGCTTTATTATTAACAAATGAAAATTTAATTTTTTATTAATTTTACTTATATTTTGCCCTTGTAGGATCATTGGACTCTCATAAAGACCCAAAATTACATCTGAACCAACTTTATTTGCAATTTTAATTAAATTATTTTTTGTAGTTTTAATTATTCTTTTTTTAAATAGGTAGTTCAAAATGGATGCTGCATTCATAGATCCTCCCCCCATACCGGAAGATTGGGGTATATTTTTTTTTACTTTGATATTGAATTTTTTATTTTTAATATAATTTTGATCATTTAAGATTTTTAGTAGTTTTGAAATTGTATTTGTATTTGAAATATTTGGGGAAAATTTCCCACTAAACGATATTCTATTTTTTGAACCTTGTGTCTCTTTTATTAAAATCTCATCAGCCAAATTGATCTTAGATATTAAACTTTCGATTTTATGATAACCATTTGAGTATTTATTTAAAATTTTTAAAGTTAAGTTTACTTTTGCAAATGATTTTATTTTATGAAACTTCATTTAAGAATTATTATTTAAGCCATTATATAATTTTTCCTTAACTTTAATTTTCAATTCTTCATCTGCTTCATCGCTATTTAAAGCACTTTTCCAAAAATAATTAGCTTGGATTTTTCTATTTAATTGCCAAAGAACATCTCCATAATGATCACTTGCAACAGGATCACTTGGTAACAATTCAACAGCTTTTCTTAAATATTTTTCTGCTTCAATATAATTTCCTGTCAAATAATAACCCCAACCAACAGAGTCTGTTATGTAAGGGTCTTCTTCTTTCCCTTTGTAAGCTTGATTTAACATTTCTATTGCTTCTTCAATTTTATATCCTCTTTCTAACCAACTATAAGCGAGATAGTTAAGTGTATAGGGTTCGTCAGGTCTAATTTTAATTGAATTTAGCAAATCCTTATCTGCCAAATCATAATTTTTTAATCTTTCATACGCTCCACCTCTGCGATAAAGAACATCTGCATAAGCCATAGAATTTTTATCCAAATTCTTTAAGGCCAAAGTATAATAATTTATAGCCTCATCATATTTTTTAAAGTTTTTGTAAATATTTGCCAAATCATAAATCATCTTTGTCGATTTATTATTAAATTTTTCAAGATTTTTTAATATATAGTTCAAACTTGCATCATAATTTTCTTCCTCTGCTATAATTCTGGCAATTTTCTTTGTTTTGTACCAAAAAAATATTTCATCCTTATCATCAAATTTTTCGAAAGTTTTTTTTGCTAGATCATAATTATTATTAGACTGATAGTTTTCAGCTATTAATGATAAATTAAAATAAAATTTTGGATTTAAATAATTTGAAATATTTAAATATATGTTTGAGTAATCAAATCTACTTTGAGATGAATAAAAATTAGATATAAGGAAAAAGAATTCTGCCAAAATATCATTCTCATTTTGACATGAAAAATGCTGTGTTAATTTTGTATATTTTTTTTCATCTATCCATTTTTTTACTTGAGAAATAAGCAAACTACTTCTTAAAGGATCTATTGTATCTGCAAAATTATCAACTGTTGCAAGGTCATTATTAGACACTTCGTTACTCAAATAAAAAAAAGTATATCTAGAGTAATCACTTTGAGGATCGTTAATTAAATTTAAAAAATAAGGCTCAGTTTTTTTGGAATTCAAATAACAATTTTGAAAAGCCATGATTATCAAATCTAATTTTCCAAATTGCTCAACAATGTCAGATTTTTTATATATAAAAAGATCAATGTAACTTTTTAAGCTAGAATAAATTATAAATTTGTATGAGTCGTCCTCTTTAAACTTTTCCAATTTTTTTAACTTCAAAGCTGCTTGTTTAAACTTTTTCTTTTTAATGCTATCTAAAATTAATAATAAATTTCCTTCAAAAAAATCTCCTCCTATTGAGGTATTAGAATATTTTACTTGTTTAATTGCTTTTTTAACCTGTCCATCCAAAAGTAAAGAAAATACATATTCTTGCAAAAAACTATCATGTGATTGAATTAATATTTTTGAATTTTCAAAAAACTTAAGAGCATCGTTATTTTTCTGGTTATCAAATGATAATAATGCTGAAAGATAATTTGATAGATACTTCTGGTTGAATTCTTTTTCATTCGCTGCTTTTGAATAGAGATTTGTTTGGTATAGAATTAATATTATAAAACAAAAAATTTTTAAGAACATTTTTTACTTTATGACTTTAAATGAAAAAAATCAAAATGACATATTTGATAATGATTTAATAAACGAGCTAGGTATTGAATATGAATTTAGTGATGAGCCAATAAATAGATTTAAAAACAATGCTTCTAATGAGGAAAAATCTGAGGAATTAACAAAACTTAGAGTTGAAATAGAAAAGATTGAAGATTGTGAACTAAAAAATAGCGCAAAAAATCTTGTTTTCAGTGATGGAAATTCATCTTCAAAAATAATGATTGTAGGTGAAGGGCCTGGACAAAAAGAAGATGAATTAGGAAAACCTTTTGTTGGTGATGCAGGAATGCTTTTAAATAAAATGTTGAAAGCTATTAATTTAGATAGAACTAACGTTTATATAACTAATGTTGTAAATTATAGACCTCCAAATAACAGAAAGCCTGAAATATCAGAAATAAATAGATACTCTGAATATTTAAGAAAACATATCTCGATTATAAATCCAGAAATACTTATTTTAATGGGAAGCACAGCAATGGAAGCGCTCTTCGGGAATAAAATTAAAATCTCTAAAGAAAGAGGAAAATGGAAGGAAGTAATAATTAATAATAAAACATATTTAACAATGATAACTTTTCACCCAGCATATCTACTAAGACAAGCAGAGCAAAAAAAATATTCTTGGGCCGATCTTAAAGAAATTAGAAAAAAAATAGATGAAACTGGTTTAGAGATTTAAATTTTTAATAATATTTTATATGAAAAAAATTATTGCTGGAGTTGATGAAGTTGGAAGAGGGAGCCTTGTAGGACCAGTTTATGCAGCTGCTGTTATATTAAATAAAGAAATTAATAGAAAAATTCTTAAAAATTCAAAAAAACTTAACAAAATTCAGAGGGAAACTTTAGCTAAGTATATAAAAAAAAATTCAGTTTGGGCGTTAGGATCTGCATCAATAAAGGAAATTGAAAAAATTAATATTTTAAATGCTAGCCTACTTTCAATGAAAAGAGCAATTAAGAAACTCAAATTGAAACCTAAAAAAGTTTTAATAGATGGTAATAAACCACCAGACTTAAAAAATTATATAATTAAAACTATTGTAAAAGGTGATGAAAAAATTCCTGAAATTTCAGCCGCATCGATTATTGCTAAAGTTGAAAGAGATAAGCTAATGAAAAAGATGTCTTTTACTTTTAAGAAATACGGATGGGATAATAATTCAGGTTATGGAACTAAGGATCATATTAAAGCTATTAAAAAATTTGGAGTGACTAGATTTCATAGAAAAACCTTCCAACCAATACACAAGATATTGAGTCTTAAATAATAATCATAACAATTATCAATCAATAAATTCAATCACAGGTTGACGTAGACTCCTGACTGGAGTCTAATTCAAAAATATAAAATGATCATTTCAGATATAAAAAATAAAATTATTAATGGAGATAGTATTAAGGAATTAAAAAAAATTCCGGCTGAAAGTTTTGATCTGATATTTGCAGATCCACCTTACAACCTTCAACTGAAAAAAGAATTAAGTCGACCCGATAGATCTAAAGTCGATGCTGTAGACGATGCGTGGGATAAATTTGATAGTTTTAAAAGTTATGATGAGTTCTCAGTTCAATGGCTTAAAGAATGTAAAAGAATTTTAAAAAAAAATGGATCTATATGGGTCATAGGAAGTTATCATAATATTTTTAGAGTTGGTTCAAAAATGCAAGATTTAGGTTTTTGGATACTAAATGATGTGATTTGGAACAAAAATAACCCTATGCCAAATTTTAGAGGAACACGTTTTACGAATGCGCACGAAACACTTATATGGGCATCAAAAAGTGAAGGCTCAAAATATACTTTTAATTATCAATCACTTAAATGTTTAAACGATGATTTACAGATGAGATCTACATGGAATTTACCTATATGTAATGGAAAAGAAAGACTTAAAAATAATGGTAATAAAGTTCACTCTACGCAAAAGCCAGAGTCTTTATTGCACAGAATTATATTAGCATCGTCTAATAAAGGCGATTTAATATTGGACCCGTTTCTCGGTACGGGAACAACTGCTGTAGTTTCAAAAAAGTTAGGTAGAAATTATTTTGGGATAGAAAAAGAAAAAAACTATTTTGAAGCTGCAAGTAAAAGAATTAAAAATACAAAAATTATAGAAGATGAATATTTAGATACTATAAAAAATAATAGATCCAAACCAAGAGTGCCATTTGGATCTTTGGTTGAATTAGGAATTATTAAACCTGGTTCTGAAATTTTTGATCAAAAAAAACAAATCAATGCGAAAATTATGATTGATGGTAGTATCAAATATCGGAAATCAGAAGGATCAATTCATAAAGTTGCTGCACAAATATTAGGTGCTGAGAGCTGTAACGGTTGGACTTTTTGGTATTATAAATCAGGTAATTCACTCAAACCAATTGATGATTTGAGGCAAAGACTAAGACCAACTACTTAATTTCTATAAATTTTTCCAAGATAACCCTCTAGAAATTTTTTATTTTTTGATAAAAATTTCAAAACAATATTTCTAATTAATATTATTATTGGATTAGTTAAATGGAAGGCAAAATGGTTTAATTTTGATCTTTTATTTACTAGTAATATTTTACTAACCTTATCTTTATAAATACTATTTGAACTTGTAATATTTTCTAAAATACCATTTGCTGTTTCAATACTTTGAGAAGCACCTTGTGCAAAAGAAGGTGGAAAAGCAAATAAAGCATCTCCACTCAAATAAGTATTTTGATATTTTAGTGTGGGTAATTCAGTGCTCACAAATACAGGAAAGCACTTTATATTTGCTAAACTTTCCGAATTTATAAAAGAATTTTTTGAAATAAAGTCTTTTAAAGATTTTATAAATGTTTCTGAATTAAGAATATTTTTATCTTCAATTTCTTTAGTAGTTAGTTTCTTTTTAATTATAGCAACAAAATTATATTCGAGTTTTTGATTTACAGGATAAGTTACATAGTGAAAATTTGACCCCATATAAACAGAAATATTATCTTTTTCATGTTGTTTTAAATTCGCCCTTAAAGCAATGTTGCCATTAAAAATTGGATTTAAATGATTATTAGATATTTGGGATTTTAATTTTGAAAAAACACCGTCAGCAATTACAATATAATCAAAACTTTCGTTATTATTATCCCAGGAAATCTTTATTTTTTCATTATATTCAATATTTTGAATATCGGCTTTAAATTGAATTTTTTCCTCAGGGATATTATCAATTAAAAACTTTATTAATGTTGATCTTTTAAGTGTTGTGTAACGGTCATTTACATTATTGAATTGCTTTAAATCAATTTCACAAATTTTTTTAATATTATTAGCCTGGAAAAAATTAACTTTTGTTGGATAATAAACGTCTGATGCTGAAATATTTTTAAATCCAATTTTATTCAACAAATTAATACTATTAACTGAAAGTTGAATACCATAACCTTCATTTAAATTGAGGTGATCTTTTTTTTCAAATATTTTATAGTCTATTTCAGTGTTTTTGTTTAATTCATTTGCAAGATACAAACCAGATATACCAGCTCCAACAATTGCAACTTTTTTCATTCAGATTTTGAGATGGTATAAAATATTTTTTTAGTAAATGATGGAATTATTTCTGAGCTTAATTTATCTTTTTTAATTAATATTTTATTTTTAATCTTTGGAGGTCTTTTTGAGTTATTTAACAAAATTTTCATTTCCATATTAGATAATTTTATATTAATTTTTTTATTATTTGAATAATTATACTTACTTTCTCGAACTTCAGTCATAGGAAAAATTGGCATATTTTTTAAAAATTTAAATTTATCATTTTTAACCAATAAGTAATTATTTTGTTTTTTGTAGATAGTCGCTTCAAAATATTTAGTTTTTATTACTTTATTAATTTTAGTTAATTCAAAATCATTTTTTTTTAAAGATATACAATTTTTACTTAATGGACATTCTTTGCAACTTGGATTTTTTGGTTTGCAAATTAAAGCACCTAATTCCATAATTGCTTGTGAGTAATCACTAGCACGATCGGACAGTCCAAAAAAATTAATTTTTGTTTTTAGAGAATCTTTGGATATTTCATTCTGCTTTTTTAAATAGAGAGTTCTTTTAAGAATTCTCTCGATATTTCCATCTAAAGGGATAGTTTTAATGTTAAATGCTATAGACATTATTGCTTTAGATGTATATTCACCAACACCTGGTAATTGTATTAACTTTTCATAAGATTTTGGCAACTTACCGTTGAAATCTTTAAGAATTTTAATTGCACTTTTTTTTAGATTTCTTGCTCTTGAATAATAACCAAGGCCTTCCCAATGTTTCATTAAGATTTTTTCATCAACATCTGCCAATGATTGAAAGGTTGGAATTTGTTTTACAAATTTTTCAAAATAAGGAATAACAGTTTTTACTTGAGTTTGCTGCAACATAAATTCACTAACAAACGTAAAATATTCTTTTTGTTTCTGAGAAACTTTTTTTCTCCAAGGTAAAATTCTTTTATTATTATCGTACCAATGTAGAATTTTATTTGGTATATTTTTATTATTCATATGAGTCAAAAACATAATACTAAGCAGAGATATAATTCCATTCAAGGTTTAAGATCTTTTAAAGATACTTTACCCACAGAAGCAAAAAGAATAATTAGTAAAAAAGGTAAAATTTATAATGAAACTTTAGACAATTGGAAATATTTAGTAGGTAAAGATTTATTTAAGGTAAGCTTTCCTAAATCGTACAAAAGTTCAAATAAGTTATCGGGAAGTCGTTTAAATATTTTAGTAAAGAGGGGAAATGAAGTTGACGTTGAGTATTCTAAAAAAGAAATAATAAAAAAAATTAATATTTTTTTTGGCTATCATGTTTTAGATGACATTAAATTGAATACATTTGACGGAAAAATTGAAGAAAGCCATAAAAATACAGCTATTAATGCGACAAAAAATAAACATATAAAGAGCATAAATAATATTAAAAATGACAAAATAAAAAATTCACTTTTAAAGCTAAGTAAACATTTTAAAATAAAATGAAAAAAATAATTTTTATCTCAATTTTAATTTTTTTTAATTTCATCAATGCTAATTCTGAAGTTAAACCAATTTTAGTTGGAAGTGCAGACTCTAAAGTTAAGTTAATGGTTTTTGAATCTTTAACTTGTAGTCATTGTGCAAATTTTCATAAAAATATATATCCTAAATTAAAAGAAGATTTTATTGATAAAGGATTGATTTCAATAGAATTTAAAAGCTTTCCATTAGACATCATTGCATTTAATGCAACTAAATTAGCGCATTGTAGAAATGATGGTGAGCATGAAATTTTGCATCATTTATATTTAAATCAAGATAAGTGGATAAAAGGAAAAAATGAATTAGAGGCAAATCAAGCAATGAAAAAATTTATTGATAATACTGAATATAATCTTGATTTTGATAAGTGCTTGGCGAATAAAAAAATAGAGGATCATATTTTAGAAGACCGAATCGAAGGTGTTAAAAAGTACAAAGTGAATGCTACTCCTACAGTCATAATTAATGGAAAAAAGTTTGAAAATCACTCAAACTACAAAAAATTAAAAAAATACATAGAAAAACTGATATAAGTCAGTGAATGGAATTTAAAAAAATCCAACTAAATGGATTTAAGTCTTTTGCTGAAAAAACAAATTTCCTGATTGAAGAAGGTTTGACTGGGATAGTTGGTCCAAACGGTTGTGGTAAATCAAATATAGTGGAGTCGTTGCGATGGTGTATGGGTGAGACATCAGCAAAAAGTATGAGAGGTTCAGGAATGGAAGATGTTATATTTTCCGGAACTTCAAACAAACCATCAAAAAATATTGCAGAAGTTTTAGTAAGCTTGTCAAATGACAATAAAGATGGTCCTCTACAATATAATGAGCTCGATGAAATTGAAATAAGAAGGAAAATAGAAAAAGATAAGGGCTCAAAATTTTATATAAATGGGAAAGAAGTTAGAGCTAAAGATGCTCAGATGTTTTTTGCAGATTTATCAACAGGTGCTCATTCACCTTCGATTATTAGTCAAGGTAGAATTGGAGCATTGGTCACGGCAAAACCTTCTGATAGAAGAGCTATCTTAGAAGAAGCAGCAGGTATAGCAGGTTTACATGTTAGAAGACACGAAGCAGAATTACGATTAGGCGCTGCAGAAAATAATTTAAAAAGGGCAGATGAATTAAGAAGACAACAGGAAAGACAATTAGCAAATTTGCAAAAGCAAGCTGAAGAGGCTGCAAAATATAAATCTATTTCTGAAGAAATAAAAAAAGTTGAGGCAGGTTTATATTATTTACGTCTTTTAGAAATTGATAATCAAATTAAAGTAGAAAACGAGATCAATAATGAGGCTGATGATCAAGTTAAGTCCTTCAATGATAAATTAGAGGATTTAAGCATGAAAATTATTGAAAAGAATAAAAATGTAAATCCTATAAGAGAAAAAAATCAAGAAAACTTGTCAAAAATACAAAGATTAAATTTAGAGTTAAAGAGCTTAGATGAAGAAAAAGACAGGGTTAATGATGAAATACAATCAATTAGAAAGGCTTTAAGTGTAATAGATGAGGATATTGTTAGAGAAAAAAGCATAATCATTGATGCAAACTCTAATGAAAAAAGACTTAGAGAAGAAAAAGAAAATTTAATTACAGTTGACTCAAAATATTATGAAACTGAAAAACTGTCTGGTTTAGATCTTGTAAATGCAAAAAGTAAATTAAAAGATGAGCAAGATAAGTTAGAGAGAATACTAGAAAATCTAAAACTTGATACTCTAAAAAAGAATTCAGAAACTATTGATTTAGCAAGCGAGCAGTTAGATAAAGCAAAAGAAATGCTCTCAGAGAATAATATCAATGGTGCAACTAATTTAATAGATGAATGCAAAATAAATCTTTCATTTTTAAAAATGAAAATTAATGAAATGCATGATGACGATTTAGCGATAACAGTAACTAAGAAAAACGAAGAAATCAAAAATCTACAGGAAGAATATGCTGAAGCGTTTAGTACAAATCAAAATATTAAAAAAGAATCAATTAAGAGAAGTGAAAGAATTAAAATAATTGATCAAGAAATAGAAAGTTGGAAAAACTTATTAGTAAATTCTGAAAAAATGATTAATGAATTAAATAGTAGAAAAGATACTCAACAAAAAAAATTGTATAGCCTAGAAAAACAACCTCAAACACAAGCTGAAAGAAAAGGACAAATATCTGAAAGTTTAAGAATTTCTGAAAAGGAAAAAAGTGATAATGAAATATTAATAGATGAACTAGATAAAGAGATTAACGAATTAAGAAGCAATCTTAATACAACAAAGGAAGAGTCTATTGAAATAAGAGAGCGAAAAGCAAGCTCTGGAGCAACAATCGAAGGTTTGAATAAAAGAAGAAATGATTTGTTAGAAAGAGTATCAACAGAACTTAATTTAAAAGAAGATGAGATACTTAATTTTTCAAATTTAAAAGATGCATCTGAATATCCAGATACAGTAACACAAGAGGAATTGCTTGATGAAAAAAAAAGAGAAAGAGAAAAATTAGGCTCAGTTAACTTAAGAGCAGACGAAGAGACTTCAAAATATGAAGATGAAATTAAGAAAATGGAAAAAGATAGACAAGATTTAGTAACTGCAATTATAAAGTTAAAAGAAAGTATTACTGAACTCAATCAGAAAGGTAGGGAAAGACTTCTAGATGCTTTTGAAAAAGTGAATAGAAAGTTCAATGAAGTTTATACCAAACTATTTAATGGAGGTAGTGCAAAACTAGAACTAGTAGACTCTGATGATCCTTTAGATGCAGGATTAGAAATGTTGGTAAGTCCACCAGGAAAAAGATTGCAATCAATAACTTTATTATCTGGAGGTGAACAAGCCCTGACTGCTTTATCTTTAATCTTTGCAGTGTTTCTTACTAATCCAGCTCCAATATGTGTTCTCGATGAAGTAGATGCACCTCTAGATGATGCGAATGTAACAAGATTTTGCAATCTTTTGACGGAACTAACTAAAATTACATCTACAAGATTTATTATTGTAACTCACCACGCTCTAACCATGTCTAAAATGGACAGACTATACGGCGTAACAATGCCAGAAAAAGGAATTAGCCAACTAGTTGCTGTAGATCTTCAAAAAGCAGAGAGTATGGTTGCTTAATAATGGATGAAGACCAGTTTAAAACTCGCCTAAAAATTGCAAAAAATAAAACCGATAAAGACAAAAAATCTGAAAAGGAAAATAAAGGCTCAAGTATGGGATCAGCCTTCAAAATGAGCACGGAATTGGTATCTGCAGTGGCTGTTGGGACAATTATTGGGTTTATTTTAGACAATTGGTTTGGTACTAAACCCTGGTTAATTTTAATATTTTTTTTTATTGGTGTAGTAGCTGGAATTATGAACGTTATTAGATCAGCAAAAAAAATGCAAAAATAGTAGGAAAATGGCAGCAAATCCAATGTACCAATTCAACGTTTACCGAATTGGCCCAGAAATTAAAATAAATAACATAGATATTTCGTTCACAAACGCGAGTTTGTTTATGGTCATAAGTTCACTAGCAATATTAATTATTTTTAATTTAGGCACGAAGAGATCTATCATACCAAATAAAATTCAATTACTTGCCGAACTAAGTTACTCTTTTATTTCAAAAATGATAAGTGATACAGCTGGATCGAAAGCTAAGCCTTACTTTTCTTTCATATTTTCTTTATTCATGTTTGTTTTATTTTGTAACATGTTTGGGATGATACCATACTCTTTTACTGTCACTAGCCACATCATTGTAACTTTTGTATTGGCAGCATTTATATTTATAGGAGTAACAATAATTGGATTTATTAAACATGGTCTTGGATACTTAAAACTTTTTGTGCCAAGTGGAGTTCCAATGGTTTTATTGCCATTAATAGTTGTTATAGAAATAATTTCATACTTAAGTAGACCAATTAGTTTATCAGTAAGATTGTTTGCAAATATGATGGCAGGCCATACGATGATGAAAGTTTTTGGAGGTTTCGTAGTTAGCTTAGGAATTGTTGGGGGCTGGCTACCACTAGGTTTTTCAGTTGCATTAACAGGTTTGGAGATATTAGTTGCTTTTCTTCAAGCATATGTATTTGCAATTTTAACATGTATCTATTTGAATGATGCATTAAATTTACACCATTAATTAACATAAGGAGGATATAATGGAATTAGAAGCAGCAAAAATGATAGGAGCAGGACTAGCAGCAATTGCACTTGCAGGTGCAGGAGTTGGAATTGGGATAATTTTTGGAAATTATCTTTCAGGTGCAATGAGAAATCCATCTGCAGCTCAAAAGCAGTTTCCAAACTTGCTATTAGGCTTTGCATTAGCGGAAGCGACTGGTTTATTTGGATTAGTTGTTGCATTAATTATTCTTTTCGCGTTTTAATTAATGTTGAAAAAGATAATTTTTCAATTTTTTGCTTTAAGTCTTATCTTTACTTATAGCGCTCAAAGTGCTGAGAGTGGAGGTATGCCCCAGCTTAATCCCGAGTTTTGGATATCTCAAATTTTTTGGTTAGTACTTACTTTTGGATTATTGTTTATAATTTTATCTAAGTTCATACTACCAAAGATTAGTAACAATCTTGAAACCAGAAAATCACAAATTTTAGAGAATATCGAAACTGCAGACAAGCAACGGGAAGAAACTGAAAAAAAAGTTAAAGAATTTGATAAAATTATCAATGATACAAAAGTCGAAGCAAAAAACTTCTTTAATAGTGAAAGACAAAAAGTTTTGGACGATATAAACAATAAAAGATTATCTTTAGAAAAGGATATCGAAAAAGAAATAATAAAAGCTGAAGAAGAAATAGACCAATTAAAAAAAACTTCTCAAGAGAAAGTTACTAAAATTGCAATTGAGACATCTTCCGATCTAGTTAAACAATTAATTGGTGAAGATATAAATAAAAGTAGTCTTTCAGCCATAGTTGAAGATCTTTCTAAAAAAGAAATGGAAAAACATAATGGCATTTGATGCAACATTTTGGGTAGCAGTATCTTTTGTAATATTTTTTGGAGCGCTAATTTATTTAAAAGTTCCGCAAAATGTTAATAATTTATTAAGCAAAATGATTACTGATATCAAAAATGAAATTGATGAAAGTGAAAAACTGCGAGCTGAATCTAAAAGACTATTGGATGAGGCGCAAAAGAAGCTGGATACTGCAAAAATTGAGAGTGAAAAGATTATGCAGCAGTCAAAAGATGAAACTGAAAGATTTGTAATTGAAATGAATGATAAATTTCATAAATCAGCTGAACTCAAGAAAAGTCTAGCAGAAACTAAAATCTCTCAAATGAAGGATAATGCCATTAAAGAAATTAAAGATACATCAATTAATATTGCTGTAGAATCTGTAAAAAAAATTATTACTACATCTGTTGATAAGTCTAAACTTGATAACCTGTTTAATAAAAATCTTGAAGAAACAAAGACAGAATTAAAGAAAATCAGTTCTTAAACTAAGATAGTTTATCAAATTTTATAAAAATAATGTAAATTAAGAAATATGAATTCCATTGTAATTGGATCAGGTTTTGGTGGTATGGCGGCCGCTCTCAGACTTCGAGCAAAAGGTCATAAAGTTACTTTAATTGAAAAACAAAAAGATTTAGGTGGAAGAGCGAGAGTATTTAAAAGTAATGGGTTCACTTATGATGGTGGACCAACTGTAATAACCGCTCCTTATTTAATTTATGAAATTTTTAAACTTTTTAATAAAAATCCAGATAATTACATAAAAATAAAAAATTTGGATACTTGGTACAGATTTGTTTTTGAAGATGGAAGCCATTTTGATTATTCAGCAGATGAAAAGAAAATGGAAGAACAGATTGCAACAATTAATCATAAAGATGTTGTGGGTTACAGAAATTTACTTAAATTTACAAAAAAAATATTTGATAAGGGTTATTCAGAATTATCAGATGTGCCATTTAATAAACCTTCATTTATGTTTAAACAAATTCCTGCGTTGCTAAGTTTAAAAAGTTATAAATCTGTTTATTCTTTGGTTGGTGGTTTTATTGAAAATGAAAAACTAAGAAGACTATTTAGTATGCACCCATTATTGGTGGGTGGGAACCCTTTTACTACAACCTCTATATATGGATTAATTTTGTATTTAGAAAAAAAATGGGGAATTCATTATTCTATGGGTGGAACGGGACAAATCATTAAAGGTTTTGAAAAATTGATGTTAGAAGAAGATGTTACAATTATTAAAGGTAAAGAAGTTAAAAACTTGCTTACAGAAAATAAAAGAGTTGTCGGGGTTGTGACAAGTGAAGATGAGGAAATTAAAGCAGATAACGTAGTTTGTAATGCAGATCCTCCCGGTGTTTATTCAAAAATGCTAAATAATCAAAAATATAACACCTTATTTAATTGGAAGATAAATAGAATGGAATATTCAATGGGATTGTTTGTTTATTATTTTGGAACAAAGAAAAAATACGAAAATGTTGAACATCATACTATAAAGTTTGGCGATAAGTACAAAGAACACTTGGATGATATATTTGTAAACAAAAAATTAAATAACGATATAAGCTATTACCTACATAGGCCTACCGCGACTGACGCGAGTATGGCACCAAAAGACCATGATTGCTTTTATGTATTAGTGCCTGTGCCTAATAATAAATCAGGAATAGACTGGTCAGTCGAAGGTGAGAATCTAAAAAAACTTGTAATAGATAAAATGGAAAAAAGTTTATTACCAAATTTAAGAGAAAATATTGTAGATGATTTTTATTTAACCCCTGATTATTTTGAAAATGAGTTAAATACAAAATATGGCTCGGGTTTTTCAATTCAGCCCAAATTTTCTCAATCAGCATACTTTAGATTTCATAACAAATCGGAGGTTTATGACGGTTTATATTTTGTTGGAGCAGGCACTCATCCTGGGGCTGGTGTTCCAGGGGTCCTATCATCTGCAAAGGTCTTAGATAAAATTTTGTAATGAATGAACAAAATTATTTGTCGATATACGCTAAATCTTTTAATTGGGCAGGTTTCTTTTTACCAAAACAAGTCTACTCTGATTGCTCTAATTTGTACGATTTTTGTAGATACATAGACAATATAGCAGATGAAAAAGGTGATCTTGATACGAGGTTAAAAAATTTCAATACTTTCAAAGAAGATTTCAAATTAAAAAATGAAAATAACCAAATAATTAAAAATATGTGGGCTTTAATAAATAAATTTGGAATATCACAAAAAATAATTGATGATTTATTCGATGGCGTCGAGGCTGATATAAAATCAAAAGTAGAAATCAACACTGACAAAGATCTATATGTTTATTCATATAGAGTGGCTGGAACAGTTGGAGTAATGATGGCAAAAATTTTAAATGTCAAAGAAAGATCAGCACTTTTAGGAGCGATTGACTTAGGTATTGCAATGCAATTAACTAATATTTCAAGAGATGTTATTGAAGATGAAAGCAATAATAGGTTTTATATAAAAAAGAATTTTGATGAAATTAAAAGAATTCTAAAAATCGCTGACAAATTTTATAATAATTCTTTTATATCAATTAAAAAAATTCCATTCTTTTTAAGATTTTCGATTTTAGTTGCAAGACGAGTATACAGACAAATTGGAAATGAAATCTTAAAAAAAGGAAACTTAGAAAATTATAATAAATCAGGAAAAATTTATGTAAACAATTTGGGAAAAGTCTTACATACAGTGCTATCTATTGGTGATTTAATTAAATTATATTTTGTAAAAGAAGATAAAAAACTTACAATAAAAGAACATGAGATAATAATGCAAGATATTGAGTATGATGAAAGATTTTGATTACATAATTATTGGAGGCGGCTGTGCAGGCTTAACATTGGCTTATGAGCTAGAGTATCACGATAAACTTAAAAATAAGACTTTAGCAATTATTGAAAAAAGAGATGATTATAAAAGAGATAAAACTTGGTCATACTGGAAAACAGTACCTCACAAGTTTGATGACTGTGTAAAAAAAAGATGGAAAGATTATACAATCAATTTCAAAGGTAATGTTGAATATAAAAATTGTAAAGAAACTCCTTACGAAAGTATTGATAGTGGATTATTCTACAAGAAGATTTTAAATAAAATCAATAAAAATCCTAATATTCAATTCTTTAAAGATATTAGTGAGGTAAATACTGAAAACGCAATTTTATTTAACAGTTTACCAAATCTTAAGAATAAAGACTCTAATTTATGGCAACACTTTCAAGGCGTTGAGATTGAAACGGAAAAAGATTTTTTTGATGATCAAATAATGAATTTAATGGACTTCGATTGTGATCAAAAAAAAAGTGTTCATTTTTTCTATACACTGCCCTATTCAAAGAAATCAGCTTTAATCGAAACTACGTGGCTTTCAAAAATGGAAGATGATAGTGAAAAAAATTATGATAAACAAATTACTGATTACATTGAAAACACTTTAAAATTAAAAAAATATAAAATTAATTACAAAGAAGTCGGAGCTATACCATTATTCTATCCAAAATTTAAAAACGATAAAACTACGATTAATATTGGAACTGCAGGAGGTATGACACGTTTGAGTACTGGCTATACTTTCCTAAATATTCAAGAACAAGCAGAATATATTACCCAAAACATTGATAAAATAACTCAAACTAGAGCTTTCGATATAAAAAGTAAGTATAAGTTTTTAGATAATGTTTTTTTAAAAGTCCTAGCTGATAAGCCAGAAATCATGCCAAATATTTTCTTCAAAATGTTTAAAAGCAAGTCAAAAACAGTAATAAATTTCCTTTCCAATAAAAGTAATATTTTTGAGGACTTATCCATTATATTAAAGATGCCGAAATGGACTTTTATTAAAGCTGTATTTAAATAATGATCAACAAAATAAATTTTTTTCATTCTATTATTTTTTTTAATATCTGTATTTTTTTTTCTGCCTTTGAGGTATTGAGAGATAATTCGTTTATACTTTTTAGTTTTTTTTTAATTCTTACAATTGGTATCTCTCACGGTGCGCTGGATCATGAAAAGGGTAAAAAACTTTTAAAAATTTATAAAATTAAAAATACAGAAGTGTTCTATATAACTTATATAGGTATTGCTATTTTTGTTATTTTAATTTGGATTTTAAGTCCAATATTGTTGCTTTCGCTTTTTTTAATAGTTGCAGCGTATCATTTTGGTAAGGAGGATAGTGACTTTATCGAAACAAAAAATGTTAACTTTTTAGAAATTTTTTATTTTATTAAAGGATCATTAGTTATTTCAGCGCCATTGCTGTTTCATAAAGCTGAGACAATCGAAATTTTTAAAATGTTAAATTTTTCAATAGACGAAAACTTTGTAGCTAATAATTTTTTAATTCCTTTAGTTATATTATCAGTGCTAAGTAATTTTGTTATATATAGAGGTAATAATAATGATTTAAGATCAATTCTTTTTTTAGATAGTTTTTCAATAATTATTTTAAACTATTTTTTTAACCCTATATTGGCTTTCACAATTTATTTCTGCTTTCTTCATTCTATAAGACACTCACTAAGTTTAATTAGTGAAATAAATAAAAATCTGATGAAAGGATTTCCTATTTTTTTACGAAAAATTATTCCACTTACAGTAATTACAGCAATAATGTATTTAATAGTTTTTTATTTTATTTCAGAAAAATTTGGTATAGATGAAAGTATTATTAAAATAATATTTGTTGGATTGGCTTCATTGACCTTTCCTCATATTTTACTTGAATTCATGGTAGAAAAAAAATGAAAAATAAAACTATAAATCTAATTGGATGGATATTATTCATTATATCTTCAATTGGTTTCATCATCTCAAGTGTAGGAAATTTTTGGTCCATGTTTGGAAGCCTGTTTTTTTTTATTGCTTGTATAGTATTTTTAATTCCGTTTTTTAAAGAGGATGAAAATGAGTAACAAAAATTTAAAAATTTATTTAGCTGCGCCAAGAGGATTTTGTGCAGGAGTTGATAGAGCAATTGAAATTGTAAAAAAGAGTATAGATAAATTTGGTGCTCCAGTTTATGTAAGACACGAAATTGTACATAACAAACATGTTGTAGAAAGTTTAAAAAAGATAGGAGCGATATTTGTTGAAGAATTAAATGAAATTAAGGATAAATCCAGACCAGTTATATTCTCAGCACATGGAGTTCCAAAATCTGTTCCAGAGGAAGCTTCTAATTTAAATATGATGTTTGTAGATGCAACGTGTCCTTTAGTATCTAAAGTTCATAGAGAAGCGGAAAACTTAAATAAACAAGGACATCATATATTATTAATAGGACACAAAAACCATCCAGAAGTCATAGGAACTATGGGTCAATTGCCTGAAGGTTCAATAGATTTAATAGAAAATATTGAGGATGCAAATAAGTATGAAAATATCTCAAATAAACAGCTATCTTTCATAACTCAAACAACACTCTCTGTAGATGATACCAAAGATATAATTGCAGCTCTAAAATCTAAATTCCCAGATATTAAAGAGCCTAAAAAAGATGACATATGTTATGCAACAACAAATAGACAATCAGCAGTTAAAGAAATAGCAGATAAATGTGATATGTTTTTTGTAATAGGAAGTAGAAATTCATCTAACTCTGTAAGATTAGTTGAAGTTGCTAAAAACTCTGGTTGCAATTCCGCTGAGTTAATACACTCAGAAAGCCCAGTACCTATAGATAAGATAAAAGAATGTAACACAATTGGAATTTCATCAGGTGCTTCAGCGCCAGAAATACTTGTTGAAAAGTTTATAGCGGAGTTAAAAGATCAATTTACTGTCAACATAGAAGAAGTTGAAATCGTAAAAGAAAATATTACTTTTAAAATTCCTGGAAAATTAAATTAATGGCTGTTTATACTAAAATTAATAATAAGCAGATAAAATTTATCGAAAAGAAATATAATATTGGAAAAATAGAAAATTATTCAGGTATAAAAAAAGGTATTGAAAATACCAACTTCCTTTTGAAGACAAAGAAAAACAAATACATTTTAACTATTTATGAAAAAAGAGTTCAGAAAAAAGATCTCCCATTTTTTATAAATCTTATGTCTGGTCTATCTAGATTAAAAGTAAAATGTCCAATTCCCATAAAAGACAAAAAAGGCAAATATTTATTTGATTTAAAAAATAAAAAAGCTTGTATTGTAAGTTTCTTGGAAGGAAAAGATAAAGAACAACTAAACAACAAGGATTGTTTTGTAGTTGGAAAAAATGCTGCGCTTCTTCATAAAGCTTCAAAGAAATTGAAATTATATAGAAAAAATTCTCTATCGATAAATTCATGGGGATCAATTCTAAATAAAATAGACAATAAAATTAATAAATTATCTAAAAACTTAAAAGATTTAATGAAAGATGATTTGAGAGATATAAAAAAAAAATGGCCTAAAAAAATGCCAAATGGAATAATTCATAGCGATCTATTTATTGATAATATTTTTTTCAAAAAAGGCAAATTTCATGGATTTATAGATTTTTATTTTTCAGCTAATGATTTTCTATCTTATGAATTAGCAACCTGCGTAAATGCTTTATGCTTTAAAAAGAAAAATAGAAAATTTGTATTAGATAAAAAAAGATCTTCAAATTTATTAAAGGGCTACCAATCTGTTAGAAAATTAAGTGAAACTGAAAAAAAAAATTTAAATACTTTGTGTAGAGGATCAGCTTTAAGATATCTCTTAACTAGATCTTATGATTATTTAAATACTCCTAGACAAGCTATCATTAAAATTAAAGATCCAAAGGAGTATATAGATAAGTTAAACTTTCATAGAAATCTAAGTTCATTTAAGGATTATTCTTGATGATTAAAATCTACACAGATGGTTCATGTATTGGAAATCCAGGAAATGGTGGTTGGGCTGCAATTATTATTGAAAATGGAAAGAAAACTCAAATTAAAGGAAGCAAAAAAGAAACAACAAATAATCAAATGGAATTACTCGCGCCGATTAAAGCTTTAAAAAAAATTCCAAAAGGGAGCAAAGTTGAAATATTTACAGACTCAAAATATGTAAAATCTGGAATAACTGAATGGATACATAATTGGAAAAAAAATGGTTGGAAAACAGCAAATAAAAAAGAAGTTAAGAATAAAGAACTTTGGACTGAATTAGATAATCTATCAAATACTTTTGATATTAAATGGAGTTGGGTAAAAGCACATTCAACAGATAAACTTAATAATGAAGTGGATTTATTGGCAAGGTCCTCTGCTACAATTTAGGTGCAAGTGTAACAGGATACCCGTAATAATCCTACACTGTTATTTTAAAAAATTAACTTTTATTTTTTATAGTTGCTCGAACTAAAATATCAATTCTTTCAAAATCTGAATTAAGTACAGCATCCTCTAATTCTCTGGTGATTTTAAATTTTTTCTTACAATTGCTATACTTTCCAAATTTTCGGAAATCTTTCCCTTTTTTTTTGAAGGTGTTGTCTTTTAAAAATAAATAAACTTTATTTGCTTTTTTGTCATATCTGTCGTGACAATTGAAAGCATCGTGTCTGATAGATATAAATTGATTTTTTAAAAAAATGACAGCTGTAAATTCTGAACTATCAGTTTTTTCTATATCAAATCCCAATTTACAATTTTCCAAGATATTATTGTAAAAAACAAGCAATCCATTTTCGGCTTCAACGCACTTATTTTGAGGCGAGAAAGAAAATTTACTATCTTTAATTATTGCTTTTGAATTTCTAATTTCAAAAGCATTATCTGAACCTTTGCTCGCATTAACTGATGATATAATTAAATTTCTGTTCCATTTGGCATATATTACATTTTGAAGACTACATTCAAATATACCGCCTTTAATTGTAGAATTCTTTGAATTAAAGATATTTAAAACAGACTCCTCGTCTCGGTTACCTTTTTGGTTTTTTCTTAATCCGCAACCTTCTTCATTACGTTTAAATTCTTTTCCAGTAAAGTCGGTACTTTCTTTTACAGTTATATTTATTTTTGAATCACTCTTAACTATTGATGAACTAAACAGTAAATAAATTGTTATTAATACTATCTTTAACATTTTTCTAAATTTATATCCTTGAAACAATTAAGTTGATAAGGCAGTTGCAATTATAACATTAATCACTTAAAAAACATTGCGCACTTAAGTAAATATTTGTCATTTTTAATTTTCTTATTAGATAATTTTTCATAATTTTTTTTGTTTTTTTTGGCATCATTTCCAAACAATATCATTTTTGCCTTTGATACATTTTTATCAAAACCTCTATGCTTATTTAAACAAGAAGCAGAGCCATAGATTAACCTAGCACCATAGTCTTTTGTTTTATACTTCTTTCCAGAATTTGCACCTAACTTAAATCCCTGACCGTCACCATTTATTCCAATGGGATGTTTTCCATTTTTTATAGCACTACTATAAAAAATTCTAATAATTGGATCTTTTTTTGTTTTTCCTAAACTGCTCCAAATTTCCTTGTTTCCTGCGCCCCAAAAATCGTAACCATCATCGCTATTGTGATGTGCATGAGTGTCAATTAAAGTAATATTTGTTGGTCCATGCTTAATACTAAATCCATCTGCATTTCCACCCTTCTCCCTACTTTTTTTTCTCAAACTAGTGCTAGTTTGATTAAAACCATTATATGCCTCAACACTAATGATGCAGTGATTTTGGTTCTTATCTCCATATATATTTACACCTTTTCCTGAATAACTTTCACCAAAAACTCCTGAATTACCAATCTTGACTCTATAAACTAAAGAGCCAATATTATTGTCTGAACTTTTAGAGCTCAAACTAACCCCGTTATCTGGTGAATTTTCGACATTAAGATTTGCAATTATACTATTGTTAACAATAATAGCGGTAGCACCTTTTTTTGATGGTATATTTTTTGCGTCTATAAATGTATTTCCATTCTTTGCACCAATAAGAATTTTATTGTGCAAAAATATTGTTTTAAAAATTTCATATTTGCCTTCCAATAGACGTACTTTATTATTTTTTGTAAGTGCATTTTGAATACAATTTTTGTCATTTTCACAATCTTTAGGACTAACAACTTTAAAATTTTTTACCTGTTGAAAATTGTATAGTTTTTTTTGACAGTCTAATGGATCTCCAATTTTTTTAATTGTTTTCCACTGATCTTCATTAACACCTTTATACATTACCCCCTCGGGCAAGGGATCATTTTTAGGAAAATCTTGAGCAAATAAATTTGCTGTAAAAAAAGAAAATATTAAAATTATAATCCATAAAATTTTTCTCATATAAAATATGTATATAAATTAATCAAAATAACCTATATCTATATTATCATAAATTATTTGTTGAGTAATATTAGTTTTATCTCTGTAATGACCAAACCTTGCTACAAGTTGCCCCTTTAATTTAAATATTTATCTAAAGTTTTTTTATCTGAAACAACAATAAAATCATCAAAATGTATTGATTGATCTGGGTATCCCGTCCCATTTGGATCAGAGTTTCTATATAGGCCTATTCTTATTAAACTACTATAATAGTTACCTTTCCAGTCAAAGGTGATACCGTTATAGTTCATAATTAAATTATTATCTTTGTAGACTTTAACATAACCATCTTCTTTTTTTGAATTTTTAATCCCGATTTTAAATGTTGTCCATTTTCCAAGTTCATTAACTTCGAATTTTTTTTTAATTTTTTTGATTTTGTTACAAAAACTTGGTTTCTCACCTGAATTTAAATAACCTTTTTTTTTCCAAATTGGCTTTCCGTCAAGATCATAACAACAAATTCCCCGAGTAAAATATTCTTCACAACCAGAGCAATTATTTTCATTATTACAGGTCGAAACATTCCCATAATCTGTATCTCTCTCTTTAATTTTATTTAATACCCAACTATCATTTACTTTTAAATATTGATGCCTTATTGCATGTTTTTTGTGTTCTTTTTTGTTCCATTTTATTGTTGCTCTTCCCCCGGTGTCTCCACCAAGATCTAATTTATTTCCATTTTCATAAAAACGAATGCCTAGTAGAGGACTTTTTTTCATATTATCAAAATTATTTTTAAACTGATTTATTAGTACTCTGTCATCAATGTGCTTAAAATCCTTTGGAAGTCTTGCTTTAAATCCATACCATATTTCTTTATTTAAAGTTTTTTTTCCTTTTACTTGGAACTCTGCTCTCTCAGTATTATTCCAACTTCCACAACATTTATTCCAACCATGCTTAACTGTAATTTCTAAGAACTTATTGCCATCAGTATCTTGTTTTATTTTAAAAGGTTTGTTTCCTTTTCCTTTATTATTTATTTCATATTTCTTAAGATTCACTTTTCCTAATTTCTGATCCTCAAAATCATCGAAAAAATTCCAAGGAGATTTTGTTTTTTTATTTACATAATCAGGGATAGGAACTTTTTCCCACCCATAAGCATTAATTGAAAAAGAGAAAATTAAGAAGAATGAAAGTAAAACTTTTTTCATAGATTATAATAAATCTAATATTCCCTCTGCTGAAGATAAACCGCATTGCTTAGTCTCTTTCTCAACTTGAATATTAATAACTTCTAAGTTTTGAATAACCATAGCATAACGATTTGAACGAATACCCATTCCTTTTGAATTTCTATCTACTTCAGCACCGATGGCTTTTGTAAATAATAGATACGGATCTGATAACATTGTAATTTTACCAGCTGCATTGTTTGCCTCTCCCCAAGCATTCATAACAAAAGGATCATTCACAGATAAACAAAATATATTATCTATTCCTTTGGCTTTTATTTTATCAGCATTAGCTACGTACCCAGGAAGATGTAGTTTTGAACAAGTAGAAGTAAAGGCACCAGGTAATCCGAATAAAACAACTTTACCTTTTCCTAATATATCTCTAATTTTACTAGTTTGTGGTTCACCATCTGCTAAATGAAAAATTTCTATATCTGGGATTTGATCTTTTATTTTTAATTTCATATTGAGTTTATTACGTATTCTTTAACTTTATTTATATCATTTGAAATAACCTCAAATTTTTCTTCTCTATCATAAACATATTTAAGACTATCTGGTAATTCTTCAGTTTTTGAGATTGCATCTTCTATTGCTTTTGGGAATTTACATGGGTGTGCTGTAGATAAAACAACACAATTTTGTTCTAGCCCAAGTTTTTTTGCAGCACCAATTCCAACTGCAGTATGTGGGTCAACCACAACTTTATATTCTTTATTTATATCTTTTATCATTTGGATAGTTTCGTTCTCATCTAACATCTCAGATGTAAAATTCTTTTTTATTTCATCTAAATCACTATTGTCGATTTGATAAGTATTGTTTTTTATTTTACTCATCACATCTTTTGTAACGTCTGAATTACAGTCTTTGACATCGTACAAAAGTCTCTCAAAGTTGCTTGCTATCTGGATATCCATACTAGGAGTATTTGTTTCCTCAACTTTCTTTTGAGTATAATCTCCTCCAGAAATTGCTCTATGAAGTATGTCATTTTTGTTTGTGGCTACAATAAGTTTATCAATTGGAAGACCAAGTTTCTTCGCTAAATAACCAGCATAAATATCTCCAAAATTTCCAGTTGGAACAGAAAAAGACAGGGGCTGTTCATTGCCTATTTTAAAATAAGAATAAAAATAATAAACAGCTTGAGCAACAATTCTTGCCCAATTAATTGAATTAACACCTGACATATTTATTGAGCTAGAAAATTTTTCATCATTAAACATTGCTTTAACCAGATTTTGACAGTCATCAAAGTTCCCATCAATAGCAATATTGAATACATTTTTCTCCTCATGAATTGTCATCAGTCTTCTTTGTACTGGTGAAATTCTGTTATTTGGATGTAATACAAAAACATTTAAATTCTTTTTTCCTTTTAAAGCATCAATAGCAGCTGCACCTGTGTCTCCTGAAGTTGCTACAATAATATTAATTTTTTTTTGCTCATTTCCTAAATGATATTGATAAAAATTTCCTATTAATTGCATTGCGATATCTTTAAAAGCAAGTGTTGGGCCGTGGTAGAGTTCTAAAACTTTTAAATTTCCTAAATCAGATATTTTTACAACATCCTCTGCTCTAAAATTTGAATAAGATTTTGATACTGTGGAAATTAATTCTTCTTTAGTCATAAAATCACCAATAAATGGGAAAATTATTTCGGCTGCTAATTCATTGTAATTAAGACCACTTAGTTTGTTTAATTCATCTTTACTAAATGGTTTGATTGACTTTGGTACAAAAAGACCCCCATCATCAGCTAATCCTTTTAGAAATACTTTTTTAAATGAAAAATGATTTGAATTGTTTCTAGTGCTTATATATTCCATCAATAATTTTTTTTTCTGAAATATAAATATATTAAAAAGATGGAAACGGCTAATGAAAACCATGTAAGAGCATACTTTAAGTGGTTGTTTGAAATATTGGCTCCTATTTGTTTTGACTTAGGATAAATTCCTTCTTGCTTGCTAATATTGTTGATAACGAATGGAGAAAATTCTTTGCCTGTATAGGTCAATAAATCTTCATCTTTAAGAGTGAACCAGTAATTCTTATTTACATCATTATCTGGCTTGAAATAATTAAATTTACTTTTTAATTTTAAAACTCCCTCAAATTTACTCTCATTTGAAACATACTTTTTAGATTTAAAATCTCTTGGAACCCAACCCCGATTTATTAAATAGCTTTTATTGTTAATACTTATTGGATTTACAATATCAAATCCTGGCTCTCCTTTTTCATTTAAGGAATATAAATAAATTATTTTTGAATTATCTAATATTCCCTCAAATTTGATTTTTTTAAAGTTAATTGGATTACTTCCATTAAATTCTACTGGATCACTTTTTAAAGATTGGTGTATTGAATTTATTAAATCAAGCTTCCAGTTCAGTCTTATAATTTGCCAAGTACCTAATGCCAAAAAAACTAAAATAAAAAAGTATACAAAGATTGAAAAAGATAGCTTATTTTTCAAGAACTATTAACTTCCCCAAATGTAAATAGCTGCAAATAAGAACAACCAGACAACGTCAACAAAGTGCCAGTACCAAGCAGCAGCCTCGAAACCAAAGTGATGTTCTTTAGTAAAATGTCCTAATTTACCTCTCCATAAGCAAACCGCTAAGAAAATAGTCCCAACTAAAACGTGGAAACCATGAAACCCTGTGGCCATATAGAATGTAGCTCCATAAATGTGACCTGAAAAACTAAATGTGGCGTGTTGGTATTCGTATATTTGCAATAACGTAAAAAATGCTCCTAAAATTACTGTACAGATTAGACCATTTATAAATCCTTTTCTATCATCCTCTAATAAAGAATGGTGTGCCCAGGTTACTGTTGTACCAGATAAAAGTAGGACAAGAGTATTTATAAGTGGGATGTCCCATGGATCAAAAGTTTCAATATCTTTTGGTGGCCATACATTTCCCATGAATTCATTTGGAAACAAACTTGCATCAAAGTATGCCCAAAACCATGCAACAAAAAACATTACCTCAGAAGCAATAAATAATGTCATTCCATATCTGTGATGAATTTGAACAACAGGTGTATGATGACCTTTATGCTCAGCTTCTATCACAACGTCTCTGAACCACATAAAGGCACAATAAAATATAAGTAAAAAACCTAGGACCATCGCCCACATAACTTTACTGTGAAAATAATAAACAGATCCAACAGCTGTAACTAGTGTTGCTATAGATGTAGCTAAAGGCCAAGGACTAGGATCAACTAAATGATAATCATGTTTTTGACCAGATGCAGACATTTATTTTAACTCTCTTTTTTTTCGTTTTTATAATATTCAGATGAGAAAAAAGTATATGACATAGTAACATCTTCAACTCTAGATGTTTTTGGATCATTTACTAATTCTGGATCTAAGTAAAATACCAGGGTGTAACTTGCCTTTTCCCCTGGATCTAGTGTTTGTTTTTCAAAGCAAAAACAGCCTAATTTATTAAAATATGCTCCAAATGATGATGGAGAGACATTATATGTAGCTACTGCAGATGAAATTTCATCTCCTGTGTTTTCCACTTCAAATTTAATTCTGTATACCTTGCCTGGCTGAACATCCATTGTTTTTTGATCAACATCAAAATTCCAATCAAGAGCACTGTTAACATTGGTATCTAATCTTACATTTATTTTTTTATCTAAAACTATATTAGGAGCCTCTTTAGATATTTGTGTTGTTCCACCAAAGCCAGTTACTCTACAAAATAAATCATACAAAGGCACAGCTGCAAAAGACAATCCCAACATAAAGACAAAAATTCCTGCAAGAATTAGTGGAGTTAAAGTATTTTTTTTAATCATAGAGGTCTTTCAAATACTCCAATATTAAATAATGTGAAAATGAATAAGAAAACTATAAATGCAACCAAACCAACTGCTGTCCATAAATTTTTCTTTTTTAATTTCTGATCTTTGACTATCATAAAACTTTATCCACTAAGAAAAAAACAAATATTAAAAATAAATAAATAATTGAATAGCTAAAAATATGTTTAGCTTTCTTTATGTTAAATTTCCCAACTTTATAGTTGTAAAGCTGGTAACAAATTAAATTATAATAAAATGTAAGAAGTAAGCTAAGTGTTAAGAATACTTCACCGACAAATCCAATGTAATATGGGAAAACAATTGTAGGTATCATTAGTAAAGAGTAAATTAGAATATTCTTTTTAGTATCCTGAATTCCATTAGTTACTGGAAGCATTGGAATACTTGCTTTTTTATAATCATCAGCTTTGTACAAGCTTAATGCCCAAAAGTGTGATGGTGTCCAAAAGAAAATTATTAAGAAAAAAGCAATCGATTCTAACGAAATAGAATTTGTTGCTATTGCCCATCCAATTACTGGTGGTAAAGCTCCTGACGCTCCACCTATAACAATATTTTGTGGAGTTTTTCTTTTTAACCAGATTGTATAAACAAATACATAAAATAATATCGTAAACAATAATAGAGATGCTGATAAAGCATTTGTAACAAAGTATAAGCTCACAACTGAAACAACTGACAGAGATGTTCCAAAATATAACGCTTGGTTTCTGTTCAACTTTCCTCTTGGAATTGGACGTAAGCATGTTCTAGTCATTAATTTATCTAAATCAGCTTCATACCACATGTTAAGTGCTCCTGCTGCTCCAGCACCAAAAGCTACAATTAATATCCCAATCACTGATTGTTGAAATGAAACTGAAGTAGGAGCTGTTAACAGACCAACTGCACAAGTGAAAATAACAAGAGACATTACTCTTGGTTTCATTAACTTTAATAATTCAGGAATAATACCTAGTTCGTAATATGATTTTTTTACTTTAGAATACGTCGTAGCCATTTTAATTTTTATATCTTAAGACGTTACTAACTACTAGATTTTTCAGTGCCTTCATAATCTTCAAACTTCGGCAATTCATCAAAAGTATGAAAATTCGGTGGTGATGGAACTGTCCACTCTAATGTTGTGGCCCCTTCTCCCCATGGGTTTTGTGCTGCTTTTTTCTTTTTTGCAAATGCGTAGATTAAATTAGCGAAAAATACCACTAAGCCAACTACAGAAATATATGAACCAATTGAAGAAATATAATTCCAATCAGCAAATGCATCTGGATAATCAGCGTATCTTCTTGGCATTCCAGCTAATCCTAAGAAGTGTTGTGGAAAGAAAACTAAATTTACACCAATGAAAGTTAACCAAAAATGAAGTTGACCCATCCACTCAGAATATTCATACCCTGACATTTTCCCAAACCAATAATAGAAGCCTGCAAATATTGCAAAAACTGCCCCTAAAGATAGTACATAGTGGAAATGAGCTACAACATAATAAGTATCATGCAATGCAGTATCTACTCCAGCGTTTGCTAGAACAACACCAGTTACTCCTCCAACTGTAAATAAAAATATAAATCCTAAAGCCCAAACCATTGGAGTTTTGAATGATATAGATCCTCCCCACATTGTAGCTATCCATGAAAATATTTTAATTCCTGTTGGAACAGCGATGATCATTGTTGCCGCTAAGAAATACGCTTTAGTATCAGTATCTAAACCAACTGTGTACATATGGTGAGCCCAAACAACAAATCCTACTATTCCAATTGCTACCATCGCATAAGCCATTCCTAAATATCCAAAAACTGGCTTCTTTGAAAAAGTAGATACGATATGACTGATCATTCCAAATCCTGGTAAGATTAGAATGTAAACTTCTGGATGACCAAAAAACCAAAATAAATGCTGAAATAATGTTGGGTCTCCACCTGTTTGTGCATCAAAAAATGCTGTACCGAAATTTCTATCTGTTAGAAGCATAGTAATTGCTCCCGCTAATACTGGTAACGAAAGTAATAATAAAAATGCTGTAACTAATATTGACCATGCAAATAATGGCATCTTATGCAAAGTCATTCCAGGAGTTCTCATATTTAAAATAGTTGTAATAAAATTAACTGCTCCTAAAATTGAAGAAGCTCCTGCGACGTGTAAACTTAAAATTGCTAAATCCATTGCTGGACCTGGTTGACCTGCAGTAGAAGATAGCGGTGGATAAATCGTCCAGCCACCACCGACACCTTGTGCACCTGGAGGTCCATCTACAAAAATTGATGAAAGTAATAAAATAAATGCAACAGGCAATAACCAAAAAGAAATATTATTCATTCTTGGAAATGCCATATCTGGTGCTCCAATCATTATCGGCACGAACCAGTTTCCAAAGCCACCAATCATCGCTGGCATGACCATAAAGAAAATCATTATTAATCCATGACCTGTTACCAAAACATTATAAAGATGGTAGTTACCACCTAAAACATCATCACCAGGGTGCATTAATTCCATTCTCATCAAAACTGAAAAAGCTGTTCCAATAACTCCTGCAATAATTGCAAAAATTAAATACATTGTTCCAATATCTTTATGATTTGTAGAATATGCCCATCTCTTCCAACCTGTTGGAGTATGATGATCGTGAATATGTGCTGCTTCTGAACTCATTTTTATTTACTCGCTACTAGTTTTTTATTATTTAAATTTTCATCTTTTGCAAATTTTATCTTCGCCTCTGAAAGCCAAATTTGGTAATCTTCATCTGAAACTACTTTAACTTCAATTGGCATAAAAGCATGTTTAATTCCACATAACTCTGAACATTGTCCGTAATAAGTCCCAACTTTTTCAGCTTTAAACCAAGTTTCATTTACTCTTCCTGGCATCGCATCCCTTTTAACTCCAAATGCTGGTAATGCCCATGCATGAAGCACATCATTTGCAGTAATTAAAACTTTAACTACTTTATTTACTGGAACAACGACTACATTATCTGTTGCTAACAATCTTGGCTGACCTTCTTTTAAGTCCTTCTCTTCGATCATATAAGCATCAAAAATTATATTTTCATCTGGGTACTCGTATCCCCAATACCATTGATATCCAATTGCTTTAATAGTTACATCAGCTTTAGGAATTGCATCTTGTGAATATAAAACTTTAAATGACGGAACTGCCATCACGATCAAGATTAAACAAGGAACTAATGTCCAAACAATTTCAACTAAAACATTATGTGTTCTTTTAGATGGATTAGGATTTCTCGATGCTCTAAATCTTACCATCACATAAAGCATTAAAAATAAAACAAAAGCACTTATAGCAACTATGATGGGTACTAACATATAGTCGTGAAACCAAACTATATCTCTCATAGTTTGTGATGCAGGCTCTTGAAAACCTAATTGCCAATTTTTTGGTTGGTTTGCAAACGCCTCTACTGAGTAAATTATTGCTATAAAAACAAAAAATAGTTTTTTCATTTGTTTTCTATATAGATCGAAAATATTATAAAAAATACTAGAGAATTCGCGACAATTTATCAATTTTGCAAATAATTGATCACAGATAACGCGGATATAACCGCAGTTTCAGACCTTAAAATGTTATCGCTTAGTTTTATCGATTGAGACCCCTTAAAGTTTAGAATCTTTTTAATTTCATCAGCTGAATAATCCCCTTCAGGACCAATTAAAAGACAATTTGGTTTTGAATTTGAAATTTTAATTTTTTTATTATTAGTATTTAAATCTCCAAAAATTAAATTGATATCTGAATTGTTAGACAGGAATTTATCTAATGATTGAGGTTTTTCAATTGAAGGAATATTTATTCTATTACTTTGCTCACACGACTCTATAATTATTTTATTTAATCTCTCATTATTTACTTTTCTGATGATTGTCCTTTCAGAAATAATTGGTACAAATTTTGTTACTCCAAGCTCAGTTGCTTTTTGTATCATGAAGTTAAAAAAATTTGATTTAATGGGTGAGAAGGCTAACCAGATTTCTTGCTCTTTATCTTTTTGTCTTAATTGTTCAACAACCTTGAAATTTAAGCTGCTTTTTGAAATTTCAGTTACAATTGACTTCCATTCCCCAGATTTATTAAAAACTGAAAAGGTCTCTCCTTGTTTAATCCTCATTACTTTCAATAAATAATGTGACTGAGACTTAGTTAAATTAGTTTCTAAATTAATTGATAATTTTTCTGGATAAAATATTCTAATATTACTCATTATATTTAAATTAATTTATGAAAAAAATTAAAGCAATCATATTTGATGCATACGGCACCCTATTTGATGTTAATTCTGCAGCTGAAAAATGTAAGGAAAAATTAGGAGATAAATGGGAAGGATTTGCGAATTATTGGAGAACTACACAGCTTGAATATACTTGGCTTAGAAGTTTAATGAGAAGACACAAAGATTTTTGGCAAATCACTGAAGATAGTTTGGATAAATCTATGAATTTTTACAATATTGATAATTCAATGAGATCAGAACTATTAAATTTATATAAAGTGCTTTCAACATTTACAGAAGTAAGGGATTCTTTAAAAAAATTAAAACAGTCAAATTATAAATTAGCAATTCTATCAAATGGTACACCTGACCTTTTAAATGAACTTGTAATTAGCAATCAATTAAAAGATATTTTTGATGATATTTTTTCTGTAGAAGAAGCTGGTATTTTTAAACCAGATTCAAAAGTTTACGACATTCCAATAAATAAATATAATATTGAGAAGAATGAAGTTTTATTCTTAAGTGCTAATACATGGGATGTTTCTGGTGCAGGAAATTATGGATACAACACAGTTTGGGTGAATAGAAATAATAATATTTTTGATAAATTAGATTTTGAACCTAACAAACAAATAAGTAATTTATCAGAATTGCTTGATTTAATTTAGATATATCCTATATGAACAACATGATAGATATTGAAGTAGAAAAAATTATAGATCCAACACCAGCATCAGATGGTGCAGGAGTTAAGTTAAAAAGAAGTATTGGTGTTGAACCAAATTATTATGATCCATTTTTAATGTTAGATGAATTTGGATCAGAAAATAAAGATGATTATATTGCAGGCTTTCCTCCTCATCCACACAGAGGAATTGAAACAGTTACATACATGTTAGCCGGGAGTTTCGAACATAAAGATAGTACAGGTGGTCAAGGAAAAATGACTGCAGGAGATGTGCAATGGATGAAAACTGGTAGTGGAATAATTCATTCTGAAATGCCAGCTATGAACGATGGAAAACTTCATGGTTTTCAATTATGGATTAATATGCCAGCCAGCGAGAAGATGAGTAAACCAGAATACCATTATATTGACTCAGATAAAATGAGCACACATAAGGATGAAGATAAATTTATAAAAGTAATAGCTGGAAAGTTTGAAAATTCAGAAGGTCCAATAAAAAAACACAATGTGGATCCAATTTATTTTGATGTAGAATTAAACGAAAGTAAAATTTTTAATCATCAAGTTCCATCCACACACAATTCATTCATATATTTAATTGAAGGTGAGATAGAAATTGGAAACAATAAACATGAAAGTGTTAAAGACTCTACTTTAATTTTATTATCTAAAGGTGAAAACTTGAAAGTAACTGCTTTAACATACGCTAAATTTTTACTAATATCTGGAAAACCGATAGGAGAACAGATTGCAAGAGGTGGCCCATTCGTCATGAATACCAAACAAGAAATACTTCAAGCAATTGATGATTACCATAATGGTAATTTCGTAAAGTAAATATGAAAGCTATAAGATTTGAAAAGTTTGGAGGTCCAGAAGTCTTGGAATACAAGGATATTGAAATTGGTAAACCTGGTCCAAAGGAAGTTCTCGTTAAAAATTTGTCAGTTGGACTTAATTATATTGATGTTTACCATCGAACAGGTTTGTATCCGATTGAATTACCAAGCGGACTTGGACTAGAAGCATCTGGAGTAGTTGAAGAAATTGGCTCTGAAGTAAGTCTTTTTAAAGTTGGAGATCGAGTAAGTCATGCATCTGCTCCAATAAGTGGATACTCAGAAAAACAAATAATGCCAGAAGAAAAATTAGTCACGGTGCCAGAAGGTATTTCAGATGAAATAGCTTCCTGTATTTTATTGAAAGGAATAACATCAGAATATTTATTACACAGGTCATATGCTGTAAAAAAAGGAGATAAAATTTTATTTCATGCTGCAGCTGGTGGTGTTGGTCAAATATTATGCCAGTGGGCTAATGCTTTAGGATGTGAAGTCATTGGAACAGTTGGATCTAAAGAAAAAGTTGAAATAGCAAAAAAAAATGGGTGTCATCATGTTATCAATTACACAGATCATAATTTTGTGGAAGAAGTAGAAAAAATAGTAGGTAAAAATGGAATAGATGTTGTCTATGACGGTGTAGGAGCAAAAACTTTTGAGGGATCAATAGAATGTTTAAAAATTAGAGGGATGATGGTAGCATTTGGAAATGCATCTGGATATGTTCACACTATAGATGTTAAAAAACATATAAATACAAAAGGTCTTTTTTTTACAAGACCGTCAATAATGCATTATACAATCACAAGAGATGAATTAAAAAAATCTGCTGAATTGGTTTTTGATGCTGTTCTCTCAGGGAAAATAAAAATTGAAGTTTCTAAAAAATACAAATTAAGTGAAGCTAAACAAGCTCACATAGATTTAGAGAATAGGGTTTTAACAGGACCAGCAGTTATTATTCCTTAAATTGATCATCCATATCTGAAAGATGAAGTCTTAACGCTCTAGTCGAGATTTGTATTTCTCTTATAAAAAATATTATTGATACCATCATCGATAAACAACAAGAGCCAAAAATTATTCTAGCTAAAAAATATGTCTCTAAATAAAGAGCAAAAACAGTAAGCATATTAAATAAAAAACCAAATGCTGCAAAAAGTATAGTAATTCTTAAATTTTTTACTCTATCATTTAAATTAATTAGCTGCTGCTTCCACTCTGGTGGAGTATGCTTTTCAAAAACATATTCGTCGTGTATTTTTCTAATCAAACCGCTTAATGTATGAAATCTATTACTATAGACAGCCATAATCAAAGGAATGGCGGGAAACATTAATGCGGTAACAGTGTAATCGATATTCATGCGAATCAGTTTGATTATGAATCTACGCTTTGTTATTTACAAGTAAATTATGTCTGAAAAGGTTAAAATTTTTATTGAATTAACAAGACTTAATAAACCAATTGGTTTCATGCTTCTATTTTGGCCATGTGTTTGGGGTTTAACAATTTCATATGATTTTTCTCTTTCTTTAAATACTTATTTTATTTATGCTTTTTTATTTTTTTCTGGATCTGTCCTAATGAGATCAGCAGGATGTATTGTTAACGATATAAGTGATAGAAAAATTGACAAGTTAGTCGAAAGAACAAAAAATAGACCAATCGCGTCAGAAAAAATTTCTGTATTTAATGCTGCAATATATGCTGCAATCTTATGTTTAATCGCGTTTTTAGTTTTGATAAATTTTAATAAACTTACCATTTATATGGCTCTTCTTTCAATGCCGCTGGCTTTTACATATCCATTAATGAAAAGATTTACTTACTGGCCTCAACTTTTTTTAGGTATTACTTTTAATTACGGTCTAGTTTTGGCATGGATATCTATTCAAAATGAAGTTTCTATTATACCAATTATATTTTATTTAGGAGCCACATTTTGGACATTAGGTTACGACACAATATATGGCTATCAAGATATTAATGATGATGAAATAATTGGAGTTAAATCAACATCGATTAAATTTAAAAATAACCCAAAAAAATTTATATCGGTTTGTTATATTATATTTTTAATATCATTGTTTCTTGTTGGTTATAAAATGAATTTTAATTATTTATATTACATTGCTTTGATAATACCTTTAACTCATTTGTTAATTTTTCAATCTCTTAAATTAAAAACTGAAAGTGAGAATGACTGCTTAAGAAAATTTAAAAGCAATAATTTTTTGGGCCTTATTATTTTAATAATTTTGTTAGTAGGAAAATTAACTTAATGAAAAATATCGATATTATAAAAAGATTGTATAATGATTATACAACAAAACATCTTAACAAAATAATACTTGCTATAGTGTTTTCTATTTTAGTTGCTGGCGCCACATCAGCAACGGCGTGGTTACTCGACCCAGCGATAGAAAAAATTTTTATAAATAAAGATCAAAGTTTAATTTTCATTATTCCACTCTTAATCATAATAGCTTTTGCTACTAAAGGTATATCTCTATATTTAGCAAAAGTTTTAATGATAAAAACTGCAGAAGAAGTGAAAAAAAATATTCAAATCGATATGTTATCTTCTTTCATAAAAGCTGATACTGAAAAAATTGAAGATAAACATTCAGGTAAATATATTTCAAATCTCAACTTTGATGTAAATCAAATAACTGGGATGCTAAGTAATGCAGTTTTAAACCTAATCAAGGATGGCTTAACACTTATTGGCTTATTATTTGTGATGTTCTCTCAAAATTGGAGGCTTTCTCTTATAGCTTTAATCATGCTTCCTATAGCTACAATAACTGCAAAAAAATTAGGAAAACGTATTATTAAAGTTGCCACAGAAGCACAAGAAAAATCAGGCGACTTAAATAAATATTTAATTGATCTTTTTAAAAATCATAAAATTATAAAAATTTTTCAAAGAGAAAATTATGAACATGAAAGATCAGAAAAATTCGTCAATGATCTTAAAGAAAAATCAATAAAAATCGCAACTGTTTTTATAAGATCCACTCCAATAATGGAAGTTGTAACTGGAATCATGATTGCAATATTAATTTTTTACTCAGGAAAATTAATTATGAATGACCAGCTCAGTATAAACAATTTTTTCTCTTTTTTGGCTGCTATGATGCTTGCTTATCAACCAGTAAAGTCTTTAGCAACAGTTAATGTTGCTTTTGGCCAAGGACTATCGGCAGGAAAAAGAATATTACCTATTATTGATCAACAAAATAAAATTTCAACAAATGAAAATGGAAAAATATTAGATATAAGTAATGCATCAATAAAATTTCAAAATATTAATTTTAGTTACAAATCAAATCTTAACAATATAGTCCTTAAAGATATTAATATTGATATAGCTGGCAGAAAAATGACAGCTTTAGTAGGCCACAGCGGATCAGGAAAATCTACAATATTAAATTTAATACCAAGAATTTATGATGCAGACTCTGGGGAAATTCTAATTGATAATCAAAAAGTACAAAACCTTAATCTTAAATCATTGAGGAAAGAAATATCTATTGTTGATCAAAATACAACACTTTTTGATGATACTATTTTTAATAATATCAAATATGCCAAGCCAGAGGCGAGTGACGAAGAAATTTTTACAGCTGCAAAAATATCAATGTGTACAGATTTTATAGAAAAATTAGAAAATAAATTTCAGACTGTTATAGGAGAAAATGGAGTAAAATTATCAGGTGGTGAAAAGCAAAGACTTTCGATAGCGAGAGCTTTGTTAAAGGATAGCAAAATAATTCTTCTAGACGAAGCAACTTCATCTCTTGACTCTCAAACAGAAGAAAAAATACAAAAAGCTATTGAGGAATTAACAAAAAATAAAACAACAGTAGTTATTGCTCATAGACTATCAACTATTCTTAATTCAGAAAAAATTTATGTTGTTGATAAAGGCTCTATAGAATCATCAGGGAAACATGATGATCTAATCAAAAATTCATTGCTTTATAAAAACTTCTACGAGAGACAAATAAAAAATAACTAATGTATTTTTTGTATAATATATTAGGAATTATTTTTTTTTTAATCTCTCCATTTATATTATTTTTGAGATTGATTAATGGAAAGGAAGATTGGAGAAGAATCTTAGAAAAATACGCTTATTATAATTTAAAAAAGACTGATACAACTGTATGGTTTCATGGTGCAAGTGTTGGGGAAATCATGAGCATTCTTCCTTTGATAAATAAGTTTGAAAAAGACAAATCTATAAAAAAAATTTTACTTACTTCATCTACTTTAAGTTCTGCATCAATAATTGCAAAGAAACCATTGAAGAAAACAACTCATATTTACTATCCATTTGATATTGGATTTATATGCAATAACTTTTTAAATTATTGGGAACCAAAAATTGCAATATTTGTAGATTCTGAAATCTGGCCGAATATGTATGAAAAAATAAATTCAAAAAAAATACCTCTTATTTTAATCAATGCTAGAATTACGGGTAAAAGTTTCAAAAGATGGCAAATCTTTTCATCTTTTGCAAAGAATGTTTTCAGTAAAATAACTATAGCTTTACCTCAAAATCAAGAAACCCAAAATTATTTAAAAAGATTGGGTGTTAAAAAAATTAAATTTGTAGGAAATTTAAAGTATTTTAAAAATGATAAACAAAGTTTGAAGAAAAATGTTCAAAAATATTTTAAAAATAAAAAAGTATTCTGTGCAGCCAGCACTCATTATAATGAAGAGAAAATCATTGGAAAATTACATTTAAAATTAAAGAAAAAGTTTAAGAATTTAATTACAATATTGGTTCCGCGTCACATAAATAGATCAGAGGATATAAAGCAAGAACTTAGAAAATTAAAACTGATAGTTACCGAAAGATCAAGCGGACATAAACCGTCTGAAAATTGTGACGTATATATTGTTAATACATATGGGGAGATGTCAAAATTTTTAAGACTTTCAAATGTAACATTTATTGGTGGATCTTTAGTAAACCATGGAGGACAAAACCCATTAGAAGCTGTAAGAATGGGTAATTACGTGATGCATGGTAAAAAAGTAAATAATTTTAAAGAAATATATAAAGAATTAAAAAGTTTAAAAATATCTTCAGAGATTAAAAATATTGATCAAATGGAAAAGGTATTTGTAAAAAATCATAATTACAAAATATCAAATAGCAAACTTAATAAAATTAATTATTTAGGTGCTAAAATTTTTGAAAATAACGTTAAAGAAATTAAAAATTATTTATAATGAAAGTAAAAAGACCCATTTTTTGGGATAGTTTCAATTTCATATCATTATTACTATTACCATTTAGTTTGATAACAATTATTTATAATTTTTTTAAATCTTTAAGTCCAAAAAAAAATTTCAAAATAAAAACAATCTGTGTTGGTAATATTTACTTAGGTGGAACTGGAAAAACGCCTTTAGTTTTAAAAATAAACGATATGTTAAAATATAAGTTTAAAACTGCATTTATCAAAAAAAAATATATTGATCAAATTGACGAGCAAAATATTTTATCAAAATATGGAAATCTAATTTGTTTAAGTTTTAGAGATATTGCGCTGAGAATTGCTGAGAAAAAAAAATACCAGTTAGCTATATTAGATGATGGGTTACAAGATAAAAGTTTAAATTATGATATTTCAATTGCTTGTTTTAATAGTTCAGAGCTAGTTGGAAATGGGCTACTTTTGCCTGCTGGGCCATTAAGGGAAAGAATTACAAATATTTTAAATTATGATCTTGCATTTCTTAATGGTGAAAAAAATAATAAAAGTTTCGAAAAAACTCTAAAGAGATTAAATCCAAATTTAAAAATATTTAGAGCTAAATACACTCCTAGAAATCTTGAGTCTTTTAATTTTAAAAATAACTTTCTAGTTTTTTCAGGCATAGGTAATCCTTTAGAATTTCAACAAACATTAAAAAAATATAATTTTAAGATAAAAAAAATAATGACTTTTCCAGACCATTATAAATATAAAAATTCTGATATAAATAATATAAAAAATATGGCTAAGAGTAATAAATTAAAAATTATAACAACCGAAAAAGACTACAATCGATTATCAAATATACAAAAAAAAAATATCCAATTTTTAAAAATAGGATTAAAAATTGAAAAAGAAAAAGAATTTAAAAATTTTTTATTAAAGAAATTATGAGGAAGTTTTTTTATTTAATTGAATTTATTTTAATAAAATTGTTTTTTTTTATACTAATTATAATTGGTTATAAAAATGGATCTAATTTGGGAGATTTTATTGGACGCTTGTTTGGACCGATATTTAGATCAAAAAAGTTAATTGAAAATAATTTGGAACAATCTGGCATTGTAGACAAAAAAAATTACAATAAAATTATCAGCAAAATATATGGAAATTATGGAAGAATACTTGCTGAATATCCTTTTCTTAAAGCATTTAGAAATAGCAAATTAAATAAATTTATTGAAATAGACGGGCTTGAAAACCTAAACAAAATTAAGAGAGAAAAAAGAAGAGCTGTATTTATATCTGGTCATTTCAATAATTTTGAATTAATGGCGCTCCAAATAGAAAAAGCTGGTATAAATTTGTGTGCTATTTATAGACCGCTAAATAACGTATTCCTTAACAAAACTATGGAAGAAATTAGAGAAAATTTTATATGCAAAAATCAAATTAAAAAAGGAAGATCAGGCACAAGACAGATTATTGAAAATATAAAGAAAGGTAACTCAGTAGCTTTAATGATAGACCAAAGAGTAAGAGAAGGTATAAAAATTAATTTTTTCGGTAAACCAGCTAGTACTACGACCATACCCGCACAATTAATTAAAAAATATAAATGTGATCTAGTGCCTATTTATATAGAGAGAAGAAAAAATAATTATTTTAAAATGTTTGTTTCAGAACCAATTAAAATTGGGAACAATAAATCAATTAAAGAGATCACTGAACATCTAAATAAGATACTTGAAAAAATGATTAAAAAAAATGTAGACCAGTGGATCTGGACCCATGATAGATGGAAAACATAATCAGTTTTTGTCTAATAAATCTCTTTTCATTGAGGCCTCAACATACGAAAAGTAGGCTTCCTGTTCTTCAACATTCCAGTAAGTTAAGTTTTCAAGTGGTATTTTTTTTTGTGAGATAGCACAAATCACATGATCACCATCTTCAATGATCTCAAAATTATTTGCTAAGTATTTTAATTTAGCTAACTTATTTAACATATTTAAGATATATATTTACTAAATGAAAATTGCAATTATTGGTAGTGGAGGACGAGAACATGCTCTAGTTCATCAATTAAGCAAGTCAAAAAAATTAACAAAAATATACTCAATACCTGGCAATGCCGGAACTGAAGAAATATCTCTAAATATTGATCTTAATTTAGAAAATTTTCAAGACTTATATGATTTTATCTATAAGGAACAAATTGAATTAGTGATTGTTGGTCCAGAAAAACCATTAGTCGAAGGATTAGTGGATTTTCTAGAGTCAAAAAATATTAAAGTTTTTGGTCCTAGAAAAAAAGTTGCTCAATTAGAAGGCTCAAAAATATTTACAAAACAAATTTGTGAGAAATTTAACATACCAACTGCTAAATTTAAAATTTGTAAATCAAAAGAAAATTCGTTTTTATTTCTATCATCATCTAATTTTCCTATTGTTGTAAAGGCGGATGTTCTTGCTGCAGGTAAAGGTGTTTATATTTGTCAAAATTTTGATGAGGCTAAAACTGCTATTAATGAAATATTTGACGGTAAATTTGGGAAAGCAGATCAAGTGTTAATTGAGGAATTTCTAGAAGGAGATGAAATGAGTTTTTTTATTATTTCAGATGGAATTAGTTATAAAACTTTTAATACAGCTCAAGACCATAAAAGAGTTGGTGAGGGTGATACTGGAAAAAATACGGGAGGAATGGGAGCTTACTCACCTTCAAGCTTAATTAATGATGATTTAGAAAATAAAATTTTAAACAGAATAATTAAGCCAACTTTAAAAGCTATAAGTGAAATGAATGAGAAGTACGTTGGTTTTTTATATGCCGGCTTAATGATAAAAAGTAATGAACCATACCTAATTGAATATAATGTCAGGATGGGTGATCCTGAATGCCAAACTATATTACCTTTGGTTGACAGTGATTTATTGGAAATAATAAATGCTTGTTGTAATTCAAAATTAAAGACCCACGAAATAAAATGGAAAAATAAAAAAAGTATGTGCATTGCTTTATGCTCAAAAGGATATCCTGAAAAATATAATAAGAATGTTGAAATTAAAAATTTAAAAGAATTCAAATCAACTAAAGATAATTTTATTTTTCATGCTGGAACAAAAAGTTCTGGAAACAAAATTGTTGCAGTTGGAGGTAGGGTAATAAATTTTGTGAATATATCAGATAGTTACTTATCAAGTAGAAAAGAAATCATCAATCAGATTAATAAATTGAATTGGGAAGATGGTTTTTATAGATCAGATATAGGTCATAAAGTCATAGATAAATGAGAGTAATTGGTGGAAAACTAAGAGGGAAATTAATTCATAATCCTACAGATAAAACAACAAGACCTTTAAAGGATATGGTTAGAGAGTCGATATTTAATATTTTAGAGCATTCTAAGAGTGAAAAAATTAAATTCAAAAATGACGTAGTTTTGGATTTATTTTCCGGTTCTGGTTCGTTTGGCATTGAATGTTTGTCTAGAGGAGTAAAAAAAGTTTTTTTTTTTGAAAATTACAAACCCTCTTTGAAAATTTTAGAAAAAAACATTAAGGAGTTAGAAATTGATAAAGTTTCAGTCATTAAAGAAATAAACGCATATGAAATTTCTAAAGAAAATATAAATAATGAAAAAATTAATTTAATTTATTTGGATCCACCATTTAAAGATAAAAATATAAATAAATTATTAAGGAAAATTTTAGACTTAAAAATTGCTCACAAAAGTACATTATTAGTAATACATAGAAATAAGAAATTTAAAGAAAATTTTATAGAAGATTTTAAAGTTCTTAGAGAAAAAAAATATGGTTTATCAAAAATAATATTTGGTAAATTACTATTTTAGGATTTTTTTTGTTTCTATTTTAATCAATTCAACAGAAGGTTGGTTAATTGGATTTACATTTAATAAGGAGCTTAACATTAGTGTTTCTAAAATAAAAAATGTAAATAATTCACCTAAAGTTTCCTCGTTTTTATTAATAATTTCAAAACTTCTAAATGATAATTTTTTCTTCTTAAATACATTTTGTGTAGCCTTTTTTTGAGCGTACATCACTTGATCTAAGCTATTCTTTTTTAAGTGCTCCAATCCATCAATTAAATGTGCATTATTAAATTTAAGTCGACTTCTCTCTCTAGTAAAAAAAAAACTAAAGAAGTTATTTTTTGGACCATCTAAATAAAGTTGTAAAAGACTATGATTGTCCTTTGGCATTGTAGAGATTATAGGAAAAAAGCCCTTACCCTTTTTTCCTAAACTTTCAGCAGATAATTGCTGGTACCATTTCAAAAAGTTATTTAATTTTTCATCATAATTTAAAATTACACAATTTTTTTTTCCTTTCATAATATTTGAGTGAATTGAAGAAACATTTTTAATTAAAAAATTAATAAATGTTTTATTTTTTATTAGATAATTTAATCGTTTAAATTTTTTTTCATTTAAACCCATCAATTCTGCTGGAACCATTCCAACTTCAGATAATACTGAATATCTACCTCCAACATAATTTTTATGGTCTATTACATCAGATTTCAGTTTATTCGCCATAGCTCTTAAGATATTATTTTTATTTTCTGTGATTATTAAATTTTTATTTCTTTTCTGTTTTGATAAAATCAGATTTAAATTTGATAATGTTTCTAGGGTATTACCTGATTTAGATATAATTATATTTAAACGTTTTTTGTTTAATTTTGTAATTCTATTGCTCTGTAAGTTATTATAAAAGAAAAATTTTTTTTTGATTTTATGACTAAGAAAATCATAAATGGCTTGTGCACCTAAAATAGATCCTCCCATTCCTATTAAATTAAACTCATCATATTTTTTGAATTTTAGTAAATTTTTTTTCTGAAATGAATAATTATAATTATTTGTTAAAGATTTTAGTAAAGGATATTTTTCAATTAAATTTTTAAGTTTTATGAAATTATTAAGTTTTTTTTTATTTGATTGTTTATTTTTATTATTGAAATTTTTGAAAATAATATGTTTTGTCTCCATTAATTACTGAATTTTCTTTTTTATATTATTTAATAAATCCGAACCACCACTTGTGTCTTCAGTATTATTGTTTTCTTTTATTTTAAGTAAATCTTTAACTTCAGTATCTTTATTTTGAGTTTTTATCTCTAAATCATCTCCTGGCACAGGAAGTTTATTCATGTCAGGCGGCATTTGGAGAGGAAATTTTTTTTTTACAAGAAATTCATCACTTTGCTCTGATCTCTTTTTACCTTCTAAGGCATCACGCACCGCACCTCCACAATTAATTAACAAAGGTAGTAGAAAAACTAACAAAATAATTTGGAATTTAATTTTTTTCATCTTTTTTTTTATAGAATATAAATTCAGATAAAATAAGGCATATAATACCAATTGTTATAAATATGTCAGCTACATTAAAGATAAACCAATGATATCCTGCATAATTTAAATCTATAAAGTCTGGAACAGCTCTGTAATAAACTCGGTCAAATAAGTTTCCTAAAGAACCTCCTAATATTATCATTAAAAAAAATGATTTAATTTTTGACTCAATGAAAGCAAAATACAATATTACTAAGTTTATAATGAATATAATTGCAGTAAAGATATTATAGAAAAGTTTATCTTCTGATGAAAATAAACCAAATCCTATGCCGGTATTCCAAACTAAATAGATATTTAAAAATTGATTTATATAAAGATCAACTTGTCCTTCATTATTTAAGATATTTAGAATATAAATTTTTGATAGTCTATCTAAAGCAAAACAAATAACTAAAAATACAAAACCTATAAGAAGTTTATTTAATTTTTCATTTCCCATTAGTATTTAAAAGTCCACAATTTGGTCTTTCACAACTCGTTTCAAAAATTTTCCAACAAATAGGACATTTATTTCCTTGGGCCTTTTTTGCAACTACATCAATACTATTTTTTAAATTTTCATCTTTAATTAAAGAGGCAGATGAGGTTATACAAATTTCAGAAAAATTAATATTTTTTGCCTTATCGTAAAATTCTTTATTTAATTTTATCTCAATTGTTGCTTCTAAACTTGAACCAATTGACTTTTCGGCTCTCATATTCTCTATTGAAATATTTGCCTCATCTCTAATTTTTTTAACATAATCCCAATCTGAGCTAAGTTCTTCATCGTTCCAAGAATTAGGAACTGAAACGAAATTTTGTAAATGGATACTTTGGCTATCTTTTTCCTTTTTAACTAGTTGATAAATTTCTTCGGTTGTAAATGATAATATTGGGGCAAACCATTTCAGGAGACATTGTAAAATAATATTTAAAAGAGTTATGCAGTTCTTTCTTTTTTCAGAATTCAAAGCCTCACAATATAAAGTGTCTTTCCTGATATCAAAATAAAAGGCTGAGAGCTCAACTGTACAAAAATTTAGTAATTCTTTATATAAGTTGTGAAAGTTATAAACTTTAAAATTATTTTTAAAATTCTCATTTATTATGTAAATTCTGTGAAGCATAAATTTTTCAAGTGAATCAAAGTTTTCAAACTTAACTTTTTCAAAATCAAGATTTTCATATTGATCTTGAATATTTCCTAAAAGATATCTAAAAGTGTTTCTAATTTTTCTATAAGACTCTGCGTGTTGATCTAAAATTGAATAATCTATTCTAAGATCCTCAGCATAATTTGAAGATGCAACCCAAATTCTTAATATATCAGCTCCATATTTTTTAAGTATATCTTGTGGAGCAATTACGTTACCTGTTGATTTTGACATTTTTAGACCTTTTCCATCAACGACAAAACCATGAGAAAGAATGCTTTCAAATGGTGCAACACCTCTTGTTCCGCATGACTCTAGTAATGAAGAATGAAACCATCCTCTATGTTGATCTGAACCCTCTAAATACATCGATGCAGGCCATTTAAGGTCATCTCTTTTTTCTAAGACAAACGAATGAGTGGATCCACTATCAAACCAAACCTCAACTATATCTGATAATTTTTCATAATCTTCAGCTTTATACTTATCTCCAAGAAAGATCTGATAATCCTCATTAAACCAACAATCAGAACCTTCTTTTTCATAAATTTTTGCAATATTTTCAAATACTTCATCATCAACTAAAACATCACCTGTTTTTTTTGAAATAAAAATCGGTAGTGGCACACCCCAAACTCTCTGTCTTGATACACACCAATCTGGTCTAGTTTCAATCATTGATTTTATTCTTTCTTTTCCTTTGGAAGGATAAAAATCTGTATTATCGATAGCTTTTAAAGCTTTATTCCTTAACCCATGACTTTCCATGGAAATAAACCATTGTGGAGTTGCTCTGTGAACTAGTGGAGCTTTTGATCTCCAAGAATGAGGGTAAGAGTGGGTAAGTTTTCCGTTTGTTACTAAATTTTTTTGTTCATCTAATTTTTCAATAATTAAGTTATTGGCCTTAAAAATATGTAAACCTTCAAAAAGTTTAATTTCATTTGTATATTTTCCATCACCATCAACTGTTTCAATTGCTTTAATATTATTATTTAAACAAAGATTAAAATCATCAGGTCCATGACTTGGAGCACAGTGAACAATGCCTGTTCCTTGCTCAGTAGTAACAAAATTAGCCTCGAGCATTGGAATATCATAATCATATCCCATTTTAGAAAATGGATGACTACAAACTGTTCCTTTTAAATCTTTTCCTAAAAATTCGTTTAAAACTTTAATATTTTCTATAGTTGTATCTTTTTTAAAAGGTTCTAGTAAATCCTTTGCAATTACTATTTTTCTGTCGACAAAATTTTTGTTATCATTTATCTCAAGCAAAAGATATTTTAGGCCAGCATTGTAAGCTAAAGCTTTATTTGCAGGAATAGTCCATGGAGTTGTGGTCCAAATTATTACATCAGCACCTTTAATAATATCTAAATTTGAAACTTTCACTTTGAAAGCTGCATAAATCGTATCTGAAACATGATCCATGTATTCAACTTCAGCATCAGCTAAAGCTGTTTTTTCAACAGTTGACCAAAGAACAGGCTTGTAACCTCTATAAAGACTTCCTTCTTTAAGAAATTTTCCAAGTTCTCTAACTATTTGAGCTTCAGCATCAAATGACATTGTTGAGTAGTAATTTTCCCAATCACCGATTACCCCTAGTCTTGTAAATTCTCCCTTATGAACATCTATCCATTTATTTGCAAATTCCCTACATTCTTTTCTGAATTCAATAATTGGAACGTCATTTTTATTTTTTTTATTCTTTTTGTATTGTTCCTCAATTTTCCACTCGATAGGCAAACCATGGCAATCCCATCCAGGAACATAAACTGAGTCCTTGCCATCCATTTGATGAAATTTTGTAATTATGTCTTTTAAAATTTTATTCAAAGCAGTACCCATGTGAATATTACCATTTGCATATGGAGGCCCATCATGGAGTACAAATTTTTCTTGCCCTTTACTTTTTTGTCTTAACAAATTGTACAGATCAATTTTCTTCCAAAATTCAATATAATTTGGCTCCTTGTTTGGCAAATTCGCCTTCATTGAGAATTTTGTTTTAGGTAAATTAATATGTTCCTTACTCATGTAATTTTAACTTTTAGCAACTTTAATATCTTTCTTTATCTGTTTTCTTAAAGCATCAATATTTTTAAATTTAGTTTCTCCTCTAATAAATTTTGTAAAATTAATAGTTAGATTTTTATTATAAAGATTTCCAGAAAATTTAAATAAATTTACCTCTAATAATAATTTTTTTTGATTAAAAGTAGGTCTATAACCAATATTTGCTATTCCTTTGATACTTTTTCTGTTTTTTTCAATATAAACATCAACTGCATAAACTCCTACCTTTGGTATTACATAATTTTTTATATTTATGTTACATGTAGGAAAGCCAATTTTTCTTCCCATCATTCTACCCTTTTCAACAACACCTTCTATTGACCAATATCTAGATAAAAGTTGATTTGCGATTTTTAAATTACCATTTTCAATTAATTTTCTTATTAATGTTGAAGAAATAATTTTATTTTTTTTATATAACGGTTTTGGATTAATTAATTTATAATTATATTTTTTTTGAAATCTTTTTAATAAATTAACATCTCCCTCTCTTCTATTGCCAAATCTAAAATTATTACTAACGAAGATATAATCTGCGTTTAACTTTTTACATAAAATATTTTTAATAAAATTATGACAAGATATTTTAGAGAATTTTTTATCAAATTTTTTATTTATTAAAAAATCTATGTTATAATCACTAAAATATTTGCTTTTTTGATTAAGGTTTGAAAGTCGATAATTGGTAATACTTTTATTAAAATACATTTTAGGTATTGGATCAAAAGTCACTACTCCAATTTTTGAATTATATTTTTTTTTATATTTTTTTGCTTCTTTGAATAATCTTTGATGGCCTAAATGTAACCCATCAAAATTACCAATTAATATCATAGCATTTTGATGTTTTCTTAAAATCTTGAAATTTTTGTAGATTTTAATTTTTTTCACCATTTCAATTTTGTTTGAGTGTAATTCACACTCACTCCATATTTTTTTTCTAATTTATCAATATTAAAATCACTTAATTCTTTTTTATGTACACCGCTCGTTATTAACAGATTGTCAAAATTTTGAATATTAGCTCCTTTTATATCTGTATTCATATTATCTCCGATACATAAGACATTTTTACCATTTATGTTAGCAGATAAATTATAAACTGGAGGATAAGGTTTTCCAAAATAAATTACTTTTCCACCAATTTCTTCAAATATTTTTGCAACTGATCCAGCGCAAAACTCCCTTGTGTCTCCTCTATCTACAATTAAATCTGGATTAGTGCACACAAATTTTTTATTTGAAAATTTCTCAAGTAAATCTTTATAATATTCAAGTTTTGTCTCATGATCTTCAAATAACCCTGTGCAAATAAAATAATCAGCTTGATTAATATTACTAACTTTATTTTGTTCAAATCTTTTAAATAAGTCAAAATCTCTTGGTGGTCCAATGTGATAAAATTTTGAATTTATAAAATTTTCCATTAAATATTTTAACGAAGCTTCTCCTGAGGTGTATACATCTTCATAAAATTTTTTAAGTCCCATTTTTTTTAAAAAATCAATAACTGTAGAATTTGGTCTTGGAGCATTGGTAAGCAATACAAACTCTTTATTATTTTTTTTTAAATTTTCTAATACTTCAATAGAATCCTCAAAAATTTGTAATCCGTTATGGATCACTCCCCATATATCGATAAAAAATAATTCGTAACTGTTTATTTTAGATCTTAATCCATCTTTGTCTAAGTTTTGGGGCATACTTGAGGTATAGCTTAAAAATAAGCTTTATTCTTGGGTTTTTTAGACCATAATTTTTATTCAAGATCTTGAAAATTATTAAATATGTCTCTATATGACTGCTAATTTAAAGGAGAATTTGTATGAAGTTTAAACCGTTACATGACCGTGTTTTAATAGAAGTTTTAGATAGCAGCGAAAAAACTGCTGGTGGCATAATTATTCCAGATACAGCTCAAGAAAAACCTCAAGAGGGTAAAGTTGTTGCTGTCGGCGGAGGTGCAAAAACTGAAGATGGAAAACTAATACCTATGGACGTTAAAGTAGGAGATAAAGTTTTATTCGGTAAGTGGTCAGGAACAGAAGTTAAAATTGATGGTAAAGAGTACAGCATAATGAAAGAATCTGACATTATGGGTATTGCAACAGGTAAATAATTAATAAGGAGAGTTTAGAATGGCTAAAATAGTTAAATTTGATTCAGATGCTAGAGCATCAATGTTAAAGGGAGTTGATATACTTGCCAATACTGTAAAGGTTACTCTTGGACCAAAAGGAAGAAATGTTGTTATAGACAAATCTTATGGTGCCCCAAGAACAACTAAAGATGGTGTTTCAGTTGCAAAAGAAATTGATCTTGATGATAAATTTGAGAATATGGGTGCACAAATGGTTAAAGAAGTTGCTAGCAAAACAAACGATGAAGCTGGTGATGGAACAACAACTGCAACAATATTAGCTCAAGCAATTGTTAAAGAAGGTTGCAAGTATGTAACAGCAGGGATGAATCCAATGGATGTTAAAAGAGGGATTGATGCTGCTGTAGACCATGTAAAAAATAAATTAATTTCGTCAGCTAAAAAAGTAAAAGATAGTGATGAAATTGCACAAGTTGGAACAATTTCAGCAAATGGTGATAAAGAAATTGGTGCAATGATTTCAAAAGCTATGCAGAAGGTTGGTAATGAAGGAGTAATTACTGTTGAAGAAGCAAAAGGAATTGAAACAGAACTCGATGTAGTTGAAGGTATGCAGTTTGATAGAGGATATTTATCTCCATATTTTATTACTAATGGTGATAAAATGACTACAGAGTTAGAAAATCCACTAATTCTTCTTCACGAGAAAAAATTAACAAATCTTCAACCAATGGTTCCACTTTTAGAAGCAGTTGTTCAAGCAGGTAGGCCATTAATGATTATCTCAGAAGATGTTGAGGGTGAAGCGCTAGCAACACTTGTTGTTAACAAGCTTAGAGGTGGTTTAAAAGTTGTTGCTGTTAAGGCACCTGGTTTTGGAGATAGAAGAAAAGCAATGTTAGAAGATATAGCAATTCTTACAGGTGGACAGGTTATCTCTGAGGATTTAGGAATTAAACTTGAAAATGTTAAACTTAATGATCTTGGATCTGCAAAACGTGTAAAAGTTGATAAGGAAAATAGTACAATTGTAAGTGGAGCAGGTAAAAAATCTGATATTGAAGCAAGATGTGCTCAAATCAAAGCTCAAGTCGAAGAAACAACATCAGACTATGATAGAGAAAAACTACAAGAGAGACTTGCTAAGCTAGCAGGTGGTGTAGCTGTAATCAAAGTTGGTGGTGCTACTGAAGTAGAGGTTAAAGAAAGAAAAGATAGAGTTGAGGACGCATTAAACGCTACAAGAGCAGCAGTTGAAGAAGGCATTGTTGTTGGTGGTGGATGTGCATTGCTTTATGCTTCAAAAGAACTTGATAGTCTAAAAGTAAAAGGTGATGATCAAAAAGCTGGTGTAGAAATTGTCAAAAGCGCTTTACAAGCACCTATTAGACAAATCACAACAAATGCAGGTGTAGATGGATCAGTAGTTGTTGGAAAATTATTAGAAACCAACAAGCCTAGCAATGGTTACGATGCACAATCAGAGCAATATGTTGATATGTTTAAAGAAGGTATTATTGATCCAGTTAAAGTTGTAAGAACAGCACTTCAAGATGCTGCTTCTATATCTGGATTGTTAGTAACAACTGAAGCAATGATTGCAGACAAACCAGATGAAAAAGACGCTGGTGGAGCTGGTATGCCTCCTGGAGGAATGGGTGGTATGGGTGGTATGGGTGGTATGGGAATGTAGCCCACTCTAATCTAACTGCTTAAAAAAATTTAAAACCCCCGTTTATCGGGGGTTTTTTTTTAGTGAAGATTCTATTAAAAACATTAAATTAAAATTATGAAACTTTTACTAAAATCGACAATTTTATTTCTTTTATTTTCGATTCCAATCTCAGCTAATGAATTTTCGTTTACTTTTGAGTGGGGAAACTTAAAAAGTTGTACATCCGGTAAACCAAACAAAGTATCTAATCCAATCTTTGAACTAAAAAATGTTCCAGAAGGGACAAAAGAACTAAGATTTAAAATGAAAGATAAAGATGTTCCGGGATATAATCATGGAGGTGGAAAAATTAAGGATTACAATGGAGATCTAACTATTCAACCTGGCGCCTTCAAATATAAGAGCCCTTGTCCTCCCGATGGTTCTCATACCTATGAATGGACTATAACTGCAATTGGAGACAAAAAGAAAAAACTTGGTAAAGCAAAAGCAACCAAAAATTATCCTTAATATCGTTTGAATACAGAAAAAAATCATTTTAACAAATATCTTTTACTAATTTTTTTTACTGGAGCGGTAGTATTGTCCTTAGAATTACTAGCATCAAGAATACTAACACCATTTTTTGGCGTAAGCCTGTACATTTGGACTTCTATATTGTCAATAACATTAATTTTTTTAGCTATTGGATATCAATTTGGAGGGTGGCTAACATCAAAAATAAAAAATGAACTTTATGAGGATGTTTTTATTTTTATCCCGTTTTTAAGTTCTTTTTTTATTTTAATTTCTTCAATTATTTATCCAATTTTGTTTCCTTATCTAATTGGAATAAACTTATTAATCGGTAGTTTTATTGGAAGCTTAGTTTTATTATCGGTCCCATTGGTATTAATGTCTGCGCTTAATCCTATTTTAATATCAATAATTAAATCAAAAAATGATGAAAGTAGCGACTCTAAGTCAGGTTATGTTTTTTTTATAAGTACCTTGGGGTCAGTCTTTGGTGTAATTTTTACAGCTCTTTTTATAATTCCGAATTTTACAAATTTTAACTCATTTATATTAAATGCTTTGTTTTTAATTAGTATAAATTTACTAATTTATTTCCTAATTGGTTATTCATTTTTTAGAAAATTAAAAAAAAAATTTATATTTTTAAATATTCTCTTATTTGGAATACTAATTTTGATTTTAGTTAATAAAGAGAATTACCTTTCATATTTCACCAAATCAAAAGATTTGAATGATAATGAGTATTTAATACTTTATGAAAAACCATCTTTTTATGGAAATCTTAAGGTAATCGGTTACAAACCAAAAAAAAGTGAGGAAGAAACCCATTATATTCTTTATCAAAATGGTTTTACACAAAATACTGTTGCAAAAAATGGAGAATCTCTGAATACTTATATTCATGTCTTAAACAATTTATCAATGAGTTCTGAAATAGGAAATGCTCTGGTTCTTGGCTTTGGAGCGGGTGCACTGCCAAATTATCTTGAAAGTAAAAAATACAATGTTGATGTTGTTGAAATCGACCCTTTGACCTTAAGTATAGCTACAGAATATTTTAATTATAAAAAAAAAAAATCAAACATATTTTTTGAAGATGCTAGAACTTTTGTAAAAAAATGTAAAAAAAAATATGATCTTATTGTTATTGATTTATTTTTTGGAGATGGGGTTCCCGAACATCTAACAACAAAAGAATTTTATATAGATGTAAAAAAATGTATGGTTAAAGATGGTATATTGCTAAATAATACAGTTGTAGATCTTGATAAAGTAGAAACCCTTGATTTTGTACTATCTACTTTTAGATCAGAATTCAAAAATATTTATTATTTTTTTGACAAAGAACTTGTAGAAAAAACAGGTATAAAAATTACTAATCTTTATGTTTTGGTAACAGATAAAAGAGAGATAAAAAATTTAAAAATTGATTATAGTCAAATCCCACAAGTTCTTAGAAAAAGGGTATTTTCAACGTTAGGTAACATTAAAAAATATGAAACTAAAGATTATTCAAGATATGTGATAATCGATGAAATGAATAATTACTCACATTTATTTGCTAAAAGCATGTCTTCATTTAGAAAACTTATTAGCACTTCGATTCCCTCAAGAATTTTGATTAATTAGTAGTATATTTGAGTAATTTCTAAATTTGTTGAAAAATATAAAGATTTAACTGTTTTCAAATCAAAAAATTAATATATAAGAACGCGCAAATGACAACATCAATACGTAACATCACCATAATTGCTCATGTTGACCATGGCAAGACTACTTTAATTGATAATTTAATGAAACAGAGTGGCTCTTTTAGAGAAAATGAAGTTGTTGATGAAAGACTAATGGACTCCGGCGAACTTGAGAAGGAAAGAGGTATTACAATTCTTGCCAAACCAGCTTCCATAAATTGGAAAGATTCTAGAATTAATATTATTGATACACCTGGACATAGAGATTTTGCTGCAGAAGTTGAAAGAGTTCTTAGTATGGCTGATGGTGCATTATTGTTAATAGATTCAGCCGAAGGGGTAATGCCTCAAACTAAATTTGTATTAGCTAAAGCACTTAAACAAGGCCTTAAACCAATAGTAGTTATTAATAAATTAGACAAAACTGACCAAAGAGCCGATGAAGTTTTAAATGAGACTTTTGACTTGTTTGTCAGCTTAGATGCCAACGAGGAACAATTAGACTTTCCAGTTATTTATGCAAGTGGAAGATCTGGCTGGGCATCTAACGAAATAGATGGCCCAAGAGAGAACTTAAATCCATTATTAGATTTAGTGATAGATCATGTAAAGCCAGCAGAATTTGACAAGACCAAGCCTTTTGCAATGCTTTCGACTCTTTTATATGCAGATAGTTTTCTAGGTAGAAGTTTAGTTGGTAGAATTTCACAAGGTACTGCAAAAGCAAATCAACAAATCAAGGCAATTAATCTTGATGGAGAAAAAGTTGATGAGGGAAGGTTGACTAAAATATTTAGATATGAGGGGACAAAAAAAGTACCAATAGAAGCTGGCGAAGCTGGAGATATTGTAGTTATCGCTGGATTAGAAAAAGCGAATGTTGCTGATACAATATGTGATACTGAGGTAAATATACCAATTCAAGCAACCCCAATTGATCCTCCAACGATGTCTATTAAGATTACAGTAAATAGTTCTCCATTAGCTGGAACTGAGGGTAAAAAACTTACAAGTACTCAAATTAGAGAGAGATTAGTTCAAGAAGCTCAAAATAATGTCGGGATTTCATTTTCAGAAAATGAAAACAAAGATTCATTTGAAATAAGCGGAAGAGGTGAATTGATGTTAGAAATATTATTGACACAAATGAGACGTGAAGGGTTTGAAATGACAGTAAGCCCTCCTAGAGTTTTATTTCAAAAAAATGAAAATGGTGAAAAATTAGAACCCATTGAAGAAATTACTATGGATCTTGACGAAGAGTTTTCTTCAAAAGTTATAGACTCCATGAATAAAAGAAAAGGAAAGTTAATAGATCTTAAAGATACTGGAAAAAATAAAAAACGATTAATCTTTCATGCACCAACTAGAGGTTTAATGGGATATACTAGTAGATTTCTTACTCTAACTAAAGGAACAGGAGTAATAAACAGAATATTCCATTCCTATGGAAAATTTGAGGGAGATATGGAAGGCAGAAGAAAT
>CACAZW010000004.1 GCA_902537055.1 uncultured Pelagibacteraceae bacterium
TTGATATGCTCCAATGTGTTGAGTAATGCCGCCAAACTCACCAGATACAACATTGGCTTTTCTTAAAACATCTAAAACAGATGTTTTACCATGATCCACGTGACCCATTACTGTTACTATGGGTGCTCTGCTCTTTAGATTTTGTGTTTTAATCTCTTTAATTTTATTTAAAATTTCCTCGGCTTTTTCTTCTTTAACAGGATTATGTCCAAATTCTTTAACTAAATATTCTGCAGTATCTGCGTCAATTGTATGATTAATAGTAACTGTTACTCCCATTCCCATCAAATGTTTGATTATACTACTTGATTGCTCAGCCATTCTGTTTGCTAATTCTCTAATAGTAATAACCTCAGGTATGTTAATGTCTCTTTTTACTGTTTTAAAGTTCTCTTTTGTTTCCTCTTTATTTAATAATCTATTTTCCTTCTGCTTTGCCCTTTTCAATGAGGCTAAACTTCTCGACCTTATTCCAATATCGTCTCCGCTTAATGCCCGTGAAACGGTCAACTTGAGCTCTCTTCTTTTACCTCCCTGTTTATTGAGTTTATTTTCTTTTTGAACATTTTCACCTTTTAATCTTCTTGTTGCTCTTTGTTCTGCCAGCTTTCTTTTTTCAAAATCAGATGTGATTGGTGATGAAGGTTTAGAAAAGTTTGTTTTTTTTGGAATAAACGTGCTTTGTGATTTATTGTCTACTGGTCTTGCTCCTCTAGAAAAATTTGTTTTACCTCCAAATCTTGGAGATCTTTTCTCTATTACAACTGTATTCTTTGATTGAGATCTAGCTTGTTCAATACTGTTAATTGTCTTTTTGGAAGCTCCGGAAATTGATAACTTTAATTTTTTCTTTTCCATTTTTCATCTCTCAGTCTTTATAAACAATGTCTCTTGCAGACATAATTAAATCGTCTGCTTCTTTTTTTGAAAGAGCAAAATCCTCTAAATACCCCTTTATTCGTACTCTTTCACCCTTAACAATATCGTAACCACCAGTCAATTCATCAGAAGCTAAATCCGCAAAATCGTTTAATGTTAATATCTTTTGTTCTCCAAGCGTAACAAGCATTCCTGGTGTTAGACCCTTGTGGTTAATTAAATCATTTTCTAAGCCCAAATTTTTAATTCTATTTGCTATTTCTTCTTGGTCTTTTTGATAAAATTCTTTAGCTCTTTCTATTAACTCTTTTGCTGTTTCCGCTTCTATTCCCTCAATTTTCATTAAGGCTTCGGGATTACTATCTTTAATATCATCAATAGATGAAAACCCTTCTGCAACAAGTAACTGCCCTAATGTTTCATCTAACTCCAAATTTTTTACAAAATTATCTGTCTTCTCTTTAAACTCTATTTGTCTTCTTTCAGAATCCTCTTGATCGGTCATAATATTAATTTCATAATTCATCAATTTTGTTGCCAGTCTAACATTTTGACCTCTTCTACCAATTGCTTTACTAAGATTTTCCTCTGTTAAAATAACATCAAGTTTTCTTCCCTCCTCATCTACATTCACTCTCTGTACTTCAGCAGGTGATAAAGCATTTGCAACAATTACCGCTGGATCTTCAGACCAATTTACAATATCAATTTTTTCTCCTTGAAGTTCATTTACGACAGCTTGAACTCTACTTCCTCGCATACCTACACATGCACCGACAGGATCTAAGGAAGTATCAATTGCTTTGACACAAATTTTAGCTCTACTACCTGGATCTCTTGAAGATGATTTAATCTCGATTAGTCCATCATAAATTTCTGGAACCTCTTGTATAAATAATTTTTCCATAAACTTCGGATGTGCTCTTGACAAGAATATTTGTTGACCTCTTGGCTCTCTCCTTACATCTAAGCAATAAGCTTTTACTCTGTCGCCTGCTTTAATATTTTCTCTCGGTATCATTTCATTTTTTTGTATTATTGCTTCAGTTCTTCCAAGATCAACAATTACATTTCCAAACTCTAATCTTTTAACTATACCGCTTAAGATAGTATCAATTTTGTCTTTGAAATCGTTGTATTGTCTCTCTCTTTCAGCTTCTCTTACATTGAAACTAATTACTTGTTTCGCTGTTTGAGCAGCTATTCTTCCAAAATCAAATGATGGTAATGGTTGTAAAACCTCATCTCCAATTTGTTTTCCATGATTATTTTCATTAAGCTTAATTGCATCATCTAGGGTTATTTCTAAATTAGAGTTTTCTGGATTTTCTACTATTAACAACTTTCTAAATATTCCTATATCACCACTTTCTCTATCAATTTCAACTTTAATTTCGTTTTCAGATCCAAATTTAGATTTAGCTGCTTTAGCAATACCATTTTCCATCGATCCAATTATTAACTCTTTATCAATTGATTTTTCTAAAGCTACTGCTTCTGCTATTCTTATTAATTCTAGTTTATCTGCTCTTCTATTTAACATTTTATTAATCCTAAAAAAAAATGGGCCGAGGCCCATTTTGAATTTCAATAATGTGAATGAAATATATTTATTTTTTTTTAATATTCAACTTTATTTACCTATTAAATAGGTCTGATTTATCTGTCTTTTCCCATGAAAATGAACCTTGCTCATCTGGAATTCTTCCGAAGTGTCCATATGCTGCTGTTTTTTCATAAATAGGTTTATTTAGGCCTAACATCTCTCTTATGCCTCTAGGGCTTAAATCAAAATTTTCATGTATAAGTTTTTCTACATGTTTATTTTTTTCATCATCATTATCGAATAAATCAACATAAATTGATAAAGGTTTTGATACACCTATAGCATATGCAAGTTGAATCAAACATTTGTTAGCAATTTTAGATGCAACAACATTCTTTGCTAAATATCTGGATGCGTAAGCAGCTGATCTATCAACTTTGGTTGGATCTTTTCCAGAAAATGCACCTCCTCCATGTGGTGCTGCTCCACCATATGTGTCAACAATAATTTTTCTACCAGTCAAACCACTATCACCGTCAGGGCCTCCAATCACAAAATTTCCCGTTGGGTTCACATATATTTCCTTTTCATCTAATGAACTCAATAATTGTTTTGGTATTGATCTTTCAATATAAGGTTTTACCAATTCTCTAACTTGAGCTTGATTGACATCTGGAGAGTGTTGTGTCGATATAACTACAGATTTTACTGATGATGGTTTTCCGTCTTTATATTCAATTGTAATTTGGCTTTTTGAGTCTGGTTCTATATTTTTTAATTTGCCGGATTTTCTATCTTGAGCCATAAGTCTTAATATTTTATGAGAGTAGTGTATTGGAGCGGGCATTAGTACATCGGTTTCATCACACGCGTAACCAAACATAATTCCTTGATCGCCTGCACCTTCATCTTTATTTCCAGAGGAATCTACACCCATAGCAATATCAGCTGATTGAGAGTGTAAATGACTTTCGACTGATGTTGCTTCTTTCCAAGTAAATCCTTCTTGATCATAACCAATATCTTTGATGCAATGCCTTACTTTTTCTATTAAATCTTTTTTTTTTATTTCTGGACCTCTTACTTCACCAGCTAAGACAACTTTGTTTGTTGTTGTTAAAGTTTCACAAGCAACTCTCGATTGAGGTTCAGCAGCCAAATATGTATCTACAACCATATCTGAAATTCTATCACAAACTTTATCTGGATGACCTTCGGATACTGACTCGCTAGTAAATAAGTAATCTTTTTTCATTTATTCTCCCTAATTTTTAAAATCACAATGAAAGTAGTATAAATTATGACAAAATAAAAGAAGATCTTATTACCGTGTTCAGCAAAATAAGTTTTATCAACACGTTTAATTTTATTAACATCAAAATATCCTTTTTCACTAATTTGTTTAATAATTTGACCTTTGGGATTAACAAAAGCAGAAACCCCATTGTTTGTAGATCTAATAACATTTTTACCTTCTTCAATTGATCTAAATATCGAATGAGATAGGTGTTGAGCAGGTCCAATAGATTTGCCAAACCAACCATCCTCAGAAATATTTAATATAAAATCGTAATATTTTTTATTTGGATTAATTTTTCCTGAATAAATAATTTCATAACAAATAAGTGGGATAAATTTGATTTTATCAATGTTCAGAATTTCTCTTTTATTATCAGCTGAAAATGATTGATACCCTTGGGTTATTTTTTTTAAACCTACTCTTTTGAAGAAATTTTCAAATGGTAAAAATTCTCCGAATGGAACTAGTTTATTCTTGTTATATTTATACAATAATTCTGTGTCAGAATTTAATACTACTAAAGAATTATAAATTTTATTTTCTTTAATACTATTAATTCCCAAAATAACTTTATGGTTTGCATTAAATTTTTTTTTGAAGATATTTTTAAAAAATTTGAGATCTCTAAAATAAATACTAGTAATTATACCCTCGGGAAAAATAAATATTTTTTTTTCAGATTTATTTGGATCACTTAAAGTAAGTAATTCATCGATATTTTTTTCAGGACTCTGATTTGTTAAAAATCTTTCAATTGGTACTTTTGGAGAAACAACTCGAATAACAGATTCTAGCTTGTCGTATTTTTTTTTTTCAAAATTTTTAATATTAAAGTATCCATACAAATAATTTATTACTACTAGAATTAATCCAAAATAAAAAAAGATAACTGCTGCTGAACTTTTATACTTATGAAAAAATACTATTGGTAATAAGAAAATTGTGATTGATAATAAATTTAAAGAGTAGGTCCCTACGTAGGATAAAATTTGTAAAGAAGGTAAGTTATTTGAAACACTAAAGACTAATAGATTCCAAGGAAAACCACCTAAAATAAAACTTCTTAGAAATTCAATCCCACCAAAAAAAATTGAAAAAATCAAAACTGATGAGAGTTTATTTTTTAAATTAAAAAGGCTACTTAGAAAAGTTACTAAACCATAAAATATTCCCAAAAATAAAGGTATTAATATTAATGCAAATGGAATAATTAATTTAAAATTTACATCAAATGTTAAAGAATTTGTAACCCAATAAAGGTTAGAAATAAAATAACCAAATCCAAAGACCCAACCAACAAAAAATGATATGATTTTTTTATGGGTATAATTTATTAATATATAAAGTAATGTCGGAAGTGATAAAAAATTAAGAAATACAAAATTATATGGCGGTAAACTAAATGATGTTATTATACCTAAAAATAAACATGTTAAATATAGATAAGCTTTATATTGTAGAATAGATTTCAATTTATTTTATTCAATTTTTTAAATATTAAATTTTCTCTTTTGTTCATTAAATAATAATCTTTATTTTTTTTATGATCATGTCCTAAGAGATGTAAATAACCGTGAATCCACATTTTATCTAATTCTTGATCAAAACTCGTTGATTTTGCTCTTTTGTTAATTATTTCAAAAGAAATTGCTATGTCTCCTAAATATAATTTATTTTTTAATTTAACTTTTAAAGGAAAAGAAAGTACATCTGTTGAAACATTTTTATTTCTAAATTTTAAATTTAAATCTTTCATTTTTTTATTATTAGTAAGCATCACAGTAAATTCTTGGTTTTTATTTTTAAAGATGCTTAATTTAGATAATTTGTTTAATTTCTTTTTGAAGTATATCTCTGGTTTTTTTAATTTCTTTTCCCAAATTTTTTTATCTAAAACTATATTGGCTTTAATCATTAATCTGAATTTTTATCAGAATAAGCCTTGACTATCTTGGAAACTAGTGGGTGTCTTACAACATCAGTATGATCAAAATCTACCACAGATATCTCTTTTAAATGACCAAGTAATTTTTTTGATCTATTTAAACCTGACATTGTTTTATTAGGTAAGTCTATTTGGGAAGGATCACCGTTAATTACTATTTTGGAATTTTCACCAATTCTTGTTAAAAACATTTTTATTTGAGTATCTGTTGCATTTTGTGCTTCATCGAGTATTGCAAATGAATTTTTTAAAGTTCTTCCCCTCATAAATGCAAGTGGTGCAATCTCAATATCTCCAACTTCTATTTTTTTTTGAATTTTTTCAAAATCTAATAAGTCATATAATGAATCGTAAAGAGGTCTTAAATAAGGATCAACTTTTTCTCTCATATCTCCTGGTAAAAAACCTAATCTCTCTCCTGCTTCTACCGCTGGTCTAGATAATATGATTCTCTCTATTTTTTTTTCAAGCAACATTGTTAAAGCAACAGCTACAGCTAAAAAAGTTTTACCAGTTCCCGCTGGTCCTGCAGAAATAACAATATCAGATTCTTTTAAAGCCCTTATATAATTTTTTTGTTTCTCTGATCTTGGTATTACAGATTTTTTTGGAGTTTTTATTATATATTCAACATTTCCACTTTTATTTGTAACTTTTTCATCAATCATAAATTTGTTTACTGATGACTCTATATCCTTTTTTTCTAATGTTCCATTATTTAAAAATTGATTTACAAGGAACTGAATTGCATTCTTTATTATTTCATTTTTTTCAGGAGTATTTTTTAATAAAATTGAGTTTCCTCTAGAGTAAATGCTAGAATTTGTAATTTTTTCTAATTCTTTTAAGTTATTATTAAATTCTCCTAGAACACCTAAAAGTAATTCGTTACTTTGAAATACAATACTTAAGGCATTGTTTTCTGAATATACATATTTTAAATCAGGATTAATTTTTGATTTTGCAAAATTTTTCAAATTATGCTGCTTTCATTTTATCTGTCACTTTACCAAATAAAGAATTTTGATTACTTTTTTCGATATTCACTTTAATTAATTTGCCAATATGACTTTCATTACCATCAAAAATAACTGAACTTAAAAATTTATTTCTTCCAAAATATTTGTTTTGGTTTTTAAGTTTGTTTTCAACAAGTACCTCTAAAGTTTTTCCTTCTAAAGATTTATTTAATTCTATTTGATTACTAAATAATTTTTCTTGAATAGTTATCAGTCTATTTTTAAGTTTATCTTTATCAGTAATCTCTAATTCTGCAGCCTTTGTCCCTGGTCTTGGGCTAAAAATAAATGAGAATGAATTTATAAATTTAATTTTATTAACTAAATTTATGGTTTGTTTGAAATCATTCTCTGTTTCTCCAGGGTATCCAACAATAAAGTCACTAGAAAATTTTATGTCAGGATTAATTTTGATTAATTTTTCATAAATGTTTAAATAATAACTTACAGTGTGCTTTCTGTTCATCATTTTTAATATTCTGTCAGAACCACTTTGAATTGGTAAATGAACAAAAGGCATTAATTTTTTTGAATTTTTGTAACATTCAATAAGATCATCTGTCATATCTCTTGGATGAGATGTGGTATACCTAATTCTACTTATTTCGGAATATTTGCTGAGTGTATTTATAAGATCTGACAGTCGGTACTCCCTAGATCCGTCTTTATAAGAATATGCATTTACGTTTTGACCAAGAAAAGTTATTTCTCTAGATCCATTCTTTATCAATCTCTCAGCTTCATCAATAATGCTTTTGAATGGTCTAGAATACTCTGGTCCTCTAGTATAAGGAACAACACAAAAGTGACAGAACTTATCACAACCCTCTTGAATTGTTAAAAAAGATGAAACATTGGTGTTGTTATTTTTAATATTATCGAAGTACCTAAACTTTGAAACTGAGTCGAATTCAGTTTCTTCAACTTTATTTTCTTCTTCAAAGTTTTTCAAAAGATTATTTATTTTTTGATAAGATTGAGGACCTATAATTAAATCTATATATTTCTCTCTATTAAGCATCTCAGTATTTTCAGCTTGTGCAACGCAACCTGCAATAACCATAATTGGTTTTTTTTTGTCTTTATATAATTTTTTTACTCTCCCAATCTCATGATAAACTTTATCTTTAGCTTTATCTCTAATATGACAAGTATTTAAAATATAACAATCAGCCTCTTCTTGATTTTCAGTTTTATTATAACCTATCGACCTAACAGCATCGTATATCCTGTTAGAATCATACTCATTCATTTGACAACCAAATGTCTTTATAAAAACCTTCTTATGCATGAATTATTTTTTTTTGATACCGTATAGTTCTAATTTATGATCAACAAGCTTATAACCATATTTATCAGCAATTTTTTTTTGTAATTCTTCGATTTCTTCATCAACAAATTCTATTATCTCTCCAGTTTTTATATCAATCAAATGATTATGATCATCATTTAATTCATATCTTGCCTTTCCAGATTTAAAATCATGTTTTGTTAATATACCTGCTTCCTCAAAAAGCTTAACTGTCCTGTAAACAGTAGCAATACTAATTTTAGAATCTATTTGAGAAACTCTATTATATAATTCATCAACATCTGGATGGTCAGATTCTCCATATGTTTTTTTAGATTCGGATATTACTCTTGCGATTATCCTTCTTTGATCTGTAAGTTTTACACCATTTTTTTGGCATTTTTCTTCAATAGTTTCTAGCATAATATATTTTAACTCGAGTAAAGGGGTTTAATCAAATTAATATTTGTAAAATTTTTTTTATCAGTTTTTACTAACTGATTTACATCTTTATCAGTTAAATGTTCACTCAAAAATCCATATAAATCAATATTTTTTGCAAAAGCAATGCCTTTAGCAATTGCTATCGAATTTCTAATGCTTGAGATTTTCCCAGGACCTTGGTTTACAAATATTTCACTTATTTTATCTAAATTTGAATCATGTTCTTTAAGAAAATTCAAAATTAATATCATTATTTTATCAAAATTTTCTCTACTGTTTATATGAGCGGTAGTATAAGTATCTATGTTGGTTATGAGAGAAAATAAAATTTTATCGTCTGCAGCATTAATAACTAAAGTATTCATTTTTTTTATTATTTTTTTAAACGTTAAAGCTGAAGTAGTAAATAAAAAATATTTTAAGAATGAACAGGGAGTTTTGGCAATTATGTATCATAGATTTGAAGAAAATAAGTATCCATCAACAAATATAAGATTAGATATATTTAAAAAACATATTAATTTAATAAAAGAAAATAATTTACATTTTTATAATCCTGGTGAATTTCCAATAAATTTTGAAAAGGTTAAAAAACAAAAAAAAATTTTATTAACTATTGATGATGCATTTACATCTTTCTATGAAAATGCATGGCCAATCTTAAGAGAAGAAAAAATTCCTTTTATTTTATTTGTCTCAACAGAGGCGGTTGGGAATAAAGGATATATGAATTGGGACCAAATAAAAGAAGTAGAAAAAGAGAACTTTGCATACATTGGTAATCATTCACATTCTCACGATTATTTAACTAAATTTACTTTTCAAAAGTTTGTAGAAGATATTGAGGAATCAATTAAAATTTTTAAAAATAAATTGGGATATAATCCAATTTATTTTTCTTATCCCTTTGGTGAATATAATTTAGAACAGAAAAATTATATTTCAAACAATTTTGAATTTGCATTTGGCCAACATTCAGGTGTTATTGATTTAAACAAAGATAGATATGAGCTACCAAGATTCCCTATAAACGAAAAATATGGAGAAATGAAAAGATTTAAAGAAGTAATATCTTATTTGCCACTTCAGTATAAAATTATTAAACCTGAAAACAAATTTATGAATGATGGAGAAAACCCACCTAAAATGACGATAGAATTTTTCGAAGATCAAAAAAATTTAGAAAATATTAATTGCTTTTCAAATGAAGGCTCAAAATGGAGAAAAACAAAAATCGTCTTAATTGATAATATATTAACTATTATTTTTGCAGAAAAATTTATTGAAAGAAGAGGGAGAATTAACTGTTCTTTAAAAGATGAAAATGGGTGGAGATTTTCAGGTTTCCAATTTGTGCAAAATTAAATTAATTTTTTAGTCTTATTACTTGTTGGCATTACATTTACATCATCAAAATCCGTAAGAGAGTTTTGCTTTATAATTTGTTTTAACACGTCAATGTATTGTTGCCCTGTCTCAGCGTATTTATCTAAATAATTAACCAACTTTAAACTGTCTAACCTTTCGTCATTATCTCTTTGAATTGCTCTTTCTTTTCTAAATTCAATATAGCTACTATGAGTATTTAAATTTCGCTGGTATGCTCTGACTGATGCTTTAAGAACTGCAAATTTTGCAACTTTGTGTTTTGCATCTTTATCTACACCCGCTGGTCTAATTCCTTCACCATTCCATGTCCATTGTCCAAATAGTGCATTACCCTCTTGAGCAAATCTCGATGTACCCCATCCTGTTTCTTTTGCAGCTTGTGCAAGCGCTAAAGAGACAGGTATTTCATCCATTCTAACTTTCAAAGAATAAAAATCTCCATCTCTTAAACCATATTGTTTAAATTTTTCCTCTAACCAGTTCTTTTCTTTTTGCGTGTTGATATTTTTAGACAATATTCTAAATAATTCTTTTCTATCAAGTCGAATTTTAGCGTTCTCTTCTACGATTAATGGTAAAACTATTTGAATAAATAATCTCTTTCTCTTTTTTGAACTCTCAATACTTTTAATCTCTTTTGGAAGGTGATCAATTTTGTTACCTATATTTACTAACTTAGTCTCTCTAACTCTTTCAAGATTATAATTTGTATCTTTAAACAATTGCTCAATAGTTCTTGCATCAAATCTAATTGAATTTTGTCCCTCGTCATCTGTACTGAAAAAATCAATATCAGCAAAAATATTTTTTAGACTTAATTTATTTGTTTTGGTTTCAGTTTCTTCATCTAAGACTTTTTTTCTTTTTTCTAGTTCTTGGTCAAAATTTACACCAGCATTTGAAATTATAGATTTTTTAAAATATAAATTTTTATCCACAAAATTGTTTAGTGTTGGTAAAGAAAAGAATGAGAATATTACAAAAATACTAATTGCCGAAAATCTTAATATATTATTTTTCTTTTGCTTAAGTTTAATACTTTTATTTTTTTTACGTCTAACCATTAATTTCAATATAATAATTATTAATTAATTATACAGCTAAAACTTCTTTAACTTCGGGAATATAGTGACATAGCAAGTTTTCTACGCCTTTTTTTAAAGTGAGGGTTGAAGATGGACAACCTGAACAACTGCCTTTTAACAAAACTTTAACTTTTCCATCCTTGAATTCTTGGAACTTTATATCTCCTCCATCTCTTGCAACAGCAGGTCTTATTTTGGAGTCTAGAATACTTATTATTTTTTTTTCAATCTCTGAATAATTTTTTTTTTGCTCTCCTTCACTTGTTTTATCAATAATGCAAGTATTACCATTCGCATAATGCTCGTTTACGTAAGATATAACAATATGCTGAATATCTTCCCATTCTTTATTCTCTTCTTTATTTATCGAAAAAAAATCTTCCCCTAAAAATACTCCGGTTACTCCATTTATCTGCAATAAGTTCTTTATCAATAAATTATTTGTATCTTCTTGATTTAAAACTTCTATTGGACCATTCATAGATACCTTCCTACCAGTAAGAAACTTTAATGAATTCGGGTTTGGTGTATTTTCAGTTTGTATAAACATAATTCTTATATAATGTTTATTTCAAATTATTAAATGGTTAAAAACCAACTATTTCTTTTATCTTTTTAACTTTTTTAGAAGAAATGTCATGCGCTTTTGCTGCACCTTCCTCTAAAATTTGGTCTATATAATTTTTGTCTGACAACAATTTTTGTATTTCTTTTGATATAGGTGACAGTTTAGTCACAATTAATTCAGATAGTTTATTTTTTAAATCAGAAAAATTTTTTCCCTCAAATTCATTTAACGTATCAGTGATATTTTGATTACTTAAGCTAGAGTAAATACCCATCAAATTTTCTGCTTCGAATCTTCCTTTAAGTCCATTTTCGTTACCAGGTAAAGTATCATTATCTGTTTTTGCTTTTTTGATTTTGTTGACAATTTGATCTTCGGTATCTGTTAAATTGATCCTACTTCCTTCAGCAGTATCTGACTTACTCATTTTTTTTGTTCCATCTTTCAAACTCATTATTCTTGAAAAATTTTTTTGTATGAGAGGCTCAGGAGGTCTTAAGAAATCTGGACATTTATATTCGTTATTAAATTTTTGAGCTATATCTCTACAGAGTTCTAAATGCTGTTTTTGATCATCTCCAACTGGCACATGAGTAGCATCATATAAAAGAATATCAGAAGCCATTAGAATCGGATAAATATATAAACCAACACTAGCTTTTTCCTTGTCTTTTCCAGCTTTCTCTTTGAATTGTGTCATTCTATTTAGCCAACCCATTCTGGCTACACATCCTAAAATCCACGAACCCTCAGAATGAGCGGGAACTAAAGATTGATTGAATATTATACTATTTTTTGGATCAATACCGCTTGCAATAAATGCTGCTGCTGTCTCTCTAATATTATTTTTTAACTCTGCTGGATCCTGCATAACTGTAATAGCATGAAGATCAACAACGCAAAAAATGCAATTATTATTTTTATTATTTTGTAAATCTACAAAATTTTTTATTGCACCTATATAATTGCCAAGATGCAAATTTCCCGTTGGTTGAACTCCTGAAAAAATTTTTTTAGACATAATTTAATAGTTTAATTTAATATCTGATATTTTAAAGGCCTTAATGAGTATTGAAATTAACAAATAAAAAGCAAAAGTTAAAAGGACTAATAATAAAATTGCTAAAAATTTATAACTATTTGTAAATATAAAAAAATTACTAAAATAATTTATTAATATCTTAAACAATCCCAGACAAATTATGTTTACAAAAGATATTTTAACAAGTTGTGTAAAAAACGAATTGTTAAAATTAAAGTACCTTTTTTTTAAAACAAATATCATCAATAAAAGTCCATTTAACCATGAGGAAACAGTTGTTGCTATGGGAATTATAATAAATCCTATTTTGCTAAATAAAGATACACTAATTAAAATATTTAAAGTAACAGATATCAATGAAAAGTAAAAGGGTGTTTTAGTATCATTTCTAGCAAATATAAAACTTGAAAATATTTTTATCATCGAGAATGCAGGTAGACCTAATGCAAAATAAAATAATGCACTGGCTGAATTTTTAACGCTTTCTTCGTTAAAAGATCCATATCCAAAAAGTGCAGAAACAATTTCTTCGGATGCAAAAATTAATGCAAATGTAGCAGGAAGACTTAAAAATAAACTCAACTCTAAAGACTTATTTTGTAAAATTTCTAATTTTATTTTGTTTTTACTTTTAACATATCTACTTAAGTTGGGCAGAATAATAATACCAATTACAATCCCTGCTATCGCTAAGTTTATCTGATATATTCTGTCTGCATAATACAAATATGAGACTGCACTTGCTTGAAAAGATGCAATTATAGTTCCAACTAATATATTTATTTGGGTGACCCCAGATGAAAATATGCTTGGTAAAAGTTTCCTAAAAAAAAATTTTATTTTTTTATCAATTTGTAAATTGAAGTTAAAATCAGGATAAAAATATTTTTTAGTAAAAATAATTAAGAATATAAATTGTATAATTCCTGCTAATGTTACAGCGTAGCTTAGATAGTAAACTAAATCTGTATCATTTTTTATAACTAGAAAACATATTATTAATATTATATTTAAAAAAAGAGGGGCAGCTGCAGCAGCTGCAAATTTGTTATGTGAATTTAAAATTGCTGAAAAAAAAGATGCTACGCTTATAAAAAATAAAAATGGAAAAGTAATTCTGGTTAAATCAACAGCTAATTTGAACTTTTCATCTAAATCTGAGAAGCCAGGAGCTATCAATTTTATAAAGCTTGGCATAAAAATCTCGACTAGTATAGTTAGGGTTAAAAGTGCTAAGACCAATAAATTAAATACTGAGTTTGCAAATTTCTGAGCTTTTTTTTTACTGGACAAAAGTTCTGATGTGTAAGATGGAACAAATGCTGCATTAAATGTGCCTTCTGCAAATAATCTTCTAAAGGTGTTTGGTATTCTAAATGCTACGAAGAATGCATCAGCAATTGGTCCCGAACCAAGATAAATAGCTATAAAAAAGTCTCTAATGTATCCTAAAATTCTGCTTAGAATAACGAACAGACTAAATGTGCCTGTTGACTTAATTAAATTCATAAATCATATTAGTAACTTAATCCTTTTGTATATCTAACAAATAATGAAAAAAAACAAAATTGAACATTATTCTGATAAAGAAGCTTTGGATTTTCATACTAATGATAAATCTGGCAAAATAGAGATTATTTCATCCAAGCCTGTAACTACAAAAAGAGACTTGGCGCTAGCTTATTCTCCCGGAGTTGCTGCTCCTGTAAAAGCAATAGCCAATAATCCTGAGTTGGCATATGAATATACTACTAAAGGAAACCTAGTTGCAGTAATTAGCAATGGATCAGCAATATTAGGACTAGGAAACTTGGGTGCTATTGCATCAAAACCAGTAATGGAGGGAAAAGCTGTTCTATTCAAAAGATTTGCAGATATTGACTCAATAGATTTAGAAATAGACACCGAGGATACAAAAGAGATTATTAATTCCATAAAACATATAGCAAAAAGTTTTGGAGGTATAAATTTAGAAGATATTGCAGCTCCAAATTGTTTTATAATTGAAGAAGAATTAAAAAAAATTTTGGATATACCTGTATTCCATGACGATCAACATGGGACAGCAATTATAACAACAGCTGCATTAATTAACGCTGTGGATATTGCAAAAAAAAACTTAAAAAAAATTAAAATAGTTATAAATGGTGCAGGTGCTGCAGCTATGGCATGTGCAAAGTTATTTAGAAGCACTGGTATTCCAAAAAATAATATCAAAATGTTAGATACAAAGGGCGTCATTAACAAAAAAAGAAAAGATATTAACTCTTGGAAAAAAGAGTTCGCAGTAGATACAAATGACAAAAGTTTAGATGAAGCAGTGAAGAATGCAGATGTATTTTTAGGCTTATCAGCTGCAGGTGTTGTAAAAAAAAGTATGGTTAAAAAAATGGCAAAAAATCCAATTATATTTGCCTGCGCAAATCCAGATCCTGAGATAAAACCAGAAGATATAGAAAAAGTGAGAAATGATGCAATTATAGCAACAGGTAGATCCGATTATCCAAACCAAGTAAATAATTTAATTGGATTTCCTTATATATTTAGAGGAGCATTAGATGTTAGAGCGAAAACAATAAATGAAGAAATGAAAATTGCTGCAGCTAACGCTATTGCTTCGCTTGCAAGAGAATTTGTACCTGATGAAGTTGCGGCTGCAATGGGTGGCGAAAGACCAAATTATGGGAGAGAATATATTATACCATCAACTTTTGACCCAAGGTTAATAAGTGTAATACCGGTAGCAGTAGCGAAAGCTGCTATGAAATCTGGAGTAGCTAGAAAAAAAATTGAAAATTTTGATCACTATTCTGAACAATTAAAACAAAGATTGGATCCATCAGTCACTATTATGCAAGGTATTAATAACCAAATTAAAAAAACAAATAAAAAAGTTGTCTTTGCAGATGGTGAAGATGAAAATACTTTAAAAGCTGCAATAGCTTTCAAAAATAGTGGACTTGGTACACCTATATTAGTTGCTAAAGAAAAAGTGGTTAAAGAAAAACTTAGAGAGATTGGTTATGGAGAAAACTTTGATATTGCAATTGTGAACTCTACTTTGAGCGATAAAAGAAAAAAATATGTGAATTACCTATTTAAAAAACTGCAAAGAAAAGAGGGATTGCTAGAAAGAGATTGTGACAAAATGGTTAGAAATGACAGGGTTATATGGGGTTCTTGTATGGTTGCATGTGGTGATGCTGATGCAATGGTTACCGGAAATTCGAGAAGGTACGGACAATCTCTTGATAAAGTAAAAAAGGTCATAGACGCTAGACCTGGGGAAATTATGTTTGGATTAAACATGATTGTTAATAAGGGCAAAACAGTATTTATTGCTGATACTAGTGTCCATGAATATCCAACATCTGAACAACTATCTGAAATAGCTATTTCTGCATCTAGAGTTGCAAAATTATTTGGTTTTGAACCAAAAGTTGCTTTTCTTTCACACTCAACATTCGGCCAACCAATTACAGCTAGAACTAAACATATAAGAGATGCAGTAGAAATTTTAAAAAATAAAAAGGTTAACTTTAAGTTTGACGGAGATATGCAGCCTGATGTAGCTTTAAGTGACGAATATAAAGACCTTTATCCATTTTCTGAGATAGTTGGTAATGCAAATATATTAATTATGCCTGGACAGCATAGCGCAGCTATAACCTATAAAACAATGAAAACTTTGGGTGGTGCTAAAGTTATTGGACCACTATTAATCGGTTTGGGTCAAGCAATTGAAATTGCTCCTTTAAGATCATCGACATCTGATATATTAAATTTAGCGTCTGTTGCAGCATATTCAGCAGGTGTTATTAATTACAAAAAGCCAAATTAATTCTTTACCACTCTAAGGTCCTCAACCAAAAAAATACTTGTTACAACATCTTCAACATCAAGAACTTGCTTGGCTTCATTTATAACCTCGGCCCTCTCTTCCTCGTTTTGTGAAATTCCATAAACATAAATTATTTTCTTATATGTATCTATATCATAATTTGCAGATTTAATTTTTTTATTTGCTATCATTGCAGTTCTCAATTGAGAAGTTATCAAAACGTCTTTAGCTGTTTGTTTGAAGTTAAACTTTTCTTTTATTTTTAAATCATTTTTAACTGATCTTGCTCCTTTAATTTCCCAACCCAGTTTTGTGATTTTTAGTTTTTCTTCTACTGTGTCTACTTTGCCTGTTATGAATATTCTACCATCCAAGACTTTGGTTTTTACTTTTAGTAAATAAGCACTATCCATTAATATTAATTTTGCTCTTAAATTTTTTTGCATTAAAGAATCATCAATTTGTGTTCCGATAGTTCTTGGATCCATTGCAACTGAAACTCCTGTTCCCAAAACTCCAGTTGAAGAATAACCAACGCATCCTGAAATTAATATAAAAATTAATGTTAATGCTAATTCTCTAAATTTCATTTTTTTTCTTTAAACAAAAATCATAAACAATTTTTTTTGATATATTGTTTTCTTCATATATTTTTGTTGTTATATCTTTAATTGACATTTTTTTTAAAAGTTTAATAATTTTTTTTTTAACTGATTCTTCGATTACTTGTAACCTATTTTGTAAATTTAAATTTTCTGATATAACAACTGTCATCTCGCCTTTTTCGGATATATTAATATTGTTAAGATTTTCGACCTTTCCTCTAATATAATCTTCATGTAACTTTGTCATTTCTCTACTAATTAAAATATTTCTATCATTAAAATATTTTTGGATTTGAGTTGTTATTTTTTTTATTTTTTTGGGCGAAATAAAAAAAACAATTGAGTAATTTAAATTAGAAATCTTTTGAAAAAGTTGATCTATTTGCAACTTTTTATCAGGCAAAAAACCACAAAAAAAGAAATTATTTGAGAAGCCACTTATAGAAACAGCTGCTGTAGCAGCAGAAGGTCCTGGAACTGGAAATACATCAATTTTATTCTTGATACATTCGTTTATCAAAATTTCACCTGGATCTGAAATCGTTGGAGTGCCAGCATCTGAAATAATAGAAATTATTTTATTTTCCTTTAATAAATTTAATACATGTTTGATATTTTTTTTTTCATTAAATTTATGATTAGATAATAATTTTGTATTTATATTGAACTTAGATAATAGTTTACTTGAAACTCTTGTGTCTTCTGTCAAAATTACGTCTGATTTATTAAGTATGTATATGGCCCTAAAAGTAATATCACCTAAATTTCCTATTGGCGTAGAAACACAATATAGCCCAGGTTTTAAACTATCATTTAATTCAAAATTATACATTTAATGACAATGAGAAAATTATATATCATAATTTTAAAGGTTTTTCTTATAATCGTTTTTTCACATCTTAAAGCAATTTCAGACGAAAAAATTAAAATAGGTTTAATTATACCTTTATCGGGTGAATATTCATATATTGGTAATTCAATTCTTAAATCCACGAGAATAGCATTAAATAAAATTAATGATGACAGAATAACGATAATACCTAAAGATACAAAAGCAAACCCGATAGATGCATTAAAAGTATCAAATGAACTCTACAACAAGGGTGTAAAAATAATTATTGGACCAGTATTCAATGAAAGTAATAAATATTTAGATGAACTAAATGAAGTAATATTCTTATCTTTCACAAACAAAATTAGAAATAATCCAAAAAATGTTATTTCTGCAGGAGTAAATGCAATATCACAGATAAATACAATTAAAAAATATTTAAATGAAAATAATTTGAAAAATACAATATTTTTAATTCCTGAAACAGAGTACAAAAAAGAAATTGAAGAAGCTATTGAGAAATCTAATTTAATATTAAAGGAAAAATTTATTTATAGCAAAGACCCAACATTACTAACAAAGCAAATAGAAGATTTAACAAGGTATCAACAAAGAAAACAAAATTTAGAAAACGAAATTAAAAGATTAGAAAATTCGAATATTTTTAATAAAAAAAAACAAATAGATGAATTAAAAAAAAAAGATACTTTAGGTTTTATTAATTTTGATTCAGTAATAATTGCTGATTTTAGTGAAAGTTTAAAAAGTGTTGCAACATCATTATTATATACTGATGTATCTTCGAAAAGAATAAAATACATTACATTGAATCAATGGTTTGATGAAAGTCTTTTAAAGGAAAGTTCATTGCATCCAATGTATTTTCCATCGATAAATAAAGATAATTTTGAAATATTTCAAAAAGAATATATTCAAAACTTTAAAAACATACCAAATCAAATTTCTTTTTTAAGTTATGATTTAATAGGATTAGTGTATTACTTATTAATAAATAACAATTTTAAAGCCAATGAAAATTTATTTATTAAAAAAAATAAATTTAAAGGAAAAATAGGTATCTTTGAAATTAATAAAAAAACAATCACCCATCAATTAAACTTTTATGAGCTAAAAGATAAAAATTTTAAAGAAATTTTTTAATTTTTTTGAAAGCTTTTGCTCGATGATCATTTTTAAATTTTAACTTTTGGCTCATTTGACCAAATGTTATTCTCTTATTTTCAGGAATAAAAATTGGATCATAGCCAAAACCTTTATTACCAATTTTTTTTTTAGAAATTCTGCCACTAATAATCCCTAAAGATTGGATCGGTTTTTTTTTTAATCCATAAATGGTTAATGCACAAATAAATCTCGCTTTAATCTTTTTTGACCTCCAGTTTGTATCTACCTTCGATAACTTTTGATATACTTTGGATATTGCCAAATTGAAATCTCCCCTTTTCCCACCCCATCTTGCTGAATAAATACCTGGTTGATTGTTTAGTAAATCAATTTCAAGCCCAGAATCATCCGCAATACAAATTTTTTTTGTTTTTTTTGAAAAATGCTTTGCTTTAATCAAAGAATTTTTTAGAAAAGTATGTCCATTTTCTTTAGGGCTTTTTAGACCATAGTCTTTTGGAGAAGTAATAGTGTAGTATTTGGGCAGTAAATCTTTAATTTCTTTTATTTTTCCTTTATTATTTGACCCTACTACGATTTCTTTAATTTTTTTTTTTAACATCTAGAATTTCATAAATTTCTTACCATATAGACTTTAATGGAAAAAGAAGAATCACAAAATAAAAAAAATCAAAATTTAAAAGACGAAAACTCAGAGCTAAGTACAGATAAACAGGCCTCAGAGGAAAACAAAAAAAAAGAAGAAGAGGAACAACTTTCACCCGAAGATGAAATTGCAAATCTTAAAGATAAAGTTGCAAGAACATTTGCTGAAATGGAAAATCAGAGAAGACGATTTGAAAAGGAGAAAGATGAAGCTTTTGAATATGGTGGATTTTCATTTGCGAGGGAAACTCTTAATCTTCTAGATAATTTAGAGAGATCAAAACAAACACTGGAAAGTGATGAAACTATAAAAGATAAAGACACGCTAAAAAAATTAATAGAGCACATTGATATTATTAATAAAGATATGATTTCTATTTTCAAAAAAAACAATATTGAGCCAATTAAAGCAATTAACGAAAAGCTGGATCCAAATTTGCATCAGGCTATGATGGAAGTTGAAGATGATACAAAAGATCAAGGGACAATAGTTCAAGAAATTCAAAAAGGTTTTATGATGAAGGATAGGTTGCTAAGACCCTCGTTAGTAGCTGTATCTAAAAAAAAAGTTGAAGAGAAACAAAATAACCAAAAAGATAAGGAAATTGAGGAAAAAGAGGCAAAAAATTAATTATTTATTATGGTTGTAGTTGTAAAATTAGCACTTATATGAAGATCAGTTAGGTTAAATTATGAGTAAAGTTATAGGAATAGATTTAGGAACAACAAACTCTTGTGTAGCTGTTATGGAGGGAACACAAGCAAAAGTATTGGAAAATGCTGAAGGAGCAAGAACAACACCATCTGTTGTTGCATTTACAGATGAAGGTGAAAAATTAATAGGTCAACCAGCTAAAAGACAAGCTGTTACAAATCCTGAGAATACAATTTTTGCAGTTAAAAGGTTAATTGGAAGAAATTTTGATGATCCAACAGTTAAAAAAGATGTAGAGACTGCACCTTTTAAAATAGTTAATTCTGATAAAGGCGACGCATGGATTGAGGCAAAAGGACAAAAATATTCACCATCACAAATTTCTGCTTTCACCCTTCAAAAAATGAAAGAGACAGCAGAAAAATATTTAGGTTCTGAGGTGAAACAAGCGGTTATTACTGTTCCAGCATATTTTAATGATGCTCAGAGACAAGCTACTAAAGATGCCGGTAAAATAGCTGGCCTTGAAGTTTTAAGAATCATAAATGAGCCTACAGCAGCATCCTTGGCTTATGGTTTAGATAAAAAAGCAAATAAAAAAATAGCAGTATATGATTTAGGTGGAGGAACATTCGATGTTTCAATTCTTGAATTAGGTGATGGTGTATTTGAAGTTAAATCAACTAATGGTGATACATTTTTAGGTGGAGAAGATTTTGACAATGCAATAGTTGATTACTTACTTTCAGAATTCAAAAAAGATAATGGTATTGATTTAAAATCGGATAAATTAGCTTTACAAAGATTAAAAGAAGCTGCGGAAAAAGCAAAAATAGAACTTTCATCTGCTATCCAAACAGAAATAAATTTACCATTTATCACAGCTGACAAAACTGGACCAAAACATATTAACTTGAAAATGACGAGAGCCAAATTAGAAGCATTAGTCGAAGATTTAATTTCAAGAACTATTCCGCCATGTAAAACAGCTTTAAAAGATGCGGGATTATCAGCAAGTGAAGTAGACGAAATTGTACTGGTTGGTGGTATGACCAGAATGCCAAAAGTTATAGAAGAAGTTAAGAATTTCTTTGGGAAAGATCCTAATAAATCTGTTAATCCTGATGAAGTTGTTGCTATGGGTGCAGCAATTCAAGCAGGTGTTTTACAGGGTGATGTAAAGGACGTGTTACTTTTAGATGTAACTCCTTTATCATTAGGAATAGAAACTTTAGGTGGTGTATCTACAAAATTAATAGATAAAAATACAACAATACCAACTAAAAAAAGCCAAGTATTTTCTACTGCAGAGGATAATCAACCAGCTGTATCAATTAGAGTTCTTCAGGGTGAAAGGGAAATGGCTTCAGATAATAAAGTATTAGGAAACTTTGAGTTAGTTGGAATAGCTCCAGCTCCAAGAGGAGTTCCGCAAATTGAAGTAACATTTGATATAGATGCAAATGGTATTGTAAATGTCTCGGCTAAAGACAAAGGAACTGGTAAAGAGCAAAAAATTCAAATTCAAGCATCTGGAGGATTAAGTGACGAAGAAATTAATCAAATGGTAAAAGATGCAGAGTCGAATAAAGAAGAGGATAAAAAGAAAAGAGAAGCTGTTGATGCAAGAAATCAAGCAGATACATTAATACATTCTACTGAAAAAAATTTAAAGGAACACGGAAGTAAAGTTTCAGACACAGATAAGAAAGCCATTGAAGATGCATCAGCAAACCTGAGAAATGCACTTAAAGGAACTGATGTTGAAGAAATTAAGAAGAAAACACAAGATTTAGTTCAGGCATCTATGAAATTAGGTGAAGCAATCTATAAATCACAACAAGGTGCAAAACCTGAAGATGCTCCAAAAGACGCAAAGAAAGAAGATACGAAAGACGATAACGTTGTTGATGCAGATTTTGAAGAAGTAAAAGACGAGAATAAAGAAAAAAGCGCCTAACAAAACAACTGTTTGTCTATAACATGTTATGGCAAAAAGAGATTATTACGAAGTTTTAGGTGTAAATAAAAGTGCTTCAGCAGACCAAATAAAATCAGCTTACAGAAAACTCGCAGTTAAGTTTCATCCTGATAAAAATAAGGGTGATAAAGGGGCTGAGGAAAAGTTTAAAGAAGCATCAGAAGCTTACCATGTTCTATCTAATTCAGAGAGAAAACAAAATTATGATAATTTTGGTCATGCTGCTTTTGAAAATGGAGGTGGTGGAAGAGGTGGATTTGGAAATTTTGACTTTTCAAATCATTTCTCTGATATTTTTGAAGACTTTTTCGGTGAAGGTTTTGGTGGAGGCCGTAGATCAAGAAGGTCAAATAATAGAGGCTCGGATCTAAGATATGATTTATCTATATCTTTAGAAGAAGCTTTTTCTGGAAAGAAACAAGATATAAAATTCTCTACATCTGAAAAATGCGATACTTGTAGTGGTTCAGGTTCAAAACCTGGACATCAAGCTGGGGCATGCTCGATGTGTGGTGGTCATGGTCAAGTAAGATCTAGCCAAGGCTTTTTTACAGTCCAACAAACATGTCCCCAATGTGCTGGTGCAGGAGAGGAAATCACCCACCCTTGCTCTAGTTGTAATGGACAAGGTAAAAAACAGGCTTCAAAAAGATTATCGGTTACTATTCCAAAAGGTGTGGATGATGGAACTAGAATAAGGCTGTCAGGAAAAGGTGAAGCTGGATCAAGAGGGGGTAGTAGTGGTGATTTATACTTATTTATAAATGTTCATTCTCATGAGTTATTTAAAAGATCTGATGAAAACTTATTTTTTGAATGTCCAGTTTCTATCGCAGATGCTGCTCTTGGCACCTCAATTGAAATTCCAACAATTGACGGAGGTAAAGCTAAAATTAAAATTCCAGCTGGAACACAAAGTGGGAAACAATTTAGATTGAGAGGAAAAGGTATGCCTTACATGAGAGGAAGTGATTTTGGAGACCTTTATGTGCAAATAACTACTGAAGTTCCAATATCACTAAACAAAGAACAAAAAGAATTATTAGAGAAATTTAGAGAAATTGAAAATGAAAAATCTAACCCGAGTATTAAAAAATTCTTTCAAAAAGCCAAAAGTTTTTGGAAAAACTAGCCAATAGTGCTAATCTAGATCATTATAATGGGTAGAATTAATATAGCCATAACAGGATGCATGGGAAGAATGGGTCAACAGCTCATTAAATCTGCTATAAAAGATAAGTCCACGAAATTAGTTGCTCTTACTGAAAATAGATCCATTAAAAAGAAAATTAATGGAATTAAGCCAGAATTAAATACTGAAAAAGCTCTAAGTAAAGCTAATGTGATAATAGATTTCACAATACCAAAATGTACATTTGAAGTTTTAAAGATAGCTACAAAGTTAAAAAAGAAAGTAGTTATAGGAACAACAGGTTTTACAAAAAAAGAGGAAGATTTAATTAAAAAATTTTCTAAAAGTATCCCAATTTTAAAAGCGGGCAATATGAGCCTTGGAATTAATCTACTTATGTATCTAACAGAGATCACATCCGCATCGCTTGGCAATAATTATCTAAGTAAAGTTTTTGAAGTTCATCACAAACACAAAAAAGATCATCCATCGGGTACAGCCTTGATGCTCGGAAAAGGAATTGCTGAAGGAAAAAATAAAGACTTTTATAAGATGATAGGAAAAAAATATTTAAATAAAAAAAAATTTCCTTATGGAAAAAAAATTAATTTCAATTCAATTAGGAAAGGCGAAATTATAGGTGAACACGAAGTTACTTTTTCAAGTGGAAAAGAGATAATTACACTAAACCACGAAGCTTTTGACAGAGCTTTATATTCAGATGGAGCAATAATTGCAGCAAAATGGTTAATTAATAAAAGACCGGGCCTTTATTCGATGAGAAATCTTCTGAATTTTAAATAATGAATGAAGTTCAAAGAGCTAAAATAGTTTTAAGAATACTCAATAAAACTTACCCGGCAACACCTATACCATTAAAACACAGAAATATATTCACTCTTTTAATATCCGTTCTACTCTCAGCTCAATGCACAGATGTAAATGTTAATAATGTTACAAAAAATATTTATCCAAAATACAATAAACCTGAACATTTTGTTAAGCTTGGTAGAAAGAAAATAGAAAAATTAATAAGAAGTATTGGAATTTTTAGAGTTAAAGCAAAGAGCATTTATAATTTGTCAAAGACTTTAGTTGAAAAATATAATGGTAGAGTTCCAAAAACTTTTGAGGAGTTAGAGGATTTACCTGGGGTGGGACACAAAACGGCAAGTGTAGTTATGTCCCAAGGTTTTGGATATCCTGCATTTCCAATAGATACACATATACATAGGCTCGCTCAACGATGGGGTTTAACTAATGGAAAAAATGTTGTTCAAACAGAAGAAGATTTGAAGCGTTTATTCCCAAAAAAATATTGGAATAAACTCCATCTTCAAATAATTTATTACGGAAGGAAATATTGTAAGGCAAGAGAGTGTTACGGTATTTCTTGTAAAATTTGTACTTCTTGTTATCCTAAAAGAAAAAAGCCGGTTAAAACAAAGAAAGCTTAAGATGAAAATTCTAGGAATAGGAAATGCAATTGTAGATGTTATTTGTAAAGTTAACGAAGGTTTCATTGAACAAAATAATTTAACAAAAGGAACCATGAAGCTTATTTTTGATGATAAGGAATTTAAGAATATGTTATCTAATCTTAAAATTGAAAAAACTATATCAGGAGGATCTGTAGCAAATTCTATTGTAGGATTATCTCAGCTTGGTAATAAAGTTGGTTTTATTGGTAAGGTGAGTGATGACGAGCTAGGAAGTAAATATGAAGATGGTTTAAAATCAGAGAATGTTGAGTATTTTTACTCTAAGAAGAAAGAAGAATTACCAACAGGAACTTGTTTAATTTTAGTAACTCCAGATTCGGAAAGAACAATGTGCACATTTTTGGGTACAGCTGGAAAAATTAATGAAAATGATGTAGATGCGAACATCATAAAACAGTCTGAAATGATATTTCTTGAGGGGTATTTGTGGGATGAGGGAGAACCAAAAAAAGCATTTGAAAAAGCTATAAAAAGTGCCAATAAGGTTGCGATGTCGTTGTCAGATCAGTTTTGCGTAGATAGGCATAAGGAACATTTTTTAAATTTAGTAGAAAATAAATTAGATATTACCTTTGCAAATGAACAAGAAATAATGTCTTTAATTGATGCAAAAAATTTCAGCGATGTAATTGATTTCGGAAAAAATTTAAAAAAACTACTAGTTATAACTAGAGGAGATAAAGGCGCTATATCAATAAACGGAGATGAGGTAGTTGAGAATGGAATAGAAAAAAATTTGAATATTAGAGATCTTACAGGTGCTGGAGATTTATTTGCAGCAGGTTTTTTGCACGGAAATATCAATACATTAAGTACAATTGAAAGTCTTAATATGGGAAGAGAAATGTCCTCAAAAGTAATTCAACAGATAGGGGCTAGATTATAATTATGACCCTGGTCGAAAAAAAAATTTTAAAATTTTTCTCTCACCCTATTTTTCACTACAAAGTTGAAAATTTTGAAAGACATAATGAAAACTTATCGAAATATATTTATGACCTTTATGAAAATGACAAAAATGGCTTAATTAGATCAAATCAAGGAGGATGGCATTCAAAACCTTTTGATCTAAAAAAAAAGGGTGAGCCGCCATTTGATTTCTTTATGGAAATTCAAAAGTATGTTGCTGATGTATTTAAGGAATATGGATGGATTTATACACCGGAGAAGGTAAATCTTACAGAAATGTGGGCAATTATTAATAAAAAAAATAATTTTAATATAGAACATACGCATCCAAATAATTATTTAAGCGCAGCTTATTACGTTAGTGCTCCAGAAAATTGTGGGTCATTTAATGTTTCAAATCCTAATCAGGTTTCAAAAGAGAGAATAGCTATTAGTGATAAGAGAACGGAATTTAACCAGAATATTGCGCAAATAAAACCTGTGACAGGAGATTTATTACTTTTTCCAGCTTATCTTCCTCATTCGGTTGGTACGAATTTATCAGATGAAGATAGAATAGTAATAAGTTTTAATATCGATATTTTAAAATAACTATCTTTTTTTTCTTTTAAAACTACCTTTTCCTTTTTTAGGTTTTATTATTTTAGGTTTATATTTTTTTGTAAACAAATCTTTTGCAATTAGATTTTTTTTGTTTGATTTTTTAATCATTTGTATAGTGCTTGTTAGAAAAATTATTGTATTTTATAACCTAATTTTAAACTTTTTATAAAATTATTATCGTCGAAAGTTTTTAAGATTTTTTTTCTTAGTCTATATACATGAGTTTCAACTGTATGTGTTTCGAGTTTAGACTTATAACCCCAAACATTATTTTGAAGTTCGTTTATTGATACAGCATTATTTGCATTATTTAAAAAACTAATAATCAATGCTTCTTTTTCTGTTAAAGGCAGAACTTTATCTTTTTTTGACAATTTTCGAGTATTAAAATTTACAACATAATTTCCAATTTTTATATTTTTTTGAAAATCAATTTTCTTTTTTAAAAAGCTTAAGTTTATAGAATCAATCAGCTTTGATAATTTAATTGGTTTTGATTGTATTTTTATTTGATTTTCTAATTTAAGTTCATCGTCAGAAATTATTAAATCTAAAGTATGAAAACTTTTCTCTTCTATCTCAATATTACTTATTGACTTAATATTAAAACTGACAAGATGCTTTATTTCAAATAAAATATCATACAAAATAGTTGAATTGTGGATTAATAAATTTTGTTTATGCATTATTTTAGATTATGACAATTATTGTAAAAAATAAAGATACACTTTTGTTTGATGATTTTGAGTTTAAATGTTGTGTTGGCAAAAAAGGATTTGCTAAAAATAAATTAGAAGGAGATAAAAAAACACCTATTGGTATTTTCTCACTTGGGAATTTATATTATAGGCATGATAAAGTTGAGAAACCTGAAACAAATTTAAAAGTTATTAAGATTAAAAAAAATATGGCTTGGTGTGACGATGTAAATAATGAAAAATTTTATAATAAAATTACTAATCTAAGCAAAAAAATTAAATCTGAAAAGTTATTCAGAAATGATTATAAATATGATTATTTTATTCCAATTAAATATAATTGGATAAGTCCAAAGATTCCTAAAGGTAGTGCAATATTTTTACATTTGACAAAAAATTACAAAAGCACAAACGGTTGTATTGCAATGATGAAAAAGGATTTTTTAATTTTATTAAAATTAATAAAAAAGAACACTAAAATTAAAATTCTTTAATTTCTTTTTCCGAATATATCAGAACCTATTCTCAAAAATGTAGATCCGTGCTGTAAAGCATCTAAATAGTCAGAAGACATTCCCATACTTAATTCATTAAAATTATGTTTTTGTTTTAAATCTAACATTTTTTTAAAATATTTTACTGAATTATCATCAATTGGAGGAATACACATCAAACCTACTACATTTAATTTTAAATCTTTACAAAAATTATAAAAATCATCTAATTTATTTACGCTTATTCCAGATTTTTGCTCCTCATTTCCAATGTTGACTTGAATAAATAATTTTATTTTCTGATTTTGATATGAGGCAATTTTATTTGCCAACTTTTCACTATCAAGAGAATGTATAAAATCAAAAATTTTTACAGCAAACTTAACCTTATTGGTCTGTAATTTGCCTATTAAGTGCAATTTAATATTATTATTTTCTTTTTTTACTTTTTCCCATTTTTCCACCGCTTCCTGTACCTTATTTTCTCCATAATGCGTGTGCCCATAATTTATTAAGTGCATAATATAATTAAGTTCGAAAGTTTTTGATACTGCTATAATATTAGGGTGATTTATAAAATTATTCTCGTGAAGTTTTTGCTTAACTTTTGATTGTATGTTAATTAAATTTTTTACAGTTTGATGCATATCTTAAAATTAAAAAAATATTATTTTGTAAATCAGTTTAATAAAAATAATATTGATAATTTAGACAATAATACAACAATTATTTACAGAAATTATAAAAAACAAAATGATTTAAAATGTATAATTAAAATTAGAGATTATTGTAGGAAAAAAAGGATTAAATTCTATATTTCAAATAATATTAAATTATCATTAAATCTTAAGCTAGATGGAGCATATATACCTTCTTTTAATAAAAGTTATAAACATCTATCATACACATTTAAAAAAAAATTTGAATTAATTGGTTCTGTACATAATATTAAAGAAATAAAAACAAAGGAAATTCAAAAAGTTCAAACGTTATTTCTATCGTCTTTATTTAAAAAGAATAAGAACCACTTAGGTATAAGAAAATTTAATAACATAAGTAAGTTAACAAAAAAAAGAGTGATAGCGCTTGGAGGAATTTCTACAAATAACATTAAAAAATTGAAAATTGTTAAATGTATAGGATTTAGTGGAATTAGTTATTTCGAATAAAAAAAAGGCCTCATCTCTGAGGCCTTTTTAATAATATTATCTATAACTTAGAAGTTAAAAGATAATCCTAAGCTATATGCTTCTCTGCTGTTAGTTGTACTGTTATCGATGTTATCTACATCGTGAACTGTTCCAACTATACCTAAAGATCCCATAGTATATGAGAAACTTACTGCTGCAGCTTCTTGATCTGGGTTTCCAGAACTTACTTCTTCAATTTCATGGTTACCGTAAGAAATTGCAAGGTCATCGTTTACTTGGTAAGATACACCAATACCAGTTGACTCGTAGTCTGAACCAGTTTCCATGTCGTTTTCAGACATTTGGATACCTACTGTGAAACCACCAATTGCATATGTAGCATACATTGTGCTTTCATCACCTTTAGTATTAGTTGTTACCTCAACATCTTGTTGTGCATAACCAATAGTTAAACCTTCCATACCAGTATATTCAATACCGTATGAAGTATGTGAAACATCTGTTACTGCATCTGCTGCGTTAACGTATGTTACAGTACCTGTTACACCTGTCTCATGCGCATAAGAGTATGAAAACATGTTGTTACCACCTGCACCACCGATTACATGAGCTTCTGCACCAGTTACGATATCCCATGGCTCTTCGTTAGCTGTTGGCATTACGTCATCTTTTGCACCAAGAGCTGAGCTTCCACCGTGACCATGGAAAGTTAATGTTCCAGCATCACCTAAATCAAAAGCGATTGACTGGTTGTCAAACTCTGATCCTGCATCTGCGTCGTCACCATCTAACTCGTAAGTTAAAGTAACACCGATGTCATTTACGTCACCTGAAGCAGAGAACGTAAGTGAGTCACCCATTGTCCATCCCTGACCTTGAGTTGTTTTCTCGTCACCACCAGTATATGACATACCAGCAGAACCAGAGACTGACATTTCAGCTGCTGAAACTGAACCAGCAACTAGGGAACCAGCAAGAGCTGTTAACCCTATTTTTTTTATATTGTTCATATTAAGTACTCCTTATGTTTAGTTTAATATTAAACAAGAACCTTGTATCAAAAATCATCAAATACACTTATATTTTGGCTAGTTTAGGATAAATTATTATAAAAGTGTTGCAAAAATACATCTATAATATCCTTTTAAAATATATGCTTTTTTGAATTATAAATAATATTATTAAATCTTTAGTAAATGTTCTAAAAACCAGTGCTTTAAAAATAAAACTATGATGACACGAATAATTCCTCTCTTATTGATATTTATACTTATTGGGGCATGTAATGGAAAAGTTCCTGGAGCTGATGCTAGAAAAATTCCACCAAACGCTCAGGATAGAATTAAAAAAAATATAGAAGAAGGAAGGGGTTTTACCTTAATGGGCGGTAATCAAGAGAAAAATTCAGGAGAATTTGATTTTGCAAGTTCAAATGAATTATGGAGAGCATCATTAGACACACTTGATTTTATGCCATTAGCGCTTGCAAATTATAGCGGGGGTATCATCGTGACGGATTGGTATAGTGACGGTTCATCTGATGGTGAGTCTGTGAAAATTTCAATAAGATTTCTTAGCAATGAGGTTAGGGCAGACGCATTAAATATCAAAGTATTTTATAAAAATTGCTCAATACAAAATAATTGTAAAATTTCAGATAAATCTGAAAATTTATCAGGCGAATTGGCAAGAAAAATATTATCCAAAGCAGCTATTTATGAAAAAGAGACACAGAGTAAAAAGAAAAGAAAATATAATGCTGTGAACTATAAAGACTAATAAAATCTTTTGTTGTGGAAAGATATAATTTCAAAAAAGTTGAGGAAAAATGGCAAAACTATTGGTCTGAAAATAATAGTTTTTTAGCAAAAATTAATAAGAAAAAAAAATTTTATTGTCTAGAGATGTTTCCATACCCATCTGGAAAAATTCATATGGGTCATGTTCGTAATTATACTATTGGTGATGTTTTATCTAGATACAAAACTTTAAAAGGTTTTAATGTTATGCATCCAATGGGGTGGGACGCATTTGGAATGCCTGCTGAAAATGCTGCGCGGGAAAATGATTTAGATCCTAAAGAGTGGACAAATAAAAATATATACACTATGAAAAATCAATTGAAAAAACTTGGTTTATCAATTGACTGGAGTAGAGAAATATCCACTTGCTCTGAAGAATATTATAAACATCAACAATCATTTTTTTTGGAACTACTAGAGAAAAAACTTGTCTATAGAAAAGAAAATTATGTTAACTGGGATCCAGTTGATGAAACGGTTCTAGCGAATGAACAAGTAATTGACGGTAAGGGCTGGAGATCAGGTGCTGTTGTTGAAAGAAAAAAGTTAAGTCAGTGGTTTTTTAATATATCAAAATTTTCTCAAGAATTACTAGATGGACTAGACGAATTAAAGACCTGGCCTAACAAAGTTAAAACAATGCAAAAAAATTGGATTGGAAAATCTTTCGGATGTGAAATTAATTTTAAAGTTGAGGGTAATTTACCTGTGGAGAGTATTAAATGTTTTACAACAAGACCAGATACTCTTTTTGGATTTTCATTTTTGGCATTATCAATAGATCATGAAATTTCAAATTATTATAAAGACAATAAAGATTTTATAAAATTTAAAGAAGAATGTTCTAAGACTGGTACAACTGAAGAAGCTATAGCTGTTGGAGATAAAATAGGATTTAAAACAGATCTCAAAGCAATTAACCCATTAAATACAAGTGAAAAGGTCCCTGTTTATTTTGCTAACTTTGTTTTAATGGATTATGGTTTTGGTGCTGTTTTTGGATGCCCAGGTCACGACCAAAGAGATTTTGACTTTGCTAAGAAATATAATCTAAATATTAAGACTGTTGTTAGACCTCATGACAAAGATGAAAATTTCCGAGTTGAGGAAGAGGCGTATGCTGGTCCAGGTGTTTTAATTAATTCTGAATATTTAAATGGTTTAGAAGCACCAGAAAACTCTGTAATTGAAACTATAAAAATATTAGAAAAAAAAAATTTAGGTAAAAAACAAATAAATTACAGACTTAAAGATTGGGGAGTTTCAAGGCAAAGATATTGGGGTTGCCCAATTCCTATTGTCTATGATGAAAATGGTAATGTTCATCCTATACCTAAATCGATGTTGCCTGTAAAGCTACCTGAAAATATTAACTTAAATGTTAAAGGTAATCCATTGGACAATCAAAAGGAATGGAAAGAAATTGAAATTAATGGAAAAAAAATGACAAGAGAAACAGATACACTCGACACTTTTGTTTGCTCATCTTGGTATTATCTTAGGTTTTGTTCTCCAAAAAATAATGAATATGGATTTACTAAGGAAGATATAGATTATTGGATGCCAGTCGATCAGTATATAGGGGGGGTAGAACACGCAATTTTACATTTATTATACTCACGTTTTTTTATGAGAGCACTTGATTACAAAAATAATAATTTTAATATTAAGGAGCCATTTGAAAGTTTATTCACACAAGGAATGGTTTGTCACGAAACGTATAAAGATAGCAATAACAACTGGGTTAGTCCAGACGAAATAGAAAAAAAAGGCAATAAATTTGTTTTAAAGAAAAATCCAAAAGAGATTATTAAAGTCGGACCATCAGAGTCTATGTCGAAATCAAAAAAAAATGTAATTGATCCAGAATTCATTATTAAAAATTATGGTGCAGACGCGGTTCGTCTTTTTATCTTATCTGATAGCCCACCTGAGAAGGATGTGCAATGGTCAGAACAAGGTATGATATCTTCATATAAGTTTATTCAGAAACTTTGGATTTTACATAATGAAATAAAAAATAAAATTTTAAATGATCAGCATGATAAAAATGATAATGAGGAAATTAAAAGGTTCACTAATCAAATTATAGAAAAAATTACATATAATCTTGAGAAATTTAACTACAATGTGATCGTGGCAAATATGTATGAAACCTATAACTATTTGATCAATCATATAAAAAATATCAAAAGTTCAAACAATTTAAAGGAGAGTTATAAACAAATACTTATATGTTTCACACCAGTTATACCTCATTTCACAAATGAATGCTTAGAAGATTTAGAAATAAACGATATATTGAATTGGCCTGAATTTGATAAATCAATAGTTGAAGAAAATAATATAAATGTAGTTGTTCAAATTAACGGTAAAAAGAGGTCTATTTTAAATACTAAAAAAGATAGCGCACAAGAACAACTTTTAGAACTAGCAAAAAAAGATAAAATAGTCAGGAAGTATTTGGAAAATAAAAATATAAATAAAGTTGTTTTTGTGAAAAATAGATTGATTAATATTTTAGTGAATGAGTAGAGTATTAAGTTTTTTAATTTTGCTGATAGCTATAAGCGGGTGTTCATACACTCCAATATACTCAGATAAAGAATCCAATTTTAAAATTGATGAGATAAATTTTGAAGGTGAAAAATTTATTAATGAAATAATTAAGAATAGTCTTGAAACACAAGCAAAAGGAGACAAGAAGTATAGTATTTATTTTAAAACCATTAAAAATAGGCAAATAGTATCTTCAGATATACAAGGAGACCCAAAAATATTCAAAATAAAAATTATTTTAGAATACAAATTGTATCATAACGACAAAAAAATTTCTGAGGATAAAATAGTAAAACAAACTTCTTATAATAGCATAGACGATAAATATGAGCTTTCACAATATGAAAACAATATTCTAAAAAATTTATCTAAAATTATTTCTGATGAAATATTATTTTCAATTAAACTTTTAGAAAATGATAATTAAATATTTTGAAGTAAACAAAGTAATAAAGAATAATATTAATTTATTTCTTTTTTATGGAAAAAATGAAGGATTACAAAATGAAACGATAGAAAATAATTTCATAAAAAAATTTGATGGAATTATTAATAAATACGAAGAGACTGAATTTATTAACAATTTTGAAATAATTATTAATGAAATAATCACAAAATCTTTATTTGACAATAAAAAAATTATAATTGTGTCGAGAACAACTGATAAAATTATTAAATATATTGAAGAAGTTCTAAAGAGAGATCTAGAAGATATTAAGGTTATTTTGAAGAGTGGTACACTTGAAAAAAAATCTAAATTGAGAATTCATTTAGAGAAAAATGATAAAGCTTATGTAGTTCCATTTTATGAAGACAATTTAAAAAGCTTATCAAACATAGTAGTTGATTTTCTAAATAAAAATAAAATTAAAATATCGACAGAGTCCGTTAACTTATTAATAAGTAGAGCAAGCGGAAATCGAGATAACTTAAAAACTGAGTTAGAAAAGATCTTAAATTACTCAAAGTCAAAAAAAATAATTGATTTTGAAACAGTTAAAAAATTAACAAACTTATCTGAAAATATTGATGTAAGTGAGTTAGCAGATAATTTTTTAAAAAAGAATAAAAAAAATATTTCTAAAATTTTAAATGAAAATAATTTCTCAGATGAAGATTGTGTTCTTATCTTAAGAACAATATTATCTAAATCAAAAAGATTAATGGGCATTATTGAGAGACTAGAAATATCAAAAAACATTGACCAAGTTATATCTTTAACAAGGCCTCCAATATTTTGGAAAGATAAAGAAAACGTTAAAATACAAGCAAATAAATGGAGTTTAAATGACTTAAAAAATAAAATATTTCAAATAAGTGAAATTGAAACTCTTATTAAAACTAATTCAAAAAATTCATTAAATTTGTTGTCAGATTTTATTGTTAATAATTAATAATTTTTTTTTATTATTTTAATCAACCTATCTAATTGATCAAAATCTTTATATTCTATAGACAAAGTACCTGAATTATTTTTTTTGTTATTTAAAATAACTTTCATGCCTATTTTTTCAGATAGTTCATTTTCTGTTGCGATTGTATTTGCATTTTTTGACTTAAGGGGTTTGTTAGATCCATTTTTAAAAAGTCTAACCAAACTTTCTAATTGCCTTACAGAAAGTTTTTTTTTAATTATTTTATCTGTTAATAAAACTGCATTTTCTAGACCAACTAAAACTTTAGCATGACCTTGTGAAATTTTATTAATTCTTATTAAGTTCAATATCTTTTCTGGAAGTGATAGTAAACGAATAGAGTTTGAGATATGAGATCTACTTTTTCCAATAAACCTGGAGACTTTTTCATGATCATATCCAAAGTTTTCAATAAGATTATTATAACTTTCAGCCTCCTCAACAGGATTTAGATCTTTTCTCTGAACGTTTTCTATAATTGCTAATTCTAATGATTTGAGATTATCTGCCTCGATAATAACTACAGGCACTTCATGAATGCCGGCTAATTGGGCCGCTTGCCATCTTCTTTCGCCTGCTATTAATTCAAATTTATCATCTTGATCTTCTGATTTTCTAACAACTAATGGCTGAATTATGCCCCTTTCTTTAATTGAATTTTTTAACTCTTCTAAAGCCTCTTTTTCAAATAATTTTCTAGGTTGATTTTTATTTGGAACTATTGAACTTATTGAAATTTTATCTTTAGAAGTCTTTATATCACTATCACCAATCAGTGATGATAGGCCTCTTCCTAAGCCCTTCTTACTTTTAAAAGGATTTATCATGCAGCACTCTCCACTTGTTTATCTTGTTCTAAAAATTCATCTGTAAATTTAAAGTAAGCCTTACTTCCAGGACATATTTTATCATATAGTAGTACAGGTATGCCATGGGATGGTGCCTCGGATAATCTAACATTTCTTGGCACAGCAGTTGTGTAAACTTTTTCCTTAAAATAGCTCCTTGCCTCTATCTCCACCTGTCCTGAGAGCTTATTTCTTTTGTCAAACATTGTAAGTAGTATTCCTCTAATTTCTAATGATGGATTTAAATTGGATTTTATCCTTTCAATAGTCTTCATTAGCTGCGTAAGTCCTTCTAATGCAAAAAATTCTGTCTGCAGCGGAACCACTAAAGAGTTAGAAGCCACCAATGCCATAATTGTAAGCAAACTTAGGGATGGAGGGCAGTCAATTATTATATAATCATACAATGCTCTAGAATCATTTAAAATAAGGCCTAATTCGTCTTTTAATTTAAAGGCCCTCCGACTATCTCCAGCTGTTTCGATCTCAAGACCTGACAAATCAACATTAGATGTTATTACATTTAGATTTTCAAAGCCTGATGGTTGTATAACCTCTAAAATTTTCTTATTTCCATTGAGAACACTGTAAATAGTTTTCTCTGAATTGGTTGTGTTAGATAATCCGAGACCAGTTGAAGCGTTACCTTGTGGGTCCAAGTCTATTACCAAAATTTTTTTTCCTTTTATTGATAGTCCTGCTGCTAAATTAATTACTGTTGTCGTCTTACCCACTCCTCCTTTTTGATTTATGACTGAAATTATTTTTTTATCCATTATTTTTATATATATTTTTCATTCTTATAATTTTTCTAAGTGCATCTTATATTTATGTATCTCACCAGAAAATTTTTTAAAAAAATATCTTTGTTAAACATTTTTTTTTTTTAAATTTGAAATTTTTACGATTAAGGACTGGTTATTTGTCAAACTTTTTTTTTTTTCATAGTCAAAGTTCCAATTTTCATGAGCATTATCAATAACTGTCTTTCCAGTCTTACCTAAAAATAAAATAATATACTTGAAATTTTTAAAATTATTTTTTGCTATTTGAAAAATTTTTGGCAAAGGTTTGAATGCTCTTGAAATTATAACATCCGTTGTTAAATTTTTTTCGCTAAAAATATTTTTTCTATGAATTTCTGAGTTTAAATTAAATTTATCTGTCATTTCTCTCAAGAAAAGACTTTTGTGATAGCTTTTTTCATAAAAAATTACCTTAAATAAGGGTTTTTTTGGTTTCATCAAAATCCCTAAAACTATACCAGGTAAACCAGCTCCTGATCCGAGATCAGTGCAAATTTTTATATCATTTTTATCAATAAAATCAATTATTTGTGCACTATCTTCTATATGCCGTTGTTTTATTATATTTTCAGTACTTTTGCTGATCAAATTTATTCTTTTATTTCTTGAAATTATTGATTTTGAATAGTCTTCTAGTTCCTTTAATGTTTCACGTGAAACATTAGAGTATTTTGTATTATTTGTTTTTAAAATATTCGAATCAATCAAGCTATATGCTTAATAGACTTTCTTTTTAGATGAGACAACAAAATATATACAGCAGCAGGAGTAATTCCATCTATTCTTAAAGCTTGTCCCATTGTTTTAGGCCTTATTTTCTTAAATTTTGATTTTACTTCGTTTGAAAGTCCAGAAAAAATGTCATAATTAAGGTTTTCTGGAATTAATAAATTTTCATCTCTTTTAAATGCTAAAATATCTGCTTTTTGTTTTTTCAAATAACCTTTATAATGAGAATTTATCTCTAATTGTTCGTCAATTTCACGTGAAAAATATGGGATATCTGGCCATATTTCTCTTATTTTACTCATATTAACAGATTTTTGTCCTAATAACTGATTTGCTGACCGATTCACACCATCTTTTGCAATTTTTATTCCGAATTTTGACACTCTTGATGGTGTAATCATTAAATTATCCATTTTAGACTGAATTTTTGATAAATTTTGAAACTTATCTTTATAAACCTGTTTTCTTTGTTCTAAAACTAGCCCTATATCAATCCCTTTTTTTGTAAGTCTTAAATCTGCGTTGTCTGATCTTAATGACAGTCTATATTCGGCCCTTGATGTAAACATTCTGTAAGGCTCTACAACACCTTTTGTTACAAGATCATCTATCATTACTCCTATATATGCTTCAGACCTATCTAAAATAAATGGTTCTTCTTCTTTAAAAGCCAGTGCAGCATTCGTTCCAGCAATAAGTCCTTGAGCTGCTGCTTCTTCATATCCAGTAGTTCCATTTATTTGACCAGCTAGATAAAGATTTTTAATTTTCTTAGTCTCCAAAGTTAAAAAAAGCTCTCTTGGATCTATAAAATCATATTCTATAGCATACCCTGGCCTTAAAATACTTACACTCTCTAAACCATTGATTTTGCTGCATATTTCTTGCTGAACATCAGCTGGTAAAGATGTTGAAATTCCATTTGGATAGATTGTATGGTCATTTAACCCTTCTGGCTCTAAAAAAATTTGATGTCTTTGTTTATCTGCAAATTTTTTTACTTTGTCTTCTATAGAAGGACAATATCTTGGTCCTACTCCTTTTATACTTCCAGAGTACATTGCACTTCGTTTTATATTTTTAGAAATAATTTTGTGAACTGCTTCGTTGGTATAAGTCACCCTACATGAAATTTGTTTATTTAATTTTTTTTTTGTTAGGAAAGAAAAAAAATATGGCTCAGCATCCGCATGCTGCTCTTCTAAATTTTCAAAACTTATTGTACGTGAATCGAGTCTAGGCGGAGTTCCAGTTTTCAATCTTCCTATTTTAAAGTCATACTTTTCTAACTGTTCACTCAAACCTGTAGAGGGTTTTTCATCAAATCGACCAGCTGGAGTTGTATCTTCGCCAATATGAATCAAGCCATTTAAAAAAGTGCCAGTTGTCAAAATTATCTTAGACGATTTTATTTCTTTACCTGATTGTGTTATAAAACCGATTATACTGTTATTTTTAAAATTAAACTTAATTACAGGATCACTAAAAATGCATAAATTACAGTAGTTTACAAGTTTTTCTTGCATAAATTTTTTATATAATGATCTATCACTTTGAGTTCTTGGTCCTCTAACAGCTGGCCCTCTGCTTCTATTTAATAATCTAAATTGAATACCAGATTTATCTGCCACTTCTCCCATCACACCATCTAATGCGTCTATCTCTCTTACCAAATGCCCTTTTCCCAAACCTCCAATTGCTGGATTACAAGACATTTCTCCAATTGTATTAAATCTATGTGTGAACAAGGCAGTGTTAACACCCAACCTGGCAGATGCAGCAGCTGCCTCACAGCCAGCATGACCCCCTCCTATTACCACCACATCAAATGTTAATTCTTTTTTCATATTTGTAATTTATTATTGATCCTAAAATTTACAAGAAAACACTTAAATTTGATTAAAAAGTGAGTAATTTCAATGTTTATTTGCCAATGCAAAAATCATTAAAAATTGAGCCTAATATCTCTTCAACATCAACCTTTCCAACTATAGTTCCTAGATATCTAGTTGCTAACCTTAAATCTTCTGCTGCTTTATCAAAATCTTCTAAGGAATTTTTTTCGTCAAAATTAGTTAAATGCTCAACACATTTCTCAAGATTAGTTCTATGTCGTTGTCTTGTAATATATATATTATCGTGAATAATAAATTTATTTTTGAAATTTTCTTTTATCATGTTTATGAGTTTATCTAAATTTTTTTCCTCTTTTATTGAAATTAAAACTGGGTCATAATTTTTTATCTTATCTGTAATGTTATCAGCGCCTAAGTCCATTTTATTAATTACTAAGATCGATTTTTTTGTTTCAAAATTCTTCAAAAAGTGAGAAATATCAACACTTTTAGGTTCTATAACAATTAAATTTAAGTCGGAATTTTCTGCTCTTTCTAAAGCTAATTTAATTCCTCTTTTTTCAATTTCATCTTTTGAATCCCTTATTCCTGCGGTGTCTGAAATTACAACAGGATAACCATCCAAATTTAGGTGTGCCTCAATAACATCTCTTGTGGTTCCTGCAATTTCAGAAACAATTGCAACATCTCTATTTGATAGATAATTTAACAAAGAGGATTTTCCAGCGTTTGTGGGACCAATAATTGCAATTTTAAACCCTTCTCTTATTCTTTCTCCAACTTTTTGGTCATTTAATATTTTATCTATTTCATTTTTGATACTTTTAGTTTCTGATTGAATATTTTTCAAAATATTGTCTGGCAAATCTTCTTCTGGAAAATCAATTTTTGCTTCTATGTTTGACAATATTTTTAATAGTCTTTCTCTTAATGAATTAAATTTATCTGAGCTTTTGCCTATCATGATTTTTATTGCTTGTTTTCTTTGTATTTCTGTCTCTGATGAAATTAAATCTGAAATACTCTCTGCTTTAAGTAAATTTATTTTTCCATTCTGAAATGCGATTTTGGTAAATTCACCTGGCTCCGCTAATCTACAACCATCAATTTTTGATATACACAAGTAAATTGCTTCAATTACAGCCTTGCTTCCATGAACATGAAATTCTGCCATATCTTCACCTGTATAGCTCTCAGGACCTGGAAACCATAATAAAATACCCTGATCTATTAACTCCTTTGTTTCAGGGTTTATAAACTTTCTTATTGATGCAACTTTTGGGCTAGGGATCGGTAAAAAAGTCATGTTTTTCAATACTTTTTTTGTTTTTGGCCCAGAAACTCTTATGACGGCAATACCAGATAATCCGGATCCAGATGAAAGTGCGTAAATAGTCATTTTATTATAGCTACAATATGAATTTAATATAAAAATAATTCAATGATTATTTGGCTAGCATCGTATCCAAAAAGTGGAAATACATGGGTTAGATCATTCTTATCTGCATACTATTATTCAGTTGATGGTAATTTTAGTTTTGAATTACTAAAAAAAATTAAACAGTTTCCTAACAAAGAATTTTTTGATCAAAAGTTAAAGAGTGTTCATGAAGCATCAACAAATTGGCTGGTTGCACAAAAAAGGATAAAAGAGGAAAAAAAAATATACTTTCTAAAGACACATAATATATTTGGAGCATATAAAGGAAATAATTTTACTACTCCTGAATTTACAGCAGGAGCTATATATGTAGTAAGAGATCCAAGAAATGTTTTAACATCTTTGATGAATCATTATTCATTAAGTGAGGATGAGGCTTTAAAAATGATTAATAGCATATATCGTAATTTAAAAGATGAACAAGATAATGAAAATTATTCAAGCTATTCATTCATAAGTTCTTGGGCTAATAATTATAATTCTTGGAAAAAACAAAAAAACATAAAAACCTTATTTATTAAATATGAAGACATAGAAAATGATACAGACAATACCTTTTCTAGAATTTTAAATTTTACAAATAAGATTATTAAAAAAGAAAATATTATTAACAAAGATAAATTTAAACGGGCAATTGAAACAACAACATTTGATGTGCTAAAAAAAAAGGAGGCTAATGAGGGATTTAATGAGGCAGTTTACTCCAAGAAAGACGGAAAAATTAAACCCTTTTTTTACTTGGGAAATCAAAACAATTATAAAAAGCTTTTAAAAGTTAAGACAACTAATTCTATTGAAAAATTGTTTTACAGTGAGATGAAAGAATTAAAATATCTATAATTTAAAACTATGAAGGTTTATTCATAGAATTAAAGAAATCAGAGTTATTTTTTGTATCTTTAAGTTTTGAATTTATAAATTCTATTGCATCCATAGATCCCATTGGGGCTATAATTCTTCTTAATACATTCATTTTTTGAAGGTCATTTTTCTCAAAAATTAGCTCTTCTCTCCTTGTTCCAGATTTGGTTATATCTATAGCCGGGAATATTCTTTTTTCAGAAATTTTTCTATCTAATATAGTCTCGCTGTTACCTGTACCTTTAAATTCTTCAAATATTACTTCATCCATTCTACTACCCGTATCTATAAGAGCTGTAGCTATAATAGTTAATGAACCTCCTTCTTCAATATTTCTTGCTGCACCAAAAAATCGTTTTGGTCTTTGTAATGCGTTTGCATCAACTCCCCCTGTCAATACTTTACCAGAGCTTGGAACAACTGCGTTGTAAGCTCTTCCCAATCTTGTTATTGAATCTAGAAGTATTACTACATCTTTTTTATGTTCTGTTAATCGTTTAGCTTTTTCTATTACCATTTCAGCAACAGCAACATGTCGCTGTGCGGGTTCGTCAAATGTTGAACTTATGACTTCTCCTTTAACAGTTCTTTGCATATCTGTTACTTCTTCGGGTCTTTCATCAATTAATAAAACCATTAAATAACACTCTGGATGATTTGCGGTTATTGAATTTGCTATACTTTGTAAAATCATAGTTTTCCCTGCTTTGGGAGGAGAAATGATTAGTGATCTTTGTCCTTTTCCAATTGGGCTAACTAAATCAATCAATCTTGGTGTTAGGTCTACCTTTTTCTCTACTTTCACAGCTTCAACTTCCATTACTAGCTGTTTGTTAGGGTAAAGAGGTGTAAGGTTGTCAAAAGCGATCTTGTGTTTAAATTTTTCGGTATCTTCAAAGTTAATTTTGCTAACTTGCAACAATGCAAAATATCTTTCACCTTCTTTAGGAGCTCTTATTGGTCCCTCAACAGTGTCACCCGTTCTTAATCCAAACCGTCTTATTTGGTTTGGACTTACATATATATCATCTGCTCCTGGCAGGTAATTAGATTCCATTGCTCTTAAAAAACCAAAACCATCTTGAAGTAATTGAAGAACTCCACCTCCTGTAATTTCCTCTCCTTTTTCTGCAAGTTTTTTTAAAATTGCAAAATAAATCTCCTGTCTTCTAAGTGTGCTTGCATTTTCTATTCCTAAATTTTCAGCTTCATTGATAAGTTGTTCTGAGCTTTTTTCTTTTAATTCTTGTATATTCATATTGGGAGATTTAATTAGATATGATTAATATAGTTATGTGTTTAGAAAATTTCAACCCTATAAAGGCTTAAAAATAACAACAAAAACGATCAAAATAAGCAACAATGTAGGTATTTCATTAATGAGTCTGTAAAATTTGTGACTATATACATTTTGATCAATTTTAAATTGGGCAAGAATTTTACCAAGATAAAAATGATAAAGTGTCAATATAATAACAAAAATTATTTTTAATATCATCCAAGTTTGCCCTATTTGTTGAAATCCAATACTGTGAATTAAAATGACACCAAAAATCCAAGACAAAATCATAGCTGGAGTCATAATATAAAAGAATAATTTTCTTTCCATTGTCTTAAATATTTCAGAGGTTTTTTTTTCTGAACTATTTTCAACATGATAAACAAAAATTCTAGGCAAATATAGAAGTCCGGCCATCCAAGAAATAACAGAAATTAAGTGTAAAGACTTAAATAATAAGTAAAAATTCATTATTATATTTTATTTTCAATCAAACTTTTTAACAAAAGTATATGATCATCACTATCATTTAAGCAAGGAACCATGTCAAAATTTTCTCCACCAGACACCATGAAACTCTCTTTGCCTTGTATAAGTATTTCTTCTAATGTTTCTACACAATCAGAAGAGAAGCCAGGGCATACGGCTAAGACATTTTTTTTGCCAATTTTTGGAAGCTCTTCTAAGGTTTTGTCTGTGTATGGTTGCAACCATTCTTGTGGTCCAAACCTCGATTGGAAAGTTGTTTTAATTTCAATAGAGTCGAGCTTTTCACTAATAAGTCTTGTCGTTTTATGACAATAACAATGATAAGGATCGCCTTTATCAAAATATTTTTTTGGGATCCCATGATAAGAGGCCAATATTAAATCTGGTTTCCAGTCAATCTCACTAATTTTTTTATTTATAGATTTTACTAATGCTTCTATGTACAATGGATTAGACTCATAGTGTGGTATTATTTGTAAAGACGGCTGCCATCTCATATTCATGAGTGTTCTATAAACCTCATCACAAACTGTAGCTGTAGTGGCGGCAGCATATTGTGGATATAGAGGTAAAATCACTAAATTTTCACATCCTTCTGAATATAGTTTTACTATTTTACTCTTAATACTTGGGTTTCCATATCTCATCGCAAAATCAATAATTAAATTTTCACCTTTAAAATATTCAGAAGTTTTTTCTGTTTGTTTTTTTGTGTAATAAAGTAATGGGGACATGTTTTCATTTTTCATCCAAATTTCTTTATAGGCTTTTGCTGTTTTGGAAGGTCTAAAAGTTAATATAAAAAGATTAAGAATTATTTGCCATAAAATTGGATTTAATTCTATAACTCTTCTATCAGATAGAAACTCCTTTAAATATTTCCTTATGTCAAACCAATTAGTAGAATCGGGTGTTCCAAGATTGATCAATAACACTCCAGTTTTTCCAAATTTAATTGGGGGATGTTCTTTTTTCATTTATAATTTCTCACAGTTTCCACAAGTTCATAAATCATATCTAATTCTGTTTCAGGTAAAATACCATGACCTAGATTGAAGACATAAGGATGGTCTTTAAATATATCGAGGTATTTTCTAATTTTATTATTTAAATTTTCTTTATTAGACAAAAGAATCTTTGGGTCTAAACCTCCTTGTATCGGTATATCTAAAGATTTTACTAAATGTTCTGGATCAACATTATAATCAATATTTATCATACTAGGCTTAACAATTTTAGTAAATCTAACATAATCAGTAATGCCTCTTGGGAAACATATAACAGGGACACCTAAATTTTTTATGTGATCCACTAGAGATAATGTTGGACTATACAAAAATTTATCAAAATCCTCTTTTATTAAACCAGCCCAACTATCGAAAATTTGAATTATTGTAGCACCAGCTTTTATTTGATTTTCAATATGAATTTTAATAAATTTATCCAACAAACTTAGAATTTCATTAATTAGAACTTCGTCTTTGAAAAAATCGTCAGATAATCCGTTTTTGGGTGAAATTTTATTTATCATATATACCAACAACGTCCATGGGGCTCCTACGAAACCAATTAGATCCCTTCTTTCAAGATCTTTAGTATTTTTAAGATTAGATAATAATTTATATACAGGTAATAAATTTTCCGTAAACTTATTCTTAGTTACACTTTGAATTTTTTTTAAATCAATAGATCCAAGACTAGGACCAAAGTTTTTTTTAAATTCAACAGATTGGCCCATGCCATAAGGAACCATTAATATATCTGAGAATATTATTGCAGCATCAAAACCGAATCTTTTTATTGGCTGTAATGTTATCTCCTCAGCCAAAGTATAATTTAAACACAATTTAATAAAATCTGGATTTGATTTTCTGATCTCTCTAAACTCTGGCAAATATCTTCCAGCTTGTCTCATCAACCAAACGGGATTAATTTTAGTGCTTTTATTTATTAAACATTCTTTTATTGGCGTCATTTACATTAAGATAATTATATTTAATATTTATTATTAGTATGTATTGTTAATTACGTAAATTACTCAATTTCAACACTTTGTTAACCTTTTATACATTTTGCTATCTAAAAACCCCCTAAATTCAAGGCTATTTAATTATTTTATAAAACTTTAAAATTGTTAATAAGATATTCACATTAATTTTAATGTTAATTAAATGAATACAAATAATATTTCATTTACAGTTTTAAAAAATGAGAATTATTTCTTAAATTAAAATTAAATTATAAACAATTTATACATGAAAAATACACATCAAATATTTTTAATTTCTGACTCGACTGGAGAAACATTGGACAGAATTTTTATGGCTCTTAAAGCTCAATTCAATAATTTTAACTACGAACTTAACCAATTTTCGTTTACAAGAACAGAGAGTCAAATAGCAACTATTCTTAAAAATGCAAAGATCCAAGATAGTCCCATAATATTATATACTGTAGTTAATAGTAAGCTCGCAAAGTATTTAGCAGAGGAAGCAAATAAAATTAATATACCTTGTTTTGGTGTTTTAGGGGACTTAATTTTAAATTTCTCAAAAATTCTAAACCAGAAAGCAACACATGAACCTAGTGGGCAACATGTATTAGATGAAGAGTATTATAAAAGAATTGAAGCTATCCAATTTACAATGAACCATGATGATGGTAACCAAACAGGAAATATACTTGAATCAGACATTATTCTCATTGGAGTTAGTAGAACGAGCAAAACACCAACATCTATTTACCTTGCAAATAAAGGTTTAAAAACAGCTAATATTCCTTTAGTTAATGAAATGAAAATTCCAAAAGATGTAACGAAGTCAAAAAAATTGTGTGTGGTTGGCCTAGTAACAGAGGCAGAAAGATTATTTGATATTCGTCGTAACAGACTAAATTCGCTCAAAAAAAATGAGGCATCTGATTACACTAATTTAGAAAAAATCAAAATTGAAGTAGAGCAATCAAAAAAAATCTTTAAAAAAAATAGGTGGCCAACAATAGATGTAACAAGAAAATCAGTTGAGGAGACTGCTGCTTCAATTATAAAAATCTATGAAATAAAAAACAAAAATGCATAAGTTAGTTTTAGCTTCGAAGAGCAAAGTGAGATATCAAATTTTATCAAAATTTAATATTAAATGTACAGTTGAGCACTCAAATATTGATGAGGAACCAGTAAAAGAAAGTTTATTGAATGAAGGTGCAACTCCAGAAATAATCTCTAAAAATTTAGCTGAATTAAAAGCAAACAAAGTGAGTCAAAAAATATATGACAAGTTGGTTTTAGGGGCTGATAGCGTTATAGATTTAAATGGTGAATTAATCTCTAAACCTGAGGATAGAGAGCAAGCATTACATATTTTAAAAAAATTAAATGGGAAAATACATAATTTAATTAGCTCTGCATGTATATCAAAAAATGGATCAATGGTATGGAATCACACAGATAAAGCAAGTTTAACAATGAAAGAATTCACTGACTCAGAACTAAAAGAATATTTAAGCAAGATAACAGACGAAGCTCTGTATTCTTATAATGTTTACCAAATAGAGGGAGAAGGAAGAAATTTATTTTCTAAAATAGAGGGAGATGAAAATACTATTATGGGCCTTCCTGTTGATAAAATTAAACAATACATTGAGAGTTTGTAGTGAAAAAATATTTAGTTGTAGGTAATCCTATTGAACATTCTTTATCACCCAAACTTCAAAACTATTGGTTAAATTTAAATAATATAGAGGCAATTTATGGGAAGTTATTGGCATACGATAATGATCTGAAAGAATTGTGTAATAGTATTAAAAACGGTCAATTAGACGGTCTTAATATTACAGTACCTTTTAAAAAAAAAATTATACCTCACTTGGATGTTTTAAATGGTCATGCTTTAAGAACTCAATCTGTAAATACAGTTTGTCTTAATAATGGAAATGTTACTGGCTACAATACGGATATAGATGGATTTGAACTTAGTTTAAAAAAATTGGAGTATGATGTTAGCAATAAAAAAATAGTTATTTTAGGAGCAGGAGGGGTTGTTCCATCAATTATTTATGTTTTAAAAAAAATGAATGCTAAAAAAATTTATTTGTGCAACAGAACGAAAGAGAAAGCACAAATATTAAAAAATTTATTTGAATGGATAGAAATTATAGATTGGGGAGAACTTCCCAATTTTGATATGATCATTAATGCAACTAGTCTAGGGTTAAAGGAAAATGATAAATTCGGAATTGATTTTTCAATATCTGGAAATAACAAACTATTTTTTGATGTTATTTACAATCCATTTAATACAGATTTTTCAGAAGCAGGAAACAAATCAGGAAATATAATCGAGAATGGTTTAAATATGTTCCTATTTCAAGCACAAAAATCATTTAGTATATGGCACAATATTGAACCAGAGATTAACCAGGAAGTAATAAAATTTTTAGAAGGGTAGTATAGGTGAGACTTAATAATAAAATCGCAATAATAACAGGTTCTGCATCTGGTTTTGGTAAAGGCATAGCTAAGAAATTTGCTAAAGAAGGAGCTAATTTAATATTGGTTGATTTAAATTCTAAATTACTAAAAAAAGTTTCTAAAAATCTATCCCAAGATTATTTTGTTGCCGATGTATCTAAAGCTTCAAATTTTAATTCTCTACTAAAATATGTTTACAAAAAATATAACTCGGTGGATATATTTGTAAACAATGCTGGCATAACACATAAACCAAAGCCCATGGAAACTGTAACTGAAAAAGAATTTGATAGAGTATTTAATGTAAATGCAAAATCTGTTTACTATTGTGGAAAATATTTTGTCCCAAAAATGAAAAAAATTAAAAGAGGTGTTATTTTAAATGTTGCTTCAACAGCAGGTTTATCTCCTAGACCTAAATTAAATTGGTATAATTCAAGCAAAGGTTGGATGATTACTGCAACAAAAGCCATGGCCATAGAATTAGCGCCTTTTAGAGTAAGAGTTAATGCTATAGCGCCTGTTGCCGGAAAAACACCATTACTAAAGTCATTTATGGGAGGTAACACACAAAAAAAAAAAAAATCTTTTTTATCAACAATTCCAATTGGCAGATTTTCTACTCCTCAAGATATGGGAAATGCAGCATGTTTTCTCTGTTCTGATGAAGCAAGCATGATAACGGGGACGGTTTTGGAAGTTGATGGTGGGAGATGTATTTAATTTTATATGATTAGAGTTGGAGTTATTGGAGGAATTGGATCTGGCAAATCTTTTATTTCTAAACTTTTTAAATCACCAGTTTTTAACGCAGATAGAGAGGTAGATATTTTATATAAAAATAATTATGAATGTTATAAGAAATTGAATAAGAAACTTCCTAAATTTATTAGATCTTTCCCAATATCAAAAAGTCAATTAATTAAAGCAATTATTCAAGATAAAAGAAATCTAAAAAAAATATCTTCTGTAGTTCACCCATTAGTTAGAAAGAAAATGAAAATATTTTTAAACAAAAATAAAAAAAGTAAAATTATAGTTCTAGATATTCCCTTATTAATAGAAAATAATCTTTATAACAAAAAAGATATTTTAATATTCGTAAAATCTGATCAAAACAAAGTAATAAAAAGATTGAAAAAAAGAAAAAACTACAACAAGAAGATCCTTATAAATTTGAGAAAAAAACAAGCCAATCTGTTAAAAAAAAGAAAATTAGCAAATTATATTGTCGATAATAATTTTAGCCCAAATATAATGAGAAAAAAAATTAATTTTTTAAAAAATAAAATTCTAAATGAAAGAAATAGTACTTGATACTGAAACCACCGGCCTTTCAGTAAGAGATGGGCACAGAATAGTCGAAATTGGCTGTATAGAAATTGAAAATTTAATACCAACCAAAAATAATTTTCATTGTTATCTAAATCCTGAAAGAAAAGTTTCTGAGAGTGCACTAAAAGTTCATGGATACACAGATGAATTTTTAGCAGATAAAAAAAAATTCAAAGATATAGCAGATGATTTTTTAAAATTTATAGAAGGTAAAAAATTAATAATTCATAATGCAGAATTTGATATAGGACATCTTAACAATGAGCTTTCATTAATAAATAAGGAAAATATTTCGAAGGAAAATATTATAGATACTCTTGAAATTGCTAGAAACAAGTTTCCTGGTTCTGGAGTCAGCTTAGATGCATTATGTAAAAGATATAGAATCGATAATTCAAAAAGAGAAAAACATACAGCGATAATAGATTGCGAATTATTATCTAAGGTATACATAAACTTAATTGATCAAAAAGAACCTGTGTTTCAATTCATGGATAAAAAAGAAAAAAATAAATTCTACGATAATAATGTAGATAGTTACTCAAAAATAATATTAAGACCTACTGAGAAAGAATTATTGGAACACAAAGAATTTATAAAAAATTATATGAAAAAAAACTTTTACTAATTTAACTTTTCTTTATACAATTTTTCAAAGTCTACTTTTTTTTCCAAAATTAAATTAGGAAAGCCAGAGTCTTTTATTATATTTAAGAATATTTTTTCCAAACCTGGATAGATTTCATTTTGAATTTCGACAAGTATAATTCTTTCTAAATCTTTTTTTTTTAAACTTTTGTCAATAATCTTAACAACTGTAGCGTAGGTTATTTCAAAGAAGGATTTTTTATTATTATTATTATTAGGATCTTTGTAATGCAGCTTTGTAATAACTTCTATAAAGTCATTTTTCATACCTTTGGTTGTAACATTGATGCCAAGAGAATATTTAGTAATATATTCTTTACTAAAAATAAAAGTCTCTGCATCAGGAACTTCTACAGATAAATCTTTTATATAATTAAAAGCTATTTCATATTTTTTTGTCATCATCATCTCCTAAATCTTCAAATTCACCATCAATATAATTTTTGTTTTTTTCTCTTTTATAATTATTTTTGTTTATAAACTTTCCTAATATCAATTTTCTTGTTATCGGAATAATTAATAAAATTCCTAAAAAATCTGTTGCAAATCCTGGAAATATTAAAAGTAGAGCTGCAAATGCTAATGTAGCACCAGATATTATCTCATAGATTGGAATCTCATTTTTTATAAGCTGGCTCATCCCTGATTTAAGAGTATTAAATCCTTCGTATCTTGCATAAGCAACCCCAGCTATTGCAGTAGCCAATATAAGTAAAACAGTGTTAAAAGCTCCTATTTGAGATCCTATTTTAATGAATAGGTAAATTTCTATGAGAGGTATACCAATAATCAAAATTAATGCTGTGTTCATTTGTCTATTATTTAATTAGCAGGTTGAAATTATCAACATAGTAAATATTATACCATTATGAGTTATAGCTTTGAATATATAGATATTATACTACTTGCAATGATAGCTGGGTTCATTTTTCTAAGATTAAGAGGAATTTTAGGTAAAAAAACTGGATTTGAAGAAGACATAGATTCAAGTTTTGCACACGAAGCACCACTAGCTAAACCTACTGTTGATTTAAATGCAAGTACTTTCGATGAAAATGCTAAGAAAGAATTTGTTAAAGGTGCTAAAATTGCTTATGAGACAATAATCACTAACTTTGCTAAAGGAAAGCTAAAAGACATAAAGTTGTTACTCGATAAGAACGTTTACCAACAATTCGAAGAGGCAATTAAAGATAGAGATCAAAAAAAGTTATCCTCCGAAACTACATTTATTGGAATCAACTCAGCTGAAGTTAAAGAGCACCTACAAAATAAAAATATGTTAGAAGTTACTGTAGAATTTGTAAGTGAAATTATTTCATGCGTAAAAGATAAAGACAACAAAGTTATATCAGGTGATCCAGAAAAAATTAAAAAAGTTTTAGATACTTGGAAATTTTCAAAAGATAGCAGATCAAACAATCCAAATTGGTTATTAATTGATACTCAAGCTTGACAAATAAGCTCTCAGAAAAAGATAAAAAAGACTGGCAAGATTTCTTAGATAGTTCAGAAAAACTTCAAAGTAAAGATGCAGGTCAAATAACTAATCAAATAATTTCAGAAAGATCAATAGATCTTCACGGATATACTTTAGAAGAAGCTAACAAGCAAATTTTTCAATTTATAGAGAATTGTTATCTAAAAAGAGTTAAAAAAATTAATGTGATCACTGGAAAAGGTATGAGATCAAAAAATTTAAATGATCCTTATCAATCTACTGATCTAAGTATTTTAAAATATTCTGTACCTGAATATATAAAAAATAACCCTGAACTAATGAGCAAAATTATTAGTATTGATTTCAAGTCTGTTAATAGTCCATCAAAAGGAAACTTTGATATTTTTTTAAAAATTATAAAATAAACTTTGATAAGTCAGTATCTTTTACTAGTTCACCAATATTATCTTTGATATATTTAGCATCAACTGTTATTTTTTCCCCAGATCTGTCTGTTGCTGTAAAGCTAATTTCGTCTATGACTCTCTCAATGATCGTATGCAACCTTCTTGCACCTATATTTTCTACAGATGAATTCACTTCACTTGCTATGTTAGCAATTGTATTAATCCCATCTTCTGTAAATTCTAGTTCTACATTTTCAGTTTTTAAGAGTGCTTTGTACTGTTTAATTAAACTATTATCTGGTTCCTTTAATATCCTTATAAAATCATCACTATTTAAAGCATCAAGCTCAACTCTTATTGGAAGCCTACCTTGTAATTCAGGTAAAAGATCCGATGGCTTAGCTAATTGAAAAGCACCTGAGGCAATAAATAAAATATGGTCTGTTTTAACAGGTCCATATTTTGTGCTGACAGTAGTTCCCTCTATTAATGGCAACAAATCTCTTTGAACCCCTTCTCTTGATACATCTCCACCAACCCTGTCTGTTCTTGCGGAAATTTTATCAATCTCGTCTAGGAAAACTATTCCATTGTTTTCTGTTGAGTCTTTTGCCGATTTAATAATTTTATCTTGCTCAATAAGTTTGTCTGACTCTTCATTTATTAGAATTTCATGAGACTCTTTTACTGACATTTTTTTTTTCTTAGGTTTTTGACCCATAGATTTTCCAAGCATGTCAGAAATATTTATCATTCCAACATTTGCACCTGGCATTCCTGGTATTTCAAATGATGGCATCTGATTAGAATCGCTAACAGCTATCTCAATCTCATTATCATCTAAATCTCCATCTCTTAATCTTTTTCTAAAACTTTCCCTTGTTGCTACGCTTGCTTTATTTCCGACCAAAGCATCCAAAACTCTATCCTCTGCTAATTTTTGAGCTTGAGCATGTACTTCTTTTCTTTTCTTTACTTTTTCCATTGCAATTGCAATTTCTAATAAATCTCTTACAATTTGCTCTACATCACGTCCCACATATCCTACTTCTGTAAATCTTGTAGCTTCAACTTTTACGAATGGAGCTTCTGCTAATTTTGAAAGTCTTCTAGAGATTTCAGTTTTACCAACACCAGTTGGCCCTATCATTAAAATATTTTTTGGAAGAACTTCATCTTTCATGTCATCTTCTAATGCCTGTCTTCTCCACCTATTTCTTAGAGCAATTGCAACAGCTCTTTTAGCTTTGTTTTGTCCAACTACGAATCTGTCTAACTCTGAAACGATTTCCCTAGGTGATAATGAGTTTGATATTATTGTTTTTTCTTTAGCAAACTTACCTTTTGGAAAAGATGTAACATTAGATTTTTCCATTAAATTTTCTCCATATTCAAATTATCATTTGTAAAGACACATATATCTGAAGCAACTTTAATAGATTTTTTTGCGATATCTTCCGCTGACATATCAGTATCCATTAATACTTTTGCAGCTGCTAAAGCATAATTTCCACCTGAACCAATTCCAATTACATCACCCTCTGGCTCTAAAACATCACCGGTTCCTGAAATTATAAAACTTTTTTCTTTATCTCCAATTGCCATTAATGCTTCTAATCTTCTTAAATATTTATCAGTCCGCCAATCTTTTGCTAATTCAACAGCAGCTCTTGTCAAGTTGCCTGCATGTTTTTCAAGTTTAGACTCTAATCTTTCAAATAATGTTAAAGCATCTGCTGTTGATCCAGCAAAACCAGCGATCACATTTCTTTTCTCAATTTTACGAACTTTGTTTGCAGTTTTCTTTATTACAGTGTTACCCATACTAACTTGGCCGTCACTGGCCACAACTACGTCATTATTTTTTCTTACAAGTACAATTGTTGTCATAATCTATAGATGGATATGAATTTAAATAGTTCAAGCCCAGGCTTAGTATTATTGATATAATCAAAAATACCTATATACCTAATTTAAATTATGAAAAGAAAAGCAAAAATAGCTAGAAAAACAAAAGAAACCAATATTAGCGTCGACCTTAATATTGATGGCAAAGGTAAATACAAAGTTGACACAGGAATAGGTTTTTTAGATCACATGCTCGAGCAGTTATCTAAACACTCATCTATAGACTTAACTGTTAAAGCTAAAGGTGACACACACATTGATCTTCACCACACAACTGAAGATACTGGAATTGCTATTGGAGAATGCTTAAAAAAAGCTTCAAAAAAATTTGTAGGCATTAAAAGATATGCTCACATTTTATTACCGATGGATGAAACATTAACAAGAGTTGCAATTGATGTTTCAAACAGACCTTATTTAATTTGGAATGTAAAATTAAAAGTTGAAAAACTTGGTGAGATGGACACGGAATTATTTAAAGAGTGGTTCCAAGCCTTTTCACAAGCTGCTGGAATTACTTTGCACGTTGAAAATATTTACGGTGATAATAGTCACCATATAATTGAGTCTTGTTACAAAGGACTAGCCAGAACTTTAAGAGCTGCACTAGAATTGGATCCAAGAAACAAAAGTACAATTCCGTCGACAAAGGGCTCTTTATAAGATTAATGAACGTCACAATTGTTGACTATAAATCGGGCAATATTAGTTCTGTAATTAACTCCTTTAAGGAAGTTGCTAAAGATAAAGTTAATATCAAAGTAACTTCAGATTTAAATAAAATTAAATCAAGCGATAAAGTTGTTCTACCTGGGCAGGGTTCTTTTAAGAGCTGTATAGATGGTTTAAACAGCATAAGTGGTTTGATTGATACTTTAAGTGAATTTGCATTAAATAATAAAAAACCACTTCTCGGTATTTGTGTAGGCCTTCAAATGTTTGCAGATATTGGTTATGAAGAAGTCGAGACTAAAGGCTTAGGTTGGATTTCTGGTAAAGTATCTAAAATTGATAATCAAAATGGAAAATATAAACTACCCCATATTGGCTGGAATCAAATAAATATTGTTAAAGAGAGTAAAATTTTTAAAAATATAGAAAATAATACCCATATGTATTTTGTTCACAGTTATGAATTTGTTCCTAACGATAAAACAGTTACAGCTGCTACTACAGATTACTCATCAAATATTGTTTGCGCTGTTGAAAAGGAGAATATATTTGGAACCCAGTTTCACCCTGAGAAAAGTGATAAAGCTGGACTTGCAATAATAAGTAATTTTATAAGTATTTAAATATGAAAAATATAGATCTAAGAGAGTTCGCAGGTAAAGATATTCTGGTTCTGTTAAAAAGGGCTGATGAGTTATTTATTGGTAATTTAGAAGAAAAGATTCACTCTCACAAAATCTATAATAATGTATTGGAGCAGATTCCTACTGACTATGAAAATACAAAATTGCGGGAATTGAGAGGAAATATAAGACAGAAGATTTGGAACTGTGAAAGAAGTTTTTTTTGGAATGAAAATTTTGCATCTCAATCGGGTCAAGATAAAATTATAAAAAATTCTTTTTTTAGTTCAAAAAAAAAAGGTTATTTTGTTGAAATTGGTGCTTTCGATGGTGTTCTTGGAAGTAACTGTATACATTTTGAAAAATCAATGAAATGGGACGGAATTGCGATCGAACCATCTACTATTCAATTTGAAAAATTAAAACTCAATAGAAAATGTCATTTAATAAACAAAGCTATTGCTACAGAAGAAAAAGAAGTAGAATTCCTTGAGGTAGAGGAGGGATATACCCAAATGAGTGGTATTATTAATGAAAACTTTACTAGTGAGGAGACAATTAAAAAGGATCCAAGAAGCAAAACAAAAAAAATAATAATTAAAACAACAACATTTGATAAAAATATACCATATGACAAAGAAATTGATTATTTATCTATAGACATAGAAGGTGGTGAAATGGAATTATTAGCTTCAATTGATTTTAAAAAATATAATATAAAAGTAATTTCAGTAGAAAATAACTTTCCTGAAAAATTAAATTTTAAAAACTTCTTTTATAGCAACAACTTTAATTATTTTGATAGAGTTGGACAAGATGAAATATTTTATAACACAAATTATTTTAAATTAAGTTAAATAGTGATGATTTAATTGGATTTAATGCAAATCGTATAAAAAAATGAGATTCATTTATTATATTTCTTTACTGACAATTCTAATCATTAGTAGTGCATATTCTAAAAATATTAGTATTAAAGATATTAATTTCGAAGTTCCTGAGAGCCATATTTATATCGAGTATACCAATGATGAAGTTGAAGATTTTTTCCAGGAGTTTATTGATTCAGCAAATATCAAAATTTACCTTATGGGACCTAAAAAATATGTTGATTTAGAAAGAGCCATCTTAAATGGCGAAGATGTTATGAATAATCAATATGCAAAATCAATCGTAAAAAAAATGGAAAAAAAGAATTTTAAAGACGAGGTCCAAGCTTCTAAGTGGGTAATGTCAGAAGTAAAAAAAATAATGAAAAAAGAGAAAATTGATTTTATATCTTATGTAATATTTTCGGACCAAAATCTTAAAAAAACTTTTTCTGATAATGATTTTTCAGGAATCATCGATGAGTTAAATCAGATGAACTCTTCTGAATTGGCTGAACAAACAAAAGAGATTAGAAAAATGATTACAAGTCTATCTGGTAATAATAAAAGTATTCCAATTAATGATGATATGACAATAAATTTATCAAAATTTAAAATATCTAAAAGTAAAAATAATCAATTATATTTAAAATCTGCTGGTGATATTATTTATATATATGGTCCTATGAGGTTAGATATAGATTTAAATCTTTTTTTAACTGAGTACAATGACAAGGCAATTATGTTGATTTCAGCATGTTATGTTGATTGCTCTAAATTTAACTCTAAATTTGATAAAATGAGAAAAAATTCTTTCAATAATATTAAAATTAATAAAACAAAAATAAATAATAATAACGAAATAAATTCTGATATAATTGAACAATTAGAGCAGTTAAATAGTTTGTATAAATCAGGTGTTTTAACCAAAGAAGAATTTGAAAAAGCTAAAAAGAAAATTTTAAATTAAGTGAAAATATTTCCTGCAATAGACATTAAAGATAAAAAGTGCGTTAGATTAATCAAAGGCGATTTTGAAAATAAAACTGAATACGACATGTCTCCAGTGGAACAAGCAGGAAAATATAAAGATAATGGATTTAAAAATTTACATATAGTTGATCTAGATGGAGCATTAACTGGAGATCCAATTAATATTGATATTATTCATGAAATTGTTGAAAAATTTGATCTTAAAGTAGAAATAGGAGGTGGAGTTAGAAATTTTGAAACTATACACAAATATATTGATACTGGTGTTGAAAAAGTAATTTTAGGAAGTGCTGCTATTAAAGATAGAAGATTTTTGGAAGAAGCATGTAAAAAATTTCAAAACCAAATCGCACTTGGTTTAGATGCAAAAGATGGTCATCTTGCGATTTCAGGCTGGACAGAAGAGTCTGATAAGTTAACAACAGAATACTTAAAAAAAGTAAACAACTATGGAGTGAGCAGGATTATTTATACAGATATAAATAGAGACGGAACTAAGCAGAGTCCTAACTTTGAAGAAACTCAAAAGGTAGCTGAGATTTCAAACTGTCCAGTAGTTATATCTGGCGGCGTTTCTTCAGTTAATGACATTAAAAAAGCTAAAAATTTAAATAATATCGAAGGTGTAATAGTTGGTAAAGCTATATACGATGGCGATATAAAGTTAGATGAACTTGCGCAAGAAATAGATGCTTAAAAATAGAATTATACCTTGTTTAGATGTTAAAAATGGTCGTGTTGTAAAAGGTATAAACTTTGTTGATCTTAAAGATGCAGGAGATCCTGTCGAACAAGCAAAAATTTATAGCGATGGCGGTGCAGATGAAATTTGCTTCTTAGATATCACTGCTTCAAATGAAAATAGAGATACTATCTATGAAGTTGTAGAGAAAACTTCTAAGAAATGTTTTGTACCATTAACTGTAGGTGGCGGTGTTAGAAGTATTGATGATATTAATAAATTGCTTAATTGTGGGGCAGATAAAGTATCAATCAATACAGCAGCTGTTCAAAATGCAAAAGTTGTTGAAGATAGCTCTAGAAAATTTGGATCACAATGCATTGTTGTTGCAATTGATGCAAAGAGAAAAGATGATGGATGGGAAATCTTCACCCATGGAGGAAGAAATCCAACTGGCATAAATGCATTAGAATTTGCATCTAAAATGGAAAAATGTGGTGCTGGTGAGTTATTGGTGACCTCTATGGATAAGGATGGAACTCAGTCTGGATATGACATTGAATTGATGCAAAAGATATCATCAATGGTCAATATTCCAGTTATTGCATCAGGCGGGGTTGGAACTTTAGATCACTTAGTTGATGGAATAAAATCAGGTGCAAGTGCTGTTTTAGCTGCATCTATATTCCATTATGGGACTTATTCAGTAAATGAAGCTAAGCAATATTTGGCTTCGAAAGATATACCTGTTAGGATTTAGTATGTTAAAGATATTAGAAGATCTCGTAATCCTTGCAAGAGAGCGAAAAAGTAACCCTGTTGAAGGCTCGTACACTAATAAGCTTTTAGAGGATAAATCTTTAGCAAAAGAAAAAGTTTTAGAAGAAATAAATGAACTCATAGAAGCTGTAGAGCAAGACTCAAATAAAATCCATGAAGCAGCAGATGTTTTATATCACTTAATTATATATCTTGAAAAAAGTGGAATAAAAATTGAAGCAGTGATGGATGAACTAAATAACCGAAAAAAATAACTTACAATTTACCAGGTAACCAGGTTGAGAATATTGGAAAGAGTATCATTAGTATTCCATAAATTATTCCAACAACTGTAAATAACGGTACTTCTTTGAAAGCTTTAGCAGGATTTTCTCTGATCACACCTGCGGCTGTATATATACCAACACATACGGGGGGTGTGATCATTCCTATTCCTGCAAAGGCAACAAACACTACATAAAGATGAAGTAGGCTTTGATTAAATGATAATGTGATGGCTGCAAAAATCGGTACAGTCAAATAAAATACTGGAACTATTTCAATAAAAGTTCCAAGAATTAAACAAATTGCTCCTAGCATTATCCAGAACAGATTTACACTCACACCTTTATCTGTAAAGAAGGCAATGATTTTTTGAGGAGCTTGAGTGTATGTTAAAACTACACTTAAGAATGTAGCAGTTGCAATAATCGCAAAAATTACAGCTGTTATGATTGCCGTTTCTCTTAAACAACTCATCAAAGATGAAAAAGTCAGTTCACGGTAAATTAAAAATCCAATGAGCACTGCATATACTCCTGCAACAGCGGCTGACTCAGATGGAGTTAGTATTCCAGCATAAATTCCACCTAAAATTATCACTGGAGTGATCAATGCTGGTAGTGCAGCGATGAAGGAAGTTACTCTTTCTTTAAAAGATGCCTTCTCATCCGTTCTAATATGCCTGCATTTAAACAAAACTAGAAGAACCATCAAAACAAGTAAAACAAGCCCCGGAATAACGCCTGCAGCAAAAGTTTTGGATACAGGCACGTTCGTTAAAGCACTAAAAAGTATGGCAGCATTAGATGGAGGTATTAGAGCCTCTAATAGAGCGGCTGAAGCAGCAAGTACAACAACGAACGGAGTTGGATAACCTTGTTCAATCATCTTTGGCATCATAATTGTTCCAACAGCAGTAATAGCTGCAAGTATGGATCCACAAAAAGCTGCAAAGAAACCCATCGCAATAACCATCGCAACACCCAATCCACCAGGCCAATGTCCAACTAGTGTTGTTGTGAACTTAACTAATCTTGAAGCAGCGCCTCCTTTTAACATTGCCATTCCAGTAAATATAAATAAAGGAACAGCGATAAGAACATGTTTTGTTAATGCACCGAATGAAACCTGAATTAAAACTGACCAAGGTAAATTTAATCCAGCAATTGCTGCTAAAGAACTCCCTAAACCAAAAACTAAAAAAATCGGAACCGAAATAACTAATGTTATAAGAGAAATAATAAAAGCTAATCCAAACATTTATTCTTTACCTAAAAGTTTTTTATAATTATCTAAAATTAGCTCTAATGAGGTTAAGGCTAAAATTAAAAAACCAACTGGAAAAGCTAAAAACATCCACCAGATGGGAATATTAATTTCTAATTCCATCATCTGGCCCAAATTGTAATACATTGTTGTTGCATCAACTCCTGCTTTAAAGAAGATACACGCAGAAATTAGAGCTATTAAATTTACAATTGTTCCAATAATATTTTTTGACTTTTCAGATAAATAATGACTTAAAAAATCTACTTTAATATGTTGTCCTTGCTTTAATAAAGGACCAAGTAATGGAAAAACCAACCAACTCACCATTACAGGCGGTAATTCAATAAACCACGCAAATCCTGTACCTGTGATAAATCTTGTTGTGGCGCTTAATGCTAGAGCTGCCACCATTAAAAAGACTATGAACATTGCAAGCGAAACTGCAGCTTTTGCTAGCAAGTTGTTAATAGCTCGCAATGCTCTCATAATCTATATAGAAAAAGTTTAACTTCTTCTAATTACTATTAGCATATGCTTGTGCTGCCTCTAAAGCATCAGCATCAATCATTTTAGCCATTGCTGGCATTACTTCATCTTTCATAAGCTTATCAAACTTATCTTTTTCAGCGCCCGAAAGTGTAGTAACAACTCCACCTCTTTCTTGGAATTTTTTAAGAGTGCTTTCTCCAGTATCCATAATTAAGTCAGTTGATCGTTTTCCAACTTCTTTACCAACATCCATTATGATTTTTTGTAAGTCTGGAGACAAACTATTAAACCAAGTAGAATTAGCCATAATATATGCATCGGCATAATATTGATAAGGTTTTTGAGCGTATTTCAGGAACTCCCACCAGCTATATGCCTCAATACTTCCAGGAGGACTGTTTATTGTATCAATCATTCCAGTTTGTAATGACGTGTAAACTTCACCAGTAGGCAAAGATACTCGGTTTGCTCCTAAAGCATCCCACATTGGTTCTTCACTTTTTAAAAGTCTTCTAGCCTTAAGCCCTTTCATAGCATCGATACCTGTTAACTCTTTAGCACTTGAAAAAGTCATTACAGGTCCAACTGGGTTATACATTACTAATGTTGAATTAGTCTTTTTTGTTAACTCACCCCAAATTTCTTTTCCTTTTGGCGAGTTTTGGAAAAAACCTCTTTGTTGTTCCCATGAATTAAATAATCCTGGAAATGAAGCAACGTTAAAGTTTTTATTAATTGGTGGAAAACTTACTACACCAACAATTCCTCCAAGTTCGACTGCACCAGAAGTTACTGCTCCCATTACTTCTCTAATTCCAAACAATTGTTTAGATGGATAAACCTCTATTTTTAATTTTCCTTTTGCTCTTTTATTAACTTCGTCAGCAAAAATTTGTGCATGTTTTGCACTGTGGTGTTTCGGACTCCAGTGAACAGATAAACGTCCAACTATCTCCGAAAAGGCAGCTGTTGAAGTAAGAACAAAAGAAAAAATAAATGTTAAATTAATAATAACTTTATAAATTGATTTTATATTATTCATTTTTTCCTCCCTTTTTTAATATATTATCTTATTATTTGGATATATTTTAACAATGCAAATTTTATGAATTTTTAATAAAATAAAAATTCTTATTAAATATGAAGCATAAAGGTTTTACTTTAATAGAACTTTTAGTTGTTGTTGCTATTATTGGTATTTTAGCTGCAGTTGGAATAGTTGCATACAGCGGTTATACTGTATCTGCAAAAAAAAAAGTCTGTCAAGATAATCATTATAAAATTGTTAAAATTATTAAGGAAAAAAAAGCATTTTGTGAATTTGAGAGTTCAATTAAATTAAGAACATGGTACAGCGGTCATAAACAAGGCGCAGAATATAAATTTAATTGTTCAAATAATTTTGGAATATTAGCTCAAAATGTCGGAATACATATGACAAATTTTCTAAAAAATATTTATAGTCCGAATGATCACTGGGGTTACTCCTGGATTGGAAATAGTGGAACACCAACCACAGAAGGACAAACTTTCTATTTTACTAAAAATAATTCAATTAGAATTAGAACTCTTTGTGACGGGAATATTCTCGAAACGACGATAGTTGGTAATTGATAGATTTGTTTATTATATATATAATTTTTTAATAATATAATGAGTTACGATAATAATAATATTTTTGCAAAAATTTTAAGAGGTGAGATTCCTTGTAACAAAATTTATGAAGATAGTTATGTCCTATCTTTCTATGATATTAATCCACAAAAAAAAATTCATGCTTTGATAATACCAAAAGGAAAGTATGTTGACTTAGATGATTTCAATACAAATGCTTCAAACGATGAAATTGTGGGGTTAATGAAGGGAATAACCATAGTCTCAAAAAAATTGGGAATATCTTCTATTGATGGAAAAGGTTATAGAGCTCTTGCTAATGTAAGTGACTATGGTGGCCAAGAGGTTCCACACTTACATTTCCATTTATTCGGTGGTGAAAAAGTTGGAAAAATGGTCTCGTGATCACTAAAGTAGATAGAAAATACTTGGAGATTAATTCAGTAGATGAAATTAATTTGTCAGAAAAACCAACAAGTGATTGCAAAGTAAAAAAAAAAAATCCACCAGATTTTCAAATTAATAAATTTTTTTACAAGCAAATTGGTAAAAGTTATCGTTGGATAGATAGATTAATTTGGAATGATACTAAATGGACAGATTATACTAATAATTCAAATTTGGAGACTTATATACTTACTGAAAACAAGGATTTAATTGGCTTTTTTGAACTTCTTTTTTATCCTGAGACGAGAAAATGTGAAGTAGCGTATTTTGGTATCCTTGATCAATTTATAGGAAAAAAATATGGAGGTTATCTTCTATCAGAAGCTTTGAAATTAGGATTTAGAAAAAACACTGAAAAAGTTTGGTTGCATACATGTTCTCTAGATCACAAACATGCTTTAAAAAACTATTTAGGTAGGGGAATGAAAATTTTCAAATCCGAAACTATAAATTTGGATATTAGTTGATATAATTTTGAACTCTAAATAATCTTTCATCAATCATTATATTTGTTTCTATATTAGACAATTTTGTTTCAACTTTGTTAAGATAAACGTCAGTTGTAGTCCATCCTTTAATTTCATAACTAATTTTATCAAAATAAATATTTAATAAATTATTGTTATGTACAATTTTAAAAGAGAACGTTTCATCATTCTCTTTAATCGTTTCAACTTGATCTAGTTTGTCTAATAGAAATTTTTTATCCAAGATTAAATTAAGAGGAGTATCTTTAAGTTGGTACCTTATATAATTTGTAATTTTTTGACTATTTATCACGAGTGATCTTCCGTTAGAGACTAAAATTTTATTATAAATATCATCATATTTACATAAAATTTTTTTTGGGTACAAAATTATACATTTTCCTTTCTCAGTTTTTTTTCCAATTTTTTGTATAAATTTAAAAGACATGTTATTTGTCTCTTTTAATTTATTTTTTATTTGCTCTGTTGATGATGCAAAAATATTTGAGGGATAAAAAAATATTAAAAAGAAAATTATATATCTCACTATTTTAAAACCTCTCTTTTACCAACATGATTTGCTTTACTAACTTCACCATTAGCTTCCATTTGATCAATAATTCTTGCAGCTCTATTGTATCCAATTTGTAATTTTCTTTGCAAAAATGAAGTAGATGCCTTTCTTTCTGATTTAATTATTTCTAATGCATCACCATACAATTCATCTGTATCAGAATTATCGTTATTTTTTTCACCAATTTCTTTTTCGTCAGCAAAATTCAAAATTTCATCAACATAATCTGGCTCTGCTTGATTTCTCAGGAAGTTATTTATTTTATCAATCTCTATTTCAGATACATAAGGTGCATGTATTCTAGTAATTCTGTTTGCAGAAGACATATATAACATATCTCCTTTACCTAAAAGTTGCTCGGCTCCTTGCTCACCTAAAATTGTTCTGCTATCAATTTTAGAGGTTACTTGAAATGAAATACGGGTAGGAAAATTAGCTTTTATTGTTCCAGTTATTACGTCTACACTCGGCCTTTGTGTGGCCATTATTATATGAATTCCAGCCGCTCTAGCCATTTGTGATAATTTTTGAATATAGTTTTCTATTTCTTTTCCAGCTACCAACATGAGATCTGACATTTCATCAACTATTACAACAATATAAGGCATCTTAACTTTATGCTTTTCGTTATATCCATCAATATTCCTTACACCTACTTTTGTCATTAATCTGTATCTACTTTCCATTTCTTTAACTACCCAACCTAAAACAGACGCTGCCTTTTTTGCTTCAGTAATAACAGGACATAATAAATGTGGTATCCCTTCATAGGTTGAAAGTTCAAGCATTTTAGGATCGATCAAAATAAATTTACAGACGTCTGGGGTATGTTTGTAAATGAGTGATAGGATAATTGTATTAATACATACTGATTTCCCTGAACCAGTAGTTCCTGCTATTAATAAATGAGGCATTGAACTTAAATCGCTAGTTATTGGTTCTCCAGATATACTTTTACCAAGAGCAATAGGTAATTTAATTTCTCTTTTTTTAAAATTCTTATCTGAAATTATTTCTCTTAAAAAAACATTTTCTCTGGATATCTTTGGTAGTTCAATACCAACAGTATTACTCCCGGGTATTGTGGCTATTCTAGCAGACTCTGAACTTGTATTTCTAGCAATATCTTCTGCTAAATTTATTATTTTGGAAACTTTAACCCCAGCCGCAGGCTCAAATTCATTGAGAGAAACAACGGGTCCATGACTTATTTTTTTTATTTTCCCTTCAACACCAAAATCAAGAAGAATTTTTTCTAAACCTTCTGCGTCTATTTTAATATCGTCTTTTTTATTAGAGCCTTTCTCTGGTTTTTTTAAAAAATCAATTAAAGGTAATTTAATTTTTACATCATTTAAAATTGATTTGTTATTAGAAAACAAATCTTCTTGTACAGGGGTTTCCTTAGATCTTTCAATTATAGTATTTTCTTTAAAAGTATTTTCTTGAGAAATTAAATCTTCTTTTTTTGATGAAAATAGTTTTTTTATCATAGTGAAAGAAATTAAAATATGAGAAATTTTGAAATTACTGCTTAGCAAAAAAAATAATAAAATAAAAAATATTAATAAATAGTAACTCACTGTTTGATTAATTTTCAAAAAATCTGCAATTACAGTTTCTGACATTAAATCGCCAACAAAACCGTTGTTCCCACTTATTATTAGCCAATAGGTTTCCTTATGAAAAATACCAAAGAAAAAAGTTGCAACAATAATGTAAAGAATTATGAAAAAAATATTTTCTATAATAATAATAAATTTTTTGTTAATTGTTATTGATATTCCTGTAAATAGAAGAGATATAGGAATTAAAAGTGATATTAAACCAATTGATTGAAAAAATATATCAGCGATGAAGCTTCCCCTAAATCCAAGTAAATTTCTTATCTCCTGATTTTCTGGAAATATAAAATTTGGATCTTCTGGTGAATAGCTAATTAAAGATATAAAAAGTAATATAGAGGCGAGCACCAGAAAAATACCAACTAATTCAGCCAATCTCTTTATGATAAATTCGTTTATTTTATTGATATAATTTTTAAATATCATGAATCAAAACTGCTTTTGTCACTTTGTATCATTTAATTTTTATTGTTAAAATTATTTTGTTATGAAAATTTGTCTTATAGGCCAAAATTTAACAAATTTGATTCTCGCCAACGTTTTTGAGGAAAAAAAACTCAATGTTGACATATATTTAAATAAAAAATTTCAAAACATTAAAACAGATAGAACAATAGCTTTATCAAGCGAAAATTTTGATTATTTGAAATTTTTAACAAAATCCAACATTAAACCCTGGAAAAGTAAAGAAATTAAAATTTTTACAGAAAGTTCTCAATCTAAAGAGATTATTAATTTTAACAAAAAAAACAAAGAAGTTTTTAATTTAGTATCTTACTCAAAATTAAATGAAATTTTTTTTAAAAAAATAAAAAAATCAAAATTTATTAAATTAAATTATTCAGATACTTCTAATTCACTTATTCTAAATAAAATTAAAAAATATGATTTAGTTATTAATAGTGAAAACAAAAATTTTATTTCAAATAAATTTTTTACAAATAAAATAAAAAAAAATTATAGAAGTAGAGCATATACATTTCTAATAAATCATCGTCGCAAAGATAATTACACTGCCATCCAAGTTTTTACGAAATTTGGACCTTTAGCATTTCTGCCATTATCTAATACTAAAACTTCAGTTGTTTTTTCTTACAAGGGAGTGGAAATAGATGATAAGAAAATTCTCGATATATTTAAAAAATATAATTCTTTTTATGCATTTACTAAAATTAATAAAATTGAAAATTTTAGTCTGAGTTTTGAAATGCTTAGAAATTATACTTATAGTAATATTCTTGCTTTTGGTGATTTAATACATCGTATACACCCCCTTGCAGGGCAAGGATTTAACATGACAATCAGGGATATTAAAATAATGTCTAAAATAGTAAATGATAGAATATCTCTAGGCCTTCCAATAGATATCTCTGTTGCTGAAGACTTCCAAAATTCTACAAAACACCTTAATTATCTTTATGGAAAAGCCATTGATGGTATATATGAATTTTTTAGATTAGATAGCGATATTAATAATTCAATTTCAAAACCAGTTTTTAGTATTCTAAATAAAAATTCTATTTTTAAAAAATATTCTAATATTTTATCAGATAAAGGATTTAATTTATAAATTACTGAAGAGTAGTATTTTCGAATTCGTCTTTAATATAATTATTTAGAATTTGTTCCATTTTTTTTTTTCTTACATTTATATCAAGACTCTCTAATAATATTTGTTTTTCTTCTAATGAAAAGGGTGATGCCATTGATAGATCATTAAGAGTTTGGCTAAGATCTTTCTTTTCTAAGTCTTTTAAGTTCACAATATACCCTTGCTTTTTGAAAAATGTTCTCATGTTCTTCATAATTAAGCTTAAGTCTGAAAAGTTAACTTCGTTACTTTTTTGCATTATATCTTTTGAAAAATTATCATATTGAACATTGCATTCGCGGTACATTTTGTCGGTATTTAACTCTGAGTTAATTTTGTATCTACAAATCCCGTTTAAAATAATAAGTATTCTACCGTCTTCTGTTTCATTGAAACTTGTGATTTTTCCAATACATCCTATTTCGTATAAATCAGGTTTTTTCAAAGACCCTGTTTTTTTTGGCTGTATCATTCCAATCATTCTATGCTTCTTCATACTATCATTTACCATTTGTAAATATCTAGGCTCAAAAATGTTCAGTGGAACAGTTGTACCAGGAAACATTATAAAATTTGATAAAGGGAAAATTGGTATTGTTTTTGGTAATTCTTCCAGTTTCATAACTTAATTATAATAATTCTTTTCAAGGTTACAACTACACATAAATGATTCGTAGTCGCATTTAACTATTTAATCACTTGCTAAATTCAAAAAAAGCTTTTAGTTTTGTTATCTAAGAATAAGCGGGCATAGCTCAGTGGTAGAGCGTCTCGTTGCCAACGAGAAGGTCGTGGGTTCAAGTCCCATTGCCCGCTCCATTAAAGGAATTATATTATGAGTGATTTAGCAAGTAAAAAATGTGTCCCGTGTGAAGGCAACATCCCACCATTTAACACAGAAGAAATTCATAAATATTTAAAGCAAGTTGATGGATGGGAAGTTATAGAGGATAAAATCGACGGATTTCATTTAATAAAAAATTTTAAATTTGATGATTTCTTACAAAGTCAAGAATTTGTGAATAAAGTTGGAGAAATTGCTGAAACAGAGGGACATCACCCTGATCTGTGGTTTGGATGGGGTTATGCAAGAATTAAAATATTTACTCACGCAATTAAAGGTCTTGCTGAGAGTGATTTTATTTTAGCTGCTAAAATAGATAAGATAAATTGATTAGTGATTAAAGTGTCTTGTTTTAGAAAATACTAAAATAGTATTTGTTTGGTTAGCAAATTTAATAATTTCTTTATCATTTTTTGAACCTGATGGTTGAATGACTGCTGAAATTCCTGATTGTACCAACTTTTCTATACCATCCACAAACGGGAAAAAAGCATCAGATGCTGCTAAGATTTCATCACTATCGCTTATTTTCTGGAACTTTTTCATTTTATCAATTGCTATTTTGCAACTATCTAACCTACTTGGTTGGCCAGAACCTATGCCTATTGTCTTGTAATCTTTTGTAATGACTATCGCATTCGATTTTACACTTCTGCATATATTAAACGCAAAAATAAGTTTGTTTAAAGTTTTATTCGTAGGTTTTAATTTTGATACAATTTTAAAATCATTTCTAGAAAAGTGTTGACTATCTGGATTTTGAACTAAAATAGAATTAAATTTATTTATAAAATTAAGTTTAAAATTTTTTTCTACTTTACTTGAATCAATTAGTCTTAGTTTTTTTTTCTTTTTTAAAAGTTTGACTGATTTTTTGTCAAATCCATTTGCAATTATTACCTCAAAAAATATTTTATTAATCTCTTTAGCTAAACTAATATTTAACTTAAAGTTACATGATACAATACCACCATAGGCACTAATTGGGTCACTTTCTAAAGCCTCCTTAAAAGATTTGATTTTATTTGGATTAATGGAAACACCACAGGGATTAGCATGCTTAATTATTGCTACACCCCTATTTCTTGGTAAAGTTTTGGATATACTTAGGGCCGAATAAAGATCGTTATAGTTGTTGTAACTTAGTTGTTTTCCACTGATTTGAATAATTTCCTGTTTGTTATTTTGCGAATATATAGCTGCTTTTTGATGAGGATTTTCCCCATACCTTGTCTCCTCAATTAATTTTCCAGAAAAAATTTTCTTAATTGGGAAAATATTTTTAGACTTTTGATTGAAATAATTAAAAATTTTTGATTCATAATAAGCAGTCTCCATAAATGCTTCCTCAGCCAATTTTTCTCTAAATTTTAAATTCGTAGACCCTCTATTTCTATCTAATTCAATAGTTAAATCTTCATACTGTTTTGTGTTACTTAGGACAACTACATCATTATAATTTTTTGCAGCTGATCTAACCATCGTCGGTCCTCCAATATCTATATTTTCAATTATATTTTTGTGATCAGAATTATCTAATAAAACTCTTTCAAACGGATAAAAATTTATAATAACTAAATCTATATTTTCATAATAGTTAATTTTCATTTCTTTTTGATGTTTTTTATTCTGCCTAACATTTAAAATTCCAGAATGAATTTTTGGATGTAAGGTTTTAACCCTTCCATCTAGCAGCTCTTTTGAATTTGTAAATTTAGATACTTCTAAGCATTTAAAACCCATACTTTTAATTTTTTCATATGTGCCACCTGAGCTTATTATTTTGATTTTATATTTTTTTAGTAAATTTAATAATGGCCTTAAACTAGATTTATCTGATAATGAAATTAAAGCAGTCTTGATTTTTATTGTATTTTTTCGAATGCCCATTTAATTTCCTGAGTTATATCCTTTATTTTGCCTGATAAACATATATTTTGATTTTCACTAGTTGAATTTTTATTACCGAAATATATACCCGATTCAATATTTATAATCTCGCAGTTAGTTGAAAATTTCCATCCAGAATTCTCAATTTCAATTAGTATAGTTTTGTTATCTAGTGTTTTTGTTAATTTAACACCTGGCTCCATATGAAATCTGATATCATATTTTTTTGGTTCCAACTTGTTTTTTGAAATTATTCTATCAGTTCCTATCAATTTATTTTTTTCAACGAAATACTCTAAAGACCTTTCATGTAAAATTCCATATTTTTTTAAAAATCCATTATGAGATGCTTTGATTAACCAATAGTTTTTTTCATTAACAATATTTTTATCACTTATTTTCAAACCATTTTCTAATGTTTTATAGTTTCCATTGTTTCTAAATGAACAACTTGAATGATTATCAATTATAAGTGCCGAATGAGAAGCAGTAGATTTTGAAATTAGATTTAATTTATTTTTATAATCCTGAAAGTAGCCAGAATTCGAAATAAGTTTTTTATTTTTATAGAAGAATTCAAATGAAAGAGCTCCACTTTGATAGTTATACGAAAATATTTTTTGGGGTGAATTTCCAACATCCATTGCAAGAATACAATTTTTGTTATTCAAAATAGCATATCCTCCTACCTCATTATTTGAATTTTCGAACTTATATTTATGAAGTGAAAGATATTTATTAAATTCTTGTAAATTATTTTGATGATTCCCATTGAATAGTAAACTTTGTTCGATTTCAGAAAAAACAGAATAAGATTTTCCTAGATAGAAAATTATTTCATCAAGGTATTCAGGTATATCATTAAAAGACTCCTTTAATATTTCTCTAACAAGAACAAAATATTTTAAATAAAAATTTAATTGCCTAATACTTCTTGTTTTTGGAAAATACTCATCGTCAAAAGAATTGATAATAATTTTCCTTAGTAATTCTAATCCATAATTTAAAAATTTTTCATTTTCGTATGATAATCCTGTGATTATTATTGCAGTACATCCTAATAATTTATTATTAACAGATTGAGATTTGCTTATTTCATTTATTAAATGATTAATTTGTTTGTTTACAGAAAAATTAAATTTATTCTTATATTTAATGTCACTTTCATCGTAAGATAATTTAGAGTTTGCGATCCAAGATATTATTCTCTTTGATAAAATATCAATTTGCCATGTTAATGAATTGTAATTTTGATTTTTTTCAATCCATTTAATTATTATTGATTGTGTAATATTTGGTGAAGATTTTAAATCGATACTAAACAACCAATAAAAATTATTAAGTTTATATAAGTTATGCCCACTTAATAATTTATTTTCCCAAATATTATCTTTATCTAATTCCTCAATTTTAATTTTTTTTTTATCATATTTAACTAAGCAACTCAGAATGCTTATGCTTGGTCTATATGTAATATTAGTTATTTCAATTTTCGAAATTTTATTATTATAAAAATTTGATTTTAAGTATAATTTTCTTATTTGTTTTTTGGATGTGTTAAAAAATTCATTTATAAAAGATAAAGAATTTTTTAAATACATCTTACATTGATCTTAGCATTTCTATATTTTTTTTAATATTGCCATTATTTTCATTAAATATAGTTGTTCCTGAAACCAATATATTTGCTCCTGCCGATATAACTTCCTTTGAATTAGAAAAGTTAATTCCACCATCAACTTCAATATCAAAGTTTAATTTATTATCTTTTTTTATTTGATGAAGCTTTTTAATTTTTTCAATTACCTCTGGCATAAATTTTTGGCCACCAAATCCTGGATGTACACTCATTATTAAGACTAAATCAATATCCTTTAAAAGTTTTTCTATGATATTTATTTCCGTATTTGGATTTAAAGATATTCCTACTTTTTTCTTTAATTGCTTTATAAGTTGAATTGACTCAATTAAATTATTAGTTGCTTCAGGATGAATTGTTATTATATCAGATCCTGCTTCAGCAAAATTTTTAATATATTTATGAACCGGCGAGATCATCAAATGTACATCAAAGGGTAATTTTGTATAATTTCTTAAAGTTTTTATCACTGGGGGACCTATTGTGATGTTTGGAACAAAATGTCCATCCATTACATCAACATGTATCAAATCTGCACCACCATCCTCTAGTCGTTTAATCTCATTACCTAACTGACTAAAATTTGCTGAGAGTATTGAAGGTGAAATTTGTATATTTTTCATTAATAAATAAAAACTAGTACTATCAATTTTTAAATATATTTGAATTATTATTTACCAAATACTTTATAAATTTCTGCAGCTATTTCACTTTCTAATGGAAACGATAACATTCCCATAACAGAATAACCCATTAAATAAGGCATTAAATAAAATCTAAACATATAAAAAAACCATGCAACATAAAGTGGGACTAACGGTCCTATAATGAAACTAGGAGTTATGAATTTAAAAATTTTAATAATTGGATTTGTGTATTTGACAAATACTTTCATAAAAAAGAATTCAGAATCTTCTTTTTGAAAAATATTCATTGCAGATCTTCCAATTAAAGTCCACATAATGATACCTAAAATGTAGTCTATTACTAAAATATATAAAGGCATTTATCTGAAAAAAATGGGGGCGGTATCCGCCCCCAAAAAGTTTAATTTAGTGTTGCTTACCAAGTATTGTCTTACCTGATGGAACACGAACTTCGTCTACCATTTGTTGTGTAGCTTTATCTGGTTCTTCAGTCATTAAACTTACTACAACCATTACAACTAAACAGACAGACGCTCCGATAATACCGAAACGTAAATGGTCAATACCTAACCAAGGTGTATTACCCATAAACTTAGGATACACATAAATTAGATAAGCCGTTCCTGATGCAAGACCTGCTATCATACCTGCTATTGCTCCTTGTCTTGTTGCTCTCTTCCACCATACACCAAGTATTAATGGGAAGAACAATCCTGACATTGCAAAGTCAAATGCCCAGGCAACTGCACCAAGGATACTAGTTATCCTCATCGATGCAATATATGCTCCAGCGGCACCAATAACTATTAAAAGTGCTCTAGCAACTAACAATCTTTTTCTTACATCCGCTTTTGGATCAATGATTTTGTAATAGATATCATGTGATAAAGCGTTAGCGATAGCAAGAATTAGACCATCAGCAGTTGACATCGCAGCAGCCATTCCTCCTGCAGCAACTAGTCCAGAGATTACGTATGGTAATCCAGCAACCTCAGGAGTTGCTAGTACAACCACGTCTCCTCTCATGAACCATTCATTTAACTGAAGAATACCATCTCCGTTAAAGTCTGCTATGAAGGCTTGTTTTACATTAATCCATGCATTTACCCACTCAATTTGCATAATTTCAGCAATTGGTTTTCCAATAATACCTGTTGGTAAGTTTGGATCTATTAGTGAGATCTTGGATAATGTTGCAAGCATTGGCGCTGAAGTATAAAGCAATGCAATAAAGAATAGTGACCATGCCACTGATTTTCTTGCAGCTTTAACACTTGGAGTAGTGAAGTATCTCATTAAAATGTGCGGTAAAGAAGCTGTTCCCACCATCATACATAATGCTAATGAAATAAACTTCCATGCAGCCATTCCACCTTCTGGCACACCTGCGTGTGACACAGCGATAGATTTTAGACCACCTGGTACACCTGCAGCTTTAATATCTGCAGCAGCATTTTTAACTAATCCAAATTGCGATTCAAGTGCACCTAATCTAGCTACTTCCTCACCTAACATGAAGTGTGGAAAGAAACCAAATCCTGATTTGTTACTAATCCAGAATACTGGAATTAGATAAGCAATAATCAATACTATGTATTGAGCAACCTGTGTCCAAGTTACCGCTCTCATTCCGCCTAGCATTGAACAAAGTAAAATACTTACTAGTCCAACCCAAACTCCTAATTCAAATGGAATACTTAGTGCTCTTGATGCGATTGTTCCTGTTGCGTTAATTTGAGCTGTTACATAAGTGAAAGATGCCAATGTTAAAACAACTACGGCACAGAACCTTGCGAAGTTTCCGCCATATCTTGTTCCAATGAAATCTGGCACAGTATAACATCCAAATTTTCTTAAGTATGGTGCTAAAAGTGATGATACTAAAACGTATCCCCCAGTCCATCCGACTAAGAAAGCCATATACGTATAACCACCAAAGTAAATACCACCAGCCATTGCAACGAATGAAGCACCTGACATCCAGTCAGCTGCAGTTGCCATTCCGTTAAATACTGTTGGTACCTGTCTTCCAGCAACATAATAAGCGTCGACCTGTACAGTTCTAGATAGATATCCAATTATGGCATATATACAAACTGTAAAGGCGACAAACAAAATACCAATTGTTTTAGCGGTCATACCTGCTTGCTCTGCTATTGCCATCAAAATGATGAATATAAAGAAGCCCCCAGTATATGTTCCGTAAATTTTTGGTAGGTTGTCAATAAAATTGCCTTTAAACATTAATCATCCTCCTTTTCGGTAAAACCAAACTCTTCATCGATTTTTTCTTGTCTATTTGCAAACCAAAAAATTAGGACCACAAATGCAATGATGGAACCTTGCGCACACATGTAATACGCTAATGGATATCCCATAAAACTTGAAGTGTTTAGGTCAGAACCAAACATGAAGATCAGATAACCGAAAACAAACCAAATAATTAATGTAATTATCATTAATCCTTTGGTTTTTTCCCAGTGCTTTTCTTTGTTTGACATTATTTTAATCCTCCCTATAGGTTAAAGATATAATTCATACTCATTTAAAGTGATAATTAAAGGGTAAAAAATGGCATATATTTATAGTAAAAGTAGTAATATCGGTTCTAAATGGGCATTAAATACAAATTAAAGCTCAAAGATTTGAAATTTGAGTATTTAAAGGAATATTTCATTCCATTCTTAAAATATTTTAAAAAAACAAAAAAAATTGAAAACTATTCTGACTTAAAAGAATTTATCCAAAAAAAATCTGCATGGGTAAGTCAAGTAACTCTTTATGGATATCTGAAAACTAGAATGGGGGCAAAATATGTATTGATGTTTGAAGATGAAATATTTTTAGGATCGATTAACAAAGCTAAATGGAATATTTATTCAACTGCATTACAGGATTTAACTTTTTATACAATCTCTTTTTTAAAAAATATCAGAAATCAACATGATACTGAAAAAGCAAATGAAATTTATTTTGAAATTTTGGATAATGAACTTCAGAAAAATGAAATGCCAAAGGAAATATATGAAAATGCAAAAAAAAATTTTCTTGAAAGATATGAAAAGATTAATTGGAATGAATATCATGAGTCATTACCATTTAATACCAGCGCGCTATCATTATATGTATGGTCTCCAATCGCTGAAGAATTAAAATCTTTAGACAAAAAAATAGTTTTGAATTCTATGATCCTGAAATGGGATAATGTTAAAAAGGAATTTATAGAATTAATAAATTTTTAGGTATTTTTTCTATTTTCAACTAAACTTTTTACAACACTTGGATCTGCCAAAGTTGTTGTATCACCCAATTGATCATGTTCATTTGCCGCAATTTTTCTTAGAATTCTTCTCATAATCTTACCAGATCTAGTTTTTGGAAGCCCAGGTGAAAATTGTATTAAATCTGGTGTAGCTATTGGACCAATTTGTTTTCTAACCCACAGTTTTAAATCTCTCTCCAAATCTAAAGTTGATTTTTCACCAACATTTAAAGTGACGTAACAATATAAACCATTACCTTTAATATCATGCGGATATCCAACGACTGCAGCCTCTGCAACTTTTGGATGAGCTACAAAAGCACTTTCTATTTCGGCAGTTCCAAGATTATGTCCTGAAACAATAATTACATCATCAACTCTTCCCGTAATCCAGTAATATCCATCTTTATCTCTTCTGCATCCATCTCCTGTAAAATATTTTCCATCAAATTGAGAAAAATAAGTATCAATAAATCTTTGATGATCACCATAAACCGTCCGCATCTGACCAGGCCAAGATTGCGCTATACACAAACGACCTTCAGCTTCTCCTTTTAAAACTTTTCCATCTTTATTTACTATTACTGGTTTAATCCCATAAAAAGGTTTTGTTGCTGAACCTGGTTTTAAATTTATAGCACCTGTTTGTGGACTAATTAATATTCCACCAGTTTCAGTTTGCCACCAAGTATCAACAATCGGACAATTAGAATCTCCAACAGTTTTATAATACCACTCCCATGCTTCTGGATTGATTGGCTCACCTACGGTTCCTAACAATTTCAGAGATTTTCTTGATGTTTTCTTAACGGGTTTATCACCTTCTCTCATTAAAGCTCTTATTGCTGTTGGGGCAGTATAAAAAATATTCACTTTATACTTATCAACGATTTGCCACCATCTTGAACTATCAGGATAAGTTGGAATTCCTTCAAACATTATTGTTGTTGCACCATTTGATAGTGGTCCATAAATAATATAACTATGACCAGTTACCCAACCAATGTCAGCTGTACACCAATATATATCTTTAGGTTTATAATTGAATATATATTGATGGGTCATTGAAGCATAAACCATATAACCACCCGTCGTGTGCATTACACCTTTTGGTTTACCAGTTGATCCTGATGTATATAAAATAAATAAGGGATCTTCTGCATTCATTTCTTCAGGTTCACATTTATTAGAGACTTTTCTTGTTAACTCGTGATACCAAACGTCTCTTCGTTCATCCCAATTAATTCTATTACCTGTTCTTTTGACAACTACACATTTTTTTACATTTGGACAATTTACTAAAGCCTCGTCAGCAATTGATTTTAGAGGTATTATTTTTCCACCTCTTACTCCTTCATCAGCTGTAATTAAATAATCAGACTCACAGTCGTTTATTCTTCCAGAAATACTATCAGGAGAAAAGCCTCCAAAAATTATTGAATGTACCGCTCCTATTCTCGCACAAGCTAACATAGTGTATGCTAATTCAGGTATCATGGTAAGGTAAATTGTAACTCGGTCTCCTTTTTTAACTCCCAATTCTTTGAGTCCATTTGCAGCTTTTGAAACTTCTTTGTGCAATTCCTTATAAGAAATTTTCTTTTGAACTTTTGGATCATCACCAACCCATATAATTGCAGTTTTGTCTTTATTTTTTTTTAAGTGTCTATCAATACAATTTGCTGATGCATTAAGAGTTCCATCATAAAACCATTTTATCTTTACATCCGATTTACTGTATTTAACATCTTTAATTTTTGTGTATGGCTTTATCCAATTAATTCTTTTTCCTTCTTTTTTCCAAAATCCATCATTATCTTTTATTGAAGCTTTATATTTTTTTTCGTACTGAGATTTATTTACTAAAGCTTTACTAATCCAGTCTTTCTTTGTTCTATATATAAGCTCTTTTTCTTGCTTTTGCGCAAAAGACTTTACTCTAGATTTCTTTTTAGTGATTACTTTTTTCTTTTTTTTTTTAGTTTTTTTTTTTGGCATGGGTTATAAATTTTTCAGATACTACCCATCTTCAAAATAATTTTCCAGCATTTAGTGTCAATTGGCATGACAGACAGTCTGCTTTGTTTTATTAATGCAATATCTTTTAAATCTTTATTTTTTTTAATTTTTTCAAGAGAAACTGGTGTTTTTAGTTTACTTTTATACTTAACTTTTACTGCTACAAATCGCTTATCTTTATCTGTTTGGTCGATAAATGCTGTTTTAATTACCTCAACAATTCCAACGATTTCTTTACCAATATTTGAATGGTAAAAAAAGCAAAGATCACCCTTCTTCATTTTTTTTAAATTATTTGCTGCTTGATAATTTCTTACGCCATCCCAATCGGCTCCTTTTGACCCTGACTTCTTCTGCTGGTTTATAGACCAAACATCAGGTTCTGATTTTAATAACCAATATTGCATTTAATTAAGTTA